>JAWDJY010000006.1:0-84418 GCA_032469775.1 Geobacteraceae bacterium | reverse complement strand
ATTGAAATGCGGGACGGCTCCATTGTTGAAAGCCGGAGGCGCTCATGATCATGCATCCAGCTGCGCTGGCCCTTCTGGCGACCGCCCTGCTGGTTTCCGGAATGGGAGTGCATGCCGGCTACCATGGCATGCGCATCCTGGCAAAGTGGGATATCGGCAGCGGCAGCGAATTGCAGCTTGAGCTGGAACGCAGGACCTATCTGGTTTCGACCGTGATGAGCAATATCCTGGTTTTCCAGCTGATGTCGCTTTTTCTCTACATCTATACCGCAGACAGTCTCTACCCGTTGTTCACCGGCGCCATGTGTGCGGCCGGCTCGCTTAACGCCAACTCCTTCGGTTATCCGGTGCTGTCACTCAAGGTTCTGAACTTCCTGCTGGCCGGGGTCTGGCTGATTGTGAATCATGCCGACAACAAGGGGTACGACTACCCGCTGATCAGGATCAAGTATGAACTGCTGAATTTCCTGATCCCGCTGCTGATGCTGGAGAGTTTTCTGCTTCTGGGGTATTTTGCGGGCATAAAGCCGGATATCATCACCTCCTGTTGCGGCAGCCTTTTCAGCCATGAGTCCGGAAGCTTCAGCGGGGAAATCGCGGCCCTGCCGCACATCCCGATGAAAATTGCCTTCTTTTCCAGTATGGCGCTGACCTTTGTCAGCGGATTGTTGTTTTATCTCAAAGGGCGTGGCGGCAAACTGTTTTCTGTCCTGGCGACTCTGACCTTTCTGATATCAGCTGCGGCGCTGGTGTCCTTCATCTGTCTCTACTTCTACGAACTGCCGACCCATCACTGCCCGTTCTGTCTGCTGCAGAAAGAGTATGGCTATGTCGGCTACGCCATGTACGCAACGCTGCTGGGGGGCGGGGTGGCCGGACTGGGAACCGGAGTGCTGATGCCGCTCAAAAAGCATGGCAGCATGGCACAGGTCATCCCGCAGTTGCAGCGCCGGCTGGCCCTGGTTACGCTTTTCTGCTACCTGCTGTTCACCTTGATAGCGTCCTGGAAGATGTATTTTTCGGCGCTACGGATGGGGTGACTCAGGACAATAAGTTCTGAAATCTGGATGTTGACAGTTGCTAGATTAGATAAACCAACCCATGAATTTTGCTTGCGGCTTACAATTACTGTTCAAAAATTAACATGCCTCCGGCGCGGAATTGACCGCTCGGGGGCGTTTTTTTTCTCCCCAGCACAAAAAAATATGCTAGTATTCCGATTTCTTTACGCCAGCTCATGGAGGTCGCCATGCCACAATTTATTGAAGGAAATCTTGATGCCAAGGGTCAGAAGTTCGGCATCGTCGTCAGTCGTTTCAACAGTTTTATCTGCGAACGCCTGCTGGAAGGTGCGGTGGATGCTCTGGTCCGCCATGGCGCCGATGACGCCGATATCAGTGTCGCCCGCGTTCCGGGGGCTTTTGAAATCCCGCTGGCCGCCAAGAAAATGGCCGAAGCCGGAAAGTATGACGCGCTCATCTGTCTTGGGGCTGTGATCCGCGGTTCTACACCGCATTTTGATTATGTGGCTTCGGAAGTATCCAAGGGGGTGGCCAGCGTGTCGCTTGAAAGCGGTGTGCCGATCTCCTTTGGCGTGCTGACAACCGATACCATCGAGCAGGCCGTGGAACGGGCCGGCACCAAGGCCGGCAACAAGGGCTTCGAGGCGGCGGTGACCGCCATCGAAACAGTCAACCTGTTCAAGGCGCTTAAATAATGGGACTGAGGCGAGAAGCGCGTGAGCTGGCGCTGCAGATGCTCTATGCACTGGATGCGAATTCATCGGCCGGGGTGCGGGATACTTTTGTGGCTTTCCGTGAAGAGCAGGACGAGGTGACCGCCAGGGTCAGGGTGTTTGCAGAAGAGCTGGTGCAGGGGGTCATGAATCGTCGGGAAGAGATTGACGAAGCTATCAAGGCCCGCTCCAAGAACTGGTCCCTGGCCCGCATGCCGCGCGTGGACCTGAACGTGATGCGTCTGGCGGCCTATGAGCTGATGTATTGCCCCGATATCCCCAAGAAGGTCAGCATCAACGAGGCGATCGAGATCGCCCGCCGTTTCGGCGACAAGGAATCTCCGGCTTTCGTGAACGGCATTCTGGACGAGATCGAAGCCTGTGCAAAAACTGAAACAACCGGCGAGGAACAATGAACGATATAAAAGTAGGTCTGATAGGATTCGGCAATATAGGCGCAGGAGTAGTCAGGCTGCTGCGCGAGAATGCCGACGTTATCCGCAACAAGGTAGGAGTCGGGATCGTGTTGAAACGTATCGCCGACCTGGACATCACCAGCGACCGGGGTGTAGCGGTCGATCCCTCGATTCTGACGACCGATGTCAACGAGATCTTTAATGATCCCGAGATTTCGGTGGTGATCGAACTGATCGGCGGTTATGAACCGGCCAAAAGCTTCGTTCTGAAGGCGATCGAAAACGGCAAGCATATCGTTACCGCCAACAAGGCCCTGCTGGCGCTGCATGGCAACGACATCTACTCCGCCGCCGCACGCAAGGGGGTCGAGGTGCAGTTCGAGGCCTCCGTCGGCGGCGGCATCCCGGTGCTGACCGCGATCAAGAGCAATCTGGCGGCCAACCGTTTCGGCAGCGTCTTCGGCATCATGAACGGCACCTGTAACTATATCCTGACCCGCATGACCCAGGAAGGGGCCGACTTTGCCGAGGTGTTGCAGGCGGCCCAGGACCTGGGCTACGCCGAGCCGGACCCGACCTTCGATATCGAGGGCGTTGACACGGCCCATAAGCTGGCGGTGCTGGTTTCGCTCTGCTTCGGTACCCGCATCGATTTCAACAGCATCTACACCGAGGGCATCACCAGTATCAGCGGGCTGGATGTGAAGTTCGCCAAGGAATTCGGTTATCGCATCAAGCTGCTGGCAATCGGCAAGTTCTGCGACGGGCAGGTGGAGGCCCGCGTGCACCCGACCATGATCCCGCTGCACAATCCGCTGGCCGATGTGAACGGGGTCTTTAACGCCATCCGCCTGACCGGTGACTTTGTCGGCCCGGTGATGTTCTACGGTCGAGGCGCCGGGCAAAACCCTACCGCCAGCGCGATCGTGGGCGATCTGATCGGACTGGCCCGCAGTATTCAGGCCGGAGCCGGCCGTCGCATGGCTCCGCTCGGTTTTCTGGATGCTTCGGTCACCGACCTGCCGATCAAGCCCATGGCCGAGATCGTCAGCAAGTACATGCTCCGTTTCAGTGCTCTGGACAAACCGGGCGTGCTGGGCGCCATCGCCGGTTCTCTGGGCAAGCACGGCATCAGCATAGAGTCTATGGTCCAGACCGCCCATGAGTCCGATGATTCGGCTCCGGTGCCGATCGTGATCATGACCCACGAAGCGCGGGAAGGCTCAATACAACTGGCATTGTCTGAAATCGACCAGCTTGACATAATCTGCCAGAAAACCGCTTTCATACGGATTGAGGACAATCTGGAATAATACTGAAATTATTTGGGAGGGAACCATGAATACCAAAATTCTGCTCAGCGAAGATCAGATCCCCAAACAGTGGTACAACATCATCCCCGATATGCCCGGCCCGCTGGCGCCGGTCATCAACCCACAGACCCTCAAGCCGGTTACTCCGGAAGACATGCTGGCGATTTTCCCCATGTCGCTGATCGAGCAGGAGATGTCGCCCAACCGCTGGATCGATATCCCCGACGAGGTCCGCGACATCTACAGGCTGTGGAGGCCGTCGCCGCTGTTCCGGGCGCACCGGCTGGAGAAGGCTCTGGGAACACCGGCCAAGATCTATTACAAGTTCGAGGGGGTTTCGCCGGCCGGTTCCCATAAGCCCAACTCGGCCATTCCCCAGGCCTACTATAACAAACAGGCCGGCATCCGCCGCCTGGCAACCGAAACCGGGGCCGGTCAGTGGGGCAGTTCGCTGGCCCTGGCCTGTTCCATGTTCGGCCTGGAATGCACCGTCTACATGGTCAAGGTTTCCTGCAGCCAGAAACCTTACCGCAAAAGCATGATGCAGCTGTGGGGGGCGCAGGTGATACCGTCACCGTCCGAATTCACCAATGCTGGCCGTGCGATCCTGGCACATGATCCGGACTGCCTCGGCAGCCTGGGAATCGCCATCTCGGAGGCGGTCGAAGATGCCGCCAGCCATGCCGACACCAACTATGCTCTCGGCAGCGTGCTGAATCATGTTTGCCTGCACCAGACCGTGATCGGCCAGGAGGCCCAGGCCCAGTTGAAGATCGCCGGGGATTATCCGGACGTGGTGATCGCCTGCTGCGGCGGCGGCTCAAATTTCGCCGGACTGGCCTTCCCGTTCATCGCCGACCGGGCCAACGGCAAAAAAGTACGTTGCGTGGCGGTGGAGCCGGCCTCCTGTCCGACGCTGACCAAAGGGGTCTACGCCTTCGATTACGGCGATACCGCCAAGATGGCGCCGATCTCGATGATGTACACCCTGGGGCACGACTTCATGCCCCCGGGTATCCATGCCGGCGGCCTGCGCTATCACGGCGAGTCGCCGCTGGTTTCACAGCTGTACCACGCCGGCCAGATCGAAGCCAAGGCCTACAAGCAGAACTCATGTTTCGAAGGAGCGCTGCTGTTCTCGCGCAGCGAGGGAATCGTCCCGGCTCCCGAGTCCTCCCATGCTGTGCGGGCCGCGATCGACGAGGCGGTTCTGGCCAAGGAGGAGGGCAAGGAGCGGACGATCCTGTTCGGCCTCTCCGGTCATGGCCAGCTGGACATGGGCGCCTACGACGCCTATCTCTCCGGCAACCTGGAAGATTACGAGTATCCGGACGAGATGGTCAAGCAGGCGTTGGAAAGGCTGCCCAAAATCAGCCTGTAGGGGCGAATCTCGTATTCGCCCGAATCAAGTGCGGACTCAAAAATAACGGGGGCGATCAAAGTGGGCGATCACAGGGATCGCCCCTGCGTGCGATCAAATGATCAAAATCAAAATCTGCGGCATAACCAACATCGAAGACGCCCTGGCGGCGGTGGAAGCCGGGGCCGATGCTCTCGGCTTTGTCTTTTACAATAAATCCCCCCGCAACATTTCCCCCGATCAGGCTGCCGGTTTGATCCGCCGTCTGCCTCCTTTTGTGCAGACGGTCGGGCTGTTCGTCAACGAAGAGCTGGCGGCCGTCAACGGCATCGCCGACCGCTGCGGTCTGGACATCGTGCAGTTGCACGGTGATGAAGCCCCTGAGTACTGCAGCGGCGTCAGACGCCGTCTGATCAAGGCTTTCAGGGTGAAAGACGAAACCTGTCTCGACCTGATCAACAACTATGATGTCGCCGCCTGTCTGCTGGATGCCTGGTCGCCCACCGCTTACGGCGGCACCGGAAAAACCTTCAACTGGGAAATTGCCGCCGCTGCTGCGGCTTCAAAGCGTATAATTCTGGCCGGGGGGCTGACGCCGGAAAATGTCGCGGCAGCGGTAAAAACGGTCCGTCCCTATGCGGTGGATGTCTCCAGCGGCGTTGAATCGGCGCCGGGCATCAAGGACCGGGAGAAGATGCGCAGCCTGGTCCGTAATGTCCGCACTGCCGGCGAATCCACAGAAATGCAGACCGAACGATGAATCCAGGCCAGTTCAGCCAACGATACGGTCGCTTCGCTTTCCTGATCCCCCTGGCGGTAGCCGTTGCGATCAGGGGCTACCTCTACCATCTTCCGGGCATCACCTCCGACGGGCACATCTTCCTGCAAATCGCACGCAACATCCGCTATGGAATCGGTCTCGGCTGGCAGGGTGGCTGGGTGCCGCCCTTCCATTCGATCCTGATCGCGATCACGAGCATGATTCCGGGAGTCGCCCATATCCAGGCTGCCGCGGGATTTGTCGCTATTACCATGGGTGTGCTGGCCACACTGGCCACCTATGCGCTGGCGGTAGCGGTTTTCAATCGCACGGTTGCCGTGTCTGCAGCCACGCTGGTGGCGGTCTTTCCGCATTTCATCTTCATGAGTTTCAGTCCGGAATCGGAGATCACCTACACCGTGCTGCAGCTGGCCTCGCTGGCGTTGATCCTGGCAGCGGTCAGGCGTCGTTCGATGCTGATGGCCGCTCTGGCGGGGGCCTTCTTTTCAATGGCCTACATGGCCAGGTCAGAGGGCTTCCTGGTGATGGTGATGGTCCTGGGATTGCTGTGTGCATTCGAGGGGATCGGCTTTTACCGCACACTCGTTTTCAGGTTGTGCGCGGTCGCGCTGGTGGTGTTTTTCGTAGTGGCGTCGCCCTATCTGGTCTTTCTGAAGAAAGAGTACGGGGCCTTCGTGATCAGTCCCAAGTCCACCTATGTGCTGATCTGGATGCAGTCGCGCATCTACCATGACAATGACAAGGGTGAAACCGGTAACGAGGACCTGTGGGGGCTTACCGCCGACGGCCGGCTGAAATGGCAGAAGCCGAGCGGCCTGCGGGACATCGCCGCCTACCTGATGTCTCATCCGGCCAAGAGCCTCCAGGTCTATCTCCATAATCTGTCAACCGAGATTCCGGGCCGGATTCCCAACAACAGCGGCTGCCAGCATTATCCGCAGGTATACCCGCTCTACCTGGTGATTCCCTGCCTGTTTGCCGCGTTCCGCAGGTGGGGGGAACAGTCGGCGCAGAAAAAGATCATCCTGTTCTCGCCGCTGCTGCTGTTGCTGATTCTGCCGGTCTTTACCGATGGCTGGTGGCGTTACCTGGCCCCTTATACGCCACTGATCGTGATCGGCGCTTGTGCAGGCATTTTCGAGGCGGCCGGAATGTTTGCCGATCGCTTTTCCCGGCCGGACAGTCGTGTCGCGAGCGGAGCCTGCCTGTCGATCGCCGCGGCACTATCGCTGTACTATGTCAGTCTGACGACCGTCCCTCCCAAGGCCGCCGTCCCGGCCACGGTTTCGGACCGGTTGATCTACGCTGAGGAAACCAGGAAAGCGGCCGAGACCGGTCCCCGGACTTTTGGCCCGGGGCGCAATTACATGGTGCCGTGGAACAAGATGATCTACTACCTGGACGGCATCTGGACCGCGGAGCCTGTGGCGGATTATTTCACCCAGCTGCAGTATGCGCGCAAAAACGGTGTGGAGTACATCGTCAGGGAGTTTTTTGACAGCGTAACCGATGACGAGCTTAAGATGGCTCCTCCCGGCATCAGCCTGGCGACGGTGTACCGTTCCCAGCGGATTAACTACGGCGTGGCTTTTTACCGCGTGCACTACTGATCCCGATGCAGAACGTTTCCGAAACAGAGCCATATTGCAGTTTCTGCCGCTCCGCCGCGCTCCAGTCAAAGCTGGGACCGGTGTCCCGTCACGGGGAAATGTACAGCGTGTATTTCTGCCCCGAGTGCCGGGTCGGCATCACCTGGCCCCGTCCCGACGGGCAGACCCTGGCGCGGCTCTACGCCCCGGGAGAATACCGGGCCGACCAGGGAAAACGCTTCGTTGCGCCGGTCGAGTTTCTCTTCGAGCTGCACAAGAAATGGCTGATCTGGCGCATCAGCAGCAGCATGAACTCCGGCAGGATGCTGGATGTGGGGTGCGGCAGCGGTTTTCTGGCCTCACTCTTTGCCGGGGCCGGCTGGGACGTGACCGGCGTTGAGCGTGATGATGACACCGCGATCCATGCCAGGGAAACCTACCGGATCGCGGTCGTGACCGATATCGACCATGCCTGCGGCCCTTTCGACCTGATCATGGTCAATCACGTGCTGGAACACCTGGATGATCCGTTGCGGATGCTGGAAAAATGCAGGGAACTGCTTGCTCCCGGCGGAAAGCTGATCATCGCCGTGCCGAACTTCAGTTCGCTGCAGGCCATGGTCGGAGGAGCCGGCTGGTTTCACCTGGACATGCCCTTTCACCTGTACCACTTCAGTGAACGGGGACTGGTCGGCCTGCTGCATAAAGCCGGCTTCAGCGTGGTCGAAAGCTCGCATGCCGACTGGATCCAGAATATTTACGGCTGGCTGCAGTCGCTCCTGAACCGGGTCGGCATCTCCCACAATTCCCTGTATGATCTCTTGCGGATGAAGGGGAGGGGAATCTCCGCTTCCGCGTGGATCTCGCTCTTATGCTGCTTCTGGGCGGTGCCGCTGGCCATGCTCGGAATCTGCATCGAACGGTTGTGCCGAACCGGCGGAGTCGTCCGCTGCACCGCGGTTGTTGCCGATAAGAAGCGTGAAATACTGAATTAAGCTACCGCAAAATAACTATGATGTAACTAATTGGAGCCGCTATGAAATATCCTGACAAAAACGGACACTTTGGCCAGTTCGGCGGGCGCTATGTCCCCGAAACCCTGATGCCGGCGCTGCTGGAACTGGAACAGGCCTACGGGCACTACCGGCATGACCGGGAGTTCAGGCAGGAATTCGAGTATTACCTGCGCCAGTACGTCGGCCGCCCCAACCCGCTCTACTTCGCGGAAAAACTGACCGGAAAACTGGGTGGGGCCAAAATCTACCTCAAGCGGGAAGACCTGAACCATACCGGAGCGCACAAGGTCAACAACACGATCGGACAGGGGCTTCTGGCCCGGCGGATGGGCAAGAGGAGGGTCATTGCCGAGACCGGCGCCGGGATGCACGGCGTGGCAACCGCCACGGTCGCCGCCCTGTTCGGCATGGAGTGCGAAGTGTTCATGGGTGAGGAGGATACCCATCGCCAGGCGCAGAATGTTTTCCGCATGAAACTTCTGGGGGCCAAGGTAACGCCGGTCACCGCCGGAACCGCCACGCTCAAGGACGCGATGAACGAGGCCATGCGCAACTGGGTCACCACTATCCATGAAACCTTCTATGTGATCGGCACCGTGGCCGGACCGCATCCCTATCCGATGATGGTGCGCGATTTCCAGTCGGTGATCGGACGGGAGGTCAGGCGTCAGCATGTGAAAGTCGAGGGGCGCCTGCCCGACTACCTGGTGGCCTGTGTCGGCGGCGGCAGCAACGCGCTGGGGCTCTTCTACCCCTTTCTCAAGGACAGTGGCGTCCGTATGGTCGGGGTGGAAGCCTCCGGATACGGCATCGAAACCGGCAGGCACGCCGCTCCGCTCTGCGCCGGTTCTCCCGGCATACTGCACGGCAACAAGACCTACCTGCTGCAGGACCAGCACGGCCAGATTACCCATGCCCACTCGATCTCGGCCGGCCTGGATTACCCCGGCGTAGGTCCGGAACACTCCTGGCTGAAAGATACCGGCCGGGCGGAATATGTTTCTATCACCGACGAGGAAGCACTGGAGGGATTCAGCACCCTCACCCGCCTGGAGGGGATTATTCCTGCCCTGGAGTCGTCACACGCCATCGCGCAGGTCATGAAGATGGCCCCGCAACTGAGCCGGGACACGACCATCGTGGTCTGCCTGTCGGGGCGCGGTGACAAGGACATGCACACCGTTGCCGAGGCGATGGGTGTGGAGTTCTGAATCTCAGGAGTGAACTGTTTGATGCTGTTTTTGCCCTTAAAAACAGCCGCGCCTTTCAGTTGCAGTTTAAACCCTTTTAGTCTCGTTAAAGCCGGTAATTACCGGCTTTTTTTATTTGACCAACACCGGGCTTTCGACTATATATACTCCCGTTTTATTCATCAAAACCATAAATCTCTAATCATAACCAAGGAGGAGTGAAATGCATCTCGTCGACCAGATCAAGGAAAAGGCCAGAAAGAACCTGCAGACGGTAGTTTTGCCCGAGAGTTACGACGAGCGGATGCTGTTCGCCGCCGAGAAGATCGTCAAGGAAGGGCTGGCCAAAATCGTCATCCTGGGCGATCCGGCCAAGATCCAGGCCGAGGCCGCTGCGAAAGGGGTCAACCTGGCTGGCGTGGAGCTGCTCAGCCCCGCAGCTTCGCCTAAGCTGGAGCAGTATGTGGCCGACCTGGTCGAACTGCGCAAGAGCAAGGGGCTGACCGCCGACGAGGCCCGCAAGCTGCTGACGGCCGAGGACAACCTGTACTACGCCGGCATGATGGTTCGTAACGGCGATGCGGGCGGCGAAGTGGCCGGCGCCACCGGCACGACCGGCAATGTTCTGAAAGCCGCTTTCCAGACCGTGGGGCCGGCCAAGGGCATCAAGACAGTTTCATCCTTCTTCCTGATGATCACCAAAACCCCCAGCTTCGGCGAGAACGGCATCGTGCTGTTTGCCGACTGCGCCGTCAACCCCAACCCGGATGCACAGGCCCTGGCCGAGATCGCGGTGGCTACCGCCGGCAACTGCAAGGCGTTCCTGGATGTGGATGCCAGAGTGGCCATGCTTTCGTTCTCCACCAAGGGGAGCGCCAGCCATGCCGACTGTGACAAGGTGCTGCAGGCGCTGGAGATCGCCAGGCAGATCAAGCCCGACATGCAGGTGGACGGCGAGCTGCAGGCCGATGCCGCGCTGCTCCCCAAGGTCGGCGAAAAGAAGGCCCCGGGCAGCAGCGTGGCCGGCAAGGCCAACGTGCTGATCTTCCCCGACCTGGACGCCGGCAACATCGCCTATAAACTGGTCGAGCGCGTGGCCGGAGCAGAGGCGGTCGGCCCGATCATCCAGGGTCTGGCCAAGCCGGTCAACGACCTCTCCCGCGGCTGCTCGGTGGATGACATTGTCAACGTAACCGCGATCACGGCCGTGCAGGCGGCCCAGGGATAAACAGTCAGCACTTTTTGTATTTTGAATAAAACCCCCTGGAGGTTCCATGCCGCCAGGGGGTTTTGCGTTGCCGAATGATTTTAGGATTTTACTGATATTTTGACCTGTTGCTCCAACACTGCTAGAATCATCACAGGAGGAAAAGGATATGCTGCGGTTTGGAGCTTTAATCATACTGTTGACAGTGCTGGCGCTTCCAGGGTACGCCGAAAACCCGGTCAAGGAGGGTGGCAAGGAGATCGGGCAGGGGATCAGGAAAATCGGCAAGCAGACCGGCCAGGCCTTCAAGGAAGGTGGCCGGGAGGTCGGTCAGGCGTTCAAGGAGGGCGGCAAGGAGATCGGACAGGGGTTTAAAAAGGTCGGCAAGGAAACCGGTCAGGCTTTCAAGGAAGGTGGCCGGGAGTCGGGGCAGGCCGTAAAGAAGACCGGCAGAAGCGTCGGCGAGTGGTTTCGGGACCTGGGACGTTCATTCAGGGATTTCTTCAGGCGCGGGTGAATTCAGTCGTTTCCGGTCCGGTTACAGGTCTCCGGTCATTTCCTGGAGCAGGTACAGCTTGGGATTCACGTTGCGTACGCACTCCACGACCTCTTTGAACATCTCCTCGTCAAGATTGCACTCCTCCTCAATGCCCTGGAACCATTTGAACCCCTTGGGGAGTGTCGCAAGTGCGCCATCCCTGGTAAGCATTGCATCCACCATGTCGTTGACCCTGCCCTTGGCCTCCCACGGGTCGCGGTAGTTGAACTGGCGCGCTACCACATGCAGCCCCATGCCGTTGTCGAAAAGCGCCTTGACTTCGAAGGAGAACTCACGCGGAGCGCTGTAGCTGTCGGTGCGGCCGGAACGCACCATTACCTCGGCGCCCGCGTCTTTCAGCAGCGCCCCGACCGATTCGGCGGTCATTGCCCGGAATTCACTCATAACTAAACCTCCAGTCTTAGTTCAACGCCCCATGGGGCCGGTTTCTCTCCATCACCGGTCAGCACCCATAATGTGGGAAAATCCATCTGTTCCGGTACCGGTCCGATGCCGTCGGTCAGATATATCACCGCTGCCGGCAGTGGCTGCATGCTCCTGGCGTATTCGAATACCGGCCGCAGGTCGGTAAATCCGCCGCCGTCGTAGCGCTGCACGATGCAGGGCGAACCGCTGAAACTTTCGATGCGCTGGATGCGGCTGTTGGCGTAAAGCACGCTGATGCGCGAGTCACGGCCGCGGGCGATCTGCAGCAGTTCACGGGCAAAGGCTTCGCGCACTTCGACGATGTTGGTGGAATCGCTGACGTCTATCCCCACCAGCAGGTTGAGCCGGCGGCGTTTGCGGATACCGGGGGTTTCGTGGTGGAAACGGCGGTGCTCTCGCATCCAGCTGCCGGTCCGTCCGGTTCGCCCGGCGGTGGCCACGAACTGTTGCAGTACCTGTCGCCAGGGAATCGGAGAAGGCTTGATCAGTGCGTTCACCACTGTTTCAAGCCCGGAGGGGATGTCGCCGTCACTCCCCCGCAGGCTTTCCCTGGTGACTGCCCTGACGGCCTCTTCGGCCAGCGCTGCCGGCGTACTGTCGGCGTCGCTCCAGATGGCGTGTTCATCAAGCGTTACATGAGCTGTTGCCGCAAGGCCTTCACCGGCAGCTCCGCGCTCCTCGATCCCGGCGTCGCCGTAGCCGTTTCCGTCAAGATTGCCGGTGTCGAAAGGGGGGACAAGGCTGGCATAGTACTCTTCCGCTGCCAATCCCTCTCCCATGCCGTAATCTCCCGGCAGCAGGGCGTCTTCCGGAAGGTCAGCGATGGCCGGGTTGATGGCCAGGTCGCAGGCGATGTCCCAGTCGTGCCGGTTGCGTCCCTTGCGGCGCAGCATGTGCAAATGCAGCAGGTGGGTGACCATGTGTTCCAGGAGGGCGCGCTGTCCGGGGGCGGCCAGCAGGTCGAAGCGGGCTGGATCCACCGCCAGGATCGGGATGCCGTCGCGGATGGTTACGCCGGCCGCCTTTCCTGACAGATCCCGCAGCTCACGGCGCAGGTTGAGGATGAAATGCCCGTAAAAGGGACGTTCTCGCAACAGCCGTACAATTGCGTTTTCCAGACCGCCGATGGACATCGGATTTAACCGGCTTCCTCTGTGATGGTCCTGAGGGCGTCCAGGATCACGGCGTCATGTTTGTCCTGGGCCAGCAACATGGCCACCTCCGGAATCTTGAGCAGGGATTTGACGAAGCCGAAGCGCAGGTCGCGCGGCAGTACGGATATATAGGCCACCAGGCTGGCTTCCTGTTCCGCCTCCAGCTCCGGTGACGCCTGGAGCGTGGCGAGCAGGTCATTGACCGTGGCGGCCTGGACATCGTCCCGCTGGGCAGCTGCCCGCTCGCATATCCGCTCCCAGTCGTTGAGGATTTCCGTCGCAGTCAGCGGTCGTCCCCGGCGGTCGGCCAGCCAGCGCATGAACATGATGGCGGCCTCCTTGCCGACTATGCCGGCGTAGACCTCCATTTCCAGGTCGCCGGGGAAGCGGCAGTTCCGGCGCAGGATGCTGACCATCTCCCAGCCCCGTTCGCTCGGTTCCACCTGCAGGTCAAGAGGCAGCCCCTGTTTGGCAAGCATGCCCTGGTTTCCGGCCAGGAAGCCGCGCACATCACCGTCCAGGTCGCGTTCGACAGCATAACGCGACCAGCACTGGTGGTCGGTTTCCACGAACAGCATCACCATCCGGTCGATCAGGGCCCGGTCCAGGGTTGCCACCTGGTAGGTGCCGTCGGGCGGGTTGATGCTGACGACTACCTTGTGGCGCTTTGAGAGCTGGTGGGTGTGCAGTGAACGCAGCATTCCCTCGGCCGGCGGCTCCACGAACTGGAAGATGGCCTGCAGCGTGTCCTCCTGCTGGGCCCGGTTCAGTTCGTCGCAGTGGATCAACGTTGGCGGAGCGTCATCTCCGGGCATCCAGGAGGGGCGGGACCAGTGCATGGTATCGCCATCCCTGAACGGAATTCCAACCAGGTCGCCCACCTCCATCTGCCCCAGCCGCAGCGATACGTACTTCCTGTCAATAGCCCGGCAGGCCTGGATGATGCCGGCGGTTTTCCCTACTCCGCGATGCCCCACAACGCAGGGGGTCAGATCGGTCCTGGTGATAATCTCCCGGATTACGATTTTCATCTGTTCTATGTTCATGTACGTCTCCGCGCTAGCTGTATTGCAGCGGATCGCTCAGGCCCGCTTCGGCGAATCCCTTCAGCCGCAGGCGGCAGGAATCGCACTCTCCGCATGACAGTCCTGCCGGGGACGGATCGTAGCAGGAGTGGGTCAGGCTGTAATCCACTCCCAGGGCCAGGCCGGTCTTGATGATCTCGGACTTGGTCATGCTGATCAGCGGGGTGTGGATCTTGAATCGGGAGGTCCCTTCGACACCGGCTCTGGTGGCCAGGTTGGCCATCTTCTGATAAGCCTCGATATACTCCGGTCGGCAGTCCGGATAGCCGGAGTAGTCCAGCGCGTTGACGCCGATAAATATGTCGGCCGCCCCCAGGACTTCGGCCCAGCCCAGCGCGAAGGAGAGAAAGATGGTGTTGCGGGCCGGTACGTAGGTTACCGGTATGTCGTTGCCGACCCCCTGCTTGGGGACATCGATTTCGGCTGTCAGGGCGCTGCCACCCATCAGGCGCAGGTCGAAGTCAACCACCAGGTGTTCTGCGGCTCCCAGGCGCCCGGCGTTGGCCTTGGCCACCTCGAGCTCATGGCCATGACGCTGGCCGTACGAAAAGCTGATCGCATGGGGGATAAACCCTTGTGCCGTGGCCATTGCCATGCAGGTGCTGGAATCAAGGCCGCCACTGTAAAGTACCACCGCTTTTTGCTGCATAATCCGCAGTCTCCCGTTTTTTGTCAAATTTAATGGGCTGTAATAGAATCAATCAGGCAAGTTGCTGTAATGAGGGGTTGTTTCTCCGGATTGCAGCCGGCTTGCGGAAATAATTGTTCATACTTTGGCTGGTTTGTAAAGTATAATCGCATGGAAAAGGCCGGACGGATCCGGCCCTCTCGAGTTTCAATGTGGAATCTGCGGCAAAACAGCCGCAGGTGAGCGTTTATAGCTTGAACTGTCTCACCAGGCGCCGGAGTTCCTCAGATTGCCTGGAAAGCGAGGCGGAGGCAGAGGCTGTTTCGGTCGCCCCCCTGGCGGTCTGCTGGACCACGGCGGTGATGCGCTGGATGTTTTCGGTTATCTCTCCGGTAGTCGAGGTCTGCTGTTCGGCCGCTGTCGTGATCTGGTTGATCTGCATGGTGACATCGTTGACCTGGTGCAGGATCTGCTCCAGGGCCTGCCCGGACCTTACGGAAGATTCAGTTCCCTTCTCAACCTCTGAAACTCCCTCCTCGATGGCGGCCACCGCTCCGCTGGTTTCACGCTGGATGGCCTTGATCATTTCGCCGATTTCGCGGGTTGCGCGGGTGGTCCGCTCCGCGAGCGCACGGACTTCGTCAGCCACAACGGCAAAACCGCGCCCCTGTTCACCCGCCCGTGCAGCTTCGATGGCGGCATTTAGCGCCAGCAGGTTGGTCTGGTCGGCAATGTCCTCGATGGTGCCGATGATCTGGCCGATCTGGTCTGAGCGCGCTCCCAGCTCCTCGACGGTTTTTGCAGCATCCTTGACGCGGCTGGCGATGCGATCCATGCCGTCGATGGTCTGCCTGACAACCTCGGCTCCGGAGCGCGCTGCGTCACCGGCGCGGTTCGAGCTTTCCGCCACGCTCAGGCAATTGTGGGCGATGTCGCCTGATGTAGCGGCCATCTCTTCGCTGGCAACGGCAACGGTGTGGGTCTGGTTGGCAACATCCTCGGTCCCGGAAGCGATCTGGTTCGCGTTTGTATGGAGCTGGCCGGACGCCATTGCGACCTGTTCCGATGTTTCCGAAATCTGTGAGATGATGCCGCGCATGGTCGTCTGCAGGCTGCCGATGGAGCGGATGATGCTGCTGATCTCATTGTTGCGCTTGGCTGCAATCACCTGGGTCAGGTCTCCTTCGGTCATTCTGGCCAGGTAACCCATGATACGGGTGAGTGCGTCGTTTACCGACCAGAAAAGCAGCCCGCTGAAAAACATCCCCAGCAGGACGAAGATCGCGGTGGAAATCACCGCGAAAGACGTGGAATAGGAACGTCCAACTACGACGGCCGAAATAATGCAGAAACTGTAACAGATGCACAGGAACAGAATCCTTGTGCGGATTTTCAGATGCATATACAGGTTTATCAGGAAGTTCATGGTTTGTTTTCACCTCCCGGGGTGTGTTGAACGCTTTATTGGAATGATTACGCAACTTGCTGATATATCGTGTTACCTTTATTCAATATTTGTGGGTGCCTGCACATACAGAAAAGCAGTTTACCTTGTCCTGCTATTTTAATTAATATCATAAATCGCATCTGTTAACAAACATTGTTCAAATAATAATATATTCCGGATTGCATTTTCAGCCGTTTTGAGTACAATAAGCCTGCTTATTTATCTTTGAGGAGAAATCTGATGAAACGTATGCTTATTGTTGTCGCCGCATTTGCCCTGGTGACCCTGATTACCGTCGCCGCCCAGGCAGAAAGCAAGGGGAGCCAGATCTTCAGCCAGAAATGTGCCATGTGTCACGTGGTCAATGGCAAGGGCGGGGCGATCGGACCTGATCTGACCAAAATATACGCTAAACTGAAGGACAAGGACATAAAGGCAAAGCTGGAAAACCCCAAAAAATCCAATCCCAACAGTTCCATGCCGTCTTTCAAGACTCTTCCCAAGGCAGAGATGGATGCCCTGATGGGATACATGAAGACGCTGAAGTAGGCGGGAACAACCCAGTCAAAGGCCTGCCGGATGGCAGGCCTTTTTCATTTGAGGCTCTATGCGACTGAAAGACGAGCAGATACGGCGACTGGCCGAGAAGGTTTACAACGATCTGCAGACGGATGGGCTGATCTCTGTTCGTGGCGAGCGGGCTGCCGCGATCGAGGGTATTCACAGCGCCATCAGGCAGAACTTTGACGCGGAACAGGTGTTGGAACGGGATGCGGAGCGACTGCTGGATGAAACCATCGCGGCCATGGGGCGTGGCGCAGCCGATATCGACCGGCGGCGGATGCTGAAGATGATCAAGGATAAGTTGGCCAGGGAACGGAAAATAGTCCTGTGATTCCATTTCCATATCAAGGCCCTATCTTCGTTAGCTCGTCTTCGACTGCTCAACGTACTGAACAGTACGCCTCACAGTCTCACTCCTCGCCGCCTTGATATCATCCCTGATCTGGAATTGGAATGAGGTATTGAATATGTCATTATCGGAAGACCGGATTTCAACCATCGCCCATCAGATCGTCAAGCATATCTGGCGAAACGATCTGGCTGACGTAACCGATGATAGCCGGGCGCTGGCCAGGGTCAAGCAGTCCCTGGAGGCTTTTTTCGGCTCGATGAACGAGATCGAAGAGGCGGTGCGCGCCAAACTGCGCAATAAAGCCCCCGGCAGCCGTGATTACGAGGTTCTTTATCAAAAGTTTTACCATGACGAGATGGTCCGGAGAGGCCTGTGAAAGCCCGCCTGTTTGCCGCGCCGCTCCTGCTGCTGATTCTGCTTCTGGCGGGATGCGCCGCATCGCCCAAGACCAGGAGTTACGGTGTCCTCGACCCGCGTCTGGAGCGCGAAGCTCTGTACATCGTTCCTTTTGACGCCACGCTGGTTCCGCCAGACTTTGGCGGTCCGATTTTCGATCAGTTCGTGGATATTCTCAATGCCCGCCGCAAGCAGACCAGGGTCGGGCGTTTTGTTATCCTGAAGGAAGAGTTGAAAGAGGTTGAACCGGTATGGCTGATCAAGCAGAATTATGTTTCCGGCGATATCTGGGGCTATGTTGAAACTTCCGGCTGCTGTTCCACCGATATGAAGGTCAAGTCCCGCATATATCTCTACGAGCCGGGCAAAAACCTGCCGACCCTGGAGGTGTTCGTGCCGGTCGAGGGGTTTTTCGAGCATGACCGTTCGACGCTGGCCTCAGCCAGGGCCCGCATGGGCAAAAAACTGGCCGAGGAGCTGGCGGACGCGGTGATCAGAAAGCTGACTCCATAGCAGGTTTGCTCCGGCAGAGACTGTCAGCCGGGCTGAATACCATTTATGAACAGACATCTGGCCATGGGCTGATAGCCCACGGCTTTTTTCACGAAAGGCATCTGCATGTCTCTTTTTTATAGACCGCTCCTGATTACGCTTGCTGCAGCAACGTTAGTTTCCTCCACCATCGTGTCCTCCGGCGCCGATGAACTGCTGTCACGCGCCGCCGGGCAGTTCCGCGAAAAGGATTATCAGGCGGCGTTTACCCTGGCCGAAAAATCGATGGATTTACCCCAACGCTCGTTTTTGCGGGGAACCGCCGCATTGCGGATGGACAAGCCGGCTGAAGCGCTGCCGCTGCTGCTTGAGGCGGAGCAGAAACTGCCGCTTTTGGCGGATTACAGCACGCTGTACCTGGCCGAAGCGCTGTTGAAGCTGAAAAAATATCCGGAGGCGGCTTCCAGGGCCGCTTCGATGACAAAGTTATATCCAGCTTCCCAGTTGCTGCGTCGTTCGGAAAAACTCCACGCCGATATCCTGTTCGAGAGTGGAGACTACCGGGGGGCACTCAAGGCGTTCCAGTCCTTTGTGGAAAAATACCCGACCGGAAGCGATTCGGTCGATGCAATCTACCAGACCGCACTCTGTCGGGAAGAGCTCGGCAACCAGTCCGGAGCGGTGCAAACCTACCGGAGTCTCTGGATCAACAACCCCACAGCCCCCCAGTCCCAAAAATCCGAGGAGAGGCTCAAGGTGCTGGGAAAGGCCGGATTCAGGGCCGTTCCATACACTGTTGACGAGCTGCTAAAGCGCGCTTCACATCAGTATTCGCGAAACGAATTTACAGCGTCCCTCAAAACGCTTGCTTCAATCGAACTTAAAGATCAGCCCCGGGACGTGGCCTGCAGGATAGATCTGAAAACAGGTATGGCCCAATACAGGCTGAGGCAATACAAACAGGCGGAAAAGCATCTCTCCAGGGCCGCCTCAAGTCCGTTGGCCGGAGTCGCATCCGAAGCCCGTTTCTGGATGGCCAAGTCGCTGGAACGTCAGAACCAGAATGAACGTGCCATCGCTATTTATACCGAGCTGGCTGCCGAGGGGCGCAAACAGGAATATTCAGACGATGCCATGATGGAGGCCGCAGGGCTGAAACGGAGTCTGGGGCAATACGCCGCCGCAGCCAAGTTGTACGAACAGCTGGTCAGGAATTTTCCGGATTCCAGATTCGTGTCAAAGGCGGTCTGGGAGGCGGGCTGGTGCTCCTACCTTTCGGGAGACTATCCGGCGGCGATTGAATCATTCAAAGTGGTGCTGAAGGAAGATGCCCAGCGTGAGAAGGCGCTGTACTGGCTGGGACGCTCACTTGAGAACAGCCGTAGCAACGATGCAGCTTCGTGGTACAGCATGCTGCTGAATGAATATCCGGCCGGATTTTATGCCACCTGGTACCGCGAGCAGAAGGGGTTGAAAGACTCCCGTGAAAGCCTTGGGGGTAGAACTCCGCTGGCGGAACTGCCTTTGCCGGCCGGATTTGAAAAACCGCGCCTGCTGGCATCGCTCGGGTTGGCGGAGGAGGCCCGTCGGGAGATGTCCGCTATCAGGAAAAAAACCGGTGACAAAAAGCCGCTCCTGCCGGGGTTGGCCAGGGTCTACCTGGAAATGGGGGACTACAGTTCAGCTATATCAATCTTCATGCAGAGTCGCCCGGTGGTCTGGGAAAAGGAGACACTGCCGTTCTGGACCGCCGGTTATCCCCTGGCCTATACCGGGCTGGTCCGTCAACATGTTGCCGAGAACGGGCTTTCGGAGGGGTTGGTGTACGCACTGATTCGTGCCGAGAGCGGGTTTTCCCCGGGGATAAAATCACATGCGGGAGCTATCGGTCTGATGCAGATGATGCCGGACACCGCCCGGCAGACAGCCAGGGAGAAGGGGGCTTTCAACCCGATGCGACTGACATCGCCGGAATACAACATCAAGCTGGGGACAAAGCATCTGCGTGACCTGATGAAAGAGCATCAGGGGGATGTGGTTCATGTTGCGGCGGCCTATAATGCCGGATCAGGGGCTCTCGAACGCTGGAAGACGAATCTGAAGGGTCTTAAGAAGGATGAGTTCATCGAGAGTATCCCCTATCAGGAAACTCGCGATTACGTCAAGAAGGTCTATGCTTCCGCGGCCACCTACCGCCAGTTGTACGGATTAAAGTAGGACTACACGTAGACCACCGATACCTGTTTCAGGTAATCTTCAAGTCGCTGCAGCTGGACGCGGATGGTTTCCGGGTCGACTGCCAGCGCTGCCGTTTCAATCATCTCGCCAATCTCGGAAATGGCGTCGAAGCCGTAACTGCCCCCGGTTCCCTTCATGCGGTGTCCCAGCAGCCTGATCTCGGTATAGTTTTCCTCGGACAGCAGCTGCCGGATCAACATGCAGTCGTCGTTCCTGCTCCTTATGAAATCCGGCACAATCGGGCGCAGGACATCGTCTATTTCAATAGTGAAATTGTCCCTGCCATTTTCATTCATACGGGATTCCCCTCAGGTGAGTTGCCAGGCACTGCACCACAGTTTTTTTCTTGAACGGTTTCGCAACGTGGTCGTCACAGCCAGCTTCGAGGCAGGCCCGGATGTCCGACTCATAGGCATGGGCCGTGAGTGCGACAATGGTTGTCTTTTTGCGGTTGCCGCTCTCTTCCAGCTTGCGGATCATACGGGTTGCCGTAAATCCATCCATTACAGGCATCTGTATATCCATGAAGATCAGGTCGTAACTGTTTTTTTCGTACAAATCAAGTGCTTCCTGCCCATTTGTGGCTTCATCCAGAACCAATGGCAATTTTAGAAGCAGCAGCCGCAGGAGCACCCGGTTTTCCTGCGAATCATCCACCAGCAGAATCCGCTTTGTTTCACCGGCTGCCAGGGCCTGATCCGGCACGGCAACATCACCGGATTCCGTCGAATGCGTATCCGTTACGTGTCCCGTAAGTTTTTCTGTCTTGCCGAACATGACTGTAAAGGTAAAGGCGCTTCCGACTCCAGGCATGCTCTCCACCTTGATGGTGCCATCCATCGCCTCAACCAGTTTGCGGCTTATGGCCAGGCCGAGACCGCTTCCGCCGTAGCGGCGGGTAATGGAGGCGTCGGCCTGGGTAAAACTCTCAAAAATCATTTTGAGCTTGTTCTGGTCGATGCCGATACCGGTATCCCTGACTTCAAAGGTAACCGGAACCTGCCCGTTCTGTTCCGCGTTGCTGGTTACCGACACATGGATGGAACCGTTGACATCGGTAAACTTGATTGCATTGGAAAGCAGGTTGACCAACACCTGGTGAAGCCTCATCTGGTCGCCGACCAGCAGCCGTGGGACTTCCGGATCCATATCCATCTTCAGCTGGATCTGCTTTTTGTCGGCGCCCCTGCCCAGCATCAGCATCACGCGTTCCATGGTGTCAGGCAGATCGAACGGCCGCTTGATAATCTCCAGCTGGCCGGCTTCGATCCGGGACATGTCGATCAGGTCATTGATCAGCACCAGCAGGCTCTCGCCGGCTTGCCGGACCATTGTCAGGCAGCGTTGCTGGTCGGGGGAAAGCATGGCGGTGTCAAGATATTCCGCTCCGCCGATGATAGAGTTGAGCGGTGTCCTCATCTCATGGCTCATGTTAGCCAGGAACTCCGACTTGGCCTTGTTGGCCGATTCCGCAGCGTCCCGTGCGGCCTGCAGCTCTTCGGTCTTTTTTTTGCGCTCGGCGACTTCTACCCGCAAACCCTCGTTGCCGATTGCCAGTTCTGCGGTCCTGGAAGCCACGATCTGTTCCAGATTGCGGTTGATCACTTCCATTTCGGCCTGCTTCTTGTGAAGAGCGTCCTGAACTTTTTTCAGATTGCTTATGTTCTGGGCCGCGCAGATGACCGCCTGCGGATTGTAAGAATCGTCCTTCATCACCGCCATGGAAAACAGCATCGGAACGTATTCGCCGTTGGACTTGCGGCAGGAGCACTCGACTCCCTGCACGCGACCGTCTGACAGGGCATGCTTGAACGCGGGATACATGCAGAGCGGGGCGTCATGCTCCCCGAATTCCTCGATCTGCCGTCCGACAATATCCGAGGCCGGATATTCGAACAGTTCGCAATAGGCCCGGTTGACGCTCTGAACCACCCCCTCGGGCGAAATTACAATCAACACGTCGTTCATGCTGTCGATCATCTTTTCCATGTATTCGCGCGAGACCGTTGTGCTGCGCAGTCTTTCGGTCATGTTGTTGAATGCCGCCGCCAGCTCTCCGATCTCGTCCATCGAGGTGATCGGGATCGGCTTGTCAAGTTTGCCGGTGCTGAAGCGTTGTACGCCCTTGGTCAGGAGCGCTATCGGGCGTGTAATCGCCGCGGCAAATGCGATTGCCGCTGCAACGCCTATAACCAGTATGCCGAGAACAAACGGGAGCATGTTCAGCAGGACGCCATGCACGTTTTTCTGCACGATAGAATCATACAGCCCGATATGCACCGTTCCGAGCGCCCCACCCTGGATAGGTACCGAGATGTCATAAATCGGTCCGTCGCTTGATTCGAGCTTGAGGAAATGCTCGTTGGTTCCGGCGGACTTCTGTTCCGCCCTGGTGATCAGGCTGTCCTGAATCCGGTTTCCGAAGGTGTGGGCTATCTGTTCTTTCTTGGAGTTTACGATGTAGATGTATTCGATATCGCTGTCGATCTTGCGATAATCGTTGATCAGCAACCTGAGACTGACGCTGTTCTCGGTAAGCAGCGGAACTTCGGCCACCTGGGCTATGTAGCGGGCGATCGAGAGCCCTCGCTTGTGGATTTCCTCTTCAAAGCGGTTGTGCAGTTCGTGGTTCACCAGGATACCGAGGGCGCTGCCCACGAAAAGGATCAGTAGCGCTGTGCCGGCAACGAATTTCCTGCGCAGGGACATTGACCTCATTACGGCTTTTTCCCCTGCTTTGCCAGCCAGACGTTCATTGCCCGTATCGTATCGTAGTTCCTGTCGTTACCCGGCACAAATCCGTCGATCATCATGCCCTTCAATATCCGCCGGCCTTCTTCTTCGTCGGCCGCATGAAACAGAATCTGCTTCAACTTTTGTTTCTGTTCCGCCGGAATTCCGGGCCTGACAACGAATGGCGGAATGCCGAAAGGTTCGGAACGGAGCAGGATCCTGGTTCTTGCGGTTACGTCAGGGGCCTTGAGAGCCATGTATTCCCAGACCAGTCCATCGATTGCGGCTCCGTCTACCAGTTGTTCTGCCACTGCCCTGATCGAATTGTCATGGCCATAGGTGAATTCTATCTTGCTGAAAAAATGTTCCGGTGTTTCGTTTTTACGGGCAAGCATATAGGTGGGCACGAGCTTGCCGGTGTTTGATTTGGGATCGGTAAACGCGAAAACTTTTCCACGCAGATCGTCAAACGTCCGTGCCGGACTGTTTGACGGTACGATGATATAAGAATGGTAAATCGGTTCTCCTTTGACCAGCGGCATTGCCAACAGCTGCAATCCGAAGCGTTCCTTGCCCTCGACATACGGACCGGAGCAGACAAAAGCCGCGTCTATATCACCGATTTCCAATAGTCGGTTTATCTCGGTGTAGTTGCCGCGGTCAATCAGCTGAATCGGTTGTCCGAATCTCCGCTCGATATAATCCTTGAGTTGGCGATAGTAGGTAAAGCCTTCCTTCGGGGTGAGCATTGCGCCCATGCCGATGCGGAACGGCCTGCCGGAACTTTCAGGCGGGGAAACAGCCGGGGGAGCCGGAGGAGGCGTCGGGGCCGGAACGGTTTCCTGTTTTTTGCAGGCTATTGCCATCATGCAGAGGAGAAGCATGCCCAGGCATGTCAGCAGCCGTGCGGAGAGTTTTTTGAAGATTATTTTCATTGATGGGTTCAATTGGCTATCCGGGTTTCAAACGTTGATAATAACGAGCTGGCTTGCCATACAGACGGGTATATTATCACCGTTTTCAGGGAACACAAGAGCAGTATGCAAAAGATGCCGGCAAATGGCCGCTCTGCCTTGAAATGGCCGGTACCGTGTGATACAACAGCTGCGTTATTTTCATAAGTGAAAGGTTTGACAACAATGGCGGAACAGACTCCGATGATGCGGCAGTACCTGGAAATAAAGTCGGGCTATCCCGATGCGATCCTGTTCTTCCGCATGGGGGACTTTTACGAGATGTTCCTGGATGATGCGCTGTTGGCGTCCCGTATTCTGGATATCGCGCTGACTTCCCGCAACAAGGGGAGCGGCGACGAGATTCCGTTTTGCGGCATCCCCTTTCATTCGGCCGCACCCTATGTTGCCAGGCTGATCGAGGCCGGCCACAAGGTTGCGATCTGTGAACAGGTGGAAGATCCCAGACAGACCAAGGGCATCGTGCGGCGCGAAGTTGTCAGGGTCGTTACCCCCGGCCTGCTGATCGAGACCGAGAGTCTCACTCCGGGCGAGAACAACTACCTGCTGGCTCTCTGTCGCAGTGCCGCCGACGTCTGGGGCTGCGCCGGCCTGGATGCGTCAACCGGGGAGTTCCGGGTGACCGAGTTGCCTGGAGTGGCTGCGGCGCTGGCAGAATCGGTCTGCATAAACCCACGCGAAATCCTGCTGCCGGATGATCTGGAGCTGGAGGCCCTGCCGGCGGATCTGCGCGCATTTTTATCGGAAAAGATCGTTTCGCGCGCACCGGCCTGGGTCTATGATCGTGACTACGCTGCCGCCCAATTGTGCGACCATTTTCAGGCGGCATCGGTTGAAGCGCTCGGCCTGGAAAATATGCCGGTCGCCTTGCCGGCCGCCGCCGCCGCGCTGTATTACCTGCGAGAGAACCGCAAGAGCGCTCTGCCGCATATTCGTGACATCCGTGTCCACCAGCGCCATGAACATCTGGCCCTGGATCCGGCCACCCGGCGCAATCTGGAGATCACCGCCAGCATGGCCGAGGGGAAGCGGAGCGGATCGCTGCTGGGCTGCCTGGATCGTACCGGCACCGCCATGGGGGCTCGACGTCTGAAACAGTGGCTGAGTTATCCCCTGGTCGGCGCCGAGCCGATCAGGGAGCGGCTGGATGCGGTGGAGGAGCTGCTGGAGTCGCACGATGTCCGCGAGGAGCTGGCGTCGCAGCTGAAGAACATCGCCGACCTGGAACGGTTGAACGGCCGCATCGGCATGGCCGGAGCGGGCGGTCGTGATCTGCGCTCGCTGCATGATTCGCTGGTCCGTCTGCCGGCGCTGCTGGAGCTTCTGTCCCGGCTCCGGTCCGGCCTGCTCTGTTCGCTGTCGGCGGCGCTGGATCCGCTGGTGGACCTGCGCGAGCTGATCGCGGCCGGAATCGTCGACACGCCCCCCTTCTCGCTGCGCGAGGGGGGCATTATCGCCGCCGGCTACAACGCCGAACTGGACGAACTGCGTTCGATCAGCAGCGAGGGCAAGGGCTTCATTGCCAGGCTGGAGGCCCAGGAGCGCGCCCGCACCGGCATATCAACACTGAAGATTCGTTACAACCGCGTATTCGGTTATTCGATAGAGATTACCAAGAGCAACCTGGCATCAGTGCCGGAAAACTACATCCGCCGTCAGACCCTGGCCAACGCCGAGCGCTATGTCACCGAAGAGCTGAAGAGTTACGAGGAGAAGGTGCTGGGCGCAGAGGACCGCATCTGCGACCTGGAGTACACGCTGTTCCAGCAGATCCGCGAACGGGTGGCCGACCAGGCCGCCCGCATCTCCCGCACCGCCGATGCTCTGGCAAGCCTGGACGTGCTGATATCGCTGGCGCTGGTGGCCGGGGAGCGCAACTACTGCAAGCCGGTCGTGGATGAATCCGACGTGATCCAGATCAGTGAGGGGCGTCATCCGGTTATCGAAGCGATGAAGCTGGGCGAACGCTTCGTTCCCAACGATACGCTGCTGGACGGCGACGACAACCAGCTGCTGATGATTACCGGCCCCAACATGGCGGGTAAATCCACCTACATGCGTCAGGTGGCGCTGATCTGTCTGATGGCGCAGTCAGGGAGCTTTGTTCCGGCCACATCGGCCCGCATAGGGATTGCCGACCGTATCTTCACCCGTGTCGGCGCCGGCGATAACCTGGCCAGGGGCCAGTCCACCTTCATGCTGGAGATGATGGAGGCGGCCGGCATCCTGCGCAATGCAACTCCGAAGAGCCTGATCGTGATGGATGAGATCGGCCGTGGCACATCGACATTTGACGGGGTTTCGATCGCCTGGGCGGTAGCGGAGTATATCCACGACACGCCATCGTGTCGCGCCAGGACCCTCTTTGCAACCCATTACCACGAACTGACCGAGCTGGCGACTACCCGCGAACGGATCAAGAATTACACCGTAGCGGTCAGGGAGTGGAACGACCAGGTCATCTTCCTGCGCACGATCATTCCCGGCGGAGCGTCGCATTCCTATGGAATCCAGGTTGCGCGCCTGGCCGGGATGCCGGCCGACGTAATCGAGCGGTCCAAGGAAATCCTGCAGAACCTGGAAAGCGGTGAGTTCGAGGAGGGGGCGCCGCGCCTGGCCAGGAGCCGCAAGAGCCAGCCCAGGCAGGACCTGCGCCAGTTCTCGCTGTTCGAAGCCAGTGAAGACCTGCTGCGGCTACGTCTGAAAAAGCTCAATATCGCCACCTTGACTCCGCTGGAGGCGCTCAACCTTCTGGATGAACTGAAACGGATGGCCTAGGTTTATGTCCGGGCTGTTTCCGGTGTTTCACGTTGATGATCTTTTGCTCCGGACAAACGCCCGGATAGGAAGAGGAGGTTGCTGGATTAATTCAATATATATGTGACTTTCTAATGTTAGTTTAGTGTGTAATGCTGTGTTAAGTGTTCAAGGTGATTTGCCGTCAGGTGGCGACTTCAAAAAAACTCTGTAATATTCTCTTCTTATAGGTATTAACCTCTCTTCTCTCCTCGTGATCCACTCCTGTGCAAGTTCGATTATAAAGCGGGCATATAAATTGCTTAATTAGAGTTGTAAAACCTGGGTGTTGTCGACCGGCCCGGACGAAACCACGGAAATGCAGCTGTTCGTGATTAGAAACATTAAACCTTTAAGCGCTATGCCCGCTGCCGTTACGTTAAATAACGGATGAATCGACATGTTTTCGGTGGTGACCTTGATGAGATACATTTCCATACTGATGGTTCTGGTTGGAGCGATATTCCTGACCCAGTCGTTTCAGCCGGCAAGGGTTATCTGGAAAAGTGTCTGTGGCCGGCTTCGCCGCAAATGGCTTTTCATCCTCAATCTGATGACCTTCTTTCTTCTGGGGTACCTGTTTTTCGTGGCGGTGCTCTCTTTCAACCTGACTTTCCCGCTGGAGATGGTAACCGGGGGAGTGTTTCTCGGCGGCGCGGTATTTGTCTTCATCATAATCAATCTCTCCCAAAGCACATTTACCGCCCTTAAAAATGCCGAGGAAGATGTCAAGGCTCTGAACGAATCGCTTGAACAGAGGGTGGCGGAGCGGACTCAGGAACTGAAGCAGATGTGCGAGTTCAACCGTACCGTGCTGGACAGCATCGCCGACCCGATCTCTATCATCGATGTCAACACATTGAATATCGTGGGTGCAAACCGGGCTTTTCTGGAGGAACTCAACCTTACGGAAAAACAGGTGATAGGAAAAACATGTCATGAGATTCTGCACCACAGATCGTCTCCGTGCACTCCGCTCGGTGATACCTGTGCCCTGATGGAAACCATGTCCCGTGATGACCATGCCACGGCAGAGCACGTTCACTGCGATCCCTACGGCGAAAAATGCCATCTGGAGGTGTTTACTTCGCCGATCAGGGATGAGAGCGGGAAGATTGTCAAGGCCGTTCATATCCAGCGTAACATCACCGAACGCAAACGTTCGGAAATGGAACTCCGCGAAAGCAGGGAGCTGCTGCGGGTCGTCGTGGAAGGCACCTCGGATTCGGTCTACGTCAAGGATCTGGAGGGGCGTTATCGTCTGTTCAATACGGCTGCCGCCCGTGTCACCGGTAAGAGCGCCTGTGAAGTATACGGACGTGATGATACTTTTCTATTTCCGGCTGATGAGGCCAGGATCGTGATGGCCGGTGACCGGGCCGTGATGGATGCCGGAAAGATCATGACCTATGAGGAGCGCCTTACCTCGGTGGACGGGGAGCAGCTGGTCTTTCTCTCGACCAAGGGCCCGTTGTATGATCAGCATGGCAATGTCAGCGGAATCTTCGGCGTTGCCCGGGATATCACCGAACTGAGAAAAGCGGAGCTGGAACACCTGGATTATGAACGCAAGATTCTGCATGCCCAGAAGCTGGAAAGCCTGGGGGTCCTGGCGGGCGGCATCGCCCACGATTTCAACAATCTCCTGACGGTAATCCTGGGCAACATGGAACTGGCATTGATGAGGGTGTCCGGTGATCGCCATGCCAGCTCAAGTATCGAGCAGGCCATGCAGGCAGGCCGGCATGCGGCCAATCTCACCAGGCAGATGCTTGATTACGCCGGCAAAGGAATGTTCATTCTGAAAGAGGTTGACATCAACGATGTCATTCGCTCAAATGCCAGCTTTTTCAGGGCATCGGTCGCAAGAACCATCAACCTGGAGATGTCAATGCACCAGGACGCACTGCCGATAAAAACCGATGAAGGGCAGATTCAGCAGGTTATCATGAATCTGCTGATCAACTCGTCCGAGGCGATCGGTGACGGCTACGGAACTATTACGCTGCGCACCGGCATGCAGGAATGCGATGAAAGCTACCTGAACTTCAGCAGGCTGGAGGAAAAGCCGCCGGCCGGCAGGTTCGTCTATGTGGAGGTGTCGGACAATGGCTGCGGAATGGATGAAGAGACCAGCCAGCGGATTTTCGAGCCGTTCTTTACCACCAAGTTCACGGGCCGCGGGCTGGGTATGGCGGCGGTGCTGGGTATAGTGCGTTCTCAGAACGGCGCCATCCTGGTGAACAGTAAACCCGGAATCGGTTCTACCTTCCGGGTACTGTTTCCCGAATGCAGTGATGGCACAGCCGCGCAGCCAATTGAAACAAAGCCGGTTCATGACCGTGTCCCGACCGTTTTCAACGGTAAAATCCTGGTGGTGGATGATGAGGAACATGTACGCAAAGTGTGTATGGAATTTGCCGCGCATCTGGGTTTTGAGGCGATCGGTGTCGCGGACGGGAATCAGGCGTTGAAAATCCTGAACGATCACGGCGGTGATATTGCGCTGGTGATCCTGGATCTGACCATGCCGGTGATGGACGGGGTGCTCACTTTCCAGGAACTTCGACGCATACGTCCGGATATACGGGTCCTTCTGAGCAGCGGTTGCAGCAAGGAGGATGTTTCTGAACGCTTCAGCGGCGACCGGCCGGCCGGATTCATCCAGAAACCTTTCCAGATGCATGAAATGAAGGAGAAGATCACTCACGTCATGAGCGGGGGATGCGCTGTCGCGGAAGCAGCCTGAGAGGTACCTTGAAAAAAGTACGGTAACAGTTGAAAGATACGGATATTTCTGATAAAAGGGCAAGCTACTTTTTCAAACATATCTCGTTGATGCGATAAGCGATCCCATGAATCGATACTTTCACATACTGATCTGCCTACTTGTTGCAGGCCTGATGCTTCCGTTCCCGGCCATTGCAGCCAAGAGAAAAAAACAGGTTTTCAGCGAACAGACTTCGGCTGCGATCCGTCCCCCGGCAACCCTGAATGAGATGAAGCATTGGTCCAACCCGGATTATACGCGGGTTTCTCTCGAACTTGACCGGGATGTGACCTGGGAGAGCCATGAACTGGGCAAGGGGAGTCCCGGCAAACCCGGCCGGGTCTACATCGATCTGAATCGCACCAGGCTGGGCAAGGGTGTGCGGGATATTACGATTGGCGACGGACTCCTCAAGGGGGCGCGCGTAGGCCAGTATAAGCCGGATGTGGTCAGGGTCGTGCTTGACACGGAGAATATCAGGGACTTCAAAGTGTTTCCGCTTTCAGACCCGGCCCGACTGATAATCGATGTGCGGGGAGAGCGGCGTACGGAAATATCACGCCTGGAGGACTCTATCAGCATCATGCCCGAAAAAGTGGTGGTGCCGAAGCTGGAAGAACCTCCGCCGGTTGTCGAGAAAAAGTCCAAGCCCCCCAGAAAAACGGTGATCTCCAAGATCCGTCGGGTTGTGGTAGATCCTGGGCATGGCGGCCACGATCCCGGTGCGGTCGGGCCCAGCGGCATCCAGGAAAAGGACGTTGTGCTGGCTATCGGCCTCAAGCTCAGGGCTTTGTTAAAGGAAGAACTGGGGCTGGATGTGGTGATGACGCGTTCGACCGATGTCTTTATCCCGTTGGAGGAGCGTACCGCTATCGCCAACAAGGTCAATGCCGACCTGTTCCTGTCGGTTCATGCCAATGCAGCGCCCAATCGTTCGGCGGCCGGCATCGAGACCTATTACCTGAATCTGGCCAAAACCGACAAGGTGGCACAGCTGGCTGCCAAGGAGAACGGGACTTCACTGGAGAAGGTCAGTGTGCTGCAGGCGATCCTGTTTGACCTGATGGCCAACTACAAGCTGAATGACTCCGCTCACCTGGCTGATGAAGTTCAAAAGTCCCTCTATAAGAAAATTCGTGCGCGTTACAGCGATGTCAGGAATCTGGGCGTCAAGCAGGGACCCTTCTATGTTCTGGTGGGAGCGACAATGCCGAGCATCCTGGTTGAAAGCGCGTTTCTCTCCAACGTACAGGAAGAATCCCGTCTCAAAGAAGCCTCTTATCAGGAAATGGCCGCCGAAGGCATCCTGGAAGGGGTCCGCAGCTACATCTCCAGTCTGAAATAGCAGTTTTTGATTATCGTTTGGTGAGAGCTTCGGCGATTGTCAGGCGTTCCCCGGTTTCCTCGGTTTCCGACTGGGAAAGGTAGAGGGAGTTGACCGCGACCAGCAGCGTGTTCAGTTTGTCCAGGTCGATCACGCTCGATCCGCTGACTGATCCGGCCTCGCTCAGGTTGAGCGGACAACAGTCACTTTTGCGGAGGTTGTCCTCGGTGTAGATGATCGGCAGGCCGTGTGTGCGGCAGATGATCGGACGCGCCCGGTACAGCAGGCAGCGGTGGTGCGACAGCAGGGGGCAGCGTTCGCTGCCGTTGTGCTGCACTATCTGTTGCCTGATCTCTTCGGCTTCCGCTTCCGGCAACTCCTCCAGCGCGCTTCTAAGCGCGGCCGCTTCCACAGGAAAAAGCGTTATCGCGGTGCAGCAGGAACTGCACCCTTCCGAACAGGTGATCTGGTCCGCCAGTGACGCTTCTATCGCGCTGCAGAGGGCGTCGATCCTGGCCACCAGTTGTCTGTAGTTTTCGAGCAGGCGTGACATGTCTGACAGGTAGCACAATCCGATGAAAATTAAAAGTGCAATCCTGGCCGACAATCGATTTATCTCCGCTATTTCAGCAGTTTTGCCATGCCGGTACTTTCTCCTGCTTGCTTGCTCCCTGTGAAAATGTTACAAAACCACGATGAATGATACTGCTTCACATTCCCGGCTTCCTCCCCCATTGCAGCTGCTCCGGCAAGTATTACCGGGCGAGCTTTATCTGCTGGCTTCCAGGTCCCATATCATGCAGGCCGTCAGTAAATGCGATCTTGATATGATTGACAGGGCCGAATGGAACACCCCGGACAAATCCATCCTGACTCTGTTCTGCTCGGATGGCGCGAGTGTCACGATAAGCGAATACGGCCGGATCTCGATTTATTGCGACTGCCGGCACTGGACACCGGATGCGCAATGCCCGCATACGGTTATCACCTGGATTCAGTTCAAACGCCTTCTGTCGCCCGATTCATTTCCCAACGTCAGGATCAGCGGACAGGTGTTGAGAAAGCTGGCCGCTCTGACCGGTATTTCCGAACAGGTCCATCTGGATCTGATCGTTGATGCGCCTGAAACGCCTGATCCGCGGCATTTTGCCGTCCATCCGGAAATAGCGCATGACGGCAAACCGGCGTCTGCCTGGAACATTCGTCAGCCAGGCCCGCCACTGGATCCGAAACGGATCAGGCTGGTGCTGGAAGACTGTTTCGGCAGACTGCGCGGCTCCATCAAGCATGATTCGGAGCAGATCCATCGCTGGACAGGCGGCCTGCCACCGGATATTGCCGAATGCCTGCGGCGGTTGCCGTTTTACGAGTCAAAAATCCAGTATCTGACGACTTTCATGACGCTGACCAAAGGCGCCTATCCGATCGTATACCGCGACCTGGCCGGCGTCGAAACGCCCCTGGCCGTTCGTGGAGATCTGCCCAGGAGGGCCTGCCTCACCTTCGCGCTGGGGGAAGGCCGGGTTGTGATATCCCGCACGCTGGACGGCAACAACCCCTTGCCTGAGCAGATCATTAGCTCCAATGAACTGCTGCTCGATCCGGAGGCTGGAACTGTTCATCCGTTGATTGACAGGGAACTCTGGACGGTTTGGGACAACATCCAGGACAAGGTGCTCAATGATGAGGAGTACGATGATTTCGGCGATGTTGACGATGATGGAAGTTCAGCAGGCGACTTTGATGATGACCTTGAAGACGGGGGGGACGATTTTGATTCCGCGGCGCTGGAGTCGCTGCAGAGGGGCGTCAGCCGGATCAGCGTGCCGCTGGAAAAATTCAATGCGCTGGCCTTGAGGCTTGACCGGCAGCTGCTGCCGAGATCCGGCGATTCCGTGATTTTCTTCCACAATGGCGAGGTCGCCGATACTGCCCGCTGTGAAGCGCCGACCTACCTGCTTGAACTGCCGGCCGCACTGGAAATGCCTCTTATTGAGATGGTCCCGCTGGTCGCCTGTGACACCCGTCTGTACGGCTTTGCCCATGATCTGTTCCGCTTCTTCGACCCTCGTTGCCGTTCCGGGCTGTCCGGGCCCCTCAGGGCGAAAAAACGTGTGCGAACGATCATGGAAGCCTGTTTCGAGCTGGCCTCTGCCGAAACCCCGGCAGCTCGAAAGAGCGTGATAAAAAATGCGCTCAGCGGGCCGGACTACGTCAAGCGACGTGTCAAAAGCGAAGCAAGGAAACTGTTGTCCGAGATGGCGGAGGAGAGCATAAAGCAGCCGCTGATGGTGCAGGCCGGCAACGATGGCTGGATTTTCGCCCGCGATGACCGCCGTTCGCAGATCCGCATGCTGCATATTCTGTACGAACTGTTCGGAGCCGATGCCTTTGACACGGGCAGCCGTCCCGGCGAGATGAACGTCAGGCGCGACCAGCTGCTGGCTGTGCTGCCTGAGCTGGCCGGCCGCTTCCAGCGGAGCGGCTTCCTGCTGCTGCTGGGGAGCGAGCCTCTCCAGACGGCGGAGTGGGATTTTGCTTTGGATGCCACCAGCAGTTCGCTGGACTGGTTTGAGCTGCGCCCCGAGATCCGCTGTGACGGTGAGTTGCTGAAAGAAGAGGAGCTGCAACGGTTGGCATCGGTCGGTATCCTGCAGCGCGACGGCCGGATGATACTGATGGATGACGTCAACGCCCGCATACTGGCGATGCTGGTCGGCGCCGCCGCACCCGGCAAGCGCCGTAAAAAGGGGGGGCAGCAGGCGGTCCGTATCCCGCGGCTGCAGATCCTGGACTGGCTCCGGCTGCGCCGGCACGGAGTCACGGTACGCCTTGCGCCGGATGAAGCCAGGGTGATGGACAGTCTGCTAAACTTCGACTCCGTTCCCGACCGTCCGCTGCCGTCCGGACTGATTGCCACATTGCGCCCTTATCAGCGCGACGGGTACCGCTGGCTCGGTTTTCTCTACGAGCACCGTTTTGGCGCCTGTCTGGCCGATGACATGGGATTGGGCAAAACGGTCCAGAGTATCTCGCTTCTGGCCGGAATCGCCGCCGGGACAATCGCTTCCGGAGCTGAAGCCGGCATGCCGCATCTGATCGTGGTGCCGCCGTCGCTTCTGTTCAACTGGGAAAGCGAACTCACCAGGTTTTTCCCCGGCGCATCGCTGACGAGCTACACCGGCCCGGGGCGTTCGATCTCCGCTTTCGCCGGTTGCGACATCATCCTGACCAGCTATGGGATAGTCCAGCGCGACATCGAAAAGCTGGCCGCGCTGCGGTTCAATGTAATCATCTTCGACGAAGCCCAGACGGTCAAGAACCTGCAGGCAGCCACCAGCGGGGCTGTGCGGCGCTTGAACGGCGCGTTCAAGCTTGCCCTGACCGGTACGCCGGTCGAGAACCGTGTCGAGGAGTATTATGCGATCATGGACCTCTGTCTGCCCGGACTTCTGGGCACCCCCGAGGAATTCAGCCGCAGCATCGGAAACAGGGGGCAACTGGGTATCGACACGCTGCTGAACCGTACGCGACCGTTTGTTCTCAGGCGCAATAAACAGCTGATCGTAGCCGACCTGCCGGACAAGATCGAGACCGATATCCATCTGGAATTGTCACCCAGGCAGAAGGTTTTTTACCAGCGAACCGTCGAAGAGGTGCGCAAGCAGATCGAAGAGGCCTTTGCCAGCCGTTCTCCGGGCCAGGCCCGCATCATCGCCCTGACCGCTATTCTCAGGCTGCGGCAGATCTGTCTGGCCCCGGCGCTGGCGCTGCCCGGTGCTCCCGAAGCCTCGCCCAAGCTGGAGTTCCTGCTGGAACAGCTGGACGAACTGCGCGATGAAGGGCACAGCGTACTGGTCTTCTCCCAGTTCACCAGCTACCTGGATATCGTCGAGGCCGGGCTGAAGAAGCACGGCTTCCACTATCTGCGCCTGGATGGCTCCACGCCGGTGCCGCAGAGAAAAAATCTGGTGAACTCCTTCCAGGATTCCGGAATCCCGATAGTTTTCCTGATCAGCCTGAAAGCGGGCGGCAAGGGGCTCAACCTGACCCGCGCCACCTATGTCTATCATCTCGACCCCTGGTGGAACCCGGCCGTCGAGAACCAGGCCTCCGACCGTGCCCATCGCATCGGGCAGACCCGCCAGGTCACGATCACCCGCCTGGTGATGCGCCACACGATCGAGGAGAAGATGATGCTGCTGAAGGAACAGAAGCTTAAGCTGTACAAGGCGATTCTGGACGAGGGTGCGGCCGATGGAGGCGCCGGCCTGACGCGGGAGGACTTCGAGTTTCTGCTGGGGTGAGGCTGGAGTCATCGCTATGAAACGAAACGGGGCGGCCAGATTGGCCGCCCCGTATTTATTTATGCTGTCTGAAAACTTTGTGCTGCTATCCCTCGCTCTGCGCCTTCAGCGCTTCCATCTGGTAATGAGCCCGCAGCGCATCGGCGATCTCGGCGATGTCTCCAGCCATGATCGAATCCAGTCGGTAGAGCGTCAATCCGATGCGATGGTCGGTCATGCGCCCCTGGGGAAAGTTGTAGGTGCGGATGCGCTCGGAGCGGTCGCCGGAACCGACCTGCTGCTTGCGGTCGGCGGCCAGCTTGTCGTTATGGGCCTGCTGGATCGTGTCCAGAATGCGGGTCTTGAGTACCTTCATCGCCTTGGCCCGGTTCTTGATCTGGCTGCGCTCTTCCTGGCATGCCACCACCGTGCCGGTGGGGAGGTGGGTGATTCGTACGGCCGAATCGGTGGTGTTGACGTGCTGGCCGCCGGCACCTGACGAACGATAGACATCGATCTTCAGGTCGGCCGGATTGATGTCGATATCCACGTCCTCCGCCTCGGGCATTATCGCCACGGTGCAGGCGCTGGTGTGGATGCGCCCCTGGGCTTCGGTCTCAGGAACCCGCTGTACGCGGTGCGTGCCTGATTCGTACTTGAGTTTTGCAAAGACCCCTTCTCCCTCGACCGAGGCGATGATCTCCTTGAAGCCGCCCCGCTCGGACTCCGAGGCCGAGATGGTCTCCACCCGCCAGCGGTTGGTGTCGGCAAAGCGCGAATACATGCGGAACAGGTCGCCGGCGAAGAGCGCCGACTCGTCGCCGCCGGTGCCGGCACGGATTTCCAGGATGACGCTCTTGTTGTCGTTGGGGTCCTTGGGGAGCAACAGCAGCTGAATGTCGGCCTCAAGCCGGTCCTTTTCGGCTTCCAGTTCCTTCAGCTCCTCCTCGGCCATCTCCTTCATGTCCGGATCGGCCAGCATCTCGCGATTTTCCTCGATTTCGGCCAGCACCTTGCGATAGCGGCGGTAAGCCGTCACCAGGTCGGTCAGGTCGGAATGCTCGCGGGAAAACTTGCGGAACTCGGGCTGGTTGGAAATAACCGCCGGGTCGGAGAGCAGGGCTTCCAGCTCCTGGTAGCGCCGTTCCAGTTCTTCTATCTTGTCTAGCAACATACCGGTTCAATCCATCACCGCAGAACCGCCCAATTCCAAATCAAGGCGCTATCTTCGCTGGCTCGTCTTTGGTTTCTCAACGTACAATTTGTACGCCTCATCGCCTCAGTCCTCGCCGCCTTGACTTCATCCCTGATCTGAAACCGGAGTAAGCGGTGTCTCTATTCTAGATGATCTTGTTCAGCGGATACTCGATGATGCCCTCGGCTCCCAGTTTCAGCAGCTCCGGCACGACGCGACGCACCTCTTTTTCGGAGAGGATGCTTTCGATCGAAAGCCAGTCCGAGTTGTAGAGGTGGGACACGGTCGGGTTCTTCAGGCTCGGCAGCACGCTGGTGATCGCTTCGATCTTGTCGGCCGGCACATTCATCTTGAGGCCGACCATGCCTTCAGCGGCCAGTGAAGATTTCAGCAGCGTGGCGATCTGCTCGATCTTTTCACGTTTCCAGGGATCGGCCCAGGCGGATTTGCTGGCCAGCAGCACCGGCACGGACTCCATCAGTTCGCAGACGATGCGCAGGCCGTTGGCCTTGATGGTCGAACCGGTTTCGGTGACTTCGACGATGGCGTCGCACAGCCCGTCGACAACCTTGGCCTCGGTCGCGCCCCAGGAAAACTCGACGTTGACCGGGATATCCCGCTCCGCGAAGTAGCGCTTGGTAAAGCCTACCAGTTCGGTGGAAATGGTAGCCCCGTGGAGGTCCTCCGGTTTCTGCACCTTGGAATCGGCGTTGACCACCAGCACCCAGCGTGCTGGACGGCGCGATACCTTGGAATAGACCATTTCGCAGACTTCGATCACGTCGGAGTCGTTCTCGCGCACCCAGTCGCGGCCGGCGATGCCGGCATCGATCGTGCCGCGCTCGACATATTTGGCCATCTCCTGCGGACGGATAAGCTTGCAGTTCATCTCGGCGTCATCGACGCCCGGGAAATAGCTGCGCGACGAGATGCTGATCTGCCACCCGGCTTTTTTGAACAGGCCGACGGTTGCATCTTCCAGGCTCCCTTTAGGGATACCGAAGTTCAAAAGGTTGCTCATTTACACCCCTCCAAAAAGATGATGGTTTATTTTTTATAGACATCGTTGGGATCGAACAGCGGGTTGGAGTGTTCCACCCATTCGCCGTTCTCCCATTTCACGTAGAAGCAGCTGCGGTTGCCGGTGTGGCAGGCGGCCGGTCCGTTCTGCCTGACCTTGATGACCACGGTGTCGGCATCGCAGTCGGTCAGCACCTCCATCACGTCCTGGGTGTTGCCGGACTCCTCGCCTTTCATCCAGTACTTGTTGCGGGTACGGCTGAAGAACCAGGTCTTGCCGTCTTTCAGGGTCAGGTCGAGGGTCTTCTTGTCCATGAAGGCCACCATCAATACCTCGCCGTTCTGGTAGTCCTGGATCACTGCCGGAATCAGCCCGCCCATTTTATCAAAATCAATCTGGATCATCCGTGTTTCCTCCGTGGTCTGTTGATAACAAAAAAACGCCCTGAAAATATCAGGGCGTCTCGGGAAGTTGGTGGCGGTGCAGGGATTCGAACCCCGGACCTAGCGAATATGAGTCGCTTGCTCTAGCCAACTGAGCTACACCGCCGTTTATTTCAGCATTATGCTGAAAAATAAAAACATATTTGACACGTTTCCCCGGCAGGCAAACGTGGCTGTTTTTGCCGAAGGGATCCTAAAAAAACAGATCGACTTTATAGATTGTTTTTTTTGTGTTGTCAATAAAAAAGGATTGTCGATGCAGTGGCACAACATATGCTTGCACCTGCGCGGCCCGGATTTAATTCCTCCGGTGGTGAAGAACCGGGGATGAAATGATCTTTAGTGGTGTTTCCCACTGATTTTTGATACGTTTCAGGGATCGTTTCCGTCTGGAGATGGTTTGGAGGATGGTATGCCGGAAGACGTCCAATACAGTTACGAACTTCTGAAGCAGCGCTGTGACGAGTTGTCCCGGATTAACCGCGAACTGGAGTCCGAGGTCGTGGAATGCAGAAAGGAACTGAAACGCTCGCAGGAGTCCTGGGAGGAGACTTTCAATTCCGTCAGCGACCTGATTTATATCCTGGCGGCCGATGGCACAATCGTGCACGCCAACCGGGCCATGCTGGAACGGCTCGGCCTGACGCTGGACAGGGTGGTAGGCCGCAGCTGCTGCGAGGTGATGCACGGCTCCGCGGAGCCGCCGCCCGAATGCCTCAAGGTGCTGTTCCTTGAAAACGGTGTCCCGCACTCGGTGGATCTCTATATCGACCTTTTGAAAGGCTATTTTACAGTCACCGGCGCCCCGCTGCTTAATTCCGCGGGAGTCATGGTCGGTTCCGTGCATATCTGCCACGACATAACCGAGCGCAAGCTTGCCGAAGATGCGCTGCTGCAGAGTGAACGCAACTACCGGGAACTGATTGAACACGCCCGCACCGTCATCCTGAGATGGGATGTGAACGGGGAGGTCACCTACATCAACGATTTCGGCGAAAGGTGCTTCGGCTATAAGCGTTCCGAGCTTTTCGGGCGTCACCTGGTCGGAACGATCGTTCCCGAAACGGATTCGTCCGGCAAGGACCTGCGCTCCATGATAGAAAACATCCTCCATTTTCCGGCAGATTATCACGAAAACGAGAATGAGAACATCACCCGTGACGGGCGACGGATCTGGATGCACTGGAGCAATACCGCGGTATGTGAAAAAAACGGAACCCTGGTTGAAATACTCAGTATCGGCACCGATGTGACCGAGCGCAAGGAGGCCGAGCAGAAGCTGTTCGAAACCCACCAGTACCTGGAGCAGGCGGTGCAGCGCTCCGGCGAGCTGGCGGCCGAGGCTGCCAGCGCCAATGCCGCCAAGAGCGAATTCCTGGCAAACATGAGCCATGAACTCCGCACCCCGATGAACGGGGTGATAGCGATGGCCGGTCTGCTGTCAACCACCCTTTTGACCGGAGAACAGCGCAACTACGTCGGGGTTATCCGCAAGAGCGGCAAACATCTGATGGCGATCATCAACGACATCCTGGATTATTCCAAGATCGAGGCCCGCCGGATGGGATTGGAAGAGGTTTCCTTCCGCCTGGCCGATGTGATGGATGAGCTGATGCCGATACTGCAGACCGGAGCCGACGAAAAGGGTCTGCACCTGCACTGCATTATCGATGCGGATGTTCCTCCCATCGTCAGGGGCGACCCGGCCAGATTGCGCCAGATACTGCTGAACCTTACCAGCAACGCGGTCAAGTTCACCGAACAGGGGCATGTTACCGTGGCGGTGTCGGTCGAATCCATCGACGAACAGCACCTGATCTTGCGTTTTACGGTAAACGACACCGGCATCGGGATCGCCGCGGAGCAGCTGCCGCTGATTTTCGATCCGTTCACACAGGCTGACAGCTCGACTACCCGCCGTTTCGGCGGCACCGGGCTGGGGCTGTCCATCTCCCGGCAGCTGGTCGAACTGATGGGGGGCGAGCTGGATGTTACCAGCAGGGAAGGTGAAGGGTCCGTTTTCAGCTTTACCGCGCGGTTTACACGGGTCAAGACCGGCGATGCCGACCTTCTGGCCGAAGAGCATGTCAATGAGCAGATCAAGCATGCGGTAGCCTTTTCCTCGCATCGCGGAAAATACAAGATCCTGGTGGTGGAGGACAATCCCATCAACCAGAGGGTTGCGGGAGCATTGCTGGAAAAGGCCGGGTTCGGCTATACCCTGGTAGAAAGCGGCTACGACGCCCTGCAGCGACTGGAACATGAACCCTACGACCTGGTATTGATGGATTGCCAGATGCCGGGTCTGGACGGATACGAGACCACCTCGCTGATACGTTCCGCAAACGTTGCGGTGATCCGGAATGACATGCCGATTATCGCCATGACCGCCAACGCTCTGGAGGGTGATCGGGAGAAGTGCCTGGAGGCAGGCATGAACGATTATATTTCAAAGCCGATCGAGCTTTCGCTGTTGGTTTCGCTGGTTGAAAAATGGCTCCCGCAGGAAGCTTCCAGCCCAGGCAGTGAACAGCCCGTGCGGCGGCCGGACGTGCGGATTCATTCCCCGGCTGCTGCCGAGGCGAGCGAACTGCCGGTTTTTAACGAAGCAGACTATCTGCGCCGGAATCTAGACGATCGCCTCCTGGCCAGGGACGTGCTGAACATTTTCGTCAAAAGCACACCTGGGTATCTGGATATTCTGCGGGAAAGCCTGGCCGAGGGGGATGCCGTCGGTGTGCGCAAACAGGCGCATGCCGTCAAGGGGGCCTGCTCTACGGTCGGAGCCGAGCAGATGTGGGAAACCGCGCTGCGGCTGGAACAGGCCGGCAAGCTGGGGGATCTGATGTCCGCAGCGGCGCTGTCAGAGCAGTTGCAAAAGGATTACAAAAGGCTGGAGGACGAGTTGAAACAGCGCGGATGGCTGCAGGCGTCCTGACCGCGCCGGCGCTGTACGAACGAGATGCCGCTGCATCAGTAATTTTCCGGCCTGAGCCGCCTGGAGGGATTTAAATGTCGCAGATGAAAAAGCACGAGTCGGGGCATTCGATACTGATCGTTGATGACGATGCCGAGTTCCTTGACGGCACCCGGAGGGCCCTGCTTTCCCATGGCATCGCCAACGTTACTTCGCTGCAGGACAGTTCCCGCGTGCTTCACGCCCTTGCCACCGGAGCACATAACGTGCTGCTGCTGGACTGGGTCATGCCGGACCCGTCCGGCGCCGACCTGTTGCCGGAAATCGTTCGCCTGTACCCCAATATACCGGTGATCATCATGACCGGGGTACGCGACCTCGACAACGTGGTCAGTTGCATCAAGCAGGGCGCATACGATTACATCACCAAGCCGCTCGACACGACCCGGCTGGTGTATATAGTCCAGAATGCAGTCAAGAGCAACGAACTGATAGTCCGCAACCGCAAGCTCACCGGGTATCTGCTGGGCGAGCCGCTTTCCAGCCCCGAAAGCTTCAGCGAGATCGTCACCTGCAGCGAACGGATGCAGTCAATCTTCAAGGTGATCGAAACCCTGGCAGGCTCGCGCCAGCCGGTATTGATCAACGGTGAAACCGGAGTCGGGAAAGAGCTGATCGCCAAGGCGATCCATCGCAGCAGCGGGCTCAAGGGGCGGATGGTAACGGTCAACGCCGCGGGGCTGGACGATACCATGCTGGCGGATACCCTGTTCGGGCACAAGAAAGGGGCCTACACCGGCGCTACCGAAAGCAGGGACGGCCTGATCGAACAGGCCCGGGGCGGCACACTGTTCCTGGACGAGATCGGAGATCTCAGCAACGCCTCCCAGATCAAGCTGCTGAGGCTTTTGCAGCAGAACGAATACTACCGCCTCGGTTCCGATGTCCTGCACAAAAGCGACGCCAGGATCATTGCCGCATCCAACGCAAACTTCACGGCGCTGCTCGCTTCAGGAGAATTTCGGAGCGATCTCTTCTACCGCATCAGCGCCCACTCGCTTCAGATTCCGCCCTTGAGGGAGCGGCGTGAAGACATACTGCTGCTGGTCGAGCATACGATCAAGGAGGTCGCGGAATCGATGCGCAGGACGCCGCCGCAACTGCCCACCAAGCTGCGCAAGGCGCTGTTTTCCTACGATTTTCCGGGGAACGTGCGCGAACTGGTCAACATGGTTCACAATGCCGTCACCTACAACCGCACCGACACGCTGACGCCGGAAGATTTTCCGGGCCTCGCTCCCGGCACGACAACCGGCAGAAAGATCGTTCGCAAGATAGGAAACAACCAGTTCGCGCTGAACGGGTTTTTCCACGACTTTCCCACCATTGACGAAGTCCAGGCGCTGCTGGTGGAGGAGGCGATCAACCTGTCCAACGGCAACAGGAGCGTGGCCGCCAAGATGCTGGGGGTCAGCCGCCCGACACTGCAGAAGAGGCTGGAACTGGCTGCGGAAAAACGTTTCGACGAAGATCTGGAATAGGGGCGGGTTTAAGTGAGTTCTGCCTGTGCGGGGAATTCCTGATTCAGCGGGAGATGCACGGTGGCCACGGTGCCGGCGCCCTGTTCTGAGTCGATGGTCAGGCGCCCCCTGTGCTCTGACACGATGAAGTTTGAAATGTAGAGTCCGAGTCCGCTGCCTCCCTTGTCAATCCTGGTGGAGAAGAACGCCTCGAAAAGATGCTTTTTGACCGTGGGCGAAATCCCCTCGCCCTGATCTGTCACGATTATCAATACCTCGCCGGCCTCGTCGGAGTACTCGGTGCGCACCGTCACTATCCCCCGATTGTTGGGCATAGCCTGCATCGCGTTCAGCAGCAGGTTTACCACCACCTGTTCCAGCTGGTGCTGGTTCCCGGTTATTTCAGGCAGGTTGGGGGTCAGGGTCGGCGTGATGGAGATCTCCCCCTGGCGGCCATAAGCGCGTATGATCGTCAGCGCCTCCTCGACTACTCGGTTTGCCGAGACCCCGGGGCTGAACTCGCTCCGTTCTCCCAGGTTGTAGGCGCGCAGGTCCTGAATCACCCGCTCGACCCGTTCGGCATTGTTGAGGATCGCCTCGTTGGCTCCCTTGATCTCTCCCTTGGCTACGCCGAAGGGCAAGCCTCCCAGGGTGAAGTCCCCCTCCTCTTTGGTCACCTGCTCCAGTATCGGCAGCGCATCTTTCCAGGAACCGGCCAGATGCTGCGCCGCCAGCTTGATCACCCCGTTGGGGGTGTTGATGTTGTGGGCAATGCTTGAAATCAGCAGGCCGAGTGACGTCATGCGGTTGGTCTGGATCAGCTTGGCCATGATCTTGCGCCGCTCTTCCTGAACCTCGAGCCGCATCGCCTTGACCAGCTCCTCCTGCAGGTTGCGGTTTTCAATCTCGCGCTCCTCCAGGGCCTCGGCCAGCCGGTTGACAGCCTGCGCCGCCCGTCCGGCCTCGTCGTCCTTGTCGATCATGATCTTGGTCGAGAAATCCCCCCCCATCATGCTGTCGAGCCCCTCGGTCAGGGAGTTGAAGGTGCGCGTGACCCGTTTCAGCACCGGATAACAGCCGGCCACCACCGCTATCCAGAACAGCAGCGCTATGCCGCCGGTTTTTATAACGGCGGAGCGGATCGCCTGCAATCGTTTGCCGGTGTCTATGGAAACCGAAGCGTACCCCAGCAGAACCGGTGACGGTTGAGAAGTTCCGCTCAATGCCGTTTCGACCGTCGGACTGGCGCCGTAGGTCGTTACCTGCACAGATGCAGTCTCCAGCCTTGCGTTGGTGGGTACCGCCGGGGATATCAAGTCTACCAGCGTTTTGTTGCTGCTGCTGGCGATCCTTATCCGCGCCACCTCAGGTGTCGAGAGGATCTCGTGCGCACGGCGGTCCAGTTCCTGCACGTTTTCCGAGTAGAGCGGCAGCGTGATGTTGCCGGCCAGCAGCGAGGCCAGCAGGCGGGCTTTTTCGACGGAACGTTCCTGGTAGTTGCGGATTTCACCTGTGATCAGCAGCAGTACGAAAGCGGCGGAGATGGTGCCGGTGAAAAGCGTGAAGATCAGGAACAGCCTGCTGCGGAAACTGGTCTGGAAACGTCTGTAGCGGTTGACCGGGCTCATTTCCGGCTCCTGCCGCCGGCAATGACCGACCCGCTGCCCAGCCGGCAAAGCACGGCCGGACTGCATCTGAAGGCTGATCCGGACGGCAGTTCCGCACCCCGGTTTTCGCCGCCACGTTCACCTCGGGATGCGGAAGCCATGCCTCCGATCCGGCGCTCCGGCGCCTGTCCCGGCAGGATCAGTGGCCCGTCCTGCTCAGCGGCCCATGCCCCTCCGGGGGGGGCAACGAGGATGATCACGAAGAGAAAAAGAAGGATATGTGGAATGATTCGGGCATGCATGTTGCGTACAGATAGCATGTTCCGTGCCGCCTTGTCCACAGCGGCATGGATTGATGGTTCTGAAACAGACGGACCTGGTGATTATGCTTGTTCCGGGGAATGGCGCCGGCCCATTCATGGACAGACCGGATTGTGCCTGTCGTAAGGCGGCTCTTGGTACTTCACGGATGATTTTCAAGTGAAATGTCCGGGGTGCAGGCCCCGACATTTATTTATGAGAGGTTGGGAATGGATTTATCGCGATTCATAAAGATTTACCCTGGGGCCGATGCATCGGATCTGGTGCTGGTGTATTCCACGTTGCGGGGAACACTGCTGCAGGTCTCCCGCAGCGTGGCCGACTCCTTGCGGAGCCGGACTCTCAAAGGGCCGGAACAGGAAGTCATGGCCATGCTCGGTATCCTGGTGCCGGACGCGGAAGCCGAGAAAAGGCAGGTGGCCGGCTATTTCAACTGGGTCAACGCCAATGCGCGCCGATTCACGGCGCTGGTGGCGCTGAATCCGGGCCGTTCCAGCTGCCATGGGGAGCCTTCCGGCGGAGAAACCGGGATGGACGGGGCCACCGCCGACCTGCTGGTGGAAAAAATACTGAAAGGACCGATCGCGTCCGGCCGGGAGGTGCTGCTCGAATTTCATGGTGGCGAGGCGCTACAGTCGATCCCGCTGATCCGGCGGATTGCCGCTCCGCTGCATGAAGCCGCCGCCGCTAACAACACCGGATTTTCCTTCAACCTGTTTAGCGACGGTACTCAGCTGACACGCGAGGTGGTCGAGGAGTTGCTGCCGCCGGGGCTGGCAGGGGCCAGGGTCACCATTACCGGCCCGGAGGTGGATGCCGTTATCCTGAACAATATCAGGAGTGTCTGCGATCTGATCAAGGTACGGCTCGTGGGGCGCTTTACCCGTGAAAACCACCGGCGCTTCCCGGAACTGCTGGATCAGATGGAACAGGCCGGGATCTTGCCGGAGATGCTCCAGACGGTCCAGTTTCTGCCGGTGATCCCCGGGAGCGAGGCTGGCGGATCGGGACATTTCCCGATGGGGTGCGCCTGCGGCTGGGAAGAGTGGCAGACTGAGGCTGCGCTGCAGTTGCGCGGGGAGATCCTGAAAAGGGGCTGGAACACCCCCAAGCCGAAGCTGGCCGACTGCATGGTGGAGTTTGAAAACGATCTGGTTGTGACCTGCGACGGCACGCTCTACAAATGCCCGGCCTTCAGTGGCTGTGACGATCTCAAGGTCGGAAGCCTGGCCGGCGGCATCGGGGATTACCGCAAATCGTACTTCCTGGATGTGTGGAGGAACGGTAAATGCCTTGAATGCTCCTATCTGCCGCTCTGCTTCGGCGGCTGCCGCTTCATGCGCCGCCTGCGCAGCGGCGCGATAGACGGCGTCGATTGCCGCAAGGAGTACTTTGACGCGGTGCTGGAGCGGATTGTCAGGCAGGATATCGAGTTGAGGCGCAGCAGTTACCGGGAAGCAGGGTCCGCCCCCAAACCGGCTGATACGGCCTGAAGCAGGGGGGGGTGCAGGTTTTTTTACACTTTTGTAACATCTTGTAATAAATAGGGAATTCCGGCTTTTTTCGAAAAGTGTAAAGAAACTTTCCAACTTCTAAAAGCTAAATGATATCGGGCTGTTACGCTGGTTTTTCAGAAAGTTGTAAAGAATCTTTCCACTTTTTTTTCCGCGGCCGCCCCTCCGGCGCTTCAATTTTCCGCTCATTTAATCCTCAAGATCTTCATCCGCAAAAAAAACGGTCACGCCAAAAAAAATCTCAAACAACGACGCAACAAAATTCAGATGCATCAGCAAAACAGCCCGGATTCCATCCGGTGAATGCTGCCTTCCGGATAACGCTCCGATATTATTTGGCGTTGGTGGCGTGAATCGGTTTTTACGGGATGAGGCGCGGAGTTTTTTTCCGCGCCGGACGCCAGGGAAACCGAAGTTGCTGATCCCAAAAAAGCGCGCCCGGAAGTCCGGACAGGAGCAAATACCATCGAAGAGACGCTGCTTGGCACTATCCGTGTAAATACTTCACCGTACAGCTGAAGGAAGGGCGTGGAACATGGAATACCAATCAACATCATTCACGTATGAGCTGATAACCACTCCCTGGTGGGTGAGCGCCGCCATCTGCATCATCGGCAACCTGCTGATCTGGGTGGTGGTCCCGGAATTCATCGAGGTGGGGAGGCTGGGGGGCAGTATCGACGGCGTCATGGCGTGCAGGTACGCTGCGGCCCAATCTACGATTTCAAAGATATTCAACCTGGCGATGGTCGTGTTCTTCATCTTTACCCTTTTCAACAATCAATTGCAGCATAAGAAGCACGACTGACCCGATGTGGCAGATTTCAGAGCGGGGGAACAGCAATGGCCGGAAACCGTAACAGCCCGTTAGAAGAAATCATTGGTATTGCCGGTCGCCTGACCTGGAAGACATACCTGGTTCTGGCAGCGATAACCTACGCGGTGCTGCACCTGGCGGCTGGTATCACTCTGCAGCACCCGGTTCCCATCGACCAGATCGGCGGCTACGTGCTGAAGCAGATATTGATTAACATGGCGATGTTCGCTCAGTTCATGCTGCCGGCCGCCATGCTGGGCGCGGCGCTGTTCCTGCTTTACCGCTCCCGCAAACAGAAGGCGCTGTATGAAGGAATCGCGCGCAGTCAGGATTTCGCGGCGCTGACCGCCATGGAATGGCACGAAATCGAGCTTCTGCTGGTGGAATATTTCCGGCGCTGCGGCTACGGTGTCGCAACCACCTTCGGCGGGAGCGATGGCGGCGCTGATTTCAAGCTGACGATGAACGGCGAATGCTATCTGGTCCAGTGCAATCAGTGGCGGGCCTACAAGGTCAGCTTGCGGCCGGTGCGTGAATTCTACGAAGAGATGACAGCCGTCAAGGCGGCGGGGGGCTTCTTTGTAACCTCGGGCGAGTTCAGCGCCGAAGCGGTGGAGTTTGCCGACGGCCTGAACCTGTTGCTGATCAACGGGCAGAAGTTTCTGCGCATGATCGCAGACCGGCGGGTACCGCTGAAGCAGGGCCAGGTTGCCGCCAGCATCGAGAAGGTGATGGTGACGCAGTAGAGCGCACAACCTGTCTTCCCGGCCGAGGATGTTTGGTCCGCGAAAGACACGAAAAATACACCAATACAGCAAAACAGTAAATCAGCAGACGTCACGCCGTTTAAGTCGTATAGCATCCGGTTTCGTTCGTGCTTTTCGCGATTTTCGTGGACAACTGTTTTCCGGGTTTATGGGGTTTAAGGTTTTCGTGGCGTCGTGGCGTCGTCGCGTGAGACCGCTGTTATTATTGATGTTATTCGTTGACAGCCGGTTTTTTCAAGAGTAGCGTGAGAAAAATTTTATGATATGTGGTGGGCTATGAAGGGTGACAGGGAACATGGGGGATTATGGGGACCGCTTTGCCGGCATTTGCCGGTGGGGCGGTTTTTTTGTGCGCGATAGGGGTACGTTTTTCAGTTTTACCTCTACTTGGCAACTTGGATGTCTGACCCTGGCGGATCGCAGGTTTTCATAATTAATAATTCAACCTTCATAATTGCCTTTTAGAAAGTTCCGGGTTGAGATTGAGCGGGAGGTGGTTGTGATGGAGAGATTGAAGCGGTTTGGGCGGGTGAGGGAGAGTATGTTTTTTTGCTGGCAGATATAAAAATAGCTAAGAACGCTCCTCCGGGCGTTCCTGACCCTAGAGGTGTTCTAATATCGAATATCCGAAAGTCAAGCCTGACCCCAGGGGTGTTCCCAGGGGTGTTCCCAGCGGTGTTCCCAGGGGTGTTCCCTGGGCGGTATCTACCGAATGCTCAAGACACCATATTACCGCACAATGGCTGCGACTACGTACGGCAATGAACTACTGACACCGAATTGCCGGGAGATCAACGGCTATTCGCCGAAGAACAAGGGGTTTGACATAATTAAGGAGGAAGACAAATGACAACGTCTGAGAAGTACTTCTTTAAGCCGGGTATGAAGGACATGACATCGATATTCTACATATCACTCCTCCTTGTCGTGAGCCTGTTGGGTGCGGGCTGTTCCGCCATAAAGGCGTATCCTGAACGCCCTGTGCCGGCAGACATTCAGTTAAAGAACCTTGAGTGGTGCTTTGATTACAAAAAAATTCAAACTCCTGATCCAATCACTCTGGACCCAACTACATGGAGAGATAGTGTTATCAACTGTCGAATATATGCGATTGATCTGAACTTTACTATATTTGAGCAGAGCATTGCCCGTGACAACATCAGCTTGAATACCGGTGCTGACTTGGCTGTAATCGGATTAGGTGGCGCCACGGCAGTTGTTGGGAACGGGGCAACCAAGTCTATTCTCGGCGCCATATCAGGTGGTATTACCGGAGCAAAAGGTGGCATAGACAAAGACGTTTTCTACTCGAAGACAATGCCGGCCTTGTTGGCGCAAATGGAGGCCCAACGCAAATCTCAGCTTGTTATAATTCGAAACGGGCAACAAAACAAAGCTGATAAATATCCTCTCTCTGAGGCCATCATTGATGTTGAAAACTACTACAAGGCAGGAAGTATCCCAGCTGCGTTACAGGGCATAACCAATGATGCGGGAGTCCAAAAGAACAATGCGGACAATGATATAAAAAATATTTATAGAGCCAAGTATGACCAAGGGGCAACGAGACCTATCAGAGATCGCATTAACCGCTGGTTGGACAGCAACCTGAAAGAAAATATATCAAAGTTAAAAACGTGGCTCCAAAAGCAGACACCCCCCATAAAGATGTCACCATCGACATGGGTCGATGATTCTGCTACGCCGCAGACAATGCTAGAAAAAGCTATCACAGAAAATATCATTCCGGAGTGATAACCATGCCAAGAATAGAGATAACCACAAACGTGCCAAAGGCTGAATTACAGAAAAAAATCAACCGATATATGGGAGATTCCGACTACATAAGCCACAAAGCGACCCCAGAGGACGCGGGAGAGCAGTTTTGGACCCTTGAGGTTATTTTGAAGGATAATTGACGCCTGGAACCCTTCTATATGAGAGGGATTGAGTGGGGCAGACACCGAAAGAATAAAAATGAAAAATTGGTGCCTGCCCCCATATTTCCTTCCGGATTTCAAAAAGTAGCGCGTCCCATTTACTTCTTTGCTGAAAAATATCTAAGATTGCAATGGATTGATCAAATAAGGAGGTTCGAAAAATGTCCGACATACAATTTCCTGAATGGGATACCAACGACAAACAAAGTTCAATAGCTAAGCTGTTTCATTGTGTTGTTGCCCATGCCCGAGAACAGATCAAGTGGTATGACGAGAGAAGAAAGCCTAAACGATTGTGTGCTCAAGCAGTACGAGGGCTAGCTCTATTTCTTGCCACGTTGGGTGCGCTGTGCCCATTAGTTACTCCGGTATTAGATGAATATTGGAAAAGTCAATTACCCACTTTGGGTTATGTGTTCTTGGCCATCGGTGCAGCCTTGGTTGGCTTCGACAGGCTTTATGGCTTCTCCAGTTCTTGGATGCGTTTTACCAGCACCCAGCTCTCTCTGGAGATGCTCCTCAAGGAATTTCAATTCGATTGGCTTTTGATGCAGTCTCAGCCCTTTTCTGAGACTACGTCTATCCAAAAGCTCAAGGACTTCGCTTCTAAGTTGGACGGTATTGTTAAACAAGAGACGGATGCTTGGATTACCGATTTTAAAAGCAACATTGCTGAATTAGAGAAGATGCTCAAAACCGGTGCAGACGAGAGAAAGCCAGGTGCGATTAAGTTGACGATTACGAACGCCAAAAGTTTTAAGGTGTTTTCTATTTATGTTGATGGAGCATTCAACAAAAAAATTGACGGAGTCACTGAGGCTCTGCTCGATATGGTTTCTCCTGGCCGTCATGAGGTGTCTATATCGGCAGTTGATATGGCAGGGAACGAGCAAAAGGAGACAAAAGTAGTCGAGGTTGCCGCAAACACGATAGCATCAGTTGAAATAGTTTTAAGGTGATTGCTGTTTGACTATTAGTTCGTTGTAGGGAGGGTTGCATCTATGGCAAAGGTGAACTTCACCCCGGCGCTACGCTCGGAATACGAAAACCTCTTCAATACATGTTTCATCGCAGACAAACGGTTGCCAGTGGTAGAAACCGTCATCACCACCTTGCTGGCAAACCAAGCCAGGTATACTGCCGTTGCCAACATACTCCACATACCGTGGCACTTCATCGCAGTGATTCACAATATGGAGGCGAGTCTCAGCTTTACCCGACACCTGCACAATGGCGACCCGCTTACAGCCCGGACGGTACAGGTCCCAAAAGGAAGACCGGTTAAAGGAACTCCTCCCTTCACTTGGGAAGAGAGCGCCATCGATGCTCTGACCATGCGAGGACTGGGCAAAGTCACCGACTGGAGCCTGGCCGGAACCCTCTATCAGCTGGAAGGGTACAACGGCTGGGGGTATCGGCTGTATCATCAACATGTCCTTTCCCCTTACCTATGGAGCTATGCCAATCACTACATCAGCGGCAAATACGTTGCCGACGGCACTTGGTCCGACACGGCAATATCACAGCAGTGCGGTGCGGCGGTACTTCTACGAAGGATGGCCGAGCACGGCCAGATCAGTTTTATCGACCAGCCTGCACTGGAAGCTGGTTCACAGCCGCTGGTGGTGCCGTATTCCATGCATGAGTCCAGCGATCCTGCGGAGGTAGCCAAGGCAGAGGCGTTGCAGAGGTGGCTGAACACTTTCCCCGGAATATTCGTCAAGGTGGACGGCGTGCCAGGAGAAAAAACGTCGAATGCCTACAAGAGTGTAACTGGTGGATATTTGCCGGGGGACCCGAGGGCATGATGGTACTTACGCACGTCTTTGACAGGAGGATATATGCCGCCTCGTAATGACAGCGTTTTTTTCGTCAGTTATGCTGGTGAGGATTTAAAATGGGCGCAATGGATTGTCTGGGAGCTTCAGAACGCCAAGCCTCGTTATCGTTGCATCGCTCAGTTCAAGGACTTCGCGCCAGGAATGAGCTTCATACAAAAGATGCGCGAAGCTGCCGAATCTGACTGCACTATAGCAGTCTTTTCACCACATTACTTTAGCTCCAGGTATTGCCAACAGGAACTCGACGCGTCGCTTACCGGTGATGTAATGCGGCTCCTTCCAGTACGAGTAGAACCATGCGACCCGGGCCAATTTCTTAAAAATCGTATTTATATCGATTTGGCGAACAAGTCCATCGATGACGCAAGAAACTCACTTTTGAGTGGCGTGGAAGCTTACCTTACAAGCACCAGAAAGCTCAGCGACAAGCCCGCCTTTCGGCAAAGGCCAGTTTTTCCAGGCCCCATGCAGGACGAAACCTCACACAATAAACCAGTTGTGCCCACAGTTGCTGAAGGGCCACTTAAAGTCCTTTTCCTGGCTCCACAAGTGGGGGGGCTTTCCCCGAGTTCTCAATTGCAAAAAATGAAACGTTGCTTGGAACAGGCGCGGTTCCCCAAATCCATTATTTTTAAAGGCGTATTCAAGGTACATGTGACGTCGCTATTCCAGGAATTGAATAAAGAAGCTCCACATGTTTTCCATTTTAGCGGAAAGCAAAACGGTGGCGACATTCTGATGCGCACGGCAAACGGCGGTCTGACCACAGTTCAGGATACGGCACTTGCAGGGATGTTCCAGTCACTTGATAAAGGTTTGAAACTTGTGGTCATCGATACATGCTTTTCGTTGCGCTGTGCATCCACCATCGCAAAGGTTGTGCCTTGTGCAATAGGAGTAAAAGCCGAGATCTATGAGGATGACGCTACGACGTTTTATGGCATCTTCTACCAGGCTGTTGCCTCGGGACGCTCTCTTAAGGATGCAGTAGCGCAGGCAAGAACCTCACTGAAATTCGCAAAAGTTCCAGAAGAACAGATTCCCCAATTATGTTGCCGTGAAGGGGTCGATCCCGCTCAAATATTCTTGGTTGATCACTAAGTCAGTTGCACAAATAACGAGCGTACCTTGTCTATGACGTTGTGGAATTAATTCATTGCGAGAGGAGAACCATATGGCTGCTGATAAAACCCCGATCGTGTTCGTCCATGGCTGGAGTGTCACCAATACCAACACCTATGGCGGATTGCCGGTCAGGCTGGCTAATGAGGCCAAGTCTCTGGGGTTAAACATCCGGATCGAGGAGATCTTTCTCGGCCGCTACATCAGCTTTCACGATGAGGTGCGCGTCAGCGACATCTCCAGGGCCTTTCGCACCGCGGTTGCCGATGAATTGTCCGCTCTCCTGCAAGACGGTACCCGCTTTGTCTGTATCACGCATTCAACCGGCGGGCCGGTGGTTCGCGACTGGTGGCAGCGTTACTACGCCTCAAACCCGCAGGCCGGAATCTGCCCAATGAGCCATCTGGTCATGCTGGCACCCGCCAACTACGGTTCCGCACTGGCTCAACTCGGCAAGAGTCGAATAAGCCGGCTGAAGTCGTGGTTTGAGGGGGTTGAGCCGGGGCAGGGGGTGCTGGATTGGTTGGAGCTGGGCAGTAAAGAGGCCTGCAGGCTCAACATGGAATGGCTGTGCAGCGATGGCAGCCATATCGGCCCCGAAGGGATCTTTCCCTTTGTCCTTACCGGACAGAGCATTGATCGTTCCATCTACGACAACCTGAACGCCTACACCGGCGAAACCGGCTCGGACGGCGTTGTTCGGGTAGCCGCCGCCAATCTCTGCGGAACGTACATCAAGCTGCTACAGGAAGTGCCGCAGGCAATACCGGGCAAGCCGGGGGCCTTTTCAGCCAAGGAATTGAAGGTTGAAACCATCTGTCAAGCGCCTAAGACGGCCCTGCGCGTAATCAGCGGCAAATCCCATTCAGGTGAAAAGATGGGTATCATGCGCAGTGTCAAGGAAACGCAGGGCGATACGAAAAGCAGTGAAACCATAAATGCCATCCTTGCATGCATTCAAGTCGCAACCCGCGATCAGTACGATGCATTGTGCGACAGGTTCAGGGCTGAAACGGATGCCGTCCAGAAGGCTGAACAGATTGAAATCGAACAACGGCTGTTCCGGTCCGATGTCCATTTCATCCACGACAGGTATTCAATGGTGATCTTCCGCGTGCAGGATGACGAAGGCCATCCGGTTGCCGATTTCGACCTGCTGCTCACCGCCGGGCCGGATGCAGACCCCAACCACCTGCCGCAAGGTTTCTTCATTGACCGCCAGCGCAATGCGATCAGTCCCGATACCATAACCTATTATTTGAACCGCGACGTTATGAAGGGTACGGGTGAAATCATCGGCAGTGACAAAAATCCCATCCGCAGTGCGCAGGCAGGTTCCGAGATGTTGGGTTTCAGGATATTCGCCCGTCCTGACAATGGCTTTGTTCACTACCTCCCGTGTGAGATCAAGGCATCGCCCGACATGCTTCAGACGGCGTTGCATGCCAACAGCACTACTCTGGTTGATATCGTATTACGGCGCATCGTCCGTAAGAATGTGTTTTGTGTTGAGAAGGTCACTGGCGAGACCAAGGCGGTCAGCTTCAAGAATGCCAAGCCGGGTAATGAGATTGTCGGGTGAGTGGGGATTTGGAGTGGGAATGAATGTCTTCATTTATGACGTTGTCACGGGTGGAGAACTATCCCCCTCCAATTAGACGCAATAAATGATTAATGGGGGCACGACCCCATAAGTCTCCCGAGGTTTGCGAACCATGGCGGTAGTTAACATCAAATATCCGAAAGTCAAGCCTGACCCCAGAGGTGTTCCCTAATTGCGCTTGCGCCTGCTGAACAACAAGACCTTTTGGTGAAAATCAGAAATAAAATTGCCCGTGTCCTGGCGATTTAGCAACCATGTAAATTAAAGGATCATTCGATAGGAGGTGTCAGTGTTCACAGAATCTCAATTAAGAGGGTTTGCCTCTTCATATCAGCTTCAAGTAGCTGCAAGTCGGATTCTTAAATCTGAATCTACAGCCAGAACTTCAATTTTCCTTTCTCATAGTCATCAAGATAAAGAGCTCGCCAAGGGGTTAAAGAATCATTTGGCGAGTTTTGGCGTCAACCTATACATAGACATTGAAGATTCAGACATGCCTGGAAGCACTAGTCGTGAAACAGCTGAACGGATTAAAGGCGCAATCACGAGGCTGACATATTTTCTGATTATGGCGACAAAGAATGCTATGGACTCAAAATGGGTGCCATGGGAAATAGGAATTGCAGATGGTAAAAAGCCGAATGACAAGATTTTGGTGGTTCCAGTCGTTGACCCGAGCGGGAAATTCCATGGAAGCGAATATATGCAACTGTATAAACGCATTGTCGTAGCAAATGACGGAAATTCAGCGATATTTCAACCGAACAAAACTAATGACGGGACGTACGTAAAAAGCTGGCTGGCAAGTTTATAGGCAGGATGCGTTCAGCAATCGCAAAAAAAATCAGGAGGACATTTAGTATGCCAAAACCGAACATCTTTATCAGCCACCGTTGGGACTATCAAAACGATTATCATAACTTGGTTGAAAAGCTCAATAAATACGGGTTTCCACACCATAATTATTCTGTACCGGAGCATAATCCACTGGATGTTAACCGGAAGAATCAAATAAAGGCTGCTTTGAGAGAACAGGTGAGGCAGTGCAATTATTTCATTATTTTTGCCCGCATGGCGTCCTATAGCGAATGGTGCCAGTTTGAGGTTCAAGCTGCGACGGATTTTGGTAAGCCGATACTGGCAGTGAAGCCGTTTGGATATGCTGGGGGAATTCCGACGTTTATTTCGGGTGCAGATAACCAAGGTGGACCTGCCGGATTCAATGCGCCATCGATTATCAGGAAGATTTGTGCTCAATTGCAGTGGCAAACTCCTGCAGGATTATAGAGGATATCATGGGACTTCCAAGAACTTTCATTGGCTTCAGCAGTACGGACCTTCGCTATTACCGGCTTATGCTGGCCTGGAAAGAGCATGAGCATATAGATTTCAATTTTGCCGACTTTCAGCTTTCATCAGAAATTAATTCAGAGAATGAAACCTACATAAAGCGGAAGTGTCGTGAAAGAATTAATCTCGCTGGTAAATTTGTGATGCTGATTGGCGAGGATACTCGCTTTAAGTACAAGTATGTCAGGTGGGAGACTGAGGTTGCCATCGAGAAAGGGTGTACAATCATTGGCGTTAATCTGGACGGGAGCCGTCAGATGGTTGAAGCAACTTGTCCGCCAATAATACGGGATATTGGAGCCGTTTTTGTTCCGTATTCCCCCAGGATCATTGCCCATGCTTTGGAGCACTACGAGATGAAAACATCAGGTAATTACCGTTACAAAGATGATTTCTGTCGGCAGCTCGGGTGTTGATTTTATCAAATAAGAAATATGAAGTGTTATCCGTAGAAGTCAGTTTAGACTTGAATAAAAGTGCTGGCGAGACGGTCAACACAAGGAGAAGACAATGCAGTACATCCATACGGACCTTGGTTATCGTCAACGAGGTGAGGTAGTTGAAGTAACACTTACAAGCGGAGCAAATGTTCGCTTAATGGATAGTTCGAATTTCTCAAGCTACAAAAACGGACGACAGCACCGTTTTTATGGAGGGCTGGCAAAACAATCACCGCTAAGGCTCCAGATCCCAAATTCAGGCAATTGGCATGTTGCAGTTGATATGCAAGGGTTACAAGGTAGTACACGTGCTTCAGTTCGCGTTTTGCCAGGGCCCTTGCCAGAAATACGTCAAGCCCCTTTATCTGATATTCCGAGTCTTGTTAGAAATAATATCCCACCTTCAGTTGAAACTGGTGGACAATCTCATGACGTATTTATCTCGCATGCTTCCGAAGACAAGGACGATATTGTAAGGCCGCTTGCAAATGCCCTGATCGCACGGGGGCTGGATGTCTGGTATGACGAATTTGCTCTCAAGATAGGAGACAGTCTGCGGCAAAAAATTGATAAAGGTCTATCCGGAAGTCGTGTTGGTTTGGTTGTTCTCTCACCATCATTTATTGCCAAGGGGTGGACTAATTATGAACTTGATGGGATTGTTACCAGAGCTGTTTCCGGCGAGCAGATATTGCTGCCAATCTGGCATAACATTACCAAACAACATGTTGTTGATTTTAGTCCTTCCCTTGCCGACAAGGTTGCAAGAAGTACCGCTACTCATACGATTGAAGATATTGCTTTCGAAATTTCGGAGTTGCTTAAGTAAATGAGACAACTGCCATAAACATAAAATGCATGAAGCCAGTTTTCGTTTGGCCTTCTGAATATAATTTTAAGCTGAGTTGTCTTAGAAACCTTGTGAAAGGACAAAACATGAAAAGAATCACTTGTTTTATCAGTTATTCTCATGAAAGTGCCGAACATGATGCAAAAGTACTGGCATTGGCAAAGAAACTTAAAAAAGATAGCTTTATTGTTAAGTTTGACAAATTTGATTTAAACGGTGGCGACGATTTCCCACATTTTATGGAAAAAGCTGTTGCCGAATCAGATAAAATAATTTTGATCTGCACGCCAACTTTTGCGAAAAAAGCCAACAATGGTACAAATGGGGTCGGATATGAAAAGATGATAATAACAGGAGAATTGTTGCGAACATTTAACGTTTCTGACAACAAATTGATTCCACTGATATTCTCAGGTACTCGTGACACTGCAATACCCAAATATGTCGGATCAAAAAGTGATATTATGCAAAAAAGTCGGAATTCATACAAACAACTAACAGATGCTATCAAAAAAAACATAAGATTGTCATCAGTTAATGCTAAGAAGGTGAATATCGCACTACCTCAAACACACACAAAATTATTCAGATTAAAGCCTTATGGCTATCGACTCATTGGGTCAACAGGCATTCATGGAATCAGGGTGTTATGGACAGTAAATGGAGATCGCAATTCATTTGTAGAAAGTTTAGCATTCAATAGTCGAGTAAGGTTAAATGCTTCCCCACAAGATGAAGGCATATCTTCATATACTATTTCGGTAAGTGCAGGATGCATATTGAATCCGATGGGTCTCGCTTGTAAATTCTGCAAAACTGGGCAGTTGCCATATAAAGGCAACTTAACAGGTTACGAAATTGCTTTGCAAAATGTACTAATGATTATATCTGATATAAACTGCCCAAATAAAAAACTTGAAGGACATGTGAAAAACAAACGTGAATTCGCATATATGGGTCAGGGTGAACCGGGTTTTTCATATCCACAAATTAGATTGGCGATAAAATTAACCGACTTAGCTATGAAGGAATTAAATCAAACCGTTCACAGACACCTTATATCTACAGCTGGTGTTCCAGAAATGATAGATCTGTTTATTAACGATATGCAAAGCAAAGTATATGGTAATAATGTAACAATGCATTATTCTTTGCATGTTACAGAAAACAGGAATGAACTTATGCCTATAGAAAACGTTTATCCTTTTAAGGTGGTGTTAAGTAAACTATCTAGATTATACGATGTAACAGGAGTGAAGCCATGCATATCTGTGTTGAAGTTTAACGATTTCAAACTGATAACACACAAAAATGAAACTGTTAATTATAATACAGACACAAAAGTAATAGATGGCATTCTTGCTCATCTTGATTCAACTAAGCATAGAATAAGTCTTTGTGAACACAATTCACCCAAAAGTAAGATTAAAGCTATGCATGTTTATGACGAAATTAATGATTTTATCAAAGCTAAGGGATTTGAAACAAAAATATTCGGTTCTTTTGGTGCTGAAGAACATAGTGCATGTGGTTTACTATCTGCTAACAGATATAAAGTTAATAAGGCACGCGATGGCTTTGCATTGCATTATGAAAAAGCAACTACATTACTTCATAAAATCATTAACGAGCACCCTGAATTATAGTAAAATAATTGGCAATATTAAAATTATGGAGATCTAATGCCAAAGCCTAGCATATTCATAAGTCATCGATGGGCTTATCAAGAAGAGTGCAATAATTTAATTCAAAAACTTGACGAATACGGTTTCAGCCATCAGAGTTTTTCTGTGCCACAGCATGATCCTCTCGATAGGAAACATATTGATAAGATTAGATCTGCGCTCAAAGAACAAATACGTCAGTGTAACTACTTCATTGTCTTTGCCAGAATGGCAAGCGACAGCGAATGGTGCCGATATGAACTTCAAGTTGCAAAAGAGCTAGGAAAGCCGATTCTTTCGGTAAGACCCTGGGGGTATCAGGGTAGTATACCTGATTTTATCACAACAGCTGATAGCCAGGGTGGGCCGGTTGGCTTCAATATTCCCCCGATTGTTCGCAAGATATGTAGCCAATTACAATGGCCTGTTCCAGAATTACTTGTTAACTCTCCTGAAAAGTCCTTGTTTGTTGTAATGCCCTTTGGTGTAAAGCCTCTACCTGATGGGAAATCTGAATTAAACTTTGACCATATTTACCAAAATATTATTCGACCCGCAGGTGCTCAGGCTGGGTGGAAGGTGACACGAATTGACGATATTGTTCACCCTGGTCCAATTTCCGATGATTATCTTCGTGAAATTTTCTTTTCAGACCTTGTGCTGGCTGATATCAGCGTTCCTAATGCAAATGTTTATTACGAGCTTGGAATTCGACACGCCATTTCTTCCGGTGGAACGCTTCTTCTTGCAATAAAAGGAACACCACTCCCTTTTGATCTTTCACATCTAAGAGTATTATTCTACGATTTTTCACCTAAAGGCATTAAGTTGGCACGGACTCAGATAACTGAAGCATTAACCGAATACCACCCTGTAACGGCTCCAACAACAAATCCAATTCGAACTTTTCTTGAAAAGTTGGGAACTACGAGCAAACCATCAATTAATGATCCGAATTTTGAAGATGAGTTACTTGGCAGAATAAATCGAGCCAAGAATAGTGAGCAACTTATTGCTGTTTGGAGGTGGGCGCGAAATCTTACACCTCTTCCAGCTCATCCGCTTCTTTCTCTTGCAGATAGACTAGCAGATTATGAAGCGTGGCATACTTCTGTGGAGGTGTTAAAAGCAGCAATCGAAATTCGTCCAAGCGACTTTGAAATACATCGTCAACTTGGTTGGCATCTCCGTCATTTGGGTCCTGATTCTGAAGAAGAAGCTATAACATCACTAAAACTAGCTCTGCACTTTAATCCAGGCGATCCAGAATCGTTAGGAATGTTGGCAGGCATTCTCAAAAGACGTAAAGAGTATGCTGAAGCTGCTAAACTTTATGATAGAGGAGCAATGCTTTCGCCTGATAGTCTTTATATGCGAGTTAATCAAGCTGCACTTTCAATAATGTTACATCCACAGCAGCCCGAACCTGGTATTGAATTATACCGCAAACTGTATGAGGATATTTCTAAAGATTCAGCTAACCAATCGGAAATATGGACAGAGCTGGTTTTAGGAGAAGCTGCATTTGCTATTGGTAACAAAGATGTAGCTGAATCTCATTTTACAAGGGCAGCGTCACTCAACAGCTCTTTAAAGGAATTACGTTCAGCCGCAGAACAAATCCAACTTCTCGGAGATATTGGCTTTAAAACTGACGATGCTCAAACCTTATTGGCATTTATTGAAAGTATTGGTGTATCACAAAAAGTTGTTGAAGTAATTGCAGCGACAAAAAGCAACCGTTCAGATTTACCCGTAATTATTCATCTTTCAGATATACACTTCGGATCAAAACTTATTGACGGAAAAGCTACGGTCATGCATCGCTTTCACGATGGAGAATATGAAAGGAAATTAAGTACCCACATTATTTCTGAATTTACATCTAGACGAGCTCATTTCAATCATAAATCCGATCAGCTCTATTTGGTTGTCTCTGGTGATCTTACGTTTACAGCTGAGCGCGCTGAATTTGCCGAAGCAAAAATCTTCCTAGAAGAAGTATGCTCAGGGTTAGGCATTAGCAAGGAGCGAGTGCTTTTAGTCCCAGGAAATCATGATGTGCATTGGTCTTCAATACAGGTTGATGTGACACACCGATTTGACAATTACCTAGGATTCTTGCTCGACTTTTATGGAGAAGAACTTTTTAGGCTCCGTTATCCGAAAATTACATGGGACTTCCATGTTAATTCAGTTAGACCGCAGCCTAGCCAAATTCTGGCTTTTTACTCCGGGGACGGGTTTACTCTTATTGGTTTGAACTCTTGTGTTTATGAGACCAATCAGGATCATTATGGTTTTATAGGAGGGCGTCAACTTGACTCCATTGCAGACCTCATTGACTTGTCAGGCGGCACAAATAATGACCTCCGTATAGCTGTCCTTCATCATCACTTGCATCCATTCCCTGAACCTATCGCAATCTCTCAGAACAACCAAGTTTGGACTGACTTGTCAACAATCCGTGATGCCGGTTTAGTGGAACGACGGTTAGAGCGACTGGGGTTTGATGTTGTTATGCATGGGCACAAACATAAGGCTCAACTAAGAGAAACTCTGGTCAGAGACCGCGATGAGCAAAGAACAAGTGGTTCCCGGCTCATTGTTTGCGGTGCAGGAAGCGTTGGTGTGAATAGCAAAGAACTTGAGCATAATTATTCGAATCAGTATCAGGTAGTTGAAATAATGAATTCACAAAGGAACTCTGGAACAGAATTTCTAAATATTGAATGGCGGGAGTTATCGCTTATTCCTGGTTCTGAGTGGGGAACAAGTCACCGGTGGGTAGTATTGGGGTAATGGTAACCTCTTCACAAGGATATCCAATTACTTTGGATTATGATGCTTTCATGTCATACATCCATACAGCAGATGGACGACTAGCCCCAGCATTACAGTCTGGTCTAAGAAGAGAAATTTCTAACAGGAGCAGACTGTATAGGAGCCACCATGAACCTTCACGTCTTCGTAGCCATGCCTTTCGGCACCAAAGAAAACATCAACTTCAACATCGTGTACGAAGATTACATCAAACCAGCCCTGGAAGCTGAAGGGTTTGAAGTCTTCCGCGCCGATGAGGAACGACGAGCCGGGGAAATCCGCACCGACATGTTTCAGGAACTGCTCCTTGCTGACCTTGTTGTTGTTGACCTCTCCATAGATAACCCCAATGTCTGGTACGAGCTGGGTGTCCGTCATGCCCTGCGCAGTCGCGGGGTGATCCAGATCAAATCCACCCGCGACTACATGCCGTTCGATGTCTACACCGACCGCACTCTTTCTTATCACATCAAAGACGGCGTACCCGACCCGGCAACGCTTGAGGCGGATAAAAAGGCACTTGCCAGTTTTGCCGTGGAAACCTGTAAGTCGTGGCACAAATACCGGATTAGCCCGGTCTATCATCTGCTTACCTATCTTCAGGAACCGGACTGGAAAAGCCTGTACATCAAGGAAGCGGGTGAATACTGGCAGCAGCAGAAGCAGTGGGAACAGCACATTGAAGTGGCCAGGAAGAAACAGCGAGCGGGGGATATTCTGGTGCTGTCCGAGGAAGCGCCGAATTATCCTCTGTTGCATGAAGCACATTTTGCTGCTGGCAAGGCATTGTTGAAGCTGGGGCAGTATTCTTTTGCTCTGGAACGGTTTGAGGCTGTTCTGCAATTGACCCCGGATGATACCGAAGCGCTTCAGTTTAAGGGAATCGCTCTTGGCAGGCAGAATAAACACCCTATGGCCAAGGAAATTTTTAAAAGCCTTGTGACAAAAACACCAGATGATGCCGAAACCCTGGCCTTGCTTGGGCGGGTGGAAAAGGACGCCTGGATCTTTACCTGGCGCACGGTTGGTGCAACTCCTGAAGAAATGCGCAAGAATGCGGCGGATGAAGACGGTATTCTTCGGGAAGCCATTGAGTCATATCGTGCCGGGTTCCTTGCCGATCCGAGCAATTATTATCCCGGTATCAACGCACTGACACTGCATCACATCCTCATGCATCTTACCGCGCCGGAAGAAGGACGTGACAGCTTTCGTGAAATGGAGGGTGGCGTTCGCTGGGCCATCAAAAGCGCTTTGTCCAAGGAAAAAGCCGAGAAGAAGGATTATTGGGCTCGGGTCAGTCTTGCGGAGCTGGAACTGCTCGTAAGTGATACTCCGGTGGTGGAACGGGCGTACAAGGACGCAGTGGCTATTGCCGACGGCAATTGGTTTGATCTGGACAGCTCCCGGCAGCAACTGATGTTACTGAAAGATCTGGATTTCAGACCGGTGCAGGTCGATGCCGCGTTGGCAATAGTGAACAGGTCACTTGAGCGTCTGAACGAGCCGTGGCAACCGCGTAAGGTTTTCCTCTTCAGCGGACACATGATCGACGCGCCAGGTCGGGTGGAACCACGCTTTCCAGCCGATAAGGAGAGTATTGCCACCACGGCGATTGCTACCAAGCTTGATGAGCAGGGGGCAAATGACAAAGATCTTGCCCTGTGCGGCGGCGCTTGCGGCGGTGATCTGATTTTTGCTGAAGAGTGCCTGAAACGAGGGCTTCGCCTCCAGATGCGGATACCTTTTGAGGAGCCGGAGTTTCTGGATAATTCAGTGAATTTTGCCGGTGACTCATGGCGGGAACGGTACAACGCCGTCAAAGGCCACAAGAATTGCACGTTGTTTGTCATGCCGGAAGAGCTCGGTTCTACGCCGAAAACCGGCAATCCCTATGAACGGAATAATCGCTGGTTACTCTATTCAGCCTTTAGCTGCGGGTCGGATAAGGTCAGATTCATTGCACTGTGGGACTGCAAGCCGGGCGATGGCCATGGTGGGACGCAACATATGTATGAGGCGGTGAAGATCCGGTCTGGTGAAACCTGTATTATCAATACGACTACCTTGTGGTAACGGATGACTTATGAACAGCATCTCACAGGTGTCAAGCACTGACATTGACATTGACAATCCACGAAGGGCTGGGGTCGGACCAAGTTAACATGCTGAATTCACTAATCAATAGTTCAAATAATAGCCGTTTTCAGGCCTTAAAAGCTCGTTATTGGGGTTAAAAAAGGCATTTTAAGGTTAACTGCCCTTACTAGCACTATGCTTAGAAGTTCATTTTTGCCGGTAAAAAGGTGTCTTTAAGGACAAAACATAGCCTTGTGGCGGGAAAAATCAGAAATTGAGGAATAGCTAGGCCGGTCAGGCTTTTGGCTATGAACAAATTAAAATGACAAAGGCGAAAATCATGACGGTTCGATTTAAATGTTTCTATGCAATTCATTTCACGCTCTTCACCCTACTCTCCGGGTGCACCTCGCTTGGACACGAATCCCGATCTATTCCAAAATTTGAGAAACAAACTGACAAGATCGTGGAGGTAGGATTTGATGGAGATGATAATGAACTGTCTATCGCCATTGAAAAACTATTAGAAAACCGAGAAGTGAAAGTTAAAATCTTGAGTAAACCTAAAGTGCGAGAGCAGCGGGGGGACAAGGAATACACATACGATGAAGTTCAGACACGCTATGTCCTGAAAGTCCGGTCTGCAGACCTAGATACCTGCATGCCCGAAGGCTCCCGACAAATGAATTTCAACGTATCAGTTGTCGATTTCCAAGAGAGGAATCGCGTATTCCTCATGAGTGGTGAATTTGGATGTAAGGACACTTTATTGAGGAATTTTGAGAGCTGGCTAACAAAGGTGTCGAGCACACGAACTAGCCGATAGTCAGCCCTTGAGGTGTCAATCCCAGAAGTATGGTCCAACAAGGTGTCGGCACACAGTTGGCGCGGGGGGAGGCTATGGGGTCAGACCTTGATAACTTGATATTCCACCAACAAGTCAAGCAATCAACGGCCTGACCCCACTGTGTCCACTGATAACTTGCTAAATCTGCTGTCGAAATAAATCACCGGAGGCCACCTGCATGCAGGCTCTGCAAGACTACTTTCAACGCCACGAGGAGCAGGGCTTTATCGCCAAGGCTTTTCTGACCATCTTCCTGATCATCATCGTCAAGACCTATTTGAGCGGCCTGCTGTTGCTTCTGTTCATCATGTCTCCTTTCACCTTCTATTTCTATATCCGCTTCAAGGCTGCCAGCGAAGGAGTCAGTACATACGCGCTGCTCAAGGAACACATCACCTTCATCCCTGTCATGTATGCCGAGGGAGACCGTAAGAAAGAGGTTATCCCTTGGGTTACCTACGGCATTATCCTGCTGAACATCCTGATCTTCTACATGTACGAGGCTGCACCCTGGGGGGATGCCAAGTTCATCGGTGACAATCTCGTGTTCCTGCCCCGCGATCCCAATCTGTGGAACGTGGTGGTAAGCCCATTCTCATCCATGTTCTTGCATGCCGGTGGCGGTCATCTGTGGGGTAACATGATGTTCCTGTGGGTAATGGGAACCTCGGTCGAACGTCGCATCGGTCCTGAACGCTTTGCCCTGTTGTACATTATCACCGGACTGTTCGGGGGGGTGGCCTTTGTGCTGTCCTGGTTCCTGGCTACGGGCGAGGCCGGGCACGCGCTTGGCGCCTCCGGCGCCATTGCTGGTATCATGGGGATCTTCGCCGTGCGCTGCTATTTCAAGAGCATGATTTTTCCTCTGCCGATCCTGGGAATCTTTTCGTTGATCCTGCCGATAAGCCTCAAGGTCCGGCTTAACTCGTTGGTCATTATCGGCCTGTTCTTTCTGGCCGACCTGTCGGGTGGCATAGGCCAGCTTTCCGGCCAGAGTACCTCAATGGTTGGCCATTGGTGCCATCTGGGGGGGATGCTCTCCGGCATCTTCCTGGCCGGATTTCTCAAACTCGGGGAGGGAGCAATCGAGGAGCGGCATCTGGAAATCGGTGTCAAGGCGGCCGGTGCCAAGGTGGGTTACGGTGAGGGCGAGCAGTCGCTACGGCTGGTCCTGGAGCGCAATCCCGATAATCTGGAGGCAATGCTGATGCTGGCCCGGATCAAGTCCAAGTATGCTGCCAGTGAAGAGGGGAGGGAGCTGTATTGCCGGGTGATACCCCGGCTGCTGGGCGGCAGTCCCCGGGAAGCGACCCAGGCGTACCTGGAATACCGCCATCGCTATCAGCAACCTTTGGAGCCAGGCACCATGATGGCCCTGGCCGCTGTCTTCCTGCGTCAGAAAGATCAGGACACCGCAAGCCGCTGCCTGGAAGCTGTTGTCGCTATTTCCGACGCTGCACCGGAGATGCGCCAGAAAGCCATGATCCAGTGCGCATCCCTGCTGGACAAGATGGGGCTGACTGAAGCCTCCGAGGGTTATTACGAGCGGATGATAGAGGAGTTTCCCCGGGCCGAGATGACGCAACGCGCCTATCTGCGTCTGGGGTTGGAGATTCCGGCAACGCCTGTCGTGCCGCTTGAACCGGCAACAGATATCCGTTCCCGGACTGCGCCAGACGACCTTAATGGTTCACGTTTCTGTCCGGCATGCAGCTCCGTCATGCAGAAGCGCCGTGCCAATAACGGCGCCCAGGCCGGCAGGTTCTTCTGGGTCTGCGCGGATTTTCCACAATGCAGAAGTGTTGTGCCGGTTGAGGGGGGAGGCTATGGGGTCAGTGCTTGATAACTTGATATTCCACCAACAAGTCAAACAATCAAGGTCTGACCCCACTGTGTATCCCTATGTGGACGTTTGTTCAATAATGCGTTTATATAGTGAGCCAGGGGGGCGTTGATCAGTTGACTTACTCGCAAGCTGATTTACCAGGCCGACAATATCCTCTCAGGCCGCTCCATTCGCCGTAAAATCCAAAGGAATCCATACGAATGCAACCAGACATATTGCCACAGCAGCACTCTGATTTTGATGTGAAAATGTCCTGGGACATGAAAATCATCAACGGGAAAAGCGTGATTGACGGTATTGTCAAGAATATCCGCTATGCGATGATGGAAAATATCGAAATATGGGTTGCTATGCTTGATTCCCGGGGAAACACAGTTGAACGGGCCGTTGATCTTGTCATGCCGATGCGGTTGGACCTGGGGGAGGCGGCATCCTTCAGAGCGGTTTTCCAGCAGGTCGTCCCTCATGGCGCCAGACTGGTTTTTTCCTACAAGTACGATGGCTCCGATGGTGGCGACTGCATCAATTGGCGGCAATCGTTCGAGGCATGCGCACCCTGAAAGCGCGGAGCCTTATTGGCAATGCCATCAAGTAACAACATTCAATTTGATCATATTTTAGTAGTACGGGAGGGGTGGATGAATCTGTTGGCGCGGTATGTGGTCCCGGTCATGTTCTTGTGGCTGGTGTCGGCTGGAGTATGTCTTGGCAGGGAGGTCTACCTTAAGGATGGCGGAGTTATCGAGGCCCAATCGGCCTGGCGACAGGGGGACAAGGTCCTTGTCATGGTCAACCGTGATATCCTCGCCGATTTTAATCTGCACGAGGTCGATCTGCGCCGAACTTTCCCCAAAAGCAGCGCTTCTCACCGCCGTCACCACCATCGCAGGGTTTCCTCCCGCGCCGCCGCCTCGCCCGGCAGATCCGCTACCTCACTGATCAAGACGGCTCCGGCCGTCGCAGCGCCGGCGCCGAAACCCGCCGCCCGGCCTGCCTCAATCCCGGCGGTAGCGACGACAGCGTCTCCGGAACCGGCAGCTCCCGCCGAATCGGCCCCTGTCCCGGACAAGGCGGAACTGGAACGGAGGAAGCTGGAAGCGGCAAGGATGATGACCGAGGCCGTGCTGAAAAAGGATTCCGAGCTGATGAAGAAGGCCATCGAGATGCAACAGAGCGTGCTGTCGCAACAGGGCGCAGCGGCGCCGGTCGACCGCGGCATACCGCTCTCTATCCCGCTGATGATCCTGGTCTCCTGCCTGCTGATAGTTGCCGCCCAATGGATCCTGTTCACCCGGGCCGGGGTGGCCGGCTGGAAGAGCCTGGTCCCGTTCTACAACATCTACCTGATGATGGAGATCTCCGGCAGGCCGGGGTGGTGGTTCTTCCTGCTGTTCGTGCCGCTGGTGGGAGTGGCGATCTATCTTATGGCGATGCTTTCATTGGCCAAAAAATTCGGTCGAAGCGAGCTGTTCGGGGTGGGAATCTTCCTGTTGCCGATGTTCTTCCTGCCGGTGCTGGCCTTTGGCGGGTCGGAGTATCAGGGGTAGCTATTCGGGATAATGTTCTTATGAGGCCGATACATTTCTATTTTTATGAAGGAGGGAACACCCATGTCCAGGTTTATTGCACTGTTGCTGGTTCTGTTGTGCTCGCAGCTCGCCTCGGCCGAAATAATCAACATGGAGTTCAAATTCACCCCCTATCTGGGCGACCCGGCAAAGGCCGACCAGGTCGAGGTCGTGGCTGGCAAGGCCTCGGTCTTCATCAACAATGTTCCCCTTGCGGTGCAGGAGCTGCAGCGCAGCCAGGTGCCGGTGCTGTTCGAGGAGCGCGAAATCAGCGCGGTGGTATGGGTACCGGCCAGTTCCATGGGGGCGGCGCTGCGCAAGGGGAAGAACATTATCCGTTTCGAGTTCGAACCGGTCGATATGAAGATCCCGTACCAGGCGCGGCTGGCCTGGTTATCGGTATCGGACCAGACCACCGAAAGCAGCGACGGCAACCGCTTTAGCGCCACCAACCAGACCGGGCCGGGGCAGGAGGATCGCCCGGCGACCGGAAAGGTGGTTTTGCAGCGTGAGTTCACGGCAGATTTTGCAACCGAACTGGCCTGGCACCATTATCCTGCCGTTACTGCGCTCTCGGACGAGGACAAGCGCGGCCTGGCCCAGATGCTGAAGAGTCGCGGCGAAGCTTTCAAGCCGCCTTTCAGCGGTGTCTTCCAGTTGCTGCAAAACAACCGCAACATGAATCTGCAGGAGTTGAAAAAAGCCGCCTGCCTGGACAAAGCCCATGCCGCCGGTGTCAGGATTGCCATTCCCGCCAGTGACCAGCTGACGTTCACCATAACCGGAAATCCGGAGGTCGTGATTACCCGCAAGGATGGCGCCCCCCTTTTCTATCCGCTTGAGATGGAGTCGTTCGAGCGCATCAAGGACGAGGAAGCCCGCATGTGCGCCGCCATGGCCCTTTCCATGGCATATCCGCAACGGCTGGTGGTGGTGCGGAAACCTTCCGGGGGGTGGGAAGAGGCATATTAAAGCGGCTGCTGCGACCCGGAAGCAGCCGTTGTCCACTGGGAAGCAGATGGGCGCAAGCTGGAAATTCAGGAGTCTATGGTCTTGTTGATGGCAGGGGCCAGGGTGGCAATGGTGTAGGGTTTGTGCAAAAAATTCTTTACTCCGAGAGACAGGATCTCCTCCACCCGGTCATCCTTGAGAAATCCCGAAGCGAGCAGCACTTTTACGGCCGGGTTGATTTTCTTCAACTCGATAAAGGCCTCCCTGCCGGACATGACCGGCATGGCCATGTCGAGCAGTACCGCTTTGATACGATCCTGATGCTGCCGATAGAGCTCTACCCCCTCCCGGCCGTTGGTCGCGGTGAGCACGGTATAGCCGATGGCCTGCAAGGCCTCCTTCGCCATATCCAGCACGAGTTCGTCGTCATCCACCACCAGGACGGTTCCTTCCCCCCTGGAAATGGCAGGAGCCTTGTCAACGGAGACAGCTCCGCCCGCGCCGCGCAGTAGCGGCAGATAGACATTGAAGGTCGAGCCGAGGCCAGGCTCGGAATAGACGTCGATAAAGCCCTGCAGCTGCCGGACGATACTGTAGGCCATGGCCAGGCCGAGACCGGTTCCTTTTCCATGTTCCTTGGTAGTGAAAAACGGGTCGAAAATCTTGGCTGCTGTTTTGGTGTCCATTCCCACGCCGGTGTCGCTTATCGAGATCAGCCAGTAAGGAGCGTCGGTTGCCTCGGGGTGTTTTTTCCGGAATTCCGGGTCCGGCACAATCTTTTGTATGCTCACACCCAGGATGCCGCCCCATGGAGGCGCACCCTTCATGATGGTCATGGCGTGCACAGCGTTGATGCAGAGATTCAGCAACACCTGCTCCATTTCGGTTGGGTCGGCAAGCACATAGGCCGGCTCTGCTGAAGGATGTTCGACCACCTGCACGGATTTGTCAAAGCTGCTCTCCCCGATCTTGAGAACATGCTTGAGGGAAAGGTTGATGTCCACCGGCATCAGGTCGGACTGCCGCCTGCGGGACAGGGTAAGCAACTGCCGCACCATGTTGACGGCCCGCTCCCCGGCGGTTTCCATCTGCTCAAGATACTTTGCCATGTCAGTGGGCGACAGCTTTCCGGGGTCCTTGAGCTTGTACTGAAGCAGGGAAAGATTACCCAGGATTGAAGTCAATACATTGTTGAAGTCATGGGCCAGTCCACCGGCAAGTGTGCCAACGGATTCCATCTTCTGGGCCTGCCGCAACTGTTGTTCCTTGTTCTCAAGTTCGCTGATGTCCCGTAGCATCCCTTCGTATTTGTTGACGGTTCCGTCCGGCTCAAGGACAATATTGCAGTTCAGTGAGGCAATGATTCTGGTGTCGTTGCCAGCTGTCATGGTCAGTTCGTAATCCTTGACAAATCCCCTGCTGGTGATCTCTTTTTTGAATTCGGAGACGGCGGTTTCGTTTTCAAAAAAGATGTCAAACAGGTTCCTGCCGAGCATGGCCTCACGGGAATTCCCGCCGAGCATGGATAGTAAGGCCGGATTCACGTCCAGCAGCTCCCCCTTCTCATTTGCCACGAAGATCCCCTCCATGGCCCGCTCGAAAAGATTACGGAATTTCTGCTCCGATTCCTGGAGCGCCAGCTCTCTGGAAGCTATGGTGCCGGCCATAACCTGCAGGGCGCTGGAAAATCGCTTCAGCTCCAGAACCCACCTGGGGCTCGGAATCTCCACGCTGAAATTTCCCTGACTGATGCTGTCTGTCACCTGCATGAAGCGCCGAACCGGCTCACTCATGCGCTGTGCCATAAATGAGCCGATAAAAACAGCTAACAGCCAGAAAGCGATGCCTACGAACGCAGCTTTCAGCTGCATCTTGTACAGATGGGCAAGGATCGGTTTCATTGAAAGATAAACCCTGGTTCCGCCCAGTACAGTTTTGCCGACAGCAATGGGTGCGGTGATGATCAGCTGCTCACTTGCGTCATCGATTCTGACATGAAGATCGCCATCCATCCCCGTGGCAAGAGGATTTCCCGGCAAGTCCTTGGCCAGATGAGTGCCTATCAGCCTGACATCGGAGGCGGCCAGGATATTCCACTGGCTGTCCACTATATTGATGGCATCCACTCCGGGCCGGGAAGAAAATTGCTGAACATACTCCTGAAGGGGGGCATAGTTTTCCGTGATCAGGTAGTCGGCCACGGAAAAAGAGGTGTTAAGGGTAATGAGCTTGCCGTAATCAGTGAGACTCTTGATGGCATGGTCTCTGAACAGGCCGGAATAAAGCGTGATCAGCGCAGTGGTCAGCAACAGGGTGATGATCGTACAGTAGGCAATCAGATGGGTACGGAAGCGGAAGGAGTTCATCAATGCCTCTTGAGATATTCGCTGTTTTTGATGATCTTGTAGAACTGGACATAGTCCCCGTCGTTTGCGCCAACGATTCTATCGATCTGCAGGCTGTTTATAATCGCCAGATCCTCCGGCTTGCCGGGGGAAAGAGCCGTCAGTACTTTCAGGATAGCGGCAACAGTACGCTGGTCCATGCTGTTCTTGACCACGAAGGGAAACTGCGGAATCTCGGCGGAACGGGCAATAACCCGGAACTGGTCCTTGATGGGCGCGAAATCCTTTGTGTCAAGTGTGCCGAGACGGATCAGGCCGACATCGTATTTCTTGTTCAGCACCCCGTAGATTGCGGTATCGACCTTGCCGAGAAACTGGATCTCCAGATCCTTTGCCGCATTGATCCTGTGTTCTTCCAGCAGATCCTTGAAGAACATGTAGCCGGCATAGGAATGCTCTCCGATAGCGGCGACCTTCTTGCCCCGGCACTGACTGACGGTCCTGATTTCACTGTCCTTGCGGACAATGGCCCCCCCCCGGAACGATGGGATCCCCTTGGCAATGACATTGTATCCGGCCGGCAGCAACTTGTAGTAGACGGTAGTGGATGGAATGGCCAGATCGTATTCGCCGGCCAGTCCCTTGGCCAGAAAGGATGCAGCGTCCGGTGCCGAAACGAGCTGCACTTTTTTCCCCAGTTTTTCTTCAATCCGGGCGGCAAGAGGGCCGAATACTTCGATGATGCTTTTGGGCGATTTGTACGGAAAAACGCCCATCCTGATAACATCATGTTTCTGGTGTGCCAGGCAGGGGTAGGGGAGCAGTACGGTCCACAGGGCCAGAAGAAGAATTAAGCCGGTTTTCTGCCAGGGCAGTGCTACTCCACGCATCAGATTTCCTCCTTCAGGCAACTCAGGTAGAGGCGTCATTAAAAATTATAGAGGTTTTCGCCCCTTTGTCAATCCGGCTTGCGTCCCGGCGTGATGTCGTTAATGTTGGTGCATTCATGGAAAGTGATGTGCAAAATCTGCACTGAAAACAGCGGTAAACTAATGTGCTTCCTTGGGAAATATCACGTAAATACAGTTGGTTACAAAATTATTTGCTTGTGGCACGCTACCTGTAATAGTGAAAGTATCTTAATCACTTCGAGGAGGTAGGAAAAATGAAAATCCGCAGAATGTTGGTAACTATGGTTATGGCACTTACGGTTCTTTCTCTCGGCGCACAGGTCTTTGCGGCAGATCAACTGAAGACCAGGACTCAGATCAAGATCAAGGATGGTTCGTGTAAGTAGAGGCAACGCCCCGGGTGCCGTGAGCCGTCCAGTCCCTTTGAGGGCGGACGGCTTTTCTTTTCGGTTACGGGATCCGCACGGCAGTCGGGAACTGTACGGATGCAGACAGAACTACGGTTCCAAAGGAGGAACATCATGAACAGGACAAAACTGACAGCGCTTGTAATTACGGCAATCGGATGTGTACTGGTGTACGGCGGCGATGCGTCGGCTCGCGGTGGGGGAGGCGGTCAGGGTGCGCAGCTTCGTGACGGAAGCGGTCTGAAAACCAAGACTCAAACCAGTGTGCAGACAAAGACCCAGGCCCAGACCCAGACCAAGACCAAATCACAGATCAGGACAAAGTCGATGCAGCAGCAGCGACTGCAGGATGGCAGCGGGAGCGCATCGCAACAGGGTATTGGCACGGCAGGCCAGGGACAGATGCGGCGGCTGGGGCCTGGCGATGGCACCGGCAATACTGTCCCGCCACAGGACGGAACGGGCTATGGCAGTCCGGCCAGTAAATAGTTGAGCGGTTACCGGCCGGGATGGCAGAGAAAATCGCTGCGGATTCCTGTCCGGTGGAGATCCGGCCCATGTCGATGTTTCCATGGCGTTTTAACAATTTCATCAGTACCGCGATCTGCGGAGCGCTTCTGTTCGGTGTCGCTCCGCAGAGTTCTGCGGCAACTGTTTCCGGCGCAGCCGGGGGATATTTTACCATCTATGCCGGACTGCGGGGTGCAAGCGGCGACTCCGGCGGCGACAGTGACAACATTTTTACCTTAGCACGGTCCGGCGCCGGTCCTCGCGGCATTGAACGAACCAGGTTCGAAGTACCGGTGCCGTACCTGTATCAGGATGCCTTCAGTGCGCTCCATGGTTCCGGTAAAACTTACCTGCATTCCCAAAATGCCGGAACACAGACAACTGGCAGGCTTCAGTCCGGCGGCGGCAACAGTTCCATCACGGGTGGCGGCGCATATGCCTTCGATCGTGGCGATCCCGGCAACCAGAACCTTTCCGCTGCTTTCAGTCTCTTGCCGGAAGAGAATCTCCTGCCGCGGCTCCGTGCAACCGCCCAGCTGCAGTATTTCCCCCTTGATCGCTACAGCGGACCTGTCAGCGGAGAATTCCATGCCGGTCTCGGGCTGATCCTGGATAAGTGGCTTGGAAAATGGAACGTGTTCAGCGAAGCGAGCTATATCTTTCTGGGGGGAAGCGAACTCTACAATCCCAATGGTTATCTCAGCTACTCGACCGGTATCGGATACCAGTTGTTCGATTCTCTCAATATGGCCCTGTTCGGCAATGGGGCCGTACTGGCGTCAGACGGTTCTCAGGATCTCATGGAGGGAGGCTTCAGGATCAGCTGGATGTTCCTGAAGAAAGCCGGACTGGAATGTTATGCTTCCAGAGGGTTTAACGAATGGTCTCCGGATTATGGGGCGGGGCTGGCGCTTTTGAGTTATTTCTGAAACAGGCAACGGAAGTGGCTTTCGGAATCAATCCTGTAAGCCACTTCCGGGAATGCCGAGCCGGTTGTCATATACCGATATTATTCCTGCCCGGATTAATCAAAAAACAGGACATCCCATTTATTTCGAAAGCCGTCTTTTCAGTGGAATCAGCCCCATGAGCCCTAATCCGAGCAACAGCATGGTGGTCGGTTCCGGAACCGGCGTGGTGTCAATCAGGCCGTCGTATTCCACGATGAACCCGTTTCCGAAATATAGGGAAGCGGGGTTGGTTGTATCCCACAAAGCAGGTAAATCATTCCACATCTTTCCGTCCGGCGTGAATCCATGGTCAAAGCCAAGAAAATTCTCGTTACCGTAATTGTTTGGTTCTCCGGGGCACCAGTTGCTGTAGCTGAAAGCCTCTCCGGTAACCCAGGACCATCCGCCGTCCGGTTCGGTTGACCCGGCTGGTTGAAAACCGCCGGTCCAGTGAACATGCAGCAAATCCGATCCTCCGTCACCGAGCGCGGCATCATTGGTCAGGAACAGGTTCTCTTCAAACGAAGTAATAGTGACCAGGTGCCCCTGTACACCATTGTAGCTCATTCCGTTTGCCATGGCCCTGGCCTGGCTCCAGGTCACCTGGCTATCAACCCTTTCGTAAAAATGCCCGTTAGCCGACCATTGCACCGGTGTGGCCATTGCCGTGCCGCCGTAAATCATCAATCCCGTTATTGCTGCCAGAATACTTTTCCTCATAGCCCCTCCTTGAAGACTGTTGTGAGACATGTTTGCAAATTCTAATGCAATAAACATGCTAGCAGCGGCTGTTGCTTGCGCCTGCCAGCGGCAGCCGGGCTAACCTGCTGAAACGGAAAGCATAAGCGGCCTGCTTGCCATTCGCAGGCAAGTGGTAATTCCGGTATTGTGATTAGATGTGGCCAATGTTGTAAAGTATCCCGTCAAGTCAGATTTCACGATTCGAAAATATGATAATAGATAATGATCATGATGCCTTGGCTGATAAATGGCGTTCGTGATTCAGTCCGCGGCAGGAGCAGGATCATATCTGCACGGTTTTTCAGCCGGTTATAAATGTGTGTCTTTAGTGTTGTAATTCATTAACGGTTTTGCTGATGTCGGCGTGGGTATTGATATGACAACGAGTCCTCAATATCGGCCTGTCAGGACTTTAAAAGATGTCGGAACAGTTTACAGCGCTGATTTTGCCGGGATGCAAAATTAATCAGGACAGCGGCAAAATAGTGGCAAAAATCCTTCATAGTGGAAAGATTCTTTACAACTTCTGTAAACCCTCACTTTACCGGCCTTTACGAGGATTTCTTCGGTATGTGTAAAAAAACTTGCATCCGGGATGCCCAATACCTGTGGCCAGGTCAATGTCCTCCCAGTGTTCAGAACGGTCGCAACCGGCTTGAATCACGATGGATTTGGTTTTGAATAACGGTTGATCCGTACTTGGCACTATCCGTGTAATTACACAGCGGATGAGACTGCGATTTTCACCTTGGAGCGGTTGTTCCAAGCATCATTAAATATGAGGCGCAAGGGAGAAGGCATGAATGTCCTGCTGCTGTGTCTGGCTGTAATAATCGTTGCCTCAATTCTGCTCTCGCTTAAGCTGATACAGTCGCGACAAGACAGAGCAGCCGGCTATGAAAGCCGGAGCATACTGTTCACTCCGGCCGAACGATCCTTTCTCGGGGTACTGGAACAGGCGCTGGATAGCCGTTATCGGGTATTCGCCAAGGTTCGTCTGGGGGATCTGGTCAAGCCGGTCAAAGGTCTGGATGCAGGCAAGCGATCTGCCGCAATGAACAGAATCAATCAAAAGCATGTGGATTTTGTGATCTGTACCGCCAGCGAGCTCTCCCCGGTCGGCGTGCTGGAGTTGGATGACCACTCTCACGAACGTGGCGACCGGATTGCAAGAGACAAGTTTGTCGATCAGGTTCTGGCGTCTGCCGGGATTCCGGTGCTTAATTTTCCGGCCAGGAAAGGGTACGCAGTGCAGTATGTGCGAACAAGACTGGCGGAGATGATGCACACCGATGCGAAATCCAGTGCTGTATCCACTGCAGTACCGCTCAGCGCCGCTCCGGATCTGTTGGCGGATGGCAGGGGCGTGATTTCGGGTTCCGCTCTGCCGCTCTGTCCTAATTGTTCGGCGGTAATGGTGCAGCTGACCTCCCTGAAAGGGCAGACAGAGGGCACGTCTTTCTGGAGTTGTTCAGCTTTTAGCGGCTGTGGTCAGGTAATGGAGCTCGGGAAAGGATAAGCCCGGTTTTTCGGATTCTAATCATGGGGTTTGAACCATTGAAGCAAACGAGGACAGTATGAGTGATTTTTCAGGTCTGCCCTTCAAACGGTATAACGAGATTCGCGATCAGATACAAAGCGGCGACATACTGCTATGCAGTGGTGATTACGTCTCTTCCCGGCTAACCCGGCAGGCAAACGGGTCATGCTGGAATCATGTCGCCTTTGTGCTGCGTCTGGACAGCATCGACTGGATCGTGGTGCTTGAGAGTATCGTTGACAAGGGCATTCGGGTCATACCCTTGAGCGAGTATGTGAAAAACTATGAAGGAACCGGGAAAGGTTACCGTGGCAAGCTGGTGCTGGGCCGTCATGCGGAATTCTCGCAAAAGGTAACGACGGATGCATTGAAGCGGGTATTCAAATTTGCTTTTGATCGTTTCTTTGCTCCCTATGACGAGCAGGAGGTGGCCCGGATCACGGCCCGGACTGCAGGCAGGTTTCTTGGTTTCAAAAAGAATGAGATCGAGCGGAAACATGAGTACAGCTGCTCGGAATATGTTCACGAGTGTTATAGGATGCTGGGCATAGATGTCTGCTATGATGACAGCTGGTTTGTCGCTCCGTCCGATTTTGCCGTAAATGATTCGCTGAGGTTGTTGTGGGAGTTGGAAACCGAATCGTAAGGACGAGATCCGCCGGCGGGTCGTTTGATCGAAAAATTTCCTGGATGTGCGAGGAGACAAATGTTGCGTAGATCAGGTTACCATATGATTACACGTGAAGAGCTTCAGCAGCGGATACAGGACAGTGCGATAAATATCTTCAGTGTGATGGCGGATATTGCCTTGGTGGAGTGCCACGATGGAACAAATGCTCAACTGCAGAACTGGATTACCGCGCTGGTCGGTTTCGAGGGGGTCTACAGCGGACTGGTGGTGCTGCACTGTCCTGAACAGCTTGCCCAGCGCACAGCGGCCGGCCTGCTGGGAACTTCCGGCAAGGTGGCTGTGCAGGATGTGCACGATGCCATGGGTGAGGTGGTCAACATCCTCGGCGGCGACATGAAACTCTATCTGGACAGCGGCGGCAGGCGGGTGCAGCTGTCCACTCCATCGGTGTTTACCGGCGATGGCCAGTTCCAGGGCGAGTTCCTGCAGGAGCCGGATACTGTGGCTTTTGCCATGTCCGCTGGCGACGAACGGTTGCTGATCGGAGTGCAGGTCTGCAGAGAGGAGTGACATTTGCCGGAGTCTGCGTCGAGTTGTGGTGAAAACAGACAGGGCCTGCAGAAATGCAGGCCCTGTCTGTTTGTCCGGTTAGGTAGCGTGTCACCTGAACAGTTCCCGGTGATGAATCTCTGCACAATGGGCCGGTTCTCTGATCACTTCAGCAAGTTAAGGCGTTTCATACACTTTGGATTTAGGTTCATCGTTGTGTCCCAAGCTTAAAGTTAACATTCAATTGTTTTCGTTATGAGTGGCAGGGCATTGAGAAACTGCTGCATAATTGATACGGCAATTGAACCGTGACGGGTAACAGACTGGTTGGACAGGGGGGGCACATATTGTCGTGGCTTACGGCTGAATAGTTGCTCTACCATCGAGGATATAAATCCCCGAATGCGCTGTCTGCTTTTTCAATCTGATTGACGAGGCAGAGGTCACTGCGGAACATAAATCCAAGCCCCCTGAAAAAACTCTGCAACGTCTCATAAATTAGGTGTCTGGGTGATGCAAAATAATTGATTGACTGCTTCTGTAAAATGTGCAAAATTCACATTTAATTAAATTGCACGTTACAAGGCTGTCAATCATGTCGGATTGCATAACTACAGAATCAGATGAAGTCGCCTCTGGCGTCATTAGTGAAGACTCCGCTTTATTTCATGCGTTGAAGCGTGTCATGGTGCCGTTGGCCCGTCTGTGTCTTGCTAAAGGTATTACGTTTGCGACTGTCGAAGAAATTCTGAAGCGGGCTTTTGTGCAGGAGGCGGACGCATTGCAGCCGGGCGCACCAGAGCATGGCAAGGTGAGCCGCATCAGCACCGCCACTGGTATTAACCGTCGTGAGGTCACGCGCTTAACCAAGCTGGAAGCACCAGATCGAGTGGCAAAACAACCGCTTGCATCCGAAGTTCTGGCGCGTTGGACAACGGACCACGCTTACCGCAATCAGGAAGGCGTGCTCGGCGCGCTGAATCGTCTTGGGCCGGCGCCGAGTTTTGAAGCTCTTGCACAGTCAATTACCCGTGACATCCATCCCCGCAGCCTGCTTGACGAGTTGATCCGTTTGGACCTTGTCAGCTTCGATGAAAACCTCGACCTCGTCTCCCCCACCAGTATTGATTTTGTTCCCAGAAGTGATTCCCGGCAAATGCTCGATTTCCTGGGCGACAACGTCGGAGATCACCTCGGTGCCGCAGTCTCTAACGTTTTAAACAATGGCAACAGTCACCTTGAACAGGCGGTATTTGCGGATGAATTGTCAGTAGAGTCACTTGATATACTACGACCGGTTATCGCGGCTCACTGGAATGCTCTTCGTGAAGACATGGTGCCTGCCATCACTAAGCTTATCGAGGATGATAAAATTGCTGGTCGCCCACAGGACCGGCGTGTTCGTATTGGACTTTACAGCTTCGCCGATACCACAACCGATTCTAAGCCGGCACGGAATGGTCAGGCTAACCGCCGTTTTCGCAAGACGGCCTCAAAGGGGAAACCCAGATGAAATACTGCAAGTTGATAAAATTAATTACCACAAGTCTTGCCGGTGTCGCTTTCATTACAGGCTGCGGTTCAGGAGGTTCTACCACCGCCGGGGTCGGAACGGGTGGTACGGGCAGTGTAGCGTTGGTAATCAGCGGTAGTGTGGCCGATGGTTATCTTGTTAATGCCCCGGTGTTCCTGGACAGGAATGGCAATTATCAGTTGGATGCTGGTGAGCCGTTCTCCGCGACAGACGTTAATGGCGCATATACGCTGGATGTCGTCACTACTGACCTGGGCAGGTATCCGCTCGTTGCCATGGCAATTAAAGGCGTCACTATCGACAGGGATACAAACCAGGCAGTTGCCAATAGCTACGTACTCAGTATGCCGAAGGAAAACGTCACTGGCACGGGAAACAACTTCATCAGCCCCCTGTCGGCAATGGTTCGTGAGTTGATGGAAACGGGTGAATATACTTCACTGCAACATGCCTCGCTCGCTTTGAGTAGCAGATTGGGGTTGTCGGCGGTTACTGACCTGACGGGTGATTATCTTCTTGCCAACAACACGGCTCTTCACGCTGCTGCACAGAATATGGCGGCACTTATGGGTGACCAGATGGGGCTTGTGCTCGGCACGAATGGCCAGGGCATAACGGTTGACGTCAATCGCTACAGAGGCATGATGGGATTGATGTTTAACAATATGTCGCCGGGATGGTGCCAATATCCGCAATCCGGCATGTCAAATTTCAGTAACACAATGACAACCATGATGTCCGGCATTCCTGTGACGCCTGTGGGACAGCCCTACTGGAATATGTCAAGCGCCTATTTGAGTATGATGGGAGTGATGAACACGGGAGGCGGCCCGATGGTTGGGCCTTAATTCATGTGAACTGCAGCGGTTACTCCGCGGTAGGGATGTTTGGTGAATGGGATTGAAAACGCAGTCAGAACACAGAAATGGCAATATTTCAAAGACAGGAGGCATCAGCATGAAAAAGCAGGCGTTGGCAGTTTTGGGGATCATTTCAGCATTGGTAGTAGCCGGTTGCGGAAGCGGTGGTGGTATGGCCACCGGAACGAGTACCGTCAGTGGTGTTGTTGCCGATGGTTACTTGCGTGGCGCAGAAGTATTCATGGATGTGAACGGCAATTATCAGTGGGATGCCGGTGAGCCGAAAACTGTCACCGTTCAGGGGGGTGCTTACAAGCTTGGTGTAGCTCCCGGACTTGTCGGGAAGTATCCAGTTGTTGTGCGTGCTATCGCTGGTCAGACTGTAGACGAGGACCGTCCAGCGTCTTCGATTGCCAACAGTTATGTTTTGTGCACACCAGCCACGAACACAGCCTTTATCAGTCCGATGTCAACCCTTATCCAACAGAAATTGGCCGGGAATCCCGGCATGACCATGGCTGATGCAATGGCCCAACTGCGAAATCAGCTTAATCTGCCCGTTGGCGTCGACATGCTCGGTAACTATGTCTCCGGAGCCCAAAGCGGTCCTAACGCCGCAAGTTACCGGTCAATGTACCAGGTCGCGACGCAGATGGCGGAGCTGATGGCGCAGCAGGCTCCGCAGGTTATCTCCGGCACCGGAGTCGATCCTGGTCGATATCAGGCTATGATGGGGCAGATGAACCTCTATATGCCGCAGATTGTCCAGAATGCCACCAGTGGTCTCCCCATCACCAGTCCGGCCATGAACACTTTTTGTAATCAGATGACCACCTTGTTGCAAAATACGGCAAGCGGAACTGTCTTTGGTAACTATTCATCGATGTTCAGGAACTATACCGGTCACTCTTCGTTCTGGGTCAATAACGGTGGTACCTGGCGGCCGGGTGGTATGATGGGAATGCGATAACGGGTGTTGATTAAAGGTAAGCAGCCCCCCAACAAGCGGGGGCTGAAGAAAGTTATAATCCGCAGTCTTCCGATTATCTTTTTTACAGTAACCTGTGTCCGCTATGCGGGGCTAGTCAGGTTTTTTTCGTGGACTCCCGTCTCGTTATGAGCCGGACCTGACGTTCATGAAACCAGTAGTACCAAATCCAGTTAAGCATGACTACGATGCGATTGCGAAAGCCGATCAAATAGAACAGATGCAGGAGCAGCCAGACCATCCAGGCGGGGTATCCCCGGAAATTCATTCCGAAAGCGCTGGCCACTGCCGCGTTCCGTCCGATGGTGGCCATGCTTCCCTTGTCATGATATCGGAATGGTGGCAGGGGAGTGCCGCCAGTCTTTGACAGGATTGCTTTCCCGGCATAGATGCCCATCTGCATGGCTACCGGCGCCGTCATGGGGAGCGGAGATCCGTCCTGCTCCAGGTATGCCATGTCACCGATGACGAATACCTCCGGATGTCCGGCCAGGGTCAGATCCGGTTCAACCGGAATCCGGCCGCCTGAAGTGTGCGGAGTGTCAAGAGCGGCGGCAATCGGCGCAGCTTTTACACCTGCAGACCAGAAGAGGGTGTGTGCCGGAATAATGGCTCCGTCATGCAACAGGACCCTTTCAGGGCCGGCGTCAACAACGCGTGCATTCAGGAGCACTTCAACGGACATGCTGCGTAGTTTGTTCAGTGTGTACGTTTGTTGTTTTGCCGGCATGGCTGCCAGAAGCTTGTCAGTGGCTTCTACCAGGATGACCCTTGCCGTGTGAGTGCTCAATTCGGGGTAGTCCTTGGCCAGAACAAAATGGACCAGCTCGATCAGAGCCCCTGCGAACTCAACCCCTGTCGGCCCGCCACCGACGATGACGAAAGACATCAATGCCCTTTTGCGGGCGGGATCGGGTTCCAGGACTGCCCGCTCGAAGGCGGTGAGAATATGGTTGCGCAATGTCTCGGCATCCGCCAGTTCCTTCAGGTCAAAGGAGTGGCGCTCAACCGATTCGAGGCCGAAAAAATTCGTGACGCTGCCGGCGCCGATGACAAGATAGTCATATGTTATGTTCCCGGTGTCGGTATGTAGCTTTCGAGCGGAAAAATCGACGCCGGTCACCTCCGTCAGCTGAAATTGCGTGTCGGCCCAGCTGCGGGCCATGGCGCGTACCGAATGGGCGATCGATTCCTGTTCCAGGCCGGCGGTCGCAACCTGATAGAGCAGCGGCTGAAACAGGTGATAGTTGTTCCGGTCCACCAGGATCACATCATGCCCTTTGCCTGCCAGAGCACGCGCGGCACGGATTCCACCAAATCCCATTCCAACTATTACGATTCTTTTTTTCATGATTACCCGGTTGTCTGTGGCGAGTTGTGTCCAGGCCCTTATGGTACGATCAAGTATACAGTGACAACAAAAAAGGGACCTGCAGCTTATGCAGGTCCCTGAATTTGTTTGGTTGCGGGGATAGGATTTGAACCTATGGCTTTCGGCTTATGAGGGGTATTTCCACATTTTGGGCCGACCAAGCAAATCAACAACTTGCTGCTATATTGATAGCTTAACTACTACGCCCCCCTTGCCGTGTCAACTATGTTTACCATGTATTTTAAAATTCGGTTTACAGTTTAGTGCACAATCGAAAAGGTTAATTTGGGGATAACTGTTGTGAAGTTAACATTTTGTTGCCCCTCCTGGACCGGCAAATCCATGTCGTTCTAGAAAGTGTAAAGAATCTTGCCAACTGAAGGTTTTTTTACACATTTTAAAAAATGTCCTTAAATCAGATATTTGAGTACCAATTTGACCGGGTGTGAAAAGAATCTTTACAACCTTGTGAAACGTGCCCTTGGTGTGAAAAAGCGCATCCGGTATGAGGTGTCTTTTCTGCAACATGCTGTTATGTCGTGATAATTTGTTTACAAGGAGGAGGTGATCATTAAAATGTTGGCTTGGCACTATCCGTGCTTTATGGGGCAGTCAATCCCCGGCTGTCCCGGGTGGGTATAGCCGGCACTCAATGGCAAATATCCCGCTGGACTTGCCTGGGTTTCTATTGAACCATTTATTACCTCCAGGCAGGGATATCCATGAAATCAATTCTTCGGGCGCTGATCGCGGCAGTATGTTTTTTGACAACAACCACTTTTTGTTTCGCGGATAGCGATACGCCTCAAACGGTACTGACCAGTTTCGACTTCAATATCGTCGGAGTCGGGTTAAAGGCTGCACCTGAATATCAGGCCGTGCCCAAGGGGATTGCCAGCAAGGTAAATGCTTCCTTCGAGGCGGCCGGCTTCAATCTGTCAGATTTGGTGGCTCAACTTCCTAAAGAGTATACGGTGCGGGCAGAACTGTCCGGCCCGGCCTTCCAGACACCGATGCCGCTGGTGACGAAACCGGGTGTTGCCTTCGATCTGCCGACGCTGGCCGTGACGGGGCGTTACACCCTGGCCAACATCCGGCTTGTGGATGGAAACGGAAATACACTTTTCGGTGCAGTGCCCCAGGTCGTTGCCATTGAATCCATTCCCGACCCTCTGATAACCAGCGTTACCACCCGACAGCTGACAGTGCAGGAATTGGAGGAGCGCGGGGTTACCTTTGACAGCTCCAATTTTACCGCCTATGAGTTCACTGCCGGCATTGCCACCAGCAGTGGTCAGGTGCCCCTGACCCTGCCGGTTATCATCCCCGCCAGTCAGGTTGTGCAGGTCACCCCCACAATTGAAGGACCTTCAAACATATCACTTCCCCAGCCAAGTACAGTAATCATACCACCTGATGTGCCGCAGACGGCAATCCCGCAAAACCTGGAAGTGCAGCCATTCATGATGGAGGTAAAGGAAGGGGAAAAGATCGGCAAGGGTGAACTGCCCCCCATCCCGGGCGTGGTGGTTATACCTGGAAATATCGGTTTTCTTCATCAGTATTTCAGCGCACTGGCGTTGGTAACAAACGGAGCGCCGTTGCAATCCGGACTTTCCATCCGCGATGTGACCGCCACAATCAGTTTTCCGTCAGGAGAAGACTTGACCCCCGGTAGCGATGCGGTTCCGGGGGATGATCCCTTGCGCATGGCCAGGGGGCAAAACGGATACTTTCCTCGCAGCATGCCAGTGGCTAATGCGGGGCCTGACGGCAAAGCCGGAACAGTTGATGATATTGGCGCCATGCAAGCGGGTGAATCCGGGCAGGCCGATTTTACAATCGAGGGGTTGAAGGAAGGGACGCACAAGGTTGATTTTGACATAACCGCCATTTTGGATGGCCTGCCGGTCGGGCCGGTAACACTGAAAGGCAAGGCCACCGGCGCGGTGCTGGTTCGCAACCCCGACTTTGCTGTAACTCTCGGTCATCCGGCGACGGTCAGGTCGGGAGAAGAATACGACCTGTTCATCACCGTGAGCAACACCGGCAAGACCATGGCCAACATGGTCACTGTGGGACTTGATCCCAGAGCCCTGTCCGGCGCGGTCTTTGTCAGCGGTGAATCCAACACCAGATCCATCGATACGATCCTGCCCGGCTCGGCCGCAACGGTCAAATTCAGGCTCAAGTCGCAGCGTACCGGCAAGGTGACGGCCACCGCCTTTGAGTCTGCAGAAGTACGTGGGCGATTCATTCTGCGTGCCGGAGTAGGGGAAAACAATATTCCGCTGTCTCCCGACAGCCTGATCCTGCCCTATACCGGCAACTTGCCGTCGGATCTGGTTACGTCCGCAGTGGGGCTGCTGGGGCAGGCCTGGAGTGTGGCCACCGCTCCGACCGGAGCCTTGCCGGCCACGGTGCTGCCGATTTCAAAGCAAACGGTTACCTCAAGGGCCTATGATCTGTCCGAGGCCGGTCTGCGGATACTGATCGGCGATGACCAGATGAAGGCGGCCATTGACCTGGGCTTTGATTTCTTCGGTTCCGATGTCTACAACAAAGGCTTCGATAGCCTGCGCCGTTCCTCGACCATGGGGCTGGAATTTAGCCGCGCCCTGGGAGGCATTTTCAAAACCGGCATCGATGCCAGCGGCGCCATTGCTTTCCAGGCTGCCCTGGCCGACAAGGTTTCATATCGCCCCGGTCACCTGTCGGTTATCAGCGGCAACGCCCCACTTCGTATTCGTCTGACCGATGCCGGCGGGAATCGCAGCGGCGCGCTGACCGCAAACGAAAACAACCGTGGCATTCCATATGCCGACAATATTGTAGTCAACGAGGAGCTGGGCAGCCGTACGAACCTGATCCTGGCCACTCGACTTGACTCCCCTTCCTATACACTGGAACTGGCCGCCGAAGGCGCTGGAACGTTTGACATGGGTTTGGTTTTGCCGGATGCTGCGGGAGTCCTGAACCAATACGTCTTCGCGGGGATCAACCTCTCTTCTGGAGCCACCGGCAACCTGGCAATTGTACCAGGATCGGGAAATCTGTTGCTCTCACTGGACGATAACGGTGACGGTATTACGGATCGTACCCTTTCGCCATCCTCTATAATCCCGGTTCCTGACCATGCTCCGCACATCGTGGCCGCTACCCAGCTTACCCCGAACTTTGGTCCCGGCGGCGACAAGCATGGC
>JAWDJY010000005.1:0-92825 GCA_032469775.1 Geobacteraceae bacterium | reverse complement strand
CGGAGAATATCTACTGGCAGGTCGGCAGCTCAGCGACCCTTGGAACCGGCTCGATATTCTACGGGACGATACTTGCCCAGAGTACAATCACGATGAATACGGACGCAGTTCTCCACGGCAGAGCGTTGACGCTGGACGCCGCAATCAACCTGGATACCAACCAGCTTGTTCCGTAACACGTATGCGAAGTAAACAAAATATTCGAACAATAACTGGAGGTTCATGTGAAAAAGAAAATTTCGATAGTTCCCATTATGAAAAGAATTGCACCGGTGATGCTGGTTTCCCTCTTTCTTCTCCCCCTGACCGCTCGCGCCGAGATAAAGGCAGGAAGTGTCGAAGTTAACCCGTTTGCGGGCTACAACTTCTTCGAAAACAGGCAGAATCTCGAAAACAGCGTGGTGTATGGCGGCCGGCTCGGCTATAACTTTACCAACACGTTTGGTGTCGAAGCCGTCGGAGAGTTCAACAAAACCAATGTTGATGACAAATCAGAGACATATCGCAAGGAGGGGATGTTCACCACCCCCATTGATACCGTGAGGATCACCACGTATCACCTCGATCTCCTCTATCACTTCATGCCGGAGAGCAGGTTCAACCCGTTTGTTGCGGTTGGGTACGGCGCTGCTCATTACGATCCGAAAATCAACAACAAGAACATGTCCGTCATCAACTACGGGGTCGGGGCGAAATACTGGCTGGCTGACAACATCGCACTCAGAGCCGACGTCCGCGACAATCTGATATACGATGAGAAGATCCATAATGTAGAAGTTACTGCCGGAGTCGTCTTCGCCTTTGGCGGCAAATCAAAAGCGGCGCCTGTTGCGGCTGCACCACTCGACAGTGACCGGGACGGCGTGACCGATTCTCTCGACAGATGCCCTGACACCCCGGCCGGCACCGCTGTTGACTCTAACGGCTGCCCGCTCGATTCAGACAATGACGGCGTTGCCGATTATCTTGACAGGTGCCCCGGAACTCCTGCAGGCGTTACTGTAGACTCCAGCGGCTGCCCTCCCGATACAGACAAAGACGGAGTTGCCGATTATCTTGACAAGTGTCCCGGAACTCCTGCCGGAGTTGCCGTTGACTCGAATGGCTGCCCACCGGTTGCAAAGCAGGTTGTCATTCTTGCCTCGGATCCAAAGGTGGAGGAACGGGTGAGGGTCGCTGCCGTTCAACCGGCGGTAGTTGTGCTCGCGTTTGAAGACATTCATTTCGAATTTGACAAGTCGACTCTGACACCTGCAGCTAAAGCTATACTGAAAAGAAATATCCTGATCCTGAAAGAGAATCCGAAAGCGACGATCCGTGTTGCAGGATATACCTCTGCCGCCGGTACTGATGAGTACAATAAGGGTTTGAGCGAACGACGGGCGAAATCGGTCCAGGATTATCTCGTCAGTGAAGGCGTCATTGTGAAGTCGAGACTTACTACTGTCGGCTATGGAGAGAAAAACCCGGCTGCGTATGAAGCCGCCCCGAAAGATCTCTACTCTGAAGCGGCAAAGGCCAATCAACGGGCTCTTTTTGAAGTAATCGTGGAATAGTACACCGCACGATACGGCCGGTATGTTTACCGGGAAGCCCGCTGCCACCAATTGGCAGCGGGCTTTTTTTATAAACTGTATTAATATGCCGTCATATACAACAGTCATGTGAAATGTTGCGGGTATATGTGGCGGATTTTCCGTCATCACTGTAAATGCGGCAGATATTGTTAACCAAATCAGTGTGTTATCCTGTCTGAATATTTCGTCATTACTTGGCGTGATAGTTGTAGCAGTCATGCTGTGCAGATCGTAAAGTCTGTAACTACAAACAATGAGGAGATTACAAAATGGAACGTGTACATGAAAAGAAGATTTGGTTTACAGGGCTGTTTCTGGCGGCACTATCAATGGCCGTCGCACTGACAGGATGCGGAGGCAGTGACTGAGGAAATTACATACCAGTGGCAGGACCGAACACCGGGCCGTCAGAAGTCCTGCTCAAAACAACCGCGAATTATGCGATTTTTGCAGACACAGGGGTGGTCACTAACCCGAATCCCTCAGTGATTACAGGAAATATCGGCACCGGACCTGGTGTCACCTCTTCCGCCATTACCGGATTTGCTCTGAATCTGCCGGCAGCCGGAGCATTTTCCACTTCAGCTCAGGTAACCGGAAACATCTATGCATTCGATTATGCAGCACCGACCCCGGTTAATATGACCACCACATCAGTTGACATGGGTTCAGCGTACACAGATGCCGCCGGACGTCCTGCAGGAGTAGGCCCCTTCCTGAATGTCGGAGCAGGAACCGTCAGTGGTAAAACATTTGCTCCCGGTACCTACACATGGACAAGCGCAGTTACGATACCGACAGACCTCACACTCAGCGGAAGCTCGAATGATGTCTGGATTTTCCAGATTGCCGGAACTCTCGACATGGCCGCAGCCAAGAAAGTCATCCTCACCGGTGGTGCTCTTGCCAAAAACGTATTCTGGCAGGTTGCCGGAGCAGTAAACATCGGCGCGGACACGGAGTTCAAGGGTACTGTTCTGGGTAAAACTGCAATCACGCTGGGCAGCAAAGCGAAAATCGACGGCAGACTGCTGGCACAAACGGCGGTTAATCTTAATGGCACAACGGTGACCAAGCCGTAATAGCGAAGCATTCTCACTATCATCAGCACCAAGCAGCAGCGATGGTCGCCCTTTTCAGGGTGACCATCGCTCTTTCATGCTATCGTACCTGAGAGCTGCGTACTGCAGCAATCGCCTCTCCCGATAACCCGTCACATTTAACGGCTGTGTCACATATAACGGCTCCTCCTCCTGTCGGTTTTACCCGACTCATAGCGTCCGGATCACATTTCGCATTACAAATCAAGATGTTGTATTTTTGTTCCGGCTCTCTCCCCCTTGGCATGCTAGTTGTATTACTATCAGGTACGCATCAGGCCTTTACGGCGGAAGCAAATGTAACTACACTGACAACAAGGAGATGTTATGAAGACGAAATCGTTACTTTCAATTCTGGTTCTTTCGGCGGTTATTTCAACCTTTGGCGGAAATGATGCCACGGCTGCAGTTTCCGTGCAGGTAGGCACACCCAACCTGAGTTTCAGCCTCAATGATTTCCAGCCGGCACCGCCCAGCGTGTATGTCTACGAGAACAGCGGTCGTCCGTACTACGTTCAAAGAGATCGCCGGGTCTACATGGAGAGGAGAAAACCGGGCAAACACTATAAATATGACAAGCATCACGAGGATCGTGGGCGTGGGCATGGGAATGGGCACGGCAAGCGTGACAAACATGATCATTAGAATTACACCTTTGTAACAGGGAGCATACCAATGAAAATAAAACTATTCGGATTGATTGTGATGGTGCTGTTCTTAAGCCCGGCGATGAATTCCAACGCCCAGGTTAACGTCTCTATCGGTATCGGGCTGCCCAATCTGAGCATCGGCATCAACCTGCCGATGTACCCGACCCTTGCGCCGGTGCCGGGCTATCCGGTCTACTACGCTCCGGAAGTGAGCGGCAATTATTTCTTTTATGACAGCATGTACTGGGTCTATCAGGATGATAACTGGTACGCCAGCTCCTGGTATAACGGACCGTGGGGGTATGTGGAGCCGATGTCGGTACCGGTGTATGTTCTGCGGATTCCGGTCCGTTACTATCGCCAGCCACCTGTCTATTTTCGCGGCTGGCAGCCGAATGCTCCACCCCGCTGGGGACAGCACTGGGGCAATGACTGGGAACACCGGCGCAGCGGGTGGGACAGATGGGATCGCAAAAGGATGCCGGCGCGTGCACCTCAGCCGGTATATCAGCGACAGTACAGCGGTGACCGCTATCCGCATGTTGAGCAGCAGCGTGAGTTACGCAATCAGAGTTATCGCTACCAGCCGCGTGATAAGGCTGTCCGGCAGCATATAGAGCAACAGAAAACGTATCGGCCTGATCAACGGGGAAGAGAACAGGAATCACAGGGGAGAAATCCGCGGCAGATTGAGCAGAAACGCCCGGATCAGCGTCAGCAGGGAGCCCCGGGAAATCAGCATACGCAGCCGCCGCAGCACGAGCAGAGACAGCAGCCGGCAGCCCAGCAGCCACACCAGCGCGAACAACAGGCACCACGCCAGCAGCCGGCAGCACAGCAGCAGCGCGAACAGCAGGCACCGCGTCAGCAGGGCCAGGAACAACGACACGAACAACAACGGCAGGAACAACGACAACAGGAACAACGACAGCAGGAGAGAGGTTCCGGTCAGGATTCTGGGCGCGGTCACGGGCAGGGACAGGATAAAGACGATGATCGAGGCCGGGGACGGTAAGACATGAACACGTTGATCGACCTCTTCAACACCTTTGAAGCGCTCGGTGAGAAGCCCGCCTTTGTGAACCGCACCGGCGTACGCCGCCTGGTTGTTTCCTACAGGGAATTTCACGGTCTTGCCCTGAAAATGGCCAACCTTCTGGCCCAAAGGGGTATAGAGGCCGGGGACCGGGTGCTGATCTGGGGACCCAACTCTTCCTGGTGGGCGATAGCCTATTGGGGCATCATCATCCGCGGCGCAATCGCCGTGCCGGTGGACTTCATGTCCGATCCGGCGCGCGCCGATTCGATCCGCAACCTGACCAGGGCTAAAACAGTTCTGCAGAGCCGTTTCAAACCGGAACGGATGACCGTAGCCGATTCGATACTGCTGGAAGATCTTCAGTACCTTCTGGAAGACGTTCAGCCGATAAGCGGACCTGCCCCGGCAACGCCGGAGGATACGGCACAGCTGATCTATACCTCCGGCACCACCGGAAATCCCAAAGGGGTCATCCTGACCCACCGGAACCTGATCGCCAACATGACCCAGATCAACCGGGCTGTGCCAATCATCACTTCCGGGTTCAATTTCCTCTCGCTGCTGCCCCTGTCCCACATGTTCGAACAGATGGGCGGTTTTTTCACCCCGCTCTACCGTGGCGCGGCCATCGTGTATCCGCGAACACTGAAGCCATCCGCGATCATGGAGGCGCTGGGCCAGGAGGACATCTACATCATCATGTCCGTTCCGCGCCTGATGCAGCTGCTCAAAACCACCATCGAGCGGGAACTTGAGGAAAAACACCTCTCCGGCCTGTTCCGCTGGATGACGCAGTTGACGGCCAGTATCCCGAATGAGGCACGGCAAAAGCTGTTTTTACCGGTACGTAAAAAGTTCGGTCCCGATTTCACCGCCTTCGTTTCAGGCGGCGCCCCGCTGGATCAGGAGGTTTTCAACTTCTGGAGCAGCATGGGATTCACGGTCCTGGAGGGGTATGGACTGACCGAGACTTCTCCGGTTCTCTGCGTCAACACTATCGATCGGCAGGTGGCTGGCTCGGTCGGTCCGCCCATGCCGGGGGTCGAGCTGAAGATCGAGGACAAACAGGTACTGGTACGCGGTGACAACGTATTTCCCGGCTACTATGAGAATGAACAGGCCAGTCGCGATGCCTTCACCAATGACGGCTGGTTCCGCACCGGCGACCTGGGAGAACTGGACAGCGACGGCTGGCTGACCATCAAGGGGCGCGAGAAAGAGCTGATCGTGACCGGTTCAGGGATCAACGTCTATCCGGACGAGCTGGAAGCGGTGCTGAACCGGATCGCCGGGGTAAAGGAATCGTGCGTGATCGGCCTCGACAAAGGCGGGGGGGAAGAGGCGCATGCCGTGCTGATCCTGGACGGAAGCGGCAAAACTCCCGAAGAGATCATCAGCCAGGCAAACAGCAGCCTGGATACGCTGCACCGGATTACCGGCTTCACACTCTGGAACGAGCCGGAATTTCCCAAGACCACGACGCTCAAGATCAAGAAGTTCACGGTCAGGGAGGAGTTGAAAAAGGGGCTGACCGGAGGCGACAGCACCGTCAGCCGGGACAGCCTGCTCAACCTGATCGCCAAGGTGACCGGCGTCAGCGCCGCCGGGATTCGCGAGGAATCCCTGCTGGTGACTGATCTGGGCCTTACCTCCATCGACCGTCTGGAACTGGTGAGCTTTCTGGAACAGGAATACCGCCTGGATATCGATGACTCGCAGATCGGGCCACAGACGAAAGTCTCGGACCTGCGCCGGATCATCACGAAACGGGAAAAGCTGACCCAACACGACCATTTCCGCTTCTGGACCAATAACAACTTCTTCAGCGGGGTGCGCAGGTTCTGGGACTCCGTATTTCACGCCCCGCTGTTACGCAGTTTCGTCACACTCGATTCGCATGGGACCGGCAATCTGGAAAAACTGGGCGGTCCGGTTATTTTCGTGGCCAACCATCTGAGTTACCTGGACCAGCCCGCCGTCATGTTTGCGCTCCCTCCGAAGATCCGCTACAGAACCGCCACCGCGGCCTGGGAAGAGTTCTTTTTCGGTGACTACCATGGCCTGAACCGGATCTTGAGACGCATGAGCTATGAGTACGCCAGCGTGCTGTTCAACCTTTTCCCCCTGCCCCAGTCGCAGGGATTCGGCGGCTCGCTCAAATTCATGGGCAGGCTGTGCGATGCCGGCGTCAACATCCTGATCTTCCCGGAAGGGGGACATGCACGGGACGGCAAAATGCAGCCCTTCCAGATGGGACTGGGCATCATGGTCAAAGAGCTGGGGATTCCGGTGGTGCCGATCAGGATCAGCGGAACCGATCAGGTTCTTCCCCACGAAGCAAGTTTCCCAAAACGCGGCAAGGTAACGGTAACCTTCGGTGAGCCATTGCGGTTTCGCTTCGAAGAACCGGCCGAGATCGTTGAGTTGACGCGCCAGGCGGTGGAAAAGCTATGAACAATTCACCTCCTATTTCCATCAACTACCGCCGTTACGCCCTGGGGCTGCTTCTGGCGGTAAACCTGCTCAACTATATCGACAGGCAGGTGCTGTTCGCGGTGTTTCCGTTGATCAAGAGCGATCTGCGTCTCACCGATACGGCCTTGGGGTTTCTGGGGAGCGCCTTCATGCTCAGCTATCTGCTGTTCGCCCCGCTCTTCGGGTGGATGGGCGATCGCTGGAGCCGCACCAGGCTTGCTTCCGGCGGCCTGGTCGTCTGGAGCCTGGCCACGGCCCTGGCAGGTTTTGCCCCCGGCTACAGGACCCTGCTGGCCGCCCGCGCCACTGTCGGGGTTGGCGAGGCCAGCTTCGGCACGGTGTCGCCCGGGCTGGTCTCCGACTTTTTTCCCAGGGAGCGCCGTGGCCGGATTCTGGCCTGGTTCTATGTCGCCATTCCGGTCGGCAGTGCGCTGGGGTATCTGCTGGGAGGGTGGCTGGGGCAACTGTACGGCTGGCATGCAGCATTTCTGATGGTCGGTGTTCCGGGTTTGCTGTTGGCCATTCCGATTGCTCTGTTGCGCACCCCTCCCCGTGGCGGCGACGCAGTAGCTCCGCTTAAAAATAGTGTTGAGGTTTCATCAGGATATGCAGCCTTGTTCAGAAACCGCTCCTTTGTGTTCAATACCCTGGCCATGGCGGCAATGACTTTCGCCATCGGCGGCCTGGCCCAGTGGATTCCATCTTTCCTGAACCGTGTCCATGCTCTTGACGTGGCCAGGGGAAATACGCTTTTCGGCGCTACCACGGTGCTGGCGGGGATTCTGGGGACACTGGCCGGCGGCTGGCTCGGCGACCGCTGGCAGAAAAAAAGCGGCAAGGGCTATCTGCTGATCTCCGGCTGGGGTTTTTTGATCGGCGCCCCCTTTGCCGTCTGGGCCATCCTTGCCCCCGGCTTGACCGGTTGCATGACCGCGATTTTTATCGCCGAGTTCTTTCTCTTTCTCAACACCGGGCCGCTCAACACCGTCATCATCAACGTAACCGGCCCGGCGGTGCGTTCCATGGCTTTTGCGGTCAATATCTTCTTTATCCACGCCCTGGGCGACGCGGTCTCTCCATCGATCCTGGGGTGGTTGTCCGACCGCTGGGACCTGCGCAGCGCCCTGCTGATAACCCCCGGCGCGATGGCGTTGGCCGGCCTGCTCTGTTTTATCTGCGGCAGGTACGTGGTGCAGGATATGGCGCGGGCCGAGGGATGAGACAACAACACCAAAGGAGTCCTGTCATGAAATATGTTTATCTGTTCGTCGTATGCCTGAGCCTGTTCCCGCTCAGCTCATGCGCAATTTTCGGCGCCAGGGAACCTGACCCGGAACCGGCTGCGCACGTTCCCAAACCGCTGTCCATGCCGGTCGGAAAGAACTGGCAGGTAATCGAGGAAGCGCCAAAGCTCAGCGACGGGAGCCGCCTGCCTTTCCAGACCGAGCAGTCCCTGCAGCCTGGCGGGACTCCGGCTGTGTCGCCCGAGGACAACCGCAAGATCGAAACGTCACGCTGAACAGGTAGCCCGCCAGAAAAAGGAGTAGATCATGAAACCGATAATAACGGCCAGCGGAGTTGTTGCGATGATGATCTGGCTGCAGACCCCGGCAATGACGGCAAACTTCAAGATAGATAACCCGGCGTCAAATATTTACAATCCGGCCAGCAACATGGACAATCCCAGTCCGGTATCGCCACCGACCCAGGCTGTTCCGAAGCCGGAAGCTGTCAAAGTAATAACCGAAGCCGTGCCTGCCGAACAGATCAAGGAGCAGCCACGGCCGCAACCACAGACACCGCCCAAACCAGCCATCCCTAAAAGAAACTACAACTTCAAAACCGTCGGAGCATATGTAAACGCAGCTAAAAAAGCATTTAGTCAGGATGACTACAGGGAATTCATTTCAATCACGGAGAATGCCCTGGGGCGGATAGACGCCGGGACTCTTAAATCCTCCAAAAAAACCAGGCAAAAACTGACAAGTTACAGAACATTCGGATATGGGCTGCTGCAACAGGCGGAATGAGGTTGTTAGTTTGAAGGGCAAACAGGCCCGGAATCCGGGCCTTTCAGATCATTTCACCGATTCTTTGATTTTATCACCGGCTTTTTCGAGCTTCTCTCCGGTCTTTTCAGCGGCCCGATCCAGTTCCTTACCGGCTCGCTCCAGCGGGCCTTCTTTTTTCTTGCAGCCGTATACTCCGGCCATCAGGATGGTCACCATCAATGTTACTAATAATTTAACGACGTTTTTTTTCATCCGTAATCTCCTTTTTCCTGGTGGATTGATCAAAGTTTTGGAAACCGTATGCGGCTGATCATCAGTGAGCCTGACACAGCGAACATCATCACCAGCGGATGGAGGGTGAAGCCGGCGAACCTGACCTGGCCCAACCAGAGCGACTCCTGCAATGCACCCTGCCAGGCAGCCAGGAACAACACAACAACCAGCAGCAGCGAGGTTGGTATGGGAGTTCCTTCGAAATACTTCACCTTATCCCCATCCCCGCTCAGCAATTCTGCGGTCACATTGAAACGGGCCAGGCGGGATACACCGCATGCAACAAAATAGGTCAGGACGATACGGTCGTATAAGCCCTGCATGCCGCAACCGTAGCCGATCACAGCCGGAGCAACTCCGAAGGAGATGATATCGGCCAGGGAATCGAGTTCACGCCCCATCAGGGAATTCTTCCGGCGCCAGCGGGCAATTCGTCCGTCGAGGACATCAAATACCACTGCTACAACAACCATCCCGCAGGCAAAGTAGACATGGGTGACGTCGGAGGTCTGCAAGTACGTCAGCATGGAAAAAACAGCCCCGGTACCACAGACGGCGTTTGCCAGCGTGAACCAGTCGGCAAGCTGAAATTCCCGGATCATGGAGAAATGCTTGTGAGTTTTTTGCAATGACATATTGAGAGGAATCCCCCTGAATCAGAAGTGATCGAACCGATCATTTATAGACCGAATAGAATCAGACCACAAAGCATAAAGCAACAAGAGTGCCGGAAAGGACCAGCGGGCACAGAACTGTTGGTAAACGGCTGAAGCCGGTCACGGTAATGACGCGGCATCATTACCCGCAGTGATAATCCGGACCGTCACTCTTAGCGGCGGCCCGGCATGTACAGTGAGGCTCCCGCATTCACACGCAGGGCAAATGCCACCGCATTTGACGGCTTCGTTAAATACGACGGCCGAACACGGCGGTTTCCCCATTATCCCGCCACCCGGCAGGCTGCCTTGCCTTGCGCAATCGGCACCTTAACCATTTAAAACAAAGGATTTTCCTTGGCACAGTAGTTGTAAACATTACTGTTCCAGACTGCCCGGTCCACGTGCGATACACGTATTTTTCCGGCTAAAAGCGCCGAGTTCCACAAAGGAGACATCCGCATGCTTCTCTTCAATCTGCTGCTCATGACCTGCCTGCTTCTGCTGCCCGTTTCCGGTTCAGCGGCGGATGACGGCTATGGCTACCCGATTCCGGGGCCGTATGAGTCCACTATCATGGGAACACCGGCAAGCCTCAAGCCCCAGTTTCCGGAGTATATGCGCACCCGGCAGCTTGTGCTCAATGTTTTCCCAGACCGCAAGAAACCCCCGATTTTCTTTTATGACGAAGGACTGCTATGCACCTTGGCTTTCCAGAAGCAGAAAGCGCCGCTGGTATTCCTGATCGGCGGCGCGGGCGCCACCAACCATTCACCACGGCTTGTGACCATGATGAGCTCCCTCTATCATGCCGGTTTTCATGTCATCACCCTGCCCTCGCCGACTCTGGCCAATTTCATCATCTCCGCCTCGCAAAGCCGCGTCCCCGGCGATCTGACAGAAGACTCGGCTGACCTGTACCGGGTGATGGAAACCGCCTGGCAGCAGGTAAAGGGTGACATAGAGGTATCAGAATTCCTGCTGGGCGGCTACAGCATGGGCGCCAGCCAGGCAGCCTTTGTCGCCAGACTGGACGAAGAGCGCCGGGTGTTCAATTTTCGCAGGGTGCTCATGATCAATCCTCCGGTAAGCCTCTACAGTTCGGCCACCAGGATCGAAGAGCTGTTGAAGCAGATTCCCGGAGGAGCCAAGAAGCAGGGGATTTTCTTTAACAGAATGTTTTCCAAGTTCAGCCGGTTCTACCGCTATGGCAATTTTGTCGCCATCGATGAGGATTTTATCTACTCGATCTACACGGAAAAACTTTTCACCTCCCCGGAAACCGCCGGATTGATCGGTCTCTCGTACCGGATCGGACTGGCCGGCATGATCTTTTCCTCCGACGTGATGACCAACAGCGGCTATGTCGTGCCGAAGAACCGGGTGCTTAGTTCCAGTGATTCCATTTTCGACTATTTTCTGGTTTCAACCCACCTGAGCTTCTACGACTATTTCAACGAATATTTCTATCCCTACTTTCAAAAACAGCGACCCGGTCTCACCAAACAGGCACTGATCGATTCCCAGAGCCTCAGGAGCATAGAAGGTTATCTGAAGTCTTCCACAAAGTTCGGCATGATGACCAACGAGGATGATTTCATTCTGACCGGGGCAGAGCTGGATTACCTGCGGCAGCTCTTCGGCGAACGTGCAAAGGTCTATCCGCGCGGCGGGCATCTGGGCAATCTGGAATTCAGGGATAACCAGGCTTATATGGTCGAGTTTTTCAGGAAGGGGAGTACGCCATGAAGATTACATTCCACTACGGACGCGGTGTTGCTCTCGCTGCCATGCTTTTTTTGTCGCTGTCGCTCGGCGGATGCGCCGCAGGCATGGTGAACAACCCGGAAGAGGTACCGGCCATGCACTCGATCAACGAGTTCAAGGACCAACGTTTCGCCGAGGTGGAAGACCCCTGGGAAGGCTTCAACCGCAGCATGTACCGTTTCAACTTTTACTTCGACAAATACATTTTCCTGCCGGTGGTCAGCAGTTACGAATTCATCACGCCCACATTCGTCCAGCAGCGGATATCGGGAGTGTACAACAACATCGGTGAAGTGCGGAATCTGACCAACAGCCTGTTCCAGCTCAAGGGGATGGATTCGCTGACGACTCTGGGGCGTTTCGTTACCAACAGCACCCTTGGCCTGGGGGGGATGTTTGATCCTGCCACTTCCTTCGGCCTGGAAAGACGCAACGAGGATTTCGGCAAGACCCTCAACTACTGGGGAGCGGATTCAGGCCCCTATCTCGTGCTTCCGGTCTTCGGCCCTTCGTCTGTACGCGACGCAAGTGGTCTGGCCGTGGACAGCGGCATATCCTACGGCATCTACACGGCAATCAATCCGTTTGGAAATACCGGCAACAGTTTCGTCTACGACACGCTGGTGACGGGTATGGGGACTATCGACGCACGCCATCAGAAAAGCTTCCGATACTATGAGAGCGGCTATCCTTTCGAGTACTACATGGTCCGATTCATCTACCACGAACAGCGTGAAATCGAAGCCGGCATGCCGCTTCCCGCGAATTGACCTGCCATGCCTGACGTCAAGGTGCCAAGCTTCTCCGGGCATGGGCCAGATTATGACGTCTCGCAATCTATGAGGCCACGCAACCCTATTCCAAGATACCGCGATAGTGATGAATTATAGATCAGGCTAAGCCCGGATGCTCGTTATGAAAAACTGCTTGGAGTATTTTACAAGGTCAGAAGCACTGCCGTGAATCATTTTAAAAAAGCGAAAAATATTTTACGTTATCATGGTGCTTTCGCAGCACGCGCCCTGCCGGGCGCACATCGGGTAGGAGGCGCAGCGGCGGCGCAGGTTTGTCGCGCCGACCGTCTGCCGCCGAGAGTTGGGACTTTTCTCTGTCTCGTGGGTTCTGCTTTTAAATTCCAGCTATCTTATTCGTTGAACAATACCAATAAATATTATAAGGTAATATCATAACTGCATTGATGGAGGTTACCTCATGCAAAAAAATACCAGTGTTACCCTTGGCAAGCACTACGAAAATTTCATTTCTCAGCAAGTTGTCCAAGGACGTTTTGGTTCAGCAAGCGAAACAATTCGTGCCGGTCTGCGACTATTGGAAGAACGGGAAACCAAGCTATCCCTGCTACGCCGTGCGCTAGTTGAGGGTGAAGAAAGCGGCACCGCTGATTATTCGCTCAAGAGTTTACTCTCTGAACTTGACGGTGAAAGTTTCAACTGATGCCCTCATTTTCCCTCACAAACATGGCAAAGGCAGATTTGAAAGAGATCGCCAGGTTCACACAAAACCGTTGGGGGCGTGAACAGCGCAACTTATATCTACAACTGCTGGATGTTTCATTTCAACAGTTGGCTGACAACCCGCTCAAAGGGCAGGATTGCAGTGATATTCGAATTGGCTATCGGAAATTGAATGCAGGCAGCCATGTAATCTTTTACCGCCAAACTCTTGCCGATACGATCGAGATTGTCCGTGTTCTGCACGGACATATGGACATTGAAACACGACTTTCTGAGTCGTAATACGGGAAGTGTCCAATTTAATTCCTTTCTGAATCACAATAGCCATATCTGATAGTTGCAATTACGATAATAAAAAAACACCCGAACATTGTATAAGCAGTTGGTAAGTTATGGCTAGTTCCGTATCCGCTCCATGCTTCACCAACTCCAACACACGCCTTAATGATAAAACTAGAAATTAAATGCAGGATTAGTGCAATAACAATAAATGTAATTTTGCCAGAATCGCTTTTTGCTATGCTTGATATAAATACAGCTATTAAAACCGCTATTATGCTAGGTCCAAAGATAATCGCTTTGAATATGATTCCCTCAGTATTTATGACTGCAATTACAGCCATTGCAACTGCAATTGATATAACCATTTTTTTAGTAATTACTGGGTTTGATTGATTTATATTTTCAGCATTACTCTTATTTGAACTTATCGATATTTCTGTCAAATCATTGTCAATGTCTTTTGCTAGTATTTTGTCAGGCTCGGCTGTATCAGAAACTTTATCGTAACAAGACGGACACAGTTTAGAACCCTCTACAGCGTCATAAGATACGACGTAATCTTTGCTTACCTTTTGTCCACATAGGTCACATTTCATTGAGGTACCCTATCAATTATTTGCCCAACGTATTGAGGGTCTGCTGTGGAGCGAAGCGGAAACAGCAGCACCCGAGTGTTATGCCATCACTCTCTTATATCAAGGGAATGAGCTATATGTTCTTGGTCCCCAGACATAACTACCACTTCTATTGATGTATCCGCGTTTGAACGTAAAATCATCATCACCAGGCGTATCAACCTGTGCTAACCCTCCGGAAAAACTGCGTGCTTCATTGAATTTTGGAGTTATCAAAACTTCACCTTTTTTGTTTATATAGCCAAATTTGCCTTCAATCATGACGCTAGCCAGACCTTCTGAAAAGTCTCCACATCTTTCAAAAAATGGTGGCACCACCCAGCGGCCTTTCTTGTCAATGAAACCACATTTTTCTTTTTCAGGATAAACTTGTGCCACGCCTTCATTGAAATCTCCGGCCATATAATACTGGGGTGGGATAATCCATTTATCGTTCTTATCAATATAGCCTGATTTTCCCCATCTCTTTTTGCCTTTGCCGTACTCTTCCACTGCCGCAAGGCCCTCTGAGAATTTGCGAGCTTTGTGATATTTTGCTGGGATAATAACTTTATTGTTTTTGTCGATGAAACCGTAATAATTGCCATAATGATCTTTCCAGCCCAATGATACAGCGGCTATACCTTCAGAAAAGCATTCGGTTTCTCCAGTTTGAAATTTCAATCTAAATAGGTACTTTCCGCTTTTGTCAATTACACCTTTCCCTTTGCCATCATCGGCGATTGCAACTCCTTCGGAGAATATTCCTGCTCCCTTGAACTTTGGCTTGATAACTGTTTTTCCTGATGTGTCTATGTAGGCAAAGGAACCTGTCTCATCGTTACCTACCCGGATTATCGCCATTCCTTCTGAAAAATCATCTGCATAATTGAACTTAGGAGTTATTACTATTTTGCCAGTCTTGTCGATGTAGCCATATTTCCCTTCGACTTCTACAGGAAATAATGTGCGTGGTTTACTCGAAGTTTCTTCGCCGTAGGCTATTGATGTGACAACAATCAGAAGAGTCGCAATTAAATGCCTTGTTCGATTTTTCATGATTATTTTCCTTCTCTGCATAACGCGCCAGCGGCGCACCTGCGCGTCAGCGTCTGTGTGCCGTCGTCAAGTTGGGCAATTTTAGCTCTGCCATGTCACTACTCGTACGAACAACATTGAATTAAAAGCTATATGCGCTGCGATACTTGGGTAAACAGAGCGTGAATAATAGGTCAGGTGAATTCACATTGTAAGTGCACCACGTGATGCTTGATTAAAGACTTCATGTGGTGTCCGGTAGTCGAGGCACTTTCTTGGTCGATGATTTACCTTTTTTACTATTTGATCAAGTTCTTCTTCCGAGACTGTTTGAAAGTTTATTCCTTTTGGGAAGTAGTGCCGTAACAGCCCATTTGTGTTCTCGTTAGTTCCCCGCTGCCAAGCTGCATACGGATCTGCAAAGTAAACCTTCAGACCGGTTTTTGATTCAATCTCTTTGAACTGCGAAAATTCTTTGCCGTTATCAACCGTCAGTGTTTGTCGCATCACCTGAGGAATTTTCCAGAAAAACTTAATGCTCTGGGCATTCATGGTCGCAGCCTTCTTGTCCGCTAATTTCGCCGCAACAAGATAGCGGCTTTTACGCTCAACATGAGTGGCAATACCACCAGTGCCTTTGGCTCCTTCTACAGTGTCTCCTTCCCAGTCTCCAAAGCGTTCTCGGCTGCCAACGATAGCCGGTCGCTGGTCGATGGAAACGCGGCCTGGGATGAAGCGACGTCCAGATCCGTACCGTTTTTGTCTGCGACGTTTTTTGTGTCTTCGTCGTAAATGTTTGTGAAGATCACCACTCTGGCTTGCGTCCTGATAAACCCATCGATAAATGGTCTCGTGGCTGATCCGCATCTGCTCGTTGTTTGAAAAGTCAATCTTTAACCGAGCTGCAATTGCTTCCGGTGGCCAATCGAGTTTGAGTTTAGCTCTAACGTATTTGACAAGTGGCAGGTTATTCAGTCTAAAGTGGCTCCTGGCCTGATGTCGGCGTTCTTCAGAAATTGGTTGCGTTGCATAGTACCAATAAACAGCGTCATCAGCGTATGTAGGGCGATTACGAGCAATTTCTCTCATGACGCTTGTATGATTCCGGCCCAAACGACGGCCTATAGCTCTTAAGCTAAAGCCAGCCAACTTCATATGGCTAATGACATAACGCTCTTTTTCTGTAAAATGGATGTAAGACATGGTGGGCTCCTTTCCGGGGTGAGTTGCTCGCACTTCTCACACTACCAGAAAATCCCATCATGTCTTTTACTTACATCACGTGGTGCACTTACGAATAGAATTCACCTGTATCATTTGACAGGTGGACTATAGAATGTCCCCTAATGGGATCCTGATGTTCCAGAATGATCTAGGGGGAATGTTAAAACCATTCTGCTTTTCATACATAGCAACAGGTATTTGTTTAGCCTCTGTGGTGCTTGTACTCGTTGGAGTTGTTACAAGTGCGATATCTGACCTAATGTTGGGTACATTATTCTTCAACTTGGCAAAGCATTTGAATTTACCTGAATCAGGCGAGATAAACGGATAGCAGGAGATGTAAATGACAATCAATTCCAAAGACAACATTCTGCCGATGGAACAACACAATGAGAAATCTGCATCAACAGCCAGCAATCCTACTAAGGATTTCGTGTTTGAGAAAGCGATGTTCGATATCGAAGCGTTATCATCGCTACAGTCCATATTTGATTCAGCGGATTCAGCAGGGTCAAAATCCGCCAGTGTAAAATTTATGATCACTTCAAAGGACAAGTCAGACCTTCAGCTTCTTGGATACAGTATTGAACAGATAAATCAGTTAAAACCACAGGAAGCAGAAGACATACTCAAATCTGGCACGAAGGCAGAGCCAACCATCGGTCAGGAATAACAGGTTTCCCCAGCACCCATATACTTCAAGCGTTGCCAAGAAAATGTAGAAGGGTCTTCCAGATGGTATTGATAACTATAATGCAGTGTAATTGACTTCGAGGATTAAGGACTGTCACCGAACTATGATGATTGTACCATTGAAATTGAAGCTGTTATTGTCTCAAAATGGTAGAGGTCGTAAAACGTATCCTACGGTATAAATACTGTTCCATTACTTCGATGCAACAGTTGCAAAGATATCAAAGAAATAATCTCAATATTGATATGTAGCATGAGTAACGGCAAACCGGCGAGTGACCCCATAGGGGTCGCGTCTACATTCTTCACAAAACCAACCAAACCAAAACGCCGTGAAGCCCCATATTACCGGGCTTAACGGCGTTTTTTACGTCAGCGCCCAAGAGTGGGAACGGTTCACATCAGTATTCTGGTCAGAAAATAATCGGCTATCAGGATCAGCATGAATGACAGCACCACCGAGCGGGTGGTGGAGATGCCGATGCCCCTGGCTCCGCCGGAGGTGTTGAAGCCGACGTAGCAGGAGATCAGCGAGATAATGCCGCCGAAGACGAAGGACTTGGTCAGGCCGATCACGATCTCGGCCGGCTTGAGCGCAATACGCAGCGAATCGACGTAGGTGCCGTAGGAGATGAACAGGCGCGGGTGCAGGTGGCTGATGATGGCGCCGCCGGCGATGCCGACACAGTCGGCGTAGACCGTCAGGATCGGGACGCAGATCAGTCCGGCGATCAGGCGCGGCATGGCCAGGTAACGCACCGGATCGATGTCCAGGGTCTTGAGCGCGTCGATCTCCTCGTAAACCTTCATCACACCGATTTCGGCCGCCATGGCGCTGCCGGCGCGCCCCGCCACCAGGAAGCTGGTCATCACCGGTCCCAGCTCCCGCACCATCGAGAAACCGACCACACTGCCGATGATATCCTGCGTGCCGTATTTGGCCAGCTCAATGCCGGTCTGCAGCGCCAGCACCATGCCGACGAAGAAGGCCATCACCGAGGCCACCGGCACCGTTTCATAGCCGATAATCGCGGCCTGGGTAAAGATCGCCGGCAGGTTGCGGGGGATCTCACGGAAGGAGACAACTGTGCGCCACAGCAGCGTCAGCACTTCGCCGATGATCCGCAGACCGTATATCAACCTGTTGCCGATGAATTCCAGCGGTGTTGCAATCATATCTGCTCTTTCCTGACCCCGCTGAACGGGAAGGTACTTTGATTCACTGCTCGCCCGCCACTCCCGATGCCCACTCGTAGTTGACCCGCGCCACGCGGTAGTCACGCTGCGCCCGGGCCAGATTGCTCCTGGCCTGGAGCAGGTTCAACTGCGCATCCTCAACCTCCAGCCGAATCTTGACACCATACTCATACCCTTTTTCCGCCATCTGCACAAGCCGTTCCGCCTGCCGGACCGTTCCGGAGACCGCATCGTAGACTTCGGCGGCCTCGCGCAGCGCGTAAGCCGCCTCGCGCACCTCCAGTGCGATCGAATCCAGCAGCCTGCTTTCCTCGATCTGCCTGGTGCGCAGCTCGCTCCTGGCCTGGGCGACTTTTCCGCTGCTCCTGAATCCGTCAAAGAAGGGGAAGGTCAGGTAGACCCCCACGCTCCAGGCGGGGCCGTCGGCAATCCGATTCGGACCCGGTTCATCCAGGCTGGTCCAGTGCCAGCCGCCCCCACCCTTCAGGTCCAGTCGTGGTTTGTTCTCGGCATTGGCGATGGTTACCAGTTCGTCATAGACACCGATTCGCAGTCGCAGGTCCGCCAGTTCCGGGCGCTGGCTGCCGGCGGAGAGCAGGGCCTGCTCGTAGGTTTCCGGTGTCGGCCGATCGGCCGAAGGCATCTCCAGGGAGCCCACCACATCCACCTCTTCCGGTCCCAGCGCCAGCAGGAAACGCAGCCGTTCGCGCGCGATGCGGACGGCGTTCTCGCTGCGGATGACTTCGGGGCGGGCGTTTTCTGTCGCTACTTCGGCCGCCAGCACGTCATAGTCGGTGGCCACACCGGCCGCATATTTACGCCTGGCTTCGTCCAGGTGGCGGAGTTTCTGGGACTGATTTTCCAAAGCCAGGGTATGCAGATCACGCGCCAGCAGGATGTCGTAATAGCCGGCCGAAACGTCCCGATAGGCGGCCTGGCGATACAGCCGCAGCTGCTGGTCGGCGGTTTTGAGGCCGTACTCGGCGGCCCGGATGGCGGCGTTGATCTTGCCCCAGGTGTAGAGCGGCTGTGAAAGCGTCAGATCGATCAGGCCGTTGTACTGGCGCGGGGCAATGCCCATCAGCGCCTGCTGGCTCTGGTCCTGGGAAATTCCGGCCGAACCGTTAAGGGAGAGCTGCGGCAGTGCCGCCGAGCGCTCCTCCACGTATTTGCCCTGGACGTACTTTGCGTATTCACGTGCCTTCCCGATGTCGCGGTTTTTCTCCATCGCCAGCGACAGGGCCTGTTCCAGGGTCAGCGTGCGCGCCTCGCTCCGGCAAAGCGGCAGCAGCGTCAACCCGAAGACGGCAATCACAATCAACAATCTCATTTTAATGGTTCTCCTTGTACAAGCACGGCCCGGCGCCGGCCGCGTACCGAGTTGATCAGCCACAGCTCTTCGGCCCGTTGCAGGTCTTCGGGATACAGCACCTTCTCCATGATTTCACCCCGCTCCAGCAGCTCTTCCCGCAACACTCCCGGCAGCAGACCGCAGTAGAGCGGAGGGGTCAGCCAGCGGCCGTCCTGCTTTATCACCAGCGTATGGTAACTCCCTTCGGTCACTTCGCCGCGTTCATTGAGAAACAGCACTTCGTCGCAATCGGTGCGGGCCGCGCGGGCATCATCCAGGAGCTCGCGGCGGGTGGTCTTGTGATAGCGGAACGGGTCCTGCGAATCGACCGTCAGCGGGCTGATGGCCAGGCGCAGCCTGGATGCGTCCTCCTGCAGCGCTTCGGATGAAATCCGCAGCGTGCCGTCCGCTGCCAGCAGCAGCCGGAGTTTGCGGAGTCCCGGGGTTTCGCCGGCATTTTGCAGCAGCATCCGGCGCGCCTTGTCAGGATCGAAAACAAACCCGAAATATTCCGCCGATTCCTTCAGGCGCGCCAGATGGCGTTCAAGCAGAGTACAGGTGCCGTCCTGGCAGCGCAGCGACTCGATCAGCTGGAAATCCTGGCCTTTGGCGTTGACGAAGGCGCCCTTGTTCAGGCATTCGGCCAGTTCGTGACGGGGGTGAGAATCCCAGGTGATGCCGCTCCCCACCCCCAGCGACAGCCGTCCACTGTGACGGTCCAGCAAAAGTGTCCGGATCGCGACCGAGAAGAGCGCCTCGCCTCCAGGCGCAACACAGCCGATCGCACCGCAGTAGACTCCGCGCGGAACACCTTCCAGCCCGGCAATGATCTCCATGCTGCGGCGCTTGGGCGCGCCGGAGATCGAGCCGCAGGGGAACAGCGCCCGCAGGAGGCCGGTTAAGCCGGTCCCCTGCCCGAGCCGGGCGGAAACCGTTGAGGTCATCTGGTGCAGGCTGGGGTAGGTCTCGATATCGAAGAGCGACTCCACCGCGACCGAGCCGGTCTCTGCCACGATGCCCAGGTCGTTGCGCAGCAGGTCGACGATCATCAGGTTTTCGGCCCGTTCCTTGGGGTTTTCCCGCAACCGCCGGACCGCCTCGCGATCCTCGGCCGCCGTTCTGCCGCGCGGGGCGGTTCCCTTCATCGGGCGGGTCGTGACAATTCCATCCTTGAGGGAGAAGAACAGCTCGGGCGAGGCCGAGATAACCGTGAAACGCTCGCTGTCGATGTATGCGCAGAACGGCGCCCGCTGTCCGCGCCCGATGCGGGCGTACAGCGCCAGCGGGTCGCCGCTGAAATCTCCCTGCAACTGGAAGGTGTGATTTACCTGATAACAGTCGCCGGCGGCGATGTAGTCGCGGATACGTTCGATATCGGCGGCATAGCGCTCCGCCTCCGGAGCGTGCAACAGCCCTGTTACGGAAGCATCCGCCTGCGGCAGTCCGTCGCCGGAGGGTACGGAGCGTCTTTCGCGGAAGACAGCGAACCAGACCAGCGGCAATCCCTCCATGGGCGGCCTGGAGGGGAGATCCGGATTGAGCGCCGCCGCAGCTTCGTAACAGATGAAACCGGCCGCATACATGCCGGCTTCCGTGGCCGCCTGCAGCGCGTCCATCGCTTCGGCTACCCGCTCCGGACTGCTTGCCTCGATGGTTCCGGCAAAGCCGCTGAAGCGCCAGGACGAGCCGAAGCCGTGGCCGCCGAAGGAGTCCAGCAGTACCAGGGGGGTCTCAGGCATATGCGTTGTCCTCAATCCACTGTGCCAGGTCGTCGTATACCCCTTCAATGTTCTTCAGTACATCCTCATTCGAATACCTGACAACAGAGAGGCCGTATCCGCTTAAAATCTTTGTTCGTTCCTGATCATACTCGACCATCTCTGCATGACTATCACCATCAATCTCTATCACCAGGCGCAATTCGGAACAGTAAAAATCGACAATGTAACCATCAATTGGTTTTTGACGAACGAACTTATACTGGGCGAACTTTCTGTTTCGTAATACTTCGTTCCAGATTCTGCTTTCTGCCTTGGTTGGATTCTTACGGTTTTCACGGGCAAGAGTGGTAAGTGTTTTCTTGTATGGCAAAAATGCAAACCCCTCCCCGCCCCTCCCCTTGTCAGGGGAGGGAGATAGACCCGCTTTAGCAGTCTGTTCTTCAGTTCCCCCCTGACAAGGGGGGCTAGGGGGGTTAGCCTTTTGCATGGTTCCATTTCCGCTTCAGCCAGTTCCCCAGATCGTCCATCAATGTGTACATGACCGGCACCACCAGCAGGGTCAGCAGGGTCGAGGTCAGCAGCCCTCCCACCACCGCCCTGGCCATGGGGGCGCGCATCTCGGCGCCGGCGCCGATGGCCAAAAAGAGCGGCAGCATGCCGAAGATCATCGCCAGCGTAGTCATTATGATAGGCCGCAATCGTGTGCGGCCGGCTTCGATCACCGCCTCGCGGCGCGGCTTGCCGTCCCGCCGTTGCAGCACCTTGGCGTAATCCACCAGCAGAATAGCGTTCTTGGTCACCAGCCCCATCAGCATGATCAGGCCGATCAGCGACATGATGTTGACCGTGTCGCCGGTCAGTTTGAGCATGCCGGCCATGCCGACGATCGAGAGCGGCAGCGACAGCATGATCGCGAAAGGCTCGAAGAAGGATTCGAACTGGGCCGCCAGGATCAGGAAGACGAACACCACCGCCAGCAGCAGCGATTCGCCCATGTAGCCGAAAGATTCGGCCATGTCCTCGGCTTCTCCGGAGAGGTCGATGGAGTAGCCGGGAGGCATGTTGATTTTTTTGGAGGCGGCCTCCACATGCTTGACGGCGGTGCCGATCGGCAGGTCGTCCAGGTTGGCCGATACCGTGATCTGGCGGGCCAGGTCGCGGCGGTTGATCTCGGTCGGACTGGCGGCCACACGGGTGCTGACCAGGCTGGCCAGCGGCACCAGCTTGACGCCGCCGCTGTCGTCCGCGACCGCGATCTTCAGGTCGGCCACCTGCGCCGGATTCTGGCGCATACTTTCCGGCAGGCGCACGCGGACATCCACGGCATCGCCGTCCTCGTCCTCGTAGGTGCTGATCGCCTCCCCCCCTACCAGGCGCCCCAGCGAACCGACGATGTCGTTGGTGGTCACGCCGGCCGAGAGCGCCTTCTCCCGATCCACCCGCAGCCGGTATTCGGGAATGTCATGCTCCAGCGTCACCGCCAGATCGACGATCCCGGGCGTCTTGTACAACTCTTCCTTCAGCCTCTGCCCCAATATTTTCAGCGTGTTCAGGTCATCGCCCTTCAGATTGACGTTGAGCGGTTTCTGGGCCCCGCCGATCTGCCCGACCTCCTCGATCGAGAAGGTTATGCCGGCAATTCCGCGGAACCTCTCGCGCACTACTCTCTGCAGCTCGAACTGGTTGCGCTTGCGTTCGTTGCGCTCCTTCAGCTTCAGGTAAACCAGCCCGTCCCGCACGGTGCCGTTGTCTCCGGCGCCGATGGTGGCGTAGGTATGGTCGATCTCCGGGATGTCTTTCAGGGTCGCCAGGATCGCGTTGAGCCTGTTCTCGGTTTCGGCCATGCTGGCATCAGGGGCGGTCTTGAAGGAGATCTGGAACTCCCCCTTGTCGTAGAGCGCCATGAAGGAGGATTCCAGTGTTCCGAAGAGCAGCAGGCCGGCCGCAAAGGATGCCAGCGCCAGCGCCATCACCGATTTGCGGTGGTCCAGGGCCCAGCCGATAGCAAAGCGGTACTTGTCGGCGGTGACGTCGAACCATTGGTTGAAGCGTTCCAGCAGCCTGGCGATACCCTTGCGCTGCCCCTTCAAATGGATCGACGGGTCGTGCCAGCGCGAGGAGAGCATCGGGTCCAGCGTGAAGGAGACGAACAGCGAGACCAGTACGGCAAAGGCCACGCTGATGCCGAACTGGTAGAAGAACCGCCCGACAATGCCCTTCATGAAGGCCACCGGGATAAAAACCGCGATGATCGACATGGAGGTGGCGAAGACCGCCAGGCCGATCTCGGAAGTGCCGAAGCGGGCGGCCTCCATATGGTCCTTGCCCATTTCCAGGTGGCGCACGATGTTCTCGCGCACGACAATCGCATCGTCGATCAGCATGCCGATCGCCAGCGAGAGCGCCATCAGCGTCATCACGTTCAGGGTCATGCCCAGGGCGTACATGATGATGTAGGCCGAGATGACCGAGATCGGCAGCGTCACTCCGGTGATCACCGTGGAGCGCCAGGAATTGATGAAGCAGAACACGATCAGCACGGTCAGGATGCCGCCGATGATCAGCGTGTCCTTGACGTCGGTCAGCGAGTCGCGGGTCATGATCGTGCCGTCGCGCACCATGGTCAGGCTCACGCCCGGCGGCAGCTCCTTCTGCACCTTGAGCATGGTTTTTTTGACGTTGTCAACCAGCTCGACCTCGTTGCCGCCCGACTGCTTGTATATGTCCAGGCCGATGGCCGGCTGGCCGTTGACCAGGGCCAGCTTGCGTTTTTCCTCTGTGCCGTCGGAAACAGTGGCCACCTCTCCCAGGGGTATCGCCCGCTCGCCCCGGCGGGCGACGGCCATGCCGCGGTACCCTTCGGCGCGGTCCGGCTTGCCGTCGATCCGCATCGGGTACTCGGAAGTCCCCTTGGTCAGGCGTCCCAGCGGGGTGTTGGTGTTCTCGGACCTGATGCCGGCCACGACCTCGTTGACCCCCAGCCCCAGGCTGTCCAGTCTCACCGGGTCCAGTTCCACCCTGATCTCGCGCTTGCGGCCGCCGACCATGTCAACCTTGCCGACCCCGGCCACGCTTTCGAAGCGTTTCTTGATTTTCTTGTCCACCAGGATCGTCAGGTCGCGGGGGGAGAGGGTGTCGGACTGTACCGCCAGGGCCGCCACCGGCGCGGCGTTGAAGTCCAGCTTCTGGATGATCGGCTCATCGATCCCCTCCGGCAGGTTGCCCCTGATCGAGCTGATCTTGGCGCGCACCTCCTGGGCGCAGTCGTTGACCCGCTGTTCCAGCTGGAACTGGACCATGACCGTGGAAACCCCCTCGCGGGAGGTGGAGAAGACGTGCTTGACCCCGGCGATCTGGTTGACCGATTCCTCGATGCGCTTGGAAACCTCGCGCTCCACGGTCTCGGGCGAGGCGCCGGGAAAAGTCGTTACGATCGAGATCAGCGGGAATTCGACGTTGGGAAACATCTCGACCGAGAGGCGTTTGTAGGAGAACAGCCCCAGCGTAACCAGCGCCAGCATCATTACCGTGGCGAAGATCGGGCGCTTGATGGAAGTATTGGAAAGGATCATGTCGTTTCGGGTTCCTTGTGGCTTATTGCTAGCGTTTTATGATCAGCCAGGCGCCGGAGGCCAGCAGCAGGATGCCGAGCGCCCGTAGTGGAGAGAAGGGGACCTGGCGCAGGCCGAACGCGCCGAAGTGGTCCAGCGCTGCCCCGGTGATCAGCTGGCCGGTGATCACCATCGCCATCACGGCGGTGGTGCCGATGCGTGGGACCGACACGATCGTGAGCGTGACAAAGAACGCGCCCAGAAAGCCGCCGGTCAGCTCCCACCAGGAAGCGCCGGCGATGCCGCGCAGGTTGCCCTTTCCTGCCATCATAGTGATGACCAGCAGTGCCAGTGTGCCGACGGCGAACGAGATCAGGGAGCTTTCAAAGGCGCCGGTCTTCTGTGCCAGGCGCGCGTTGATCGAAGGTTGTACCGCTATTGCCATGCCTCCGCAAACCATCAGCAGCAGCATCGTAAGATTACTCACCGGTACCTCCCAGCTCTTTCCAGCGGAAACAGTCGACGGTGTGGTCGTTGACCATGCCAACCGCCTGCATCAGGGCGTAGCAGATGGTTGAACCTACGAAGCGGAATCCGCGCCGTTTCAGATCCTTGCTGAGTGCATCCGACAGCGGGGTGCTGGCCGGGATGTCGCCAAGTGTTTTCCGGGCGTTCTGGACCGGGCTGCCGTCCACGAACCGCCACAGGTAGCTGTCGAAGCTGCCGAACTCGTTCTGCACATCCAGAAAGGCGCGGGCATTGCTGACTGCCGAGGCGATTTTCAGGCGGTTGCGGATGATGCCGCTGTCGTTGAGCAGCCCGGCCTGTTTCAGCTCGTCAAAACCGGCCACTACAGCCGGATCGAACTGTTCAAAGGCGCGCCGGTAACCTTCACGCCTCTTGAGAATGGTGATCCAGGAGAGGCCGGCCTGGGCGCCTTCCAGGATCAGGAACTCGAACAGCATCCGGTCGTCGTGCAGCGGTGTGCCCCACTCAAGATCATGGTAGGCGACATACAGCGGGTCGCTGCCGCACCATCCGCAGCGGGTCATGTCAGTCTCTCCCGAATCAGCTGTTTGAGATCGGCGACATCGTGGCAGGCATTCAGACTCTCGGAACTGATCCAGGGGACCAGGGTGCCGTTTTCCTTCAGGAATATTGCCGGCAGGGGCGTATTGGCGATGCCGTAGCCGGTTGCGAGTTCGTCGCGGTGCAGAAACTCGAACTCGGCATCCAGCGAATCCAGGAACTCCTTCCATTCGCCCCGCATGCTGAAATTCCCGTAGGTGATCGCGCACAGGTTGCACTCGTAGCTCTCCGGCGAGAAGATCTTGTGGGCGATGTCGGTCAGGGTGTTGAAGACGCCGCTGTCGGCGTTGTACACGAAAACGATGGTCATGGCATTTCCTCCCGTTATTCGTTTTCTGATAAAACTATTTCGTTTTTCCGCTGGCGGTCACACTGTCGCCGTCTTTAAGGTTGAAGCCGCCTCGGGTCACGTACCGTTCGCCGGATCTTATGCCGGATCTGACTTCAATCAAATCGCCGTTGGTTACACCTACCGCAATCTCGCGTTTTCGCGCGGTTCCGTTTTCAAGCACATACATCACTCCTTTTCCGCCAGACAGGTCCAGCGCGGCAACGGCACTGCGCGGCACCTGCAGCACGTCTGCTCGTCTGCCGGTGATGATCCTTCCCTTGGCGAACAGCCCCCCCTTCAGGGTTTCGGGTACGTTGCGCACTTCCGCGATCACCTTCAGTGACCGGTCCGTAGCGGAAAGTTCTGGATTGATGAACATGATCTTGCCGGTGAAGTTGACACCCGGCTGCGAGTCAACCGTGAATTCCAGCGGTTGTCCCACCTTTACGCGGCCGGAATCCGCAGAGGATACGCTGACGGTCAGGTTGAGTATCCTGTTGTCGACAATCCTGAAAATCGGCTTGCCTGCGGCCGCATCACTGGCCAGATCGCCAACGTTGACGTTCCGCAGCGCTACGACCCCGTCAATCGGTGCCGTGACGGATCCTTTGGCCCGCCGTGCGATTCCCTGGCGGGTCTCTTCTTCAGCCACGCGAATCTGGGCCCTGGCAGAGTCTATTTTTGACTGTGCTGCTTCCTTTTCGGTGCTGGCGTCATCCAGGGACTGTTGCGTTGCCAGGCCGGACTCTTTCAGTTTAACCAGTCGGGCAAACTCCCGCTCGGCACGGTTGGCCGCTACCCGGGCCTGGGCCAGGCCGGCTCTGGCCGCTGCGATGCCGGCTTCGCCTCGTTTGACCTGCGCCTCGGTTTCGGATACATCGATGATGGCCAGCGGCTGTCCCCTTTTTACACGCACCCACTCATTCACAAAGACCTGTTTGACCAGACCGGGTATCTGCGTCTTAACATCCACCGAGAACTTGGGCTCCAGGTTTCCGGTTACTTCAATGTATTCGGCCAGCTCGGCCGGCTTTGCAATGGCGCTTTCAACTGCGACAGGCGGCTTGACCGCCTGGGCTGCTTTTTCCTTTTGCCCGCCGCAGGCGCTCAGAAGACAGCAGGTGGTCAACAGGGCCACTGCCGGAAGATACTGTTTCATTTAGTTGCTCCTTGATTCGCCTGACGTTGCGCCTGTGGCGCCACACCGTCAAGAATCTGGTTAATCACCGCAAGAAGTCCGTCCCGGTTTATCCGGGGGGTGCTGCGACATATCTGTTCTTCCAGAATCGTGTGATAGCTTCCTACCAATGTCCAGCAAAGGACATTACGATCACAGGGAACAATCTCGCCGCATGATATCCCCTCTCCTATCAGGTCGTTTACGGTAGCCATGGTTTGGTCGAAGAAGCGGTTGAAATCTACATACGGTGCCCCTTGAGGCGGACCGAAATAAATGGAGTAAGCCAGTTTGACTATCGGCAGGTTTTTCTTGGCGGCGTCAAACATGCCTGCGAAAAAGTCCAGCATTCGCTGGCGGACGCTGCCGGAGGTCGTGTGCAACGCTTCAAGATGCTGGTCGAACAGTTGGCTGATGCCGTTCATTATCTCCAGGTACAGTCCTTCCTTGTTGTTGAAATAGTAATAGAGCACCGGTTTCGATACTCCGGCTGCCGCAACTATTTCACGTACCGATGTTGCTGCATAACCGCTCTCTTCGAACAGCCTGAGAGCCTCCCGCAGAAGTCTCTCCCGCACCGCGGTATCCAGTGTGTTTTTGTCTTTTCTGGGATGCGACATAATATCCTTTGATTTTTTACCTAACAGTAGGTAAAAAGCCTGGCATTGTCAAGAGATCGTATACCGATCGGTAGCTTAATTAACGCCGCCATCCGTTTCATGTGATACCGCATTTGGGGTATGGCATGTTTTGTATGGGGTGGCGCCGGCATGCGGCAAAATCCTGTCTGATACGATGTTTCCCGTAAATTCGTGGTGTTGCAGGAGATTTATTCTTTGGCATACTGCCTGCAAAAGGTTGATCAAACATATCCCTTTGGAGGTAGTACAAATGAAAAAAGTTATGTCCACAATCGTTGCCGCCCTCGTAGCTGTTTCTTTCGCCGCTGTTGCTTTCGCTGCTCCTGCTGAGAAAGCTGCTGCTCCTGCTGCTGCTCCTGCTGCTGCCGCTGCTCCTGCTGCTGAAGCAAAGCCGGAAGCAAAGCCTGCTAAGAAAGCAAAAAAAGCAAAGAAAGCCAAGAAAGCTGAAGTGAAGAAAGAAGAAGCTGCTCCTGCTGCTGCTCCTGCAAAGTAATTCGCTTTTTGCGCATGAACAAAAAAGCCGCATCGAAAGATGCGGCTTTTTTTTGTGCCTGGTATTGTATATATATGGTTTGTCAACTCTGAATAATTTTGCGGGAGAAACTGAAATATGTCAGATCGAATGGTTCGTGCATTATGTCTGTCGGGCGGCATCCGGTTCCTGGCCTGTGACGCCAGCGCCATGGCGCGGGAAATTTGCCTGCTCCAGGAAACGTCTGCCACGGCAAGCATTGCAATGGGTCGCGGACTTGCCGGTGGAGCGCTGCTGGGAGCGTTGCTCAAAAGCGGGCAGCGGATTGCTCTCAAATTTGAAGGTAACGGTCCGCTACGCAAACTGCTGATCGAAGCCGACAGTGAGGGCGCTGTTTGCGGTTGCGCCGGAAATCCGGCGGCCGAAGTTGAACCGTTGGGCGGAAAGTGGAATGTGGCCGGATTGATCGGCAAGGCAGGTTTCCTGACAGTATCGAAAGATATCGGCGTTGGCGGGCAACCGTATCAGGGGTTGGTGCAACTTGTCAGCAGCGAGATCGGTGATGACCTGGCGTACTATCTGACCGAATCCGAACAGACTCCCTCCGCCGTAGGCCTGGGAGCGGCACTTGACGAAAACGGGCATATTGCGGTCTGCGGCGGCTTTCTGGTCCAGGCGTTGCCGAAGGCGGACCCGTCCGAGCTGGAAAAGATCATGGAGCGAATATCATCGGCGCCCCCGCTTTCGTCGATGCTGACAGAGGGTGGTCCGGAAGGGGTTTTGCAGCATATCTTCGGCGACATACCTTATACTGTTCTCGAAACCCACGATATTTACTTCAGTTGCGGCTGCTCACAGGAAAAGGTCGAGCGGGCCCTGATTACCATGGGTGAGAAGGAGCTGAACGATATGCAGGCGAACGATGATGGGGCCGTGGTTACCTGCGAGTTCTGTCGCAAGACATATCGTTTTGACCGGGAAGGTCTTGACCAGCTTATAAGCCGTGCTGCAGAGAAACCGGTCAGATAAAAGTGTCTACCATCCTGCTGACAATCGCCTATGATGGCACCAAATACTCCGGCTGGCAGGTGCAGCCTAACGGCACGACAATCCAGCAGCTCGTGGAGGATGCCCTCGAAAATCTGCTGGGTGAGCGGGTCCAGCTCTGCTCTTCGGGGCGCACCGATGCCGGTGTGCATGCCCGGGCCATGCCGGCGGCCTTTCATACCTACCGGGAGCTGCCGTTGCGTGCTTTTATCGAAGGTACCAATCGTTTTCTCCCGGATGATATTGCCGTTCAGGATGCCCGTCTGGTGCCGGATGGGTTCAAGCCGATCAGTGCAGCTGTCTCCAAGCATTACCGCTACACAATATACAACTCCATCGTCCGTTCGCCGCTGGACCGGTTATACAGCTGGCAGGTCAGGGAAACGCTTGACCTGCCGGCGATGATGGCTGCTGCCCGGCATTTTGTCGGTACGCACGATTTTGCCGCGTTCCGTGCTTCCAACTGTGTGGCAAAGACCACAACTCGCCGGATGGACTCGGTTGAAATCAGGCAGACAGGGAACTTTATTAACATCGATGTGGTCGGGGAAGGTTTTCTGAAGTATATGGTGCGGGTGATGTCGGGGACGCTGGTTGATGTAGGCAGAGGCCGTTTCAATCCGGAGCATGTCGAGCGGTTGCTGCGGGAAGGTGACCGCAAAAAAGCCGGCGTCACTGCGCCGGCCTGTGGATTGTGCCTGATAAGGGTTTACTACCCGGAAGACATCTGCTGATGTCGCTGCTCATTTCTCCGTCAAGAGGCGTTTTACCAGCTGTTCCATCCTGCGGCCCATCTCATCCGAAAACCCCCGATAGACCTCGACAACTGCGCCTTTCTTGTCTATCACGAACATCACCGGAACGGAGCGGACACCGAAATCCACGGTAGTATCGTCACCGGCCAATGCCAGCGGGTAGTTGATGTGGTATTCATTGGCAAAAGCCTTTACGGCACGCTCACCATCTTCATCCGCACTCAACCCCAGCACCTGAAGTCCCTGTTTGCCATATTTGCGGTTCATTTCCACCAGGTGAGGTATCGATTGCCGACAGGGCTGGCACCAGGTCGCAAAGAAATCCATAACCAGAACATGGCCGCGGTAATTGTCAAGAGATACCGGTTGACCTGAGGTGGTGATCACCTTGAAGTTGGGAGCCGGCTGGCCCGGCCTGGGAGCCGCTTCAAGCATGGGCGGAAAAATCGTTGATACAGCCGCCAGGCCGGCCAGCAATAAAATGGTGAATGTTTTGGAAAAGTTCATTGAACCTAGAGTGCCTTGGCGATCAGGGCATCTATCTGTGATTTGGGGACTGCGCCGACAACCTGGTCAACCTGTGCACCACCCTTGAAGAGAATAATGGTGGGGATACCGCGTACGCCGTACTTGCTGGGTGTGGCCTGGTTCTCATCCACGTTGACTTTGCCGACTTTGACTTTTCCGGCATATTCATCAGCAATCGCGTCCACCAGTGGAGCAATCGCCTTGCAGGGGGCACACCAGGTAGCCCAGAAGTCTACCAGAACCGGTATGTCGGATTGGAGCACCTCGCGATCGAAATTTGCGTCGGTAAACGCCATTACTTTTTCACTAGCCATCTCGTTTATCTCCTTTTGGGAATTATATCTATTTTTGAATGATATACCAGAAGCTGAAAAAATCAAGTCCAAACTCCGGACACGGCCTGGCGTTGAAAAAGGCGCCACAAGAGAGTATGGTGTGCAAAACGAAGGGGATCGAAAATGCCGACACTGCCATTGAACATAGACATGCAGGGTAAAACGGCGCTGGTTGTCGGCGGCGGAAAGGTGGCGCTGCGCAAGGTGCGTGCCCTGCTGGCGTCCGGCGCCTCGTTGCTGGTGGTGGCCCCGGAAATATGCCGGGAGCTGGCGGAGCTGGCTGCCAGTGGAGCTGTCTCCGTGCGTCGTGGCTGTTATGTCGCAGCCGATCTCGATTCTGCCTTCCTGGCTGTTGCCGCTACCGATGTCGCCGCCGTAAACCGGGAGGTTGCCGCTGATGCATCAGAGCGCGGTATCCTTGTGACGGTGGCAGACAACCCTCTGGCTGGGGACTGCACTTTTCCGGCGGTGCTGCGTCGTGGAGACCTGGAAATAACCGTATCTACCGGTGGACGCTGCCCGCCGCTGGCCGCTGAAATCAGGGACATGATCGCCGGTATTGTCGGCGATGAGTATGGGGCGGCGCTTGAACGGCTGGCTGCCGAACGAGAAAAGCTGTTGACGGATGGGAGCGCCAGCACATACAATACACAGGTTTTACGGTCGCTTGCCGGGCGACTGATTGCCGAGATCGCTGAACGCAAGGATACCGCATGATCCAAATTTTTTTCTACCTTACGTTTGCCCTGTACGGATGTGCCACGGCGGCCTACCTGGTGTACCTGCTGCGTACGACCTCCATGGTCGGAACGTGGGCCAACCGGCTGGTAACGGTCGGTTTTGCTACCCATCTGCTGTCCATGATCCATCGCTTCAGCTCCTCGGGTTATCTGCCTATCACCAACCTGCATGAGTCGCTCTCCTTTTTTGCCCTTACCATAGTGGGCTCCTTCATCCTTTTCGAGCGAAAATACAAGGTGACCATCCTCGGCGCATTCATTGTCCCGGTTGCACTGCTGATGGTTATTTCCTCCAGCGTTTTCCCCTCTGCCATCCGAGAACTGAACCCGGCTCTCAAAAGCAACTGGATCTGGATCCATACGATCATGGCTTTCATCAGCTACGCAATGTTCACGATCGCTTCCGGCGCTGCGGTTATATACCTGATCCAGCAGCATTTCCTGAAGAAAAAACGGTTGGGATCTCTTTTCCAGAAGCTTCCGTCGCTGAATACTCTGGACGACATCAACTACCGATGTCTGACAATTGGATTTCCACTTTTGACGATAGCGATCATAACGGGCGCCATCTGGGCCGAAAAAGCCTGGGGGACCTATTGGAGCTGGGATCCCAAGGAAACCTGGTCGCTGATTACCTGGTTCATATTCGCCGCCCTGCTGCACAGCCGGATGACGACCGGCTGGCGCGGCAAGCGCGCCTCGCTGCTGACTATCGCCGGTTTCCTGGTGATGCTCTTCACCTTTATTGGCGTCAGCCTGTGGTTGCCGGGCCTGCATGCCTACAAATAGCCCTTTCAAGGATATAATCTGAATGAATATCATCGTAGTCGGTCTATCACACAAGACCGCCACAGTTGAAATACGGGAAAAGGTGGCCTTCTCGCCCAATCAGATGCAGAAACCGCTGGCCGAGCTGGTGGGGCTGGAAGGGATAATCGAGGGGGTGATAGTATCAACCTGCAACCGGGTCGAGATCTATGCCACCACCCGTGACATTGCCGGTGGAATCGCCCGCATCAAACGCTTCCTGGCGGACTATCACCGTATTCCGCTCGAATCTCTCGAACAGCATCTCTACACCCATCATTCCGAGAATGCCATTCGCCATGTTTTCAGGGTCGCTTCCAGCCTGGATTCGATGGTGGTCGGCGAGCCGCAGATCCTGGGGCAGATCAAGACCTCCTATGGATATGCGGCTGAATACAAGTCCTCCGGCATCATATTGAACCGTTTCCTGCACAAGGCCTTCTCGGTTGCCAAGCGTGTGCGCACCGAGACCAGGATTGCCTCTTCAGCGGTGTCAGTTGCCTTTGCCGCAGTGGAACTGGCCAAAAAGATATTGGGTGATCTTTCCGACAAGACCGTGATGCTGATAGGAGCCGGCGAGATGTGTGAGCTGGCTGCAAAACATTTCCTCAACAGCGGCGCAAGGGGGGTGATGGTTACCAACCGCACTTTCGAGCGGGCCGAGAAGCTGGCCGAAGAGTTCGGCGGCGAGGCGGTGCGCTTCGAGGAGCTGTTTACACATTTGCATCGTGCCGATATCGTGCTTTCATCGACCGGCGCCCCCCATTGCATCATCGGGCCGAAGGACGCGGAAGAGGTTGTCAAGCGCCGCAGGTTCAAGCCGATGTTTTTTATCGACATTGCTGTGCCGCGCGATATCGACCCCAAAGTGGACGATGTGGAAAATGCCTACCTGTTCACGGTGGATCACCTGCAGGAGATCGTGCAGGCCAACCTGGCCCAGCGCAGCCTGGAGGCGGAGAAAGCGGAAGAGATCATCAACCAGGAGATCGGCCAGTTTCATAAATGGCTCTCGACACTGGAGGTCACTCCCACCATTGTTGCCCTCAGGACCCGCTTTGACGAAATCCGCAGGGCCGAACTGGAAAAGACCGTCGCCGGCTGGAAGGAGATGCCTGCCGATGCTGAAAAGAGGCTGGAAGCGTTGACCATGGCAATGATGAACAAGCTTCTGCATGCCCCCACGTCCGTGTTGAAGAAAGCCGGGCAGGGGGGGCGGGTCGACCTGTATGTCGATGCCCTCAGGCAGCTTTTCGAGCTGGAGGCGCTTCAGCACGACGAGCGGGAACTGGAGCTGGAAGAGTAGTGCGTCTGCCACCGCTGCTGCCCGGCACCCTGGTCAGGCGTTACAAGCGCTTTCTGGCGGACGTGATGCTTGCGGACGGAAGTATCGTCACAGTGCACTGCCCCAACTCCGGCAGCATGAAAGGGTGTGCTGACCCTGGCAGTCCGGTGTATCTGTCCCGAAGCCCAAACCCGGACCGGAAGTATCCCCTGGGGTGGGAGCTGGTTCAGGCGGACGGTTTCTGGGCCGGCATCAATACCGGGTTGCCCAACCGGCTGGTGCGCGAAGCGATCGAGGACGGTACCGTGTCCGAGCTTCAGGGGTATGCTGGTATACGCCCCGAGGTGCCGTATGGCGAGCACAGCCGCATCGACCTGCTGCTGGAAGGCCCGGCCGGCCGCTGTTTCGTGGAGGTCAAAAACGTCACTCTGGTCGAGAATGGCAGGGCACTGTTTCCTGACGCGGTTACGACCCGCGGACAGAAGCATCTGTCGGAGCTGATACGGGTGGTAAGTGAAGGTGATCGCGGCGTGATTTTCTTCACCGTACAGCGCGGCGACGGCAACTCGGTTTCCCCGGCCGATGCCATCGATCCGGAATACGGGCGCCTGCTGCGGATGGCGTTGGCGAACGGAGTCGAGGCGCTGGCCTATCGGGCTTTGGTGACACCGGAGGAGATCCGGCTGACGGATCGTTTGCCGGTGGTTGTGTAAAAAACGATAGCTGAATTCAAATAAAGAAACGGAGAAGATTATGCCCCCCAAACAGATACGCATCGGAACCCGCGCCAGCCAGCTGGCGCTCTGGCAGGCCAACTGGGTCAAGTCCGAACTGGAGAAGAAATACCCCGGCATGGAGGTCACTCTGACCAAGATCAAGACCATCGGCGACAAGATCCTGGATGTGCCGCTGGCCCAGGTGGGCGGCAAGGGGCTGTTCGTCAAGGAGATCGAGGAGGCCATGCTGCGGGGCGAGATAGATATTGCGGTACACAGCATGAAAGATGTGCCGACAGAATTCCCTGAGGGGCTCGGGCTGCACTGCATTACCGAGCGTGAAGACCCGCGCGATGCGGTGATTTCCCGCAATGTCAAATTCGCCGACCTGCCGCAGGGCGCCCGTATCGGCACCAGCGCGCTGCGACGCCAGGCCCAGCTTTTGAAGGTGCGGCCCGACCTGGAGATGTGTATCATCCGCGGCAACGTCGAAACCCGTATCCGCAAGCTGACCGACGACAAGCTGGATGCGGTGATACTGGCTGCGGCCGGACTTAAGCGTCTCGGTTTTACCGAACAGGTTGCCGAATATCTGGACACCGAGCTCTCGATTCCGGCCATCGGACAGGGCGCGCTGGGGATCGAGTGCCGTCTGGCGGACCCGGTCATCACCGCGACGATCGACTTTTTCAATCATGCCGATACCAGCCATGCGGTGCGGGCCGAACGGGCCCTGCTGAAGCGCTGCGAAGGGGGCTGCCAGGTGCCGATCGCTGCCCACGGGACAGTCAGCGATGGCAGGTTGCGTCTGGTCGGCTTTATTGCCGCGGTGGACGGCAGCCGTTCGGTGCGCGGCGAAATTTCCGGCCCGGTGGCCGAGTGCGAACAGCTTGGAATCAGGCTGGCGGACCAGCTGCTGGCCGATGGTGGCAAAGCCATTCTGGAAGAGGTTTATCAGAGGTCGATCGGTGAGTAACGCCATCGTTTATCTGGTCGGCGCCGGCCCGGGCGATCCGGCCCTGATCACGCTGCGCGGGGTGGAGTGCCTGAAGCGGGCCGATGTGGTGGTTTACGATTATCTGGCCAACGAACAGCTGCTGAATCACGCCCCGGAAGGCGCCGAACGCATCTACGCCGGCAAGATCGGCGGCCGCCACAACCAGGATCAGGAGGAGATCAGTCGCCTGCTGGTTGAAAAAGCGCTGCAGGGTAAGGTGGTCGTGAGGTTGAAAGGTGGCGATCCCTTCGTCTTCGGGCGCGGTGGGGAGGAGTGCGAGGCGCTCAACGCAGCCGGGATACCTTTCGAAGTGGTTCCGGGGGTTACGGCCGCCATAGGAGCTGCTGCCTATGCCGGCATTCCGCTGACGCACCGTGACTTCACCGCGTCGGTGGCTTTTGTGACCGGCCAGGAGGGCAAGGACAAGGACGAGTCGGCCATTGACTGGGACCGCCTCTCGCTGGGTGGCGGTACGGTTGTCTTCTATATGGGAATCACCACGCTCAGGCGCAACATGCAGCGCATGATCGAACATGGCCGCTCGGCCGATACGCCGGTGGCCCTGGTGCGCTGGGCTACTACCGTCTGCCAGCAGGTTCTGACCGGTACGATCGCTGATATTGCCGACCGGGCCGAGGAAGCCGGCTTCAAGCCGCCAGCGATAACGATTGTCGGCGAGGTGGTAACGTTGCGTGAAAAACTGCGCTGGTACGACAGCCGACCACTCTGCGGAAGAAAGATCATCGTTACCCGTGCCGCCGAACAGGCCGGAGAGTTCTCGGCAAAACTTGTAACGAGGGGTGCAACGGTTCTGGAGTGCCCCACGATCCGGCTGGTGGAGCCGGACAGCTGGCAATTGTTGGATGTTGCCATTCGTGAACTGTCCGGTTACGACTGGCTGATCCTGACATCCGGCAATGCGGTGCGTTTCTTTTTCCAGCGCCTTGAGGCGCTGGGGCTGGACGCCAGGGCTCTGGCGGCTTGCAAGGTCTGTGCGGTCGGGCCGAAAACGGCCGACGCATTCAGGATGTTCGGTGTCCGTCCGGATCTGGTGCCTTCCGATTATAAGGCCGAAGGTATTGTGGACGAGTTTTCGCGATTGGATCTTAAAGGGTCTAAGATCCTCTTCCCGAAAGCCGACAAGGCCCGTGAAATCATTCCCTGCGAACTGAAACGGATGGGAGCCCACGTGGACTGTCCGGTCGCCTACCGCAATATCCTGCCGGACAGATTGCCCCCAGAAGCTCTGTTTGCACTGGAGAAGCGCTCGGTGGACTGCATCACCTTCACCTCTTCATCCACGGTGCAGAATCTGGCGGCCATGCTGGGAGAGGAACTGCTGCTGGACATGCTGAAGGGGGTGACGGTCGCATCAATCGGCCCGATCACTTCGAAGAGCTGTCGTGAACTTGGTCTCAAGGTGGTTATCGAACCTGCCATCCATACCCTGGATGCGCTGACGGCAGCCGTGGAAGCACATTTCAGCTGAGGCGGGAAGAATCTCATATCCTTAAATGAAAAAGGCCCTGTTATGCAGGGCCTTTTTCATTTAAGGTTTTGGAACCGTTATACCAGTTCCAATGCGCTGAAGAAGTAAGGAATCTCGAAAGCGGCTGTTTCCGGGGCATCGGAGCCGTGCGAGGAGTTTTCCTCGATATTGACAGCAAAATCCTTGCGGATGGTGCCCGGCTCGGCGTTGGCAGGATTGGTCGCGCCCATCAGGGTGCGCCAGTCGGCGATGGCATTTTCCTTCTCCAGGCAGAGTACGATCACCGGGCTGCGGGACATGAAGGCGCACAGGTCATTGAAGAAAGGGCGCTCCTTGTGGACATAGTAAAAGCCCTCGGCCTGGCTTTTGCTCAGCTTGATCTTCTTCATGCCGACGATGTTGAAGCCGTTGGCCTCGATTCTGTCCAGGATTTTGCCGGCCAGCTTGCGCTCGACTGCATCCGGCTTGATGATTGCGAAAGTGCGTTCCATTGTGTTTCCTCCGATATGGTTTGAAAAAGTGAACTTTCCAGATAGCACCGCTAATATTTACTTGTCAAGTGATTTAGCCCCGATTCCGGCTGCAGCGTTGCCTTATCAGGCTTTCCGCTACTTCCTGCGGCACAAAATACTCGCTAAAAAATCGGCATATATGTTAAAAGTGTCTATCCGGATCTCATGGAAAGGATATCTACATGGATTTTTCAAAAATGCTGCACAAATTCACCGTGGTTCCTTCATTGACAGACGAACTTGCCGCTTTGCAGCGCATTGCCTATAACCTGTGGTGGTGCTGGGAGCCGGATGCGATCAATCTTTTCCGGCGTATGGATGCCGATCTTTGGCAGTCCACCCGACATAACCCGGTCGAGATGCTGGGTATTCTCCAGCAGACCACACTGGAGGCGCTCAAATCCGACGAGGGTTTCATGGCCCACCTCAAGATGGTTGATGAAAAACTCTCCGAATACCTGGCGGACAAGACCTGGTTTCAGAAACACGCCAACGGCAATTCAAACATGAAGGTGGCCTATTTTTCAATGGAGTTCGGCTTGCATGAGTCGCTGCCGATCTACTCCGGCGGTCTGGGCATACTGGCCGGAGACCACCTGAAATCGGCCTCGGATCTCGGTCTGCCGCTGGTCGGAGTCGGGCTGCTGTACCGCCAGGGATATTTCCGCCAATATCTGAATAACGAGGGGTGGCAGCAGGAGTTCTATCCTGAGAACGATTTCTACAATCTGCCGCTGATTCTGGAAAGGAATGAAAACGGACAGCCACTGTCGTTTGAACTGGAGTTCGGCCTCCGCAAGTTCAAGGTGCATATCTGGAGGGTCCAGGTGGGGAGGGTGCCGCTTTATCTGCTGGACACCAACCTGGAAGAGAACAGTCCCGAAGACCGCCTGATCACGGCCCAGCTCTATTTCGGCGATAAAGAGATGCGCATGATCCAGGAAATCCTGCTCGGGATCGGCGGCATCCGTGCCCTGAGAACGCTCGGCATTGTTCCCAACGTCTGCCATATGAACGAGGGGCATGCCGCTTTCCTGGCGCTGGAACGGATACGCCTGCTGATGGAGAAGCGCGGCATCAGGTTTAACGAGGCCCGTGAAATCGTGACCGCCGGAAATGTATTCACCACCCATACTCCGGTTGAAGCCGGAATCGATCACTTTCCGTCCGAACTTCTGGACAAGTTCTTTGCGCGTTATTACAGGTCGCTGGGTCTGAACCGTGACGAGTTTATCGGGCTGGGCCGCCAGAATCCGAAAAACCAGCAGGAGAGTTTCTGCATGGCGGTGCTGGCATTGAAACTGGCCGGACACGCCAACGGCGTCAGCCAGTTGCATGGCGAAGTCTCGCGCAAGATGTGGAAGAACGCCTGGCCCGAACTCCCCGAGGAGCAGCTGCCGCTGACTTCGATCACAAACGGCGTACATACCCGTACCTGGATGTCCAATCATATGGCCAGTCTTTTGATCCGTTATCTGGGTAACCGCTGGCTGGACGACCCGACCGATCATAGTGTATGGCGCCGCATCTCGAAGATACCGGACGCCGAATTGTGGAGAACCCAGCAGAGCTGCCGGGAAAAGCTGGTGGATTTTGCGCGCAGGCGCCTCAAGGAACAGTTGGTAAAGGTCGGCGCCACTACCAAGGAGATCGCGACCGCGGAAGAGGTGCTGGATCCGGAGGTGCTTACTATCGGTTTCGCCCGCCGCTTTGCAACCTACAAACGTGGGACCCTGCTACTTCGCGACCTTGACCGTTTGGCCCGCATCCTCAATAACCCGGAGATGCCGGTCCAGTTTATCTTTGCCGGAAAGGCCCATCCCCAGGACCAGGAAGGGAAAGAGCTGATCAGGCAGATTGTGCAGGCCTCCCATCAGGAGCGTTTCCGTCACCGGATCGTTTTCATAGAGGATTATGACATGGAAGTGGCCCGCCATCTGGTACAGGGGGTCGATGTCTGGCTTAACACACCGCTACGTCCGATGGAGGCCAGCGGCACCAGCGGAATGAAGGTGGCGTTCAACGGCGGACTCAATATGAGCATCCTGGATGGCTGGTGGTGCGAGGGGTACCACGGCAATAACGGTTGGGCCATCGGCAAAGGGGAGGTCTACGAGGACATCGAATATCAGAATCAGGTTGAGGGGCGTGCGCTTTACGATCTGCTCGAGAAGGAAGTCGTGCCGCACTTTTACGATCAGGGCAGTGACGGTGTTCCGCGTTCGTGGGTTGCCACGATGAAAGCCTCGATGCAGAGCCTCTGCCCGGTATTTTCCACCGACCGGATGGTGCAGGAGTATGCGATCCATTCCTATATCCCGGCCTACAGCCAATGGAAACGGCTTGTGGATGACGATCTGGCGCTGGCCCTCGATCTTGCACGCTGGAAGGAGCGGCTGTTCAAGCTCTGGTCTCAGGTGCGAATCGAACAGGCCGTGGCCGAGGCCGCCGACGCGGTGGCGGTTGGCAGCACGATTCCGGTCACTGCCCGTGTTGCGTTGGGAGAACTGGCGGTGGATGAAGTTTCGGTCGAAGTGTATTTTGGAGTATTGGATTCCACCGGTAACATTCAGGGCGGCGAAACCGTGACTCTCCGGAATATTAATGACCTGGGAAACGGTCTGTATGAGTTCAGCGGAGCCCTGGAGTGCCGTTTCTGCGGCAGGCATGGCTTCATGCTGCGAATAATGCCGCAGCACCGGATTCTTGGGAACGTGTATGAGCCGGGCTACCTGATATGGGGCTGACGGAGTGTCCGGCCGCAACATTAAATTACAACTGGCGAATATAAGATGGCCATAGCAGCCGATATCCAGCAGCAGGTTTTCGATCTGCTTTCCCGTTCCTCAAGCGTCTCCTTTGTCACTGCCGATCAGGAGAGCACGGGCCGGATTGCCCTGACACCCGGTCAGCGGGTGACTGCAGAGGTCATTGGGATGCTGCCGAACAACCGCACCCAGGTGCGGGTCGGCAACGAGCGCTTCAATCTGGATCTGCCTATGGCGGTCCGTATGGGGCAGGCGCTGGAGATGACTTTTGTCTCCGAAGACCCGCGTTCGACCTTTGCCATTGCCCGTCAGGGAGGAGTCTCCCCTCCAGTCAGCCTCTCCGATGCCTCCCGCCTGTTGAGCATGCTGATATCCAGCGAACAGATCCTTGATCCTAAGCTACGCTCATCACTTCAGAGTATCGGCGACATGCTGCGGCGTTCATCCGGCGAGGCCGGAGTTCTGGCCAATCTGCTGGATGAGGCTCTGACCTACGGTACCTTGAGGGAAGGCGTCAAGGCCGCCCCCAGAACCCCGGACGATTCGATGCGGGAACCGGGTGAAAGACAGGCACCTCTGCAACAGGGTACCCGTCAGCTGACACCCGACCAGGCCCGGCTCGCAGCCTTTGAGGCCAATGCCGCCCAGATACTCAGGAGCATAGCCCAGAATTCGCGCTTTGTGCTGATCGAAGCAACCAATCCGCTGCAGACGCCGCTGCCGCTCATGCCGGGTCAAGAGGTCAACGCGGTGGTTGTCGGCACACTGCCGGGGGGGCGGACTTTTGTACAGGTTGCAGGCACTGCCATCGAGCTGGTCCTGCCACGAGCCGTTGTGGCCGGTGAACTGCTGCGACTGACCTTTATCTCGTCGCAACCCAGGCCGACTTTTGCCATCTCCCGCGCGCTGCCCGATGCTTTGCCCGGTTCACTGAGCGAAGCCGGGCGCTGGTTGAGTGTGCTGGAGCACATTGAAGGGGGGGTGTCAGAACAGCAGATGTATGTGCTGGACCGATTGAACACCGTCTTGAAAAGCCTTCCGCCAGATTCCCCGGCATTTACAGCGATCATGGATGAGGCCATCACCTATCAGACCGTGATGCGGGCGCAGGCCAACGCCGAACATTCAGCCCTTGCGGCTGCGATGACGGTGCCCGGTCAGGCGACACCCGCGCCCGGTAACGGAATCGTCCTGAGTGACGACATGGCCAAGTTGCTCCAGGCTGTGATCAAGGGGAACCGTTTGGCTTTGCTGGAGTCGCTCAACCAGCAGGCGATGCCCGCCGGATTTACTCCCGGGCAGCAATTGAAGGGGGAAGTGCTGGCGGCTCTGGGTGGTGGCCGGTTCATGGTGCAGGTGGCCGGTCAGGTCTATGAGTTTGCAATGCCGAAAAATGTCCGGCGTGGAGATTTGATCAATCTGTTTTTCATCACCGATGAACCTCAGGGCACATTCCTGATGACCCGCTTCGGCAAGTCGGGGGACGCGCGTGTCAGCGAAACCGGCCGCTGGTTGAGCGGTTTTCTTGGTGCAACTGCGGAACAGCTGTCTCCGCAAGCCGCCATGGGTCTCCTGCGGACGCTGCTCTCCTCTCCGCCGACCGATGCCTCGCAGGTTGGCCGGATGCTACAGCAGGGGTTGCGCGAAAGCGGGCTCTTCTACGAATCCCATCTGGCGCGCTGGTTTGGTGGTGAATACCGTTTGGAAGACATCCTGAAGGAGCCCCAGGGACGTTTATCGCCACGCCTGGCCCATGAGGGGGGGCAGCAGCCGGACGTTTCCGCAGATGCGCTTGCCAGGGCCAGTCTGAAGACCGGCTCTGCTGAAGTGATGGAGGCTGTCTTCAGGAAGGCCGGCATCGGCATGTCACACGAAGGAATAGCCGATCAGCGTGCGTTGCCGGCGGTTAATGAGCAGCTTTCCACGCTGCAGAGCGGCCAGCATGTGTTCCGTGGAGACCTGTTTCCGGGCCAGCCGATGGAGTGGCGCGTGGCCGAACGGGATACACAGCGCAACCGTTCCGGAGTGCGTGAGCGAACCTGGGAAACCAGTGTCGATATCAGCCTGCAGCGACTGGGGCCGGTCTCTGTTCGACTGATTCTTGACGGTAACCGGGTCAGCCTGGATGTGCATGTGGAAAAGAGCGACGCAGTCCCACTGCTTGATGCGGGTCGGGGGCGTTTGACGGAGCAGTTGGAGGGTGCAGGGTTGATTCCGTCAGACTTGAAAATAAGCCATGTCGTCACGTGATGATGAAGGGCGCCGGGCCGCGGCGCTCTCCTATAAACAGGGCCAGTACGCACCGGTGGTCGTTGCCAGCGGCAAGGGGGTTGTGGCTGAGGCGATCATAGCCTGTGCCCGCGAGGCAGGGGTCTATGTCCATGAGTCGCCCGAACTGGTCAAGCTTCTGATGCAGGTGGATTGCGATCAGTACATACCACCCGAGTTGTACCGGGCGGTGGCGGAAGTCCTGGTGTGGTTGTATGCGATGGAAAGTGAACGGGTTTGATTTTATAATTTGGGAGGGACGATGCAGATCAGGTTTGGGACAGACGGCTGGCGCGGAGTTATCGCACGCGATTTTACCTTTGACAATCTTTCTCTGGTGGCGCAGGCCACTATGGATTATCTGAATCGGGAAGGGCTGGGGGGCAAGGGGCTGGTAATCGGTTACGATCGCAGGTTCATGTCGCGGGACTTTGCCCGCAGGGTGGCCGAAATTGCCGCCGGAAACGGTATCCGTGTCCGTCTGGCGGAAGAATACGCCCCGACACCGGCAATCTCCTGGGCGGTATGGGAATTGAAAGCCGGAGCAGGTGTCATGATCACCGCCAGCCACAATCCACCGGAGTATAACGGGTTCAAGCTGAAAGAAGGTTTTGGCGGTTCCGCGCTCCCTTCTACCACCAGGATCCTGGAAGAGATAGTTGCCTACAATATCGATAACTCCCGCCGGGTTGTTGCTGTTCCTTATGATGAGGCTGTTGACAGGGGAATGATCGAACTGTTCGATCCACGCGAAGCCTATTTCCATCAGATCGCCCGCTATGTCGACCTGGAGCTGATCAATAAGTCAAAAATTGCGGTCGCGGTGGATCCGATGTATGGCGCGGGCAGTGGTTTCATTCCGCAGTTGCTGCCGTCGGTTTACGAAATCCACGGTTCCGAAAATCCTGCCTTCGGCGGTCAGGCTCCCGAGCCGATTGCGCAGCACCTTCAGGAGCTGGCTGGATTGGTCAGGGACGGGAAATTCCGAGTGGGACTGGCCCTGGATGGCGATGCAGACCGTATCGGGGCTGTTGACGAAAACGGGGATTTCTTTTCATCCCATTGTATCTTCACTGTCATTCTGAGGCACCTGATTGAATACAAAAAGCTGTCCGGTGCCGTGGTTAAAACAGTTTCCACAACCCGCATGGTGGATTTGCTGGCCGGCAAGTTCGGCCTGGAGTTGTTTGAAACGCCGATCGGTTTCAAGCATATCTGTGAATTGATGCTGGAGCGGGATGTGCTGATGGGAGGTGAGGAGTCCGGTGGGCTGGGGGTCAAGGGACATATTCCGGAGCGGGACGGAATTCTGCTTGGCCTGCTGTTGCTGGAGGCTATGGCGGTCAGCGGCAAGGGGTTGAAACAGCTGCTTAATGAAACAATGGACGAAATCGGACATTTTCATTATAGTCGCATTGACCGCCGTATTGAAAATACCGCCAAGGAACAGCTGATTGCCAAACTGCGTTCCCAGCCTCCGCTCAACATCGATGGCCGCCCGGTGGCCCACACCAATTTCAGTGACGGATTCAAGTTTGTTTTTGAAAACGGTGACTGGCTGTTGATCCGTCCTTCCGGCACTGAGCCAGTGTTGCGCCTGTACAGCGAGGCGGCAAGCCAGGACCAGGTTGATCGCTTCTTGCGGGCCGCGATATCCATTGCCGGAGTGTAGTTAACGATACTGAACTGAATCCGTTGCGGTTTTATGCATTTATTTAGGCAACTGCTGTAAATCGGGGATTGCGCGAGCGTAAAATTTGTTTATAATCTATTCGTTGTGCTCTCATGCCGTTTACATGCTCTGAACAGACATAGCTCTTAGTAAAATCAAACCACCCCAGGAGGAACACTGTATGGCAAACATTCTGATCGTTGATGATTCATCCACCATGCGCAAAATTATTTCCAGATCACTGCGTCAGGCTGGTTTGCCGGTTGACGAGATTTATGAAGCAGCCGACGGCATTGAGGGACTGGGAGTAATCGCATCCGGCAAGTCGATCCAGCTGATTTTGTCGGACATTAACATGCCCAACATGGATGGCCTTGAATTCGTCAAGGCTGTGCGCGGAAACGGCAACTCCACGCCGATTGTGATGATTACCACCGAAGGTGGTGAAGAGATTATCAAGGAGGCCATGTCCAGCGGAGCCAGCGACAGCATCAAAAAGCCGTTTACACCTGATCAGCTTCAGGAAAAACTGGGGGGATTGGTATGAGCATGAGTTGGGACATCTCGGAATCAACTTCGTTGTCCGAAGAACAACTGGCCAGTTATGTGATATCTGCAACCCAGGATGTGTTCTCTACCATGGTTATGATGGACGTAGTTGATGAATTCCCCATGAAGGAGCCGGTCAGCCGATTCAAGTGCAGCATCACCGGAATGGTTGGTTTTGCAGGCACCTACTCGGGGGTGATCTCGATTCATTGCCCGGTTGAACTTGCTCTGAAGATAACTTCAAACATGCTCGGTATTGAATGTGACGAGGTCAACGAAGATCTGAACGATGCCATTGGAGAAATTGCAAACATGCTGGGCGGCAGTGTTAAGCAGGTCCTTTCCAAAGGGGGGCTGGATGTCAAGCTTTCGATCCCGACCGTCATCTCCGGAGAGGACTATACCGTAAACTCGCTATCTGACAGTGATTGTGTCGTCATTCCGTTCGTCGTAGAAGATCATAAGCTGCTGGTCGGGCTGACTCTGAAGAAGGAAGATTAACTGCAGCGCCGCTGGAGTCAGTGCTGCCGAACGTTAGCCATACTGAACCCGCACCGGAAGACGAATTGAATGGATGGTTATAAAACTCTATACGGGATTCTGGAAACTGCGCTGAAGCAGGCCGGAGAAGAAAGCGGCATGCTTCTCGGCCAGGAACTTTCAATCGCCCTTTCGGATTCTCTCGCCACCAGCAAGGCTTCCTACTTCGGAACACTTGACGATGGTTGTTTCGTTCTGGGTGTCGACTCCAGCGAGTCATATACCGGCCAGTTCTACCTGGTCTTCTCGCTGCGTGATGCCATAGTCATGAGCAGTATTCTGCTCGGAATCCCCCCCGCCCGCATCCAGGAGAAAAAAAGGCTCTCGATCATCGAGAATGATGATATTGACGCTTTCTCCGAAATAGCCAACATGATCAACGGCGCTTTTAACACCGTTTTTCAGGGTTCTCTTCCAAACAAGATTCGTCTGAAACTTTTGTCTCCCAAAAAATATATCCCTGAAATAGACCAGTTGAGCGAAGAGGAACCGCTTCCGGATGGTGAGTACCTGATGTTCCGTTCCAAGCTGGAGCTGCCGGGACAGGAGATGAACCATCTGGATGTGATGATTCCGGTAGCTTTGGGTAATCTTTACGATCCTCCCCAGGAGGCGCCGGAACCTGAAGCTGACACCGGACTTGCGGAGGGCGCTGAAGCCGATGGGCAGGCTGCTGAATCGTCTGGCGGCAATTCGGGGACTGCAAGGGCGGCAGATGCAACGGAATCATTGGGCGAAGCTGTCGGTGGCGGAATAGACAGTATCGTTATTCTGGAAGACAACACCGAAGAGAGACAGCAGATTGCAACATTGCTTGAGTTCACAAGATACCAGGTGGTAGAGGGCACTCTCAATGCCGACATCAAGGAGCTGTTTGCCGGCCGTAACGTGCGGTTGGTGATTATCGGATCGCAGGATGCCGATGACCGTGAATTGGCCGTATGTATAAAAGTAAATGCCATCCGCCAGGATTCCCCGCCTCCGATAATTATGAGCGCCGAGTGCTGGACCCGTACCGCTGTCCTTAAGGCCTTGAAATACGGGGCCAGGGATATCATCATAAAGCCTTGCAACGGTGACGACGTAATCGCCAAAATAAAACGTTACTGTCAATTGCCCGCAAACTGACGGAACATGTCTCAATTAATATGCAAAAACTGCCTCCTGCGATTTTCTGACAATTCTGTTCCGTTGATGTGCCTGTATCATCAAACCGGGTTCTGGGCGGGCTGATGAACGTATCTTTGATTCCATATTCCGGATTTCGCCGGCCTCCGTTTCTTCTGCTTTCAGTCATGCTTTCCATCTTGTATGTGCTCGCATCTCCTGTCGGTGAAGCAGAGGCATCCATCTCCAATCGACTCTACCGGGTCGATATCCGTTCCCATCAAGATTATACTCGTGTCATTGTCAGATTGGCTGAACCGCCGGTCTACACCTTGACGACCATTCCCGGAAACCGTCTGAGGATTGTGATTCAGGACACCGGCGGCACGCTGTTCAAGAAATTCAGGCGTTATTCCGACCGTAATATCGGGGGACTTACCTTTTCAAGGAGGGGTGACAGTCTCCTGATAACATTTCAGGTCGCTGCTCAGGCCGGATTCCGTAATCTGTCACGCCCGGATGTCAGTGCAATAACTCTGGACATCGGTGCTCAGTTCAAGTCAAAAGTTTCCGGTCCTGTCTTTCAGGGAAGAGAGAAAATCTGGAGCGGTGTGGAGAAGCTGGTGAGAGACTTCGACCCGCCGCTCAAATCGGAGATTCCCTTTTCTCCCACCGACCGGCAGATTCTCAAAAACTTTCTGGATGATAATGACCAGAAGCTTTTCATGTCGGCTGAGGCAGCCCTGTATCGTGGATTGCTGTCGGAGGCGGAGGAAATCTTTGCCCAGTTTGCGTCCCGTCAGATTCCGGTCCGTCCATTGGCCATGTATCGTCTGGCTGAAACCTGGTACAAACTGCAGAAGTATCCCCAGGCTCTGAGTGCATTTCGTGAAGCGGAAAAACTATGGCCCGCCTACCTCGGTTTCAATCCCGGAGTCACCTTTTACTATGGTGACAGTATTGCCAGAAGTGGTGACCTCTCCCAGGCCAGGCTCCTGTTGACCGGTCTTGTCGGTAGATTGGCTGACAAAAAGTACGCTCCTGCACTGCTGGTTCGTCTCGGTGACATTTTGTCGCGCCAGGGGCATGACCGTGAGGCGTTGGCCATATATATGAATGTCGCCGAAAACTTCAAGGACAACAAGGCCAACGGCATGGCGCTGATGCGCCGTGCCGATCTTCAGTTTCTGCAGGCGACACCCTGGAATTACAGGCCGTTGAGCGATACTTATCTGAGTGCCTCCCGTCAGAGCGGTGACCTGGATATGCGCGAGGAAGCCTTGTTCAAGCATGTGCTTCTGGAGTCGATCAATGGTGATGCCGGTGAAGCGCTGCAACTTGTGATCTCTTTCCAGAAGAAGTTTCCACGGGGGGTCTATGCCGCTGTAGTCAGAACCATCAGGGAGGTGCTGGTAGAGGATGTTTATCGGAACAGTGCCTGGAGAAAGGATCCGTCTTCCCTGGTTCGTTTTGTTGAAGAACAGCACGATTACCTGTCAGGCTGTGTCGAGCAACCGGGATTTCTCAAGGCTATTGTGACCGCATACAACGAGTCCGGGAGGCCCATAGAGCTGATCAAGCTGCTTGATTCACTGGCTGAGCGGCAATGGGCGACTCCGATTGCTCCTGACGTGTATCTTGAGATATTCGACAACTCAGAGCTGATCGGTGATATGGCAACCGCGGAGCGTGCGATAAAATCATTCTTGCGAAAGTTCCCGGCTGACCCGCGTTCGCGCGAGATGACGGAACGTCTCGGAGAGGTTTACTTCACTGCTGACAAGCACCAGCAGGTGAAGGAGACCTTGCTGTGGCTGCTCAATAAGGGTGAAAAGGCGCGAATGCCGGAAAGCTATTACCGTCTGGGCAGGTCGCTCTGGTCTCTGCAGTTGTATCCCCAGGCGTCCAAGGCAATGGACCTTTATCTTGCTGCCAAATCCGCGCGTGATGCGCGATTGTTGCCGGATGCCTATTATGTGGCTGTTTCTTCCAGGGAAAATATCGGAGATCGCAAAGGCGCATTGAAGTTGTTGGACGCCGCTCTTAAGCTGCCGGACAACGGGCGCCGCGAAGAATTCATTTACAAAAGCGGTGATATCAACCTGCGTGACGGAAATATCTCGCGTGCTCGTGCAATGTTTGAACAGTTGGATAAGGACGGCAAGGACCGCGACTGGCAGAAGCTTGCCCGGCAGGCCCTTGCAACCATTGAGATCAAATCCGCAGTTCGTTAGTCCCATCATACACCAGTCAAAAACCCGACTCGGTCAAAAACATGACGCAGTTCGCACCCGAAATATGCGCTAAATGGGCAAAACAATCACAATAGTGTCAGGATATGGTCTGTTGCAGTAACGGGATCGGGTTCTGTTTGAGGGCATGCTTTTTGCAATCACATGCGTTCACGTAGGAGGTCGCAATGCGAATTGACGGATTGTTCAATACAACAGTTGAGTTGCTTGGGAAAAGTATTGACCTGAGAGCGAAGAACCAGAATCTGGTCGCCTCAAATATTGCCAATGCAGAGACTCCCAACTTCATACCGAAAACATTGGCATTCGAGGAAGAGCTTCAGGGCGCTCTCAGGAGTGGAAACAGCAGAGGTTCGACGCCATCGGTGACAAACCCGCGCCACATAAACTTGCGCGGTTCCGGTGGCAGCCTGCGGTCGGTTTCAGGCAAGGTGATCGAGACGCCCTCCAAAACTCCCGGCAAAGACGGCAACGCCGTAGAGCTTGAAAACGAGATGGGTAAAATGACAGAGAACCAGGTCATGTTCAATGCCTCGGTGCAGATGCTGACCAAGAAGTTTGAGGGATTGCGGACTGCAATCAAGGAGGGTAAATAAATGGATTTTTTCAGTTCCATTAATGTCAGTTCATCCGCGCTCTCTGCAGAGCGGACACGCATGAACCTTATCTCCAGCAACCTGGCAAATGCCAGTGCCACGAGAACCGCAGAGGGTGGGCCATACAAGCGCAAAGACGCAATATTCAGTGCCACGCCGATGGAGAGCCGTTTCAACCGGGCATTGGATGGCGCGACAGCGCAACAGGTTCGCCAGGTGGAAGTGTCACAGATCGTTGAGGACCAGAACCCGCCCCGCATGCAGTACGATCCCGGACATCCCGATGCCGATCCTCAGGGTTACGTAGCCATGCCCAATGTGAACGTGGTGGAGGAAATGGCTGACATGATCGGTGCGACCCGAGCATATGAAGCCAATGTGAGTGCGGTTCAGGCCGCAAAAAGCATGGCAATGAAAACACTGGAGATTGGCAGGTAAAATCAGCCTTAACCCTGATCAACTGTATAAGAGCGCTAAAGACTAACTTACTAATACATTTTTAAAAAGGATCTGCACATGGAAATCAGTGCTATAGAAAGCGGAATGGGGCTTTCAAAGATTTTTCCCGAACAGGGCAAGATCGGCTCTTCTTCGACCGCCGAGGGGGCGGGGAAGTTTTTCAGCGAACTCGTCTCCAAGGTAAATGACATGCAGGTACAGTCGGATAAATCGATCCAGGGTCTTGCAAGTGGAGAAAACAAGAATCTTCACGAGGTAATGATTGCCGTAGAGAAGGCCAGCATTTCGTTCCAGTTCATGTCGCAGGTTCGCAACAAGGCGCTTGAAGCCTATCAGGAAGTTATGAGGATGCAGGTATAGCGTGAACATTGCCGGGCTTTGAAAGCTGACAGGTGTACCGGATGCCATCCCGGCATTGACTCCACGTTAGGTGTGCAATTACTCTGAAAGGAACATTCAATACGCCGATGCCAGAAGGATTACGAAGACTTATAGAGCCTTTTATGGCGCTTTCCCCAGGGAAAAGGATGCTTATTGCCGGTGTGGCTGTTTTATCGTCAGTTGCGTTTGCCATCCTGATTTTTGTCGCCAACCGTACCGACTACCGCCCGCTTTTTACCAATCTTACCGCTGAAGATGCGGGAGAAATTGTCAAGAAAATGAAGGACGGGAAGGTGCCTTACCGGATTACCGAAGATGGCAAGGGGATACTGGTTCCTTCGGACAAGGTATATGACCTGAGATTGACTCTTGCATCCGAAGGTCTGCCTCAGGGTGGCGGAGTTGGATTTGAAATTTTTGACCGGAAAAACTTCGGTATGACCGAGTTTGTGCAGAAGCTGAATTACCAGCGGGCCCTGCAGGGGGAACTGTCGCGGACCATTGCCCAGTTGACCGGTGTTGAACAGGCAAGAGTGCATCTGGTAATTCCTGAAAAATCGCTTTTCAAGGATAATGAAAAGCCTGCCACCGCCTCGATTGTGCTCAAAATGAAATCGAATCGCGCTCTGCGAGATGCCGAAGTGCAGGGGGTGGTGCATCTGGTGTCATCTTCGATAGAGGGGATGGATCCGGAACATGTGACCGTGCTCGACAGTCGTGGCAAGATTCTCAGCAAGGGCGGCAGCAGCGATCCTACCAGTCGCATGACATCGGCAATGCAGGAAACACAGCGAAATTACGAGAAGAATGTTGAGGAGCGGATTCAATCCCTGCTGGACAGGATTGTCGGTGGAGGCAAGTCCGTGGCACGGGTTACTGCCGCTTTCGATTTCAAGCAGGTCGAACGGCTTGAGGAGAAGTTCGACCCGGAGAGTATCGCCGTTCGCAGTGAGCAGCGTACAGAAGAAAAAGGTGCATCGACAACGACCAGCAGTGGCGTGCCAGGAGTCCAGACCAATCTTGGCCGCACCGCTACCGCCGGTGGGGGGATGTCCGGAGGTGGCTCCAAAAACGATGAAACTCTCAACTATGAGGTCAGCCGGTCAACTGCAAAGATCATCGAGCCGATTGGCGCATTGAGCAAAATTTCGGTTGCGGTGCTGGTTGACGGCAAGTATGAAGCACCAGCCGCCACAAAGGACGGCCAACCGGGCAAGGCAAAATATACCCCGCGTTCTCCCGATGAACTCCAGAAAATTGAAACGCTTGTAAAGAGTGCCGTCGGCTTCAATCCTGAGCGTGGCGATCAGTTGAGCGTGCAGAACATTCCATTCCAGGATACCGGTGAGTTTGGCGCAACCGAAACCGTCAAGTGGTGGACAAACCCGTTTTTCATGTCGCTGGCAAAAAACCTGATGATCGGAGTCGGTTTCCTGGCGTTGATCATGTTTGTGATCCGCCCGCTCCTGGCTTCACTTAAATCGTCACGACCGGCTACTCTGGAGAGTTTTGAGCCGCTTGGCGAAGGGAGGGAACAGCTCTCTACGACAGAACGGGTGCAGCTTGCCACCCAGATGGCAGAACAGCAGAGTCTGATCGAACAGGCGAAAAAGGATCCATATCAGGTCGCCCAGATACTGCAAAACTGGGTCGGCGAAGATAAGTAGCCTTTAGTCAGTTAGAAGTTATCCTGTTTATCAGGGGCAAGTTCAATGAATCAAATTATTACTAAACTCCACGCAGGGGCACTATGACGGGTTCAGAAAAAGCTGCCATTCTTTTGCTTTATCTTGGCAATGAGGTGACTTCCAAGGTCTTTGAGCATCTGGATGACACGGAAATAAAAAAAATCAGTAAAAGCATGGGGCAACTGGGACATGTATCCCGCAGCACGATCATGGAGGTTGTTAACACTTTTACCGAGGTCATTAATCCTGAGTCGGGAATTTTTTCCCAAGGTGATGAGTTCGTTCTCAAAATCCTGGAAAAGGCGCTGGGACCTGAAAAAGCCCACATGCTGATGGAAGAGCTTCAGGCGTCCAGTTATGGGGATCTCGTCGATATCCTGGCCAATATGGACTCCAAAACAATCGCCAATTTTCTGTCGCAGGAACATCCGCAAACCATTGCGGTTATTCTGGCGAAACTCAAATCCAAGCAGACCAGCGAAATCATCAGCCTGCTGCCTCAGGAGCTCCAGGCCGAAGTGGTTTTGCGCATAGCGGATGTCGAGCAGGTATCACCTGAGATTCTCAAGGAGATCGACGAGGTTCTCAAGCGCGAGATCAATTCCATGGGGGGAACTCAGCGCTACAAGGTCGGTGGTATCGACAAGGTAGTGGACATGTTCAACCATTTTGACCGCAGCAAGGAGAAGCAGATCCTTGACAAACTGGATGTATTGAGTCCGCCTTTGTCGGAGATAATCCGCAAGCATCTCTTCACATTCGAGGATGTTTTTGCTTTGGATGATCGCAGCATTCAGTCCGTAATGCGCGAGGTCTCCAACGATACCTTGACCCTGGCGATGAAGACCTCTCCGGACGAGGTCAAGGACAAGATCTTCAAGAATATTTCCAGTCGAGCGGCTGAGATGATCAAGGAAGACCTCGAAGTTATGGGGCCGGTGCGACTGTCCGATGTTGAAAAGGCGCAGGGCGAAATCATAAAAATCGTGAGAAAAATGGAAGAGGAAGGCAAAATCGTACTTGCCGGACGTGGAAGCGAAGATGTCCTCGTCTAGGGTCATAAAAGCTGCCGTAAATGACGGTGCAGGGATTTCCGACTTCAGTTTCAGGCCGATAAATTCGGCTGCCGTGTCCGCGGCAGCCGAACCGGGGTCTGGCGGATTTGTCCCGATGGATCTTTTTGCAGGTGCAGGCCTGTTGGAGAGGAATGAATCATTACGGGAGGAACCGGAAAATTCAGGGCCGCCGATGGTTGAAATTACCGAGGAAGAGCTGGCACAAAAGATCAGTGATTCTTTCAACGCCGGCCTGCAGGAGGGCAAAAACCTTACGGAACGCGGTCTGGTTAATGTTTTTCGTGCCTTGCGCGGGGCAAGCGAGACGATACATAATCTGAGGGAAAAAGTACTGCGTGAATCCGAGGATGAGCTGATCAACCTCGTAATGCTGGTGGCCCGCAAGGTCATTATACGCGAAGTGTCCCAGGATCGCTGCATATTGGCCGATGTTGTAAAAAATGCGCTTTCCGGAATATCTGCCCGCGAAGAGGTGACGGTCCGGATAAATCCCGATGACTATGCCATGCTGAACTCAGGCAGGGAAGAATGCCTCAAAAAGGAACTGCTCAGTGATCGGCTGCAATTGAAAGCGGATTCCACCGTCGCGTCCGGATTCTGTCAGATCGACACGGCCATGGGAACTATCGATGCCGGACTGAACTCTCAACTGGAGTCAATCTACCGCAACCTGCTTGATGAGCGGACCACTTCTCCGGTCCAGAACGACTGACACAGGGACAATTCCGAAATGCCCAATGCCCGTATCAATCTGAAAAAATACGGCGATTCGATTGCGTCATCCAAACCGGTCCGTTTGCACGGTAAGGTGACTCAGGTTGTGGGGCTGGTTATCGAGGGCTATTGTCCTGATACTTCTGTGGGTGCAATCTGTGAAATAAAGCCGTTGGAAGGTGATCCGATACCGGCCGAAGTGGTGGGCTTTCGCAACAACAAGACGCTTTTGATGCCGCTGGGAGAGTTGAGAGGTGTAGGGCTTGACAGTCTGATCTCCGTCAGGCGTGACAAGGCTTCACTTGGAGTGGGTCCGCAACTTCTGGGACGGGTGATTGACGGTTTGGGCAATCCGATTGATGACAAGGGACCGATCAGGGTAGAGGAAGAGTATCCGATCTATGCCTTGCCGGTCAATCCGATGACCAGGCCTCCCATAAGGAAACCGCTGGATCTGGGGATCAGGAGTATCAACGGTCTTCTTACCTGCGGCCAGGGGCAGCGGGTCGGCATCATGGCCGGTTCCGGAGTCGGGAAATCGACGCTGCTTGGAATGATAGCCCGTTACACCGAAGCTGACGTGAACGTGATTGCATTGATCGGCGAGCGTGGCCGTGAATTGCGCGAGTTTATCGAAAAGGATCTTCAGGAGCAGGGGCTTCATAAATCGGTCGTTGTGGTGGCCACCTCGGATCAGCCCCCCCTGGTGCGCATGCGTGGAGCATATATTGCAACTACCATTGCCGAGTATTTTCAAAAGCAGGGGAAAAAGGTCCTGCTGATGATGGATTCGGCGACCAGATTTGCAATGGCCATGCGTGAGGTCGGGCTGGCCATCGGCGAACCGCCTACCACCAAGGGGTATACGCCTTCGGTGTTTGCGGCGTTGCCGAAACTGCTCGAGCGGACCGGGAATTTTCCTGAGGGCAGTATTACCGCGCTCTATACTGTTCTGGTGGAGGGGGATGATTTTAATGAGCCAATTTCGGATGCCATGCGAAGCATACTGGACGGGCACATTGTGCTGTCTCGCGATCTGGCCGCCCGCTCCATCTATCCGCCGATTGATGTTATGGCCAGCACCAGCAGGGTCATGTCTGATGTTACTTCTCGCGAACATCAGGCTCTTGCTTCAAAGTTCAAGGAAGTTCTGGCAACTTACCGTCAGTCGGAAGATCTGATCAATATAGGCGCTTACAAGGCCGGCAGTAATCCGGGTATAGATTATGCTATGTCACATAATGCTGACATGCAGTCCTACCTTAAACAGGCGATTCATGACCCGGTAATGCTGGAGGATGCCATCAAGGGGCTCAAGTCCATATTTGACGCATGACCGGGTGTCGTCTTCGGGAGTAAGCTATCATGGCCGACAAGTCTTTCAAGCTGGAACAGGTTCTGTCCTTTCGCGGTGAAATGGAAAAAGTCTGCAAACAGGAGTTTGCGACCGCCAAGCAGGGACTTGAAAAAGCGAGCGATGAATTGCAGCGAGAAGAAGAGCATGTCAATGAATTGACTCAGGAGTTCTGTGAGCGACAACAGGATCTTGACTGTATCGACGATATGAGGATGTATTCTGACTTCTTTGCCCGCAAACGGGAAGAGATCAGGAATCAGAAGGAACGGGTTGAGCAGCTTGATCGTGAAATGAATGAACGGCGTGAGGAACTTCTGGAGGCGACCAAGGACAAAAAGGTGCTTGAATCTCTGAAACAGAAAAAATCCGATGAGTTTCGTCAGGAGATGTTGCAGAAGGAGCGCAATTTTCTTGATGAGATATCAATTCAGAAAAAGGTCTGATTATCTTGAATAAAGTAAAATCATTATCCGTTGCATTGATCTGTACACTGGGGTTTGGCCTGACTCTGCTTAATTTACCGCAGGTGTCGGCAAGTTCGGCCGGACAGGGTGCAGCCCCTGGCAATGCAGTTTCGGAGGTCAGGGAAACATCGCCATCAGGCCAGCAGCCGGTTAATGCTTCCCGTGCCGCACGCGAGGAAAAAGCCCTGCAGGATGCCCGCCGACAGCAGTTGGCGGAAAAGGAAACTGCACTGGCTGCCAAGGAGCTGGAGCTTAAAAAGCTGAGTGCAAAACTGGAAGCCCAGGTAAAGGCGCTGGAAGAGAGTAAAAAAAGACTGGATGAAAGCCTCAAGGTCCAGAGTGATGATCAGAAGAAAAAACAGGATGAAAAGATTCAGAAAATGGTCAAGCTGTTCAAAACCATGCGTGGGGAACAGGCCGGAAAGATGATAGACACGTTGCGAGAGGACCTGGCAATGACCCTGCTGAGCCGTCTTGATACGAAGACAGTGGCCAAACTGGCACCTTTCATAAGCCAACCGCGGGTTGTAAAATGGGTAACTGAAAACCTGCAGGTAAAGTAACTTTGATTTTATGGACATATGTACTGTCCGATCCATAAAAAATCCAGAAAGAAAGGAGGTGAAAAACAATGAATGCAGGACAGATGTTTATGAGTATGAAGTCGGGCGTGACTCAGTCGGTTACTCCTGACGCGATGACAGCGGTGGCGCCGGCAGGACTTCAAAATAAGTCCGGTGTAAAATTTGACAATCTTCTTGGTGAAATGCGCATGCAGGCAGATGCGAGGAGGGTTGCCAATAATGTTAACGCCGCTGGTGTTTGTGCTGTGTCGGAAGATTCGGGATTGCCTTTGGAAACTTCTGAAACGGCGGATGTGCTGAAGTTGGGAGCAGCGTGTGCTGGTACTTCTCAAGTTGATGGCGATTTGGTCATGCTTGAATCGGCAGCATTTGATACACTGATGGATGGTTCTACTGATGCTTTGCCCATCACTTCGGAGATGTATCCAGCTGAGGCGCAAATGGTTCTGGCGGCTTATGCGCAATCCAGCATGATTCCGCATGTCAACACCCCATCCGGTCAAGAAGTTGACGTAGTACAGAACGTACAACCCAAGGCTGCTGTAACCGACCAGCCGATAATTAAAACCGAGGCCCCCGTAATGTTCCGTTCTTCGGAGCAGCGGCAATCATCATCAGCCCAGCCTGTCGAGCATTACGCCCGTACCGTCCAGCCAGAGCAACAGAGCGCCCGGCTGGAATCCGTTGCAAGCACGACGACTGACAGACCGGTTGCCACGCCTGCCGGACAAACGTATCGTTCCGCAGTTGCAGCACCTGAGCAACCGTTGACTAATCCGGCAGTTATATCTGCATCGGTAAAAGAACCTGCAACACAACAGGGCGCACCTGTAATAACTGCAAAACCGGCAGAGCCAGCTTCTGTTCCATCCCAGGTTGTAACGGCACCGGTAGTGGAAGTTGCTACAGCGAAACCTGAAACGGCCCGTCAGGAGAAACCTCTCATGCCGGCCAATACCGAAACAAGAGAACTGTCCGAACAGAACCAGGCTGCTTCCCGGCCGCAACCAGGCAGAATGCCGTCAGTCAACATTCAACCCGATCATGACGTTGACCGGGTACAAATGAATCCGGAGACAAAAGTTGCAGAAAATTTAAATCAGGCAGCAACCGTGCTTCAGGCCAGGCCGGTTAGGGAATCCGCTCCAGCACGAAATGAAGTTGAGCCAATATCCAAACAGCTGCTGCAGGTTTCTCCGCAACACCAGGGCCGATTGGAATCAGACCCTGGCAAAGAGGCCGGCAAAGCGGTTGTGCAAGATGCGGTTGTCCCGGAACCACTATCGGAAGCTTCTCCGGACACCGGATTGCCCAATCGTGCAATCAGCACATCATCCCGAACTGAGACAGAGTATACTTTTGCATTACCCAGGCCGATTACAGTTTCCAGGGCACTTTCGACTGAATCGAGTCGTCTGGCGTCAACCGGCACCGCTTTGAGGCAACAGATAATATCGCTTGATATTGAACCACCTCAAAAACAGTCCGCTGAATTTGGAACGGTATCTGCAACAAAATCAGAAACGACAGTAACTTCAAGCAGTGCAGCAAGAGCCCAGGAGAATGGCAGAAATTCGGATGCGGTCTTGTCGTCCGGTCCGGATGCGGGCCTGTCACTTAAGCTTCACCACGAAGTTGCCTTGAAAGATGTTGCTCCAGGCGCTTCGGTAGCAAAAGCCGACGAAACAGACAGGCAAGCCTCTTCGGACTCAAGATCGGTACCGATTCACCAGCTTGCCGGCAGAGCTGCAACCCAGCTTAACCCTGGTACCGATGGTGAAAATGCAAGGGTAAGCTCATCCCCGCTATCTTCAAAAGAAAATGGGGCTGCAGTTCAGAGTCTTGTCCCGTCAGGTGAAGCAATGCTGAGCTCGGATGATTCAATGGGCAGTAATGGTGATCAAGCCGGATCCGGTCCCAAACCGGATAACCAGATGATGTCTCATCAGCTTCATGCACAAGCAAAATCGGAAAACCAGCCGGTTGCTTCAGCGCGTGGTTCCAGGTTCAACCCTGAGCAACCCCGTCAGGATCTTCCGGAGCAGGTTGCGCATCAGGTCAGGGAACGCCTCGGTCAGTACGAGCTAAAGACCGGGAATCAACAGATAACATTGACCCTGTCCCCTGAAAATATGGGTGAACTGAAGATGAATCTGAATCTTCAGGGGCAGCGCCTGTCGGTTGAAATCGTAACCGAAAGCCGCACAGTACGTGATGCAATTCTGCAGCATTCTGACTCTCTCAAGGATACTCTGGCCCGTCAGAACATTACCGTGGAATCCTTTGACGTCACCAGCAATGGTCGTGGCACCGGAAACCCGGGACAAAACCAGGATGCCTGGAGAGAAATGGCCAGACAGAAACAGCAGCAATTATGGGCTTCTTCGGCTGGTTATGCCCTTCCGCAGATAAACGTGACTGTAAACCCTGCGGCCTATCAGGCAAAAAACGAGCATGCCATGCTCGACATCCATTATTGAAAGCGAGGTGAGAAAGAATGGTAACCAGTGTTACTTCAACAACCGACACAAGCGCGGCTGCCGCGGCAATGAAAAAATCTCTTGGTTTGAACAAGGATGATTTCATGAATCTGTTTATCGCCCAGCTGAAATACCAGGATCCGCTGGCTCCGCAGGATCCCAGTGCAATGCTTGATCAACTCTCGCAATTGTCCCTGGTTGAGCAATCGTACAACACCAACACCGCTCTGCAGAATCTGCTGACATCACAAAATAACTCGGCAACAATGTCATCGGTGTCGTTCATCGGAAAAGATGTCAAGGCCAACGGGAATGCCGTTCCGTTTGACGGTGCTTTGGCCACCAGCATGCAATTCAATCTCTCTGCAGCCGTAGATTCGGCCCAGATCGATATCAGCAATTCAAACGGAAACGTAGTCAGAACCATAACCACTGCTGCACTGAATCAGGGCGATTCAGCAGTGTCATGGGATGGACGCGATAGTAATGGCAATCTCCTTTCGGCCGGCGCCTACACGTTTTCCGTAAAAGGGACCACCACCGGCGGATCGTCCGTTTTAGCCACTACCTATACAACAGGCCGTATCGACGGAGTTTCAATTGTTGACGGCACTCCCTTGCTGACAGTCGGAGCAGCTACAATCTCGTTGTCCGATGTCATCAGCGTGAAGGGGGTATAACAACAGATGATAGACCCGATATTGTTTCCAAACCCGGTCCAACCGGGCAGAACGGAACGTCCGCAGCCTCAGAAGCCGACCTCCGGCCAGGTTTCCGACTCGCCCTTCGCGAGAGTGCTGGATCAAAAGATTCCCTCACAGGAGGTCAGGTTTTCACAACACGCTCAGGAACGTCTCAAGGCCCGCAACATAACCTTCTCGGCCAATGACCTGGCAAACCTCGAAGGCGCGGTCAACAGCGTAGCCCAAAAAGGTGGTAAGGAATCATTGGTAATGTTGGGAGACGCGGCGCTGGTTGTCAGCGTTAAAAACCGTACCGTAGTGACCGCCTTGGACAAAATGCAGATGAAAGGTAATGTGTTTACCAATATTGATTCAGCAGTGATTATCTAACAAATCAACAATCAGCTGGGCTGGCCCTCCTTGAGGAAGCCCGCGAAGCGCCGACCGATTGACGCGCTTCTCACACCAACTCAAAAAAAATACAGGAGGCATCACCATGAGTATCACATCAGCGCTGTTCACTGGAGTTAGCGGATTACTTAATAACGCCGAAGGCATGAACGTTATCGGCAATAACATTTCCAACGTAAACACGATCGGCTTCAAGGGTGCCCGCACGCTTTTTGCCGACATGCTCTCCACGCCAACCACCAACCGGTCTCAGATGGGACATGGTACAACCATCCAGAAAATTGACAACCTTTTCACACAGTCTTCTTTCGAAAGCACAAACGTGGTAACTGACCTTGCCATTCAGGGAGACAGTTTCTTTGCGCTGGCCGGGCCATCTGACCCCAAAGGGACCGCTCTAACCGGTGAGAAAGCTTACTATACCAGAGCCGGCGCCTTCAGGCTCACACCGGATACTACGGTGGCTCCTCCGGTTGACCTTTATCTTTCAAATGCGGATGGCTATCGTGTGCTTGATACGGAAGGATACCCGATTACCATTCCGGTTGCCGCCGCTCCACCCGCAGCAACCGATATTATCAAAATCACTGCCATTGACAGCGATGGCAAAATCTCCATGCTGCGCGGTGACGGCACTGTTGCCTACTATTCAGCCGCTGCCGGTGTTCCGGTTGCGGGAGGCGATACCAATGCAGGCAATGCAACAAGAATCGGTACGTTGAGGGTTCCATACCCCGGTGAGCTTGAGAAGTTCGGTGGTACACTTTTCAAAGCAAGTAATCCGGCAACCGGAGTTGATAGTTCAACCGTTCTGTACAGCGCCACCTGGAATTCAACTACCTCACTGCCAACACAGGAAAAACTGTTTTCAAACAATCTTGAGCAGAGTAACGTGGATATGGCCACCGAGTTCGTCAAGATGATTCTGACTCAACGGGCCTATTCGGCCAACTCCAAGACAATCACTACTGCGGACGAGATGACCCAGGAAGTATTGAACCTTAAGCGGTAATATCGCGTAACCGGGCGGGATGAGTTGAAGAGAGGCTCATCCCGCTTTTTGTTTGCGGTTGCTACAAGAGTGTCGAAGCGTAGTAATTGTGTGCTGGGAAATAATTTAATATCGATATGTTATATCCATTGTCCATGTATTTTGATATAAATGGATATTCAACTAATTAAGCTGATGATTTTAGATGGTTGCAAAATAGTGTTTTCCGTTATAGATAATAGCTGTTTGTTATTACGATTCATGCAATGTCGGGAGGATACACATGGCCAAGGAAGATCAAGCTCCAGCAGAAGTGGAGGCTGAAGGCGGCGGCAAGAAGAAGATGATCATGATTATCGGCGCAGCCGTGGTCGTTGCGATAGTTCTGGGCGTAGTTGCATTCATGATGCTTGGCAAAGGCGATAAGAAAGCTGCAAAAGAGGGTGATGCGGCCCAGGTTGAGGGTAAGGCTGCTGAAGGTGGCCATGGCGCAGCACCGGCGGCACCAGCCGGCGGGCACGGTGCTCCAGCTGCGGGAGGGGCAACCGCAGGTGGCGCGGCTGCAAACATCTTTCCGTTGGAGCCGTTCATAGTCAATATCTACGACGGACAGGAATTACGCTATCTCAAGGTGAAGATCGAGCTGGACATGGTTGGTCCGGCCGTAAAAACCGAGATCGAGGCTCGACTTGCACCGATTCGGGACGCAATCCTGGTCCTTTTGAGCGCCAAGACCCTGCAGGATGTTCAGGATGTTCAAGGCAAGAATACTCTCAAGGATGAAATCCTGGGGGCGATTAACAAGCATATCCCGCCTGGCAAGATCGCCAAGGTCTATTTTACTGATTTCGTAGTGCAGTAGGTATTCCCGTGGCCCCTGCTGAAAAGATTCTTACAAAAGCCGAGATCGAGGCGCTGCTCAACGCGGTGTTTGACGGCCGCATTGAACCAGAAAAGGAACTGGCCAAGACCGAGGGCAGTGTTGTCTCCTACGACCTCTTCAATTCGGAGGCTCACAAGGGGTTTGTTCCCAACCTGGATATAATCTATGACAGTTACATCCGTTACAGCCGCGTCACTCTCTCGAACCGTCTGCGGAAATCGGTGGAAATAAAGAAAATCGGCGCACGTTCCTACAAATTCGATGATTTCCTGCAAACACTGCCCTCACCGGTCTGCATGGGCATATTCAAAATTGAACCGCTCAAGGGGGCGGCGCTGATCTCATTTGACAGCACCCTGGTCCTGTCGCTGGTGGACAGCCTCTTGGGGGGTACCGGCAGTGCAAAAGTCCCGGTTGCCAACCGCATGTTTACTTCAATCGAGCTGCGTCTGATGGAGAAAATAGTCGGCGATGTGCTGCAGGACCTTGAAAAGGCCTGGGCACCGTTGTACGCGACCCATATGACCCTGCTGCGGATGGAGATGAACCCGCGCCTCATAAGCATCGTTCCTCCCGAATACCAGATCGTGACCATGTCGCTCAAGCTGCAGATTGAAGACATATCCGGCAACATAATGTTCGCGATTCCCTACATGACCATTGACCCGATCAGGGACAAGCTCAAGGCGGGAATGCAGTTCGACCTGATGGCGATTGATCCGCAGTGGTCTTCCCGCCTTTCTTCCGAGATTCTGGAAGCGCCGATGGAGACCATCGTCGAGATGGGTAATGCAAGCATCACCCTGAGGGAGCTTCTGGAACTGGTGCCGGGCGATACGATCATGCTCGACAAACCCTCCTCCGGAGAGATGCTCGTTAAGGTTGAAGGCGTGCCGAAGTATTTCGGGATACCGGGGATCCGGCACGGCAACAAGGCAATTCAGATCAGCAAGATTTGCAGCAATAGGGGGCAGTAGTGAGCAAGCCTGAAACCAATGAAACGGAAGTGGATAAGAAAAACCTCGACTTCATCCTTGATATTCCCCTGCAGGTAACGGTCGAACTGGGGCGGACCAAGCTGTTGGTCAAGGACATCCTGCAGCTTAACCAGGGGGCGGTCGTGGAATTGACCAAGCTGGCCGGGGAGCCGCTGGATATTTTCGTCAACTCCAAGCTGGTTGCACGCGGCGAGGCCGTTGTGGTTAACGAGAAATTCGGGGTTCGACTGGTGGATATCGTCAGTCCGAATGAGCGGGTGGAGAAAATACTGTGAAAAGTGCGGCTTCCGCACTTTTTCTATTCCTTCCTTCGATTGCGTTTGCCGGAAATGGCGCCGGACAAGAATTCAGCTTTCTTGCAAGTTTTCTCCAGATGGTTGCAGCTCTTGCGATTGTCATCGGCCTGATCCTGGTTACCTGGCACTTCTCCGGCAAGTTGATGCGGGGGTTGCCGGGTACACACCACCTGTCATCCAAACACATACGTCTGGTGGAAACCCGTTACCTGGGTCCCAAGCGAGCCTTGCTGTTGATCGAGGTCGGCGGTGAGTACCTGCTGTTGTCCAGCAGCGATAACCAGTTGAACCTGATCAAGCAGATCGATATGCTGGAAGAGATAGAAGTGATAGAAGAAGAGCGGGAGCAGGGACCATTTGCCGCGATACTTTCCCGTTTGAGGCAGACCACATGACGACCGGGCAGCCGATAAAAAGATATATCATGTTGATGCTGACAGGGCTGATAGTCCTGGCCGGAGCATTCGCTTATGCCGAGCCTGTGCCGATTCCGTCGCTCAACATAGGTGTCGGCACAGCCACAAAGCCGAATGACGTGGCGGTCACCGTCCAGATCTTCCTGTTGCTGACAATCATGTCGCTGGCGCCAGGTCTTCTGATCATGACGACCTCCTTCACCCGCATCTCGGTGGTGCTTTCCTTTCTGCGCACCGCGATGGGAACGCAGTCAGCGCCATCCAACCAGGTGATATTATCGCTTTCGATGTTTCTGACGTTCTTCATCATGACCCCGGTCTGGCAGCAGATTAACAAGGAGGCCTACCAGCCCTGGAAGGCCCAGCAGATTTCCCAGGAACAGGCCATGGAGCGGGCGGTGAAGCCGGTACGGAAGTTCATGCTGTCGCAAACCAGGGAAAAGGATCTGGCGCTGTTCGTTAACCTGTCCAAGTTGCCAAGACCTAAAAATGCCGAAGAAATTCCAACCCTGACAATCATTCCGGCCTTCATGATATCGGAATTGCGCACCGCGTTCCAGATCGGTTTTCTGATCTACATTCCGTTCATCGTTGTGGATATGGTCGTGGCATCGGTTCTGATGTCGATGGGTATGATGATGTTGCCGCCGGTAATGATATCGCTACCGTTCAAGATACTGCTGTTTACCCTTGTTGACGGATGGGGCCTGGTGATCGGGTCTCTGGTCAACAGTTTCGGCTAGATAACACCAGATAGAGGAAGGCGAGGAAATACGGCCCCTTGTCTTCGCCAGAGGTATGCCATGACACCCGAATTAGTGGTTCAACTAGCCCGTCGAAGTTTCGAAGCCACCCTGCTGCTGGCAGCTCCGCTGCTGATCGCAAGTCTCGTAATAGGCCTTTTGATAAGCGTGTTCCAGGCGGTAACCTCCATCAATGAGGCTACCCTTGCCTTTGCTCCCAAAATCGTTGCCGTGATGGTTGCCATGATCATCTTCTTTCCATGGATGATGAGCTATATGGGTGATTTCACACGTGAAATATACTCTTTTATCGCAGTTATGAGGCGCTAGCGCTTTCATGTTCCCGCTGCTCCCCTTTCCGTCTCCCCGCGAAGTCATCTTTTTCATGCTGATATTAAGTCGTGTCGCCGGCATTTTTGCCGCTCTTCCGGTATTTGGAGGAAGGAGGCTGCCGATACGTATCAAGGTGATCACGGTTCTGATGATCACGCTGGTATGCTTTCCAACCTTATCCGTTTCTGTTCCGCAAACGCCGACGGACGCTTTCAGCCTGGGGCTGCTGGCGTTAAGCGAGTTGATGGTAGGCCTGACGCTGGCCTTCATAACCCAGATCATTTTTGCGGCGGTCGAGTTCAGCGGCCAGATCATCGGTATGCAGATGGGTTTTACCATCTCCTCGATAATTGATCCGTCTCAGGGAACCCAAACCCAGATCATGTCAGTGATCCAGACCCTGTTTGCAACACTGATGTTCCTGTCCCTGAATATCCACCATCTCTTTATTCGTGCCATCATAGACAGTTTCAGGGTCATACCGCTCGGCGGATGGCATCTGAGTGGCGAACTCTTGAATTTCCTGGTGCAGCGTACCGCCGACATATTCATAATCGGAATCCGTCTGGCAGCGCCGGTGATGGTGGCGCTTTTGCTCACAACAGTCGCGCTTGGAATAATGGCGCGTTCCTTCCCGCAGATGAACGTCTTTATGATCAGCATGCCGCTGAATATCGGCCTGGGCCTGGTTATACTGGGCATGACGATTACCATCTTCTTCCATGTGCTCGAGGTCTCGTTCGGCCATCTCAAGGGCCAGATCGACACGCTCTACAGACTCATGTCAAAGGGGGGATGATCTCTGGCTGAAGATGTAGACAAACACTCCAAAACAGAACAACCCACCGGTAAAAAACTCGACAAGTCCCGGGAAAAAGGGCCGCCACCGATGAGTCAGATGCTGACCTCATCGCTTACCCTGCTGGTGGGGATCGTCAGCCTCTATGTCTTCGGCAGTTTCATGATGGATGGACTCCAGCAGAGCTCGGTCAAGATCTTCTCGACCATGGGCACTTTCAAGCTGACAGAAGCCAACCTGTATGTCCTGATGCTCAAACTTTTCGGCACGATCGTTTTGCTGCTTACGCCGTTAATAGTCACGATTGTAGTAACGTCGATGTTTTCAAGCATGCTCCAGGACAACGGCCAGCTGGAGTTCCGTATGTCCCGTCTGACCGTTGACTTTAACAAGATCAGTCCCATGAGCGGTTTCAAGCGGCTGTTCAACAAAGATGCACTGGTGGAGATGATCAAATCCCTGCTGAAGCTGCTGGTGGTGGCCTGGATCGCCTACCGTGTTATCAGCGATGAGATGCAGAACATAACCTTTCTGGCCGAAGCGGATATCCAGGCGATTTTCAATTTCGTAGGGCATATCGCATTCAAAATCGTTACACACACCTGCGGAATCCTGATCGTTCTGGGCATCCTGGACATGATGTACGTCAAGTGGCGCTATATCGAAAATCTCAAGATGACAAAGCAGGAGGTCAAGGACGAACGCAAGGAATCCGAAGGAAATCCGGAGATCAAGGGCAAGATCAAGAGCATGCAGTATCAGATGGCGCGCCGGAGAATGGTAAAAATCGTTCCGCTGGCGGATGTGGTCATCACCAACCCGACTCACTATGCCGTTGCTCTTAAATATGACCGGCAGAAGATGATTGCACCGCTGGTGCTGGTCAAGGGCGTGGATATAATGGCCGAAGCGATCAAAAAGATCGCCAGGGAGCATCATGTCACGCTTGTGGAAAACCGGTTCCTGGCGCGTGAGCTGTACGAACAGGTAAAGGAGAACGAGCCGATCCCCGAGTCTCTGTATGCCGCGGTTGCCGAGGTTCTGGCGTATGTCTACAAGTTGAAGGGAAAAACATGATGCCTTGCCCGCCGTATTTCCGGATAAAATTGTAATGTTTTCAGATGCTGCCAAGTTGCTGAAGGAGCTGTTTCCTCCCCGCCTGCAGAGCAGGTTGCTGCTGGTGGGTGGATCGGTGAGGGACTTCCTGTCCGGACTTCCTGTCCGGGATATTGACCTTGTCACCGATATCCCGGTGGAAACACTGCTCTCGTTGCATTTCCACCGTGTTGAAGGGAAAACAACCGCGCCGATTTTTTTTAAAAGTGATCCCGCGTTCGGCAAGATAGAAATCACATTACTTCAGAAAGATCAACAACTGGAAGATGACCTGCTCCGGCGGGATTATCGATGCAATGCTGTCGCAATGTCGCTGGACGGTTCGATCAAGGATCCTCTGGGGGGCGTTCACGATATTGATCAACGTCGGCTTACACCTTGCGGTCCGGCGTCACTGTCGGATGACCCGATACGGATCTTCAGGGCATTCAGATTCGCGTCTGAGGGGTGGGAAATCGGGGCGGAACTGGACGGGATGATCAGATCCGGAAAGTGGGATGAAGCACTGGGAAAGATTCCGGTGGAACGTTTCACCCGTGAGATGATCAAGGCCTTGGGTGGAGCATCTCCGGAACTGTTCTTTTCATGCATGCATGAATACGGTGTCGGTGGCTGCTATCTGCCGGAGCTGTTCATGATGTCGCATATTCCGGCCGGGCCGCCAGCTTATCACGGCACAGATACCCTGCTCTCCCACTCGCTGGCTACCCTGCGGCGGATGGCCGCCATGAGCGGTGACACAATTGCCCGTCTGGCGGCTTTTTTTCACGATATCGGCAAGCTGTCAACCACTCCGGAGTTGCTGCCAAGGCATATTGGTCACGATAATGCGGGTGTTGAAATGGCGCGGCAACTGGCAACCAGGATTCGCTTGACATCAGTGCAGCGCAATGCGCTGATGGCTGCTTCCAGGCTGCACATGACAGGTGCGCGCTGGGGGCAGCTGCGTAACTCCACCAGGCTGAAACTGGTCGAACATGCCCGCAAAGGTGGGATTGCCGACTTCTTTCCGCTGCTTGTGGCCGCAGACCATGGCCTGGCGTCCGAACTTGCCGGATGGGAGATGATGCTTCAGGTCGTTTCGTCTCCGGCAACCAGCCTGGGCATTGATACGCTACTGCTTGAATCTATGAATGGTCCGGACCGCTCGGCGCTGATTACGCAACAGCGTCTGAAAATTTTCAGTCAACTTGCTTCGCGGCAGGAGGCTTGAAGATGATCAAAGACTGGCTGTGCATCGTGCCTGTTTACTTTTCAGAATGTCCGTATACGGCTTGGCGAAAGCCCGCTTCCGGATGAATCGAGCCATGCTTTGCGCCACTTCCGTGCCGCAAGAATTCAGCCTTGCCTGCCTTGAACAATTCTGTTACTTTCAAAAATATTACAGGAAAGTAGACCGTTATGAAGATCACCATTCTGGGGAGCGGAACATCCACCGGGGTTCCAATGGTTGGCTGTACCTGCCGCGTCTGCTCTTCAGGTGACCAGCGGGATAATCGAACCCGCGCCTCACTTCTGATCCGTCATCATAATCACAACATTCTGGTGGACACCTCCACCGACCTGCGACGTCAGGCGCTGCGACAAGGAATAACAGGCGTGGATGCGGTCCTTTTCACCCACTCTCATGCCGACCATGTCAACGGCATAGATGACCTGCGCGGCTTTTATTTTTTGCATAAAAAAATAATTCCCTGCTTTGCGTCCGCAAACACTCTCAAAACATTGCAGTCAGGTTTCAAATATATTTTTGAGGAGCACGAGAGCTCCGGCTATACGCCCCTGCTGTCAGTCAACGAAATCGATGTGCCATTCGAGCTTTTCGGTCTGAATATTGTCCCGGTGCCGTTAGTTCACGGAAAAACATCCGCACTTGGCTACCGCATAGGGTCATTTGCCTATCTGACCGACTGCAGCGCAATTCCGGATTCGTCGCTGCCGCTGCTGGAAGGGCTTGATCTTCTTGTTATGGACGGTTTGCGCTGGACGGAGCATCCCTTCCACTTCAATATTGATGGTGCCGTGGCGGCTGCCCGTCAGATCAAGGCTGCCCGGGTTGTACTGACTCACCTGACGCATGAGGTGGCATATTCAGAGAGCTGCAAGTTGCCGCCCGGCTTTGAATTTGCATATGACGGCTTGGAATTTGACCTGCCATCAAATTGAGGAGAGAGTAATGCACAAGGACATTAGACTGCACGGCATGTCTGGTGATCAGACGGAATATTTCGTAATGGTGGTTGGTAACGAAGCCTACCAGCGCTATTTCTTCAATATTGTCCAGGAAGAGGAACAGCTGCGGATATTCTCGCCGGGCAACGAGCTGGTTATCTCGGCGGACGGCATCACTTACCAGGGCAACGGCGGATATTTTTGCGAATACATGTTCGGGGTTGATCAGCCTTCATCAGATCTCGCCAAACCGGACATAATCAACCGGCTTGTCATGTATGGCGCCTGTTCGGATGATGCCGGCAGTGTCCGCTTCAGCGACCGGACTTCCGGCCGAGAAACATTCGATAATATTTTCTTTGAAGGTAACGCTGTCTGTAACTACTTCTTTTTTGTACATTCCAACCAGCTGTCCGGCAAGCTGAAGAACCAGCAGGAAGAGCTTGTCAAATGCCTTGGCAAGGTATTGAAACGCTCCGAAGCCGTTGGTGACGAGCGTGACGACATTCTGATCTCAGAGATATTCCCGCTGCTTAAGGACGATTCCGCGCAGTTGTTCATCGTCAAACTGATCAACCGATACCATCGCGAGTATCGCAACCTGTTTCGGAGTCTCTATTTCAGAAACAAGAAGATATCTGATGACGATTTCGCAAAGCTGGTCAGCCTGGCTTCCAGATATCAGATTGACCGTTACCAGCAGGAACGTATCCGCATCGACGTCATGTATCGCAGCCCTGCGAATAAGCGCATCGTGGACGAGTACCGCAACATCCTGCTGGCGTGTAATTCAAAGGGGGAAATCAGCAATCTGGACAACGCCCGCCTGACGAGACTCAAGACCCTTTCGGTGCGTAACAAGATTCCGGGAGCTCTTTTTTATACACTGGATGAAATGCTCAAAAAGGGCCGTAACCTCAAGAACAGCGAAGAGCGGGATTACATAGCCACTACCCGTGAAATCCTGGAGGGGATATTCTTCCGGGAAATCGAGATCGAAAGCCGCATTGATCGTGACGACATGCTCAAGTTGATCAGGGCCAAGAAAAAGGCGATGGAAAACCGGGATCACAGCTTTGACCAGCTCATGCTGGACGCCAGCAAGGAGTGTGATGAAAAAATCCGTGATGGCGCCGATACCTCGCTCCTGGATGGCTTTTCCTATGTCATTACCTACCTGGACCGGTTTGACAGCGTGTCGAACCTGATCAGCCAGCTCGCTTTCATGGAAAACGTCAGGATCAATGAGGAAATGCTGCGCGGCCTGCTGGAACACAAAGCAGCATTCAACAACCTGCATGAAGACTGCTTCCATGAGCTGTTTATCCGTGATCTGTTTGCAAATGCCTACCTGGGAAGCTTTGGTCGTCGAAAGGTAAGAACGCTGATGGAAGGGTTGGTTGCGATCGAGGCGCACTGGTCCACCATCGAGGATCTGCATCGCCAGCTGATCGGGATCGATCAGGAGGAGCGTATCGCAATCGTGCTGCTGGAGCATGTCCGTGACCGCATTCGAAATTTTTACTCCAAGTTTACCACCAGGGCCGACCAGGAGGCTTTGCGTCGTGAAGTGATCGAAGAGTTGAAAACCAAAAAACGCATTACCGCCGATATCCCCGACCGGCTTTTCAACGAGACCATATTTACGATCAAGAAAGAGGCCATGTACCTGCATTCTCTTCTGCCGCAGATCATTGCCGAACGTAACGACGGACTGCGGGAGGACTTCCTGGAGAATTCCGGCCTGGACCGTTTTTATGTCGAGGAACTGGAACGGGAATATTATGAAAAGAACGGCCTCGATATAGAAGATCTGTACCAGATACGGAAAGGCTTGAGCTGAGTCAGGCAGCCTTGCTTTACCTGATGGATCCGACCCGTGATTGCCGGTTACTTTTGCCAAGTGTTGAGCAAACAAGCGAGATTTCACATGAAAAACAGCATGACCCGTTTTGTTGTCGGCCTGTGCCTGATTCCGGCCGTTCTTTCTGCGGAACCATTGCCGCAGAGCGCGCCGCTCAATCCGGAGTTTGTGGCATTTGTCGCGCAGCCAGCTGCGACAGCTGCCATTGATACGTTGTCAGTAACTGACGTTGCCAGGCGTACCGGGCAGAGGCCTTCTCCGCTCGATTATTCTCACCTGAAGGGGAAGGGCAGCCTGGTCACGATGCCATATCGTATCGAGCGGGGAGTTTATCCGGCCACGTACGACCTGAGAAGTTCCGGGAAAGTGTCACCGGTGCGCGACCAGGGCAGTTGCGGCGCCTGCTGGACTTTCAGCCCGATGGCATCTCTTGAATCCACGCTCCTGACCGTAGAATCCTGGGATTTTTCCGAAAACAATCTGAAAAATACCAGCGGGTTTGATTGGGGGCATTGTGATGGCGGCAATGACGACATGGCAATGGCTTACCTGGGACGCTGGGGAGGGCCGGTTTCCGAAGCTGACGACCCCTATTCGGTTTCCAGCGGTGTATCTCCCGGTGGCCTGACCACTCGAAAACATGTCCAGGAGGTGCTGAACATACCCGATCGCGGAGATGCTGCTGACAATGATGCCATCAAGCAGGCGCTCATGTTGTACGGTGTCGTGAAAACATCGATGTACATGAGCGAGGCATCGTCATATTACTCTCCGGCAAACAGCTCCTACTATTACGACGGGTCAAGCGGCACCAACCACGGGGTTGCTATTGTCGGCTGGGATGACAACTACAGTGCCGCAAACTTTGCCACGACTCCGCCGGGGAACGGGGCTTTTATCATCAAGAACAGCTGGGGTACCTCCTGGGGTGATTCCGGCTATTTCCATGTGTCCTATTATGACTCGAAGATCGGCAGCAATAATTACGTCTATACCGCCGGGCCGTTAACCAATTATGTCAGCATCTATCAATACGACCCGCTGGGACAGACCTCCGCTTCCGGCTACAGTTCGACTACCGGCTGGTTTTCCAACATTTTCACCGCGCTGAATTATGAAAACATCGAGGCGGTATCCTTTTTCACGATGGACATCAATGCTGCTTATGAAGTCTATCTTTACAAGGGGGTATCCAGCGGGGCGCCCCGTAGCGGAACACTGGTGTCCCAGCTGTCCGGTACAATCCCTTATCCCGGCTATCACACCCTGCCGCTGAATATTCCGATCGCGGTTACTGCTGGAGAGCGTTTTTCGGTTGTTGTAAAAGTGACCAATCCTTCGTATATCTATCCGATTCCGCTTGAAGCTCCCATATCAAACTATTCCTCGCAGGCCAGTGCAAGCGCCGGCCAGAGTTTCATGAGTTCGAACGGAACCTCGTGGAGCGATGTTACAACGGCAACATCAGCAAATACAAATGTCTGTGTCAAGGCATTCGCATCTCCAAACTCGGTTACCGGAGTCTGCGGCCCGGCCAATGGCGGCACCTTTACGGTTGCGCCCGATACCGACCTCTGCTCCAGCGGAGCTGCATCGGCAGTCACCGGCAGCGGCCCGTGGCAGTGGATCTGCTACGGCTCCGGCGCCGGCACCGATGCCAGTTGTTCGGCCGAGATACAGTCCTATCAGCTTGTCGTCAGCATTGCCGGAACCGGCAGCGGTGCGGTCAACAGCATTCCGGCCGGTTTCATCTGCCCGGACCTGGTCGGCGGCAGTCCCTGTTCGAAAACATATCCGCATAATACTGCGCTAACCCTTGTCGCTACCCCGGATGCCGGCAGCTCCACCTTTTCCGGCTGGACTACGATTCCTGCCTGTGTCGGGACCGGTAATTGCGCCGTGCTTATGGATTCCGCCAAGAACGTTACCGCCACCTTTACCCTTGCGCCACTGGTCACAGTTCTGGAAAGGCCCGGAGTAGAGTTCGGCACAATCTCGGACGCATATAACGACATCAATACCGTTGCCGGAAGTACAATCCGGGCACGGGTAAACACCTTGCCTTTCGGGGAGCTGTTTCTGAACCGGGTGATCGCGATAACAATAAAGGGTGGTTTTGATCCGTCATTTTCTGCAGAAAATACCGGTTACAGCAGTATGGGAACCCTGACCGTCGCTACAGGATCATTGACGGTGGAACGGATCATCATAAGATAATAAATCACCATTTTACTCTTTCTGATGCAGTGCAAAAGGTTCAATGCCCGATCTCTTTTCAGCCCATCATGAAAATAGCCTCCAACTTTCTAAAGCTTTACTGTCAATCAGCCGATGGGGGTAACATCAGGTCAGATTGTGTGCCTGCCGGAGGTTTTTATGAAAATAGAGGAACGGGCTTCAAGTTATATGTCACTTCAGATGAATGATACGGTTAATCATACCGGACGGATCAACGAGACTCCGGAAAAGAAAGCCGACATCCGTAAACCGGCAGTTGATGTGGAAATATCAACCACCGCACTTCAAATGTCTGAGGATGAGGCCCGGATCGAGAGGCTGAACGCGATCAGGCGCCAGTTGGCTGAAGGAACCTATAACATCAGCGGCAAGGATGTGGCCGACAAGATACTGAAAGTCCTCAAGAGCTAACCCCATGGGGCCCCGCCGGATACGGCGGGGCCTTTTTATTTTATGCCCGCCGTAAACTTATTTCCCGCTTGACCCTGCTGGAGATCCCGCGCTACATTCAGCCAGAGTAAGTTTTGTACACAGACGTGTAATCTTCATGAATATTCCGGACAGGAGCAGGCATGGCTACCAACATCAGAATTGATGAATTGCGGGTAAAGATATCAGCGTACGGCAAGGAAAATCAGGGTGAACTTCTTTACGCGCTGGCTGAAGGAGCGCAACTTATTTCGGGCTGCGAACAGGTTCGCATCTATCTCGAAGATCTGACACGTGGCGCGCTGACCTGTGCCCATGCTACCGGCCGGCGCATTGAAGAGATTCGTGAGGCCAGCTTTGCAATCGGCTCGACCGAAACGGTGGTTTCATCGGTTTTCATGAATCAATATCCGGTGGACTTCAGAGTTGCATCACCCCAGGCAACTTCTATCGATATGGAAATGGCAACGCGGTTCGGCATACGCAAAAGCTATGTGATGCCGATAGTCAGCCTTGGAAAGTCGATTGGAGTGCTCTGCCTGGACCAGACCATGCCGGAAGAGTCTCTGGCAACACGCTGCAAATCACAATTGGCCGAGTTTACTGGTTGTATGGCCGGGCAGCTCGATCAGGCCAGGATATATCACCAGCAGGTACAGCTGGCACGGAGGCTGGAAGAGTTCAAGTCCCGGGAAGCTGCCGGCATGATGGTGCGCTCGGCCGTAAAACTGATCGAGAAAGTGTCGCTGGCCTCGGTGTTGGTTCCGACCCAGCAGAATGACGCAATCGGAGCCCTCGAAATCCTTGCCAGCTATTCTTCCGACGAGAATCTGGAAAAAATGTATTATCAGCAGGGAGACATCGATCTTCGCAAGGGGAAATCCCTGATCTCTCATTACATCAGCGACCAGGCCATCATTACTGACGAACGCCTGCTGAAACCGCTCTTCATTTCCGACCTGACGCAGCACAACCTGCAGAAACGCGCTCTTACCGAATCAATGGAACTAAGGTCGCTGTACGTGGTCCCGCGGTTCAACCCCGAAAACCGTCGCATCATCTGCCTGGTAAATTACTATTCCCATGACCTGTACCGCTTCAGTGATTTCGAGATGGGACTGCTGCAGACTCACGCCGAAATGGTTGAGCGGGTGATCAGCGAGGTTGGCGGCGAACATCTTGAGATCCGGGTGCTGTCGGAAATTACCGACCTTTTGAACGAGCGTACTGAAAATTTGCAGCCGTTTCTGACCAAGGTTCTATCCAAGGCGACCGAGCTTATCGGGGCCGATACCGGCAGCATTGCAGTGGTCAGTGAGCGTGACGGCATGAAATGGCTGGTTGTGGAGGATGAGGCCGGGAATATCATCGGTGCAAAGAACAAGGAGTGGTTGAAAAAATACATTCCCCCATTTCCGGTAGGGGGAACCGAACTTGCTCCTGAGGATCGCAGCCTGACCGGATACGTGGCTTATACCAAACAGCCCAAGATCATAGCGCGGGTGGAACTGGAGCAGGGCAGCGGCGGTTTTCACCGCTCGATGAGCGATCTTCTAAAGAGTGAAATCGCAGTTCCGATCATCTGTGATGATGAAGTGATCGCCGTAATCTGTCTGAATTCTCTGCGATATGAATTCTTCAGCGAGGAGCACCGCCGGATCCTGCAGATTATCGGTTCTTTGACTGCCCGCCATATTTCGGACCTGCAGCGTATCGAACGTCTGCAGGGCGAGGTCAACCGGCTCACGACCGATGTGGCCTACAAAGATCCGCACGTTTCCTCCTACCGCCTTGGCAACATCATCGGAAACAGCCCTAAATCACAGGAGGTGGTCGATTTCATCAACACGGTATCGCCACCGCTCTTCAACCGCATCATATATTGGGCCCGCAACATACTGCAGGAGGCAACCATCGGGCTTCCTTCGATTCTGGTCACAGGACAGACCGGGTCAGGCAAGGAATTCTTCTTCAACAACCTCTACAACAAACTTAACGAGCTGTATCGACGTGATCTCAATCCCAACGGTGAGCTGCCGGTCAAGAAGAGTAACATTGCCGCCTATGCCGGCGATCTGACCTATTCGGAACTGTTCGGACACAAGAAGGGGGCATTCACCGGCGCATACACGGACCGGCGTGGCATCCTGGAGGAAACCATCGGCGGGATCGTTTTCCTGGACGAGATCGGAGATGCCGACCCGAAAACCCAGGTTCAGCTGCTGCGTTTTCTGGACAACGGCGGTTTTGTAAGGTTGGGTGAGAATGCCGACCGCTACAGCCGTGTACTGCTGGTTGCAGCAACCAATAAGAATCTTCATGATGAAATAGCCGCAGGACGCTTCCGTGAAGATCTTTATCACCGTCTTTCCGAACTGTCGATCCGCCTGCCGTCACTGAACGAACGCCGTGAAGATATTCCCGACCTGGCGGTGCACTTCCTTGGGAAGCTTTATCGTACCTACCGGGGAGATAACGAGCCGCTCGAGAAACCGCCGATTCTGGCCAAGGAGGCAAAGGAAATCCTGATGCGCCATAACTATAAGGGGAATATTCGCGAGCTTCGCAGTATCCTGCTACGGGCACTGTTTTTCCGAAACAAGCATGTCATCAGCGGAGAGGCCATCTCTCAGGCCATCGTGGGAACAGGTTGCCTGGAAGCGGGACCGCCTGCCACAGCCTCACGCAATCTTGACGAGCGGGTGGCGGGTGAAATTCTGGACAGAATTGAAACAGGCGGAGATTTCTGGTCAGATGTATATGAACCGTTTTCCCGCAACGACATATCCAGGGAAACGGTGCGGCTTGTAATTGAAAGGGCTCGGGGTAAGGCAGGCAAGACCATCCCGGCGGTAGCACGTTACCTCAAGGCCCTGGAGCATGGCCTGGGGCGCGATGAAGAACAGCGGCAGTTGTTCCGGTTCAAGAACTTCATCTATAAAACAGTAAAGATAGTCTGAGCCAGCCCGGAATCCGGCCTTGACTGTTCAGCCGCCATTGCCGTCCTGGTGGGCGCTTTTGTGGTTCTCAATGAAAAACCTTGCCGTACACATACAGATACCCGGCGCCGAAGCAGGCAAACAGGATGACGTGTTTCACAATCAGCATTCTGCGGCGAACCCGTTCGGCATCCGGGCCGTACCAGTTTTCAACATAGGTGAAGGTCCTGCCGGCGCCGGTTGCCATGATCAGCACCATTGCGGCGACACTGGCCCAGAAAAACCTCTGTTCCAGGGCGTTGATCACGTTGGTGATCTCCGGATGGGCGCTGTGGGCCCGGTGCAGCTGTTGAATGGTGACAATGACCGCCAGCCAGATACCGGCCGCGAAATCATGCACAAATCCGTTCAGGATGACCAATGATTTATTGATATGCATGCACTGGACCCCGGTTCAAGGTATTGGAGCCACGGCCGGGTGTCGATCCATATGCCCAGCGCCAGCTCCCTTGACAGACTGGAGCAGCGTCTTGACCTCTTCCGGCATGTCCTTTCCATCCTGCATGGCTGCTTTCATCTGCCCGGCCAGGTATGAGTGATTGATCAGCAGATCCAGCACCGAGATCATGAACTCCTGTTTCCAAGGCGTCAAGGTGTGCAGGGTCTGGAACTTGTGCATGAAAAACTTCTGTGATGCCCGGCCCAGTTCGCGGCCCAATTCCTCCATGGTCATATTCCTGGGTTTTATCACCGGTTCCACCAGGTTGTATTTGCGATAGTCCTTGGTGGCGACATATTCTTCAAGCTGGGGATAGAGTTCGGCATAGGGCCAGGGGGCTATAGCCAGGAAAAAGGCCATGTCCGGATTGTAATGCTTGGCCAGCTCCACTGTTTGGGCGATGGATTCGGGGGTGTCTTCGGGCATGCCCAGAACAAAGGATGTCTCGGAAACGATGTCGGCGTTGTTGATCAGGTCGATGGCCTGTTTGGACTGGGCCACCTGAGTGTCCTTCTTGAACAGATCGAGGGTTTCCTGTGATCCCGCTTCAACGCCCACGTAGATGTGATCGACTCCGGCCCGCCGGTATTTGTCCATGATGTCGGCATCGCGCAGGATGTCGTCAACGCGGGTTTCCATCAGCAGTTTGACCGGTACCCGGCGTTCGATCATCAGGTCCAGAATGCGTACCCAGCGTTCACGGTCAAAGGTCGGTATCTCATCGGCCAGCATGGCGACTTCCACGCCATAGTCCCTGCTGAGCAGCTCCAGCTCGGCAATCACGTTTTCCGGACTTCTGGCGCGCCAGGTTCGTGCCCAGAACAGTTGCTGGGAGCAGAAGGAGCACTGCTGCTGGCAGCCCCGCGAGGAGGAGATGATTGCCAGGCGTGCGTCATGTTTGGCGCGATATTTATAGATCGGCCAGTCCACCAGGTCCCAAGCCATGGGTAGACCGTCCAGGTCCTGGATGTAAGGGGCTTTGGGCGTGGCCAGCACGCCACCATCGCGCCAGAAGGCCAGGCCATTGACTTTTTTGGCGTCATCGCCGGCGTTCAGGCAGTCAAACAGTTCCACCAGCGTGACTTCACCTTCGCCGCGCACGATATAGTCAACGCTTTTATTGTCGTGCAACAGGATTTCATCATAGCAGAAGGTGGCATGCACGTTGCCCAGGGCTGTGACGATGCCCGGATCGATCTCCTTGGCCAGGCGGCAGATTTTGATGGCATCTACGATGGAGGCTGTGAACGATGTTGTCAGTACGGCATCCGGGCGGAAGTCTTCGATTCGTTTCTGAATATCCGCCCAGGTGTGCCACAGCGACATGGCGTCGTAGTAATCCACCTCGTATCCGGCCGCCCGCAACGAGCCGGCGATGTAGACGAAACCGACGTTCAACCAGGTGCCGGCAGATTCCACGACACCGGAATGATAGGGGGGTGTTATGAGGGTGATACGTTTGATTTTCATGACTGTTGTTCCTCTCGATCAGGCAACTACTTGAAGTACTCCGAGTGGATCGAACCGCTCAACGTGGCCATTCCAAACAATGACACCAGGGAAATTATGAAGCAGGCGATGAAAAACCACGCTGCTGCTGTCCCCCTCAACTTGAAAAAACGCCGCAGGTGCAGATAAGCGCCAAACATAAGGCAGGTTATCAACGACCAGGTTTCGGTCGGATCCCATCCCCAGAAGCGGCCCCAGGACTGGTGCGCCCAGATTGAGCCGGCCAGCATGCCGATGGTCCAGAAAATAAAACCGAAACCGGCAAAACGGTAACTATATACATCCAGGGTTTCCAGTGCCGGAAGACGCGCCAGCCAGCCGCTTTCGCCGCGTTGCTTTAACAGATAGAAAATCGCCAGCGCGCAGCCGATCACAAGTGTCGCCAGTGATATCTTGTATAGTCCGATATGTATGATCAGCCAGACACTGCGGAAAGTGGCCGGCAGGGTGCGGATTCCGGGATTGTAAAACAGTGATAGCGCCAGCATCAGAAAAGCGGATGGAAAAGCCAGGATGCTGGCCGGCTTGATACGTGGATATACTTTCAGAAATATCAGGAAGGAAGCCATCACCGCCCAGGCATCGGAAGAAAGCACCTCGTTCGGAGCCATGTAGGGACCATGCCCGACTACGGACCACCAATAGGCGATCACAAGGCTGTGCAGTGCCAGTCCAAGGCTTGCGCCCCAGTAGCTGACCCGTTCCATGCGTTCATTGTTGAACAGCACCCCGGCAACATTGGATATCGTTGCCAGCACATAAACAACGACTACTGCCCAATTGGCCGAAATGTATAACTCCAGGGACAATTTCATACCAGGTTTCCTTCTTTGAAAGTCTTTATCATCTGATCCCGTTCTTCTACAAAAAAGTCCCGGAAGTAGGCCGCTTTCCAGTAAACGTCATAATTCCCGTCCGGCAGCCTGATCCCGATCAATTCGCGCGGCGGAGCCATGTAGTGTATCAAGCCGCCCAGCATTATTATCGCAAATCCTGCAAATATGGCGGACATGCCGGTAATATCCACAATAATCAACTTTGACCATTTCTCCACCCGGTCAAACTTCACCATGTATTCTCCCAAAGTACCCGCTACTCCTCTAGTTAAAGAGGTCCGCGCAATCTCCCGTCCTCCGTCAAGCATGCGTAAAAAAAGCTCGGGGTTTGTACTCAGCATACTCTTCCTGTCGGCATCGGCAAAGTATTTTGCATCAAACAGGAATTGCGACCAGCTTACACTGAAATCTTCACTGTAGCCGGCCTTGGCCGGATCCATCGCCTGCTGGACCATGATCCTCTCGACATGTGAATTGCCTTTACTGTCAGTAAACGTAACCGTGAAAGCGTCACCATATTGCGCTGCGTGGTATATGCGCAGGCCCCGGTAATGCTGGATCCTGTTTATGGATGCTGTCAGTGATTCTGTCCTGCCGGCCTGATCGGTAAAGGAAATATCGGAGGAGACCTCCATCTGCCGGTTTTTGTCGTCAAAATATACCCTGACCCTGTCGAGCCGTATGGTTCCCGGCAGTTGCAGCGGGGCAACCATCAATCCGTGCTGATAAGCATTCCAGGGTTGCCGCCCGTCTCGCTGTTCGCCTTCGACCAGCATGAGCGCTCCCTGGCGCCCGGTCAGGGACACAAACAGGGAAACCAGTATTACCAGGGTTATCCCGACATGCAGCAACATGACACCGAAATACCCCCAGGGATTTTTGATGAATTTAAGATTATCGCCGTGGGCGCTCTTGATAATACGATACCGGTTAGTGCGTGCAACCGATTCAAGCCGGTGCCCTGACAGTGCCCCCGCAATTTCCTCGGCTGAAGCGGTAGCGCTGGAGTACAGCTTTCTCCGGGTTACGGCCAGTTGATCATAGGATGAAACTCCCAGTGACAGGGCGGCACAGAGGATCGTGGCGGCGAACCACGGTTGGCCGTAGATGCTGTGCAGTTGAAGAGTATCGACCAGCCACAACCAGCCGGCATGTCCGCCGCGCCAGGTTTCAAGCATCCCCGGAGTCGAATCGATTTGCTGCGGGACCAGGGTCGAGATATACATAACTCCTGCCAGCATCAGGATCAGCCCAAGTGAGATGCTGCGAGCAGTGATGAATTGTTTGAATCTATTCACCTGATCCTCTTTCGTCAACAGAAGAATCGACTTCAGAAAAAAGGCCGGACTAAATGCCCGGCCTTGAATCTACGCAACCAAATAAATAAGCAGGACTGTGCTACCAGGTTTTGGTGCCGTTTCCGCTGCAGCTGGAACCGGTCATAATATTATGGTTACAGGATACGGAAGTAGGTGAAGTACCTTTCACTCCGCCACCGGTCACTGTGACACCGGTAACAAAGGCGGGACCAACGACATGCGGTTTTCCATCCCGCACAGGTCCTGCGGTGGAGCCGCGGCCATGATTTACGCCGGACCCGGTTCCTCCGGATGCCCCCAGAACATGGCAGGTGGTGCAGACGACTCTATGGTCACTGCGCGAATGCCCCTTTCTCACATCCGGGAATGCCGTACCGGCCGGAATGCCCTTGGTGCCGGCGGTGGTGGTAGTGCTGACACCGTGGCAGGAACTGCAGTTTGCTCCGGCGGCGGTGCCGGTATGCAGCGGTGCTGCTTTCTTGTGACAGCTCATACAGTTCGGGGCAGCGCCGCCTGCTGCCGGATAGACGCTTGCCGAAGTACCCATTGCGTGACAGCCGAGGCAGGCGGTGTTTCCACCGGCCGCCACGATATCCGCGTTGTGCGTGTCATACGGTACGGCATGGCCGCCGGATACCTGCAGTGTGCCGTCGATATGCTGGGCCTTGTTAACGAATATATTGGCATAGGTCGTTCCGGTTGTACTGATGTTCGCGTGGCAGCTGCAGGTGGTCCCGAGAGCGCCGGTTGCCGCACCGGTGGCAGGCCATGTCGCGGGTATTGTAACAGCCGGATGCCCGGCGGTTGTCGGTGGCGGGAAACCGTGGCACGAGGCACAGGCCGCACGGCTGAGCGTCGCCGACAGGAAGGCAACATTCCAGACCGGAGCCCGATTGGTTCCTGAAGTGTCTCCTCCCGGCATGGAGGCGCCGTGGCAGTAGACATTGGAACATGCGCGGGTAGTGGTCGAGTAGGCCGGCGTCAGGGCGCCGTTCTTGGTGGCAAGGGTGCTCCAGGTGAAGTTGGTGGTGCCATTCATGTGGGTGGCGGCCGTCAACGTGACCGTACCGTGGCAACCGCTGCAAGCAACAACGGCTGACAGGTTGTCGGTGCTGATGATGTGTGAAGTGTGTGCTCCGGCTTTGGAGTCTGTTACAGCTGTAACCTTGGTCGGATAGGATGTGCTGTAAAACGGCGTGCCGGCCGAGACGGCCCCTGCTGTGGTGCTGCTGTGGCATTTGCCGCACTGGTCGGTTGTGGACCAGAGTGTTCCGCTCCATGGCAATAGTGTTCCGGAGCCATGGCAGACCACGGAAGAGCAAGTGCCCGTCAACCTTCCTGAAGATTGACTCGGCAGATACCTGTTGTTAGATCCGGTGTAGGCGCCCACAGTTACTTTTATTGGTCTGCCGGCGCTTGTGGCGTGGGCATAGGCAGCGGCTCCGGCATAATTGTTGTGGCACGAAGAACATGCGGCGATGGTATTACCCAGGGCAACTATATGCTTTGAGTGCGCCAGTGTCAGTGGCGTGGTCAAGGCCCCGTGGCAGGTCTCGCAGGTGGTTGCAGTCGGGGATGAGCCCCATACCGGAGTCTGCTTTTCAAAGTGGCAATTGACGTTGGAGCAGCGGGCGTTGGTCAGGTTGGGAATTGAGGTCTGGTTGAAGAAGACTCCCTTGTCGTACTTTGCCCGCAATGTGGCGGAAGAATAACCTTTAAGGCTGTAGGCCATGTTGATTACGTTATTCTGGTGACCATAGCCGGTTGGAGTTACCGGGGTGTGGCAGATGTTACAGTTGACGGCCGTGGCAACCGCCGGGAGATGGTTGCGGTGGTTGCCCAGGAATGCACTGGATTGAGAACCAAAGTGAGGGTTGGCCTTTCTGGCCCCGTCCCGTGGTGATGCGCCATGGCAGTAAGTAGTGCAGGAGTTGAGGACACTGGCAGCCCGGGCTGTCCCGACACTGACCATCATTGCCATCAGTGCGATAATTCCCGCTACCATCTGTGCGCAAGGTTTTTTGCACTCGCGATTTTTCCCCATGGCAAGCTCCTTCTCTCTGATTACTTGCATAAAATCATTACCACTTCAAGCCATTGAGGCGGGGGGTGACCCCGCCTCGTTCCGATGGTCTAGTGCAGTGGATCCCACTTGGGAGTAGCTCCGTAATGGCAGCTGTTGTTGGAGCAGGTTCCGGTCTGGTGCGATGCTGCGTCCAGCCGGTTGGAAGTATATTTGAACTGCTTGGCAGCTTCAAGCCTGAAACGCTGGTTGACCTTTACCTTGATGTTCTGGCTCGGATTGAAAACGATCGGGCTCATCTGGTGATCGGCGGAATCGTGGCACTTTGTGCAGTTCGCGAAACCTTCACCAGGCTTGGCCAGCTTGCTGACATGATTCTGGATCGTGTGGGCACCACCGCCGCCCAGGTAGTTCTCTGCCCTGGCGCTGGACCAGTTGCCCAGAGTCCCCTTGAATCCGGCGCTGGCCGGTGGGTAGCCGTGGCAGGCGTCGCAGGCCCCGCCGGAGATGATTTCCAGTGTGCCATTTATATGCAGCGCCTTGTTGACGAAGATAGTGGCGTAGCTGTTGCCGGCCGGATTGATGTTGGAGTGGCAGCTGCAGGTTGTCCCGAGTGACGCGGTGGCCGGGAAACCGGCCGGTATGCTGACCGCCGGATGTCCGGCCGATGTCGGCGGCGGGAAGCCGTGGCAGGTGCCGCAGGCGGCCGAGCTGAGGGTGGCCGGCAGGTAGGTGGCGCTGTTCCAGACCGGGGCCCTGTTGCTGCCGCTGGTGTCGCCGCCGGGCATGGAAGCCCCGTGGCAGTATACGTTGCTGCAGACGCCGGTGGCAGCACTGTAGGCCGGAGTCAGGGCACCGTTTTTAGTTGCCAGGGTGCTCCAGGCAAAGCTGCTGGAACCGGCCATATGGGTGGCCGAGTTCAGCGCTACCGTGCCGTGGCAGGCGGTGCAGACCATGGCGGCCGATATGCTGTCGCTGCTGGCGATGTGCGCGGTATGGGCTCCGACTTTCGGATCGGTGCTGGCGGTCACCTTGACCGGGAAAGCAGTGGAATAGAATGGTGTGGCTGTTGTGACCGCACCGGCGGTGCTGCTGCTGTGGCACTTGCCGCACTGGTCGGTGGTGGACCAGAGCGTGCCGCCCCAGGTGACCGTTGCGGAACCATGGCAGGCCGAAGCCGAACATGTGCCGTAACCGTTGGCTGCCGGATGCGCCGCGCCGCTTCCCTGTGAGTAGGTGAAGCCGGCCGCACCGAGTTCGATCTGTCTATTGACATGTGATGCCGCGGTTGTGGTCGTCTTGGTGTAGCCCAGATGGCACCTGACGCAGTCAAGGTTGGCGCCGGTCGCAAGGGTATGGATTCTGTGGCTGCCGGTTCCGGTTACGTCGGTGGCCATATCGACATGGCAGCCGGCGCAGGTAAGGGTTGTTGCGGAGGCCCAGCTGACCGTCCTGTAGGTTACCGTGGTGTTGGCGCCGGTGGTGGCATTTTGGACGGTACTGTGGCAGTAGGTATTGGAACAGGAACCGTAGGCCGCGCTACCGGCAGCGAAGGTGTTGGTTTTAGAGTAGGTTGTGGCCGGTGTCGCCGCCAGTCCGGTCCAGGCCAGATCGATGCTCTTGTTCACGTGGGTGCTGCCGGTCGGAACGGATGTGCTGGTGTAGCTTGCGCCATGGCAGACAGAACAGGCAATGCCGGCTGTCTGGGCATGCCTGGCATGTTTGCCGGTAGCGGCGGCATTGACTGCCGGTCCCATGTTCTGGTGGCAGGAGCCGCAGTTCAAAGCGGCTCCACCCCACGCGGGGGTGATCACTGCGGTGCCTGCTCCGGCACCGGTGGCAGACTGGCCGCTGCTGTGGCAATAGAGATTGTTGCAGGTGCCGAAAACCTGGCTGCCGCTCTTGCTGGGAAGGTAGTTTATGGCCGCGCCGGTATAGGTGCCCGATGCTTCCAGGGTATTGAGAGGATCACGCAGGAAACCCTGAACCTTCAATGCCCGTCCGGCGCTGGTGGCATGGGTGAAAGTCACATTGTTGGCGTGACATTTCTGGCAATTGGTCGTGCCTGGGAAATACAGATTGTGCCGGGCATGGCTGCCGGCCAGTCCGCCGGCTGGCGCTGCTGTCGTTCCGGCTGGTGGTGCTCCATGGCAGGCTGCGCAATCGGCCGGAGCGACATAGGCGGCTGAACCCCAGAGTGGAGTCTGTTTTTCAAAGTGACAGCTGGTATTGGAACAGCGGGCGTTGGTCAGATTAGGGATCGAAGTCTGGTTGAAGAAGACTCCCTTGTCATATTTGGCGCGCAGCGTGGCGGAAGAGTATCCCTTCAGACTGTTGGCCATGTTGATGACACTATTCTGGTGACCGAAGTTGGTGGAGGCAACCGGTGTGTGGCAGACATTACAGTTGGCCACGGTCGGAGCTGGCGGGAGGTGCTTGGCATGGTTGCCCAGAAAGGCGCTGGAGCGGGAGTTGAAGTGCGGGTTGGCTTTGCGGGCCGCATCCCGCGGCGGCATGCCGTGGCAGTAGGTTGTGCAGGAGTTGAGCACACTGGCCGCCTGTACCGGGCCTGCTGTTAAAGCCAAAACCATCAGTGTAAAAATTGCCATCATGCTTGAAAACATCCCGGCGGTGAGCGCTCTTTTCATAGTCGACTCCTTTTCCCTGTCTAACGAAAAACTTTTCTATATGGTTAATAAACTGCCTGTTAGGCTTGTTAATGACTGGGATCCCACTTTGGCGTTGCGCCGTAGTGGCAGCTGATGTTGCTGCAGGTGCCGGTAAGATGCAGGCTGCCATCCCTTCGATTGGAGGAATACCTGACCTGCTTGCCGTTTTCTGTTCTCAGCGATCGGCTGAGCGTAACTTTGATATTCCCGCTCGGGTTGAATACTATCGGGCTCATCTGGTGATCAGTTGCTGCGTGGCAATTGCTGCAGTTGGCGAAGCCCTCACCAGGTTTGGCCAGCTTGCTGACATGATTCTGGATCGTGTGGGCACCACCGCCGCCAAGGTAGTTCTCTGCTTTTGCGCTGGACCAGTTGCCGTGTGTTCCGGCAAAGCCGGCCCTTGCCGGTGGGTAGCCGTGGCATGAGTCGCAGGCCCCGCCGGAGATGATTTCCAATGTGCCATTTATATGCAGCGCCTTGTTGACGAAGATAGTGGCGTAGCTGTTGCCGGCCGGATTGATGTTGGAGTGGCAGCTGCAGGTTGTCCCGAGTGACGCGGTGGCCGGGAAACCGGCCGGTATGCTGACCGCCGGATGTCCGGCCGATGTCGGCGGCGGGAAGCCGTGGCAGGTGCCGCAGGCGGCCGAGCTGAGGGTGGCCGGCAGGTAGGTGGCGCTGTTCCAGACCGGGGCCCTGTTGCTGCCGCTGGTGTCGCCGCCGGGCATGGAAGCCCCGTGGCAGTATACGTTGCTGCAGACGCCGGTGGCAGCACTGTAGGCCGGAGTCAGGGCACCGTTTTTAGTTGCCAGGGTGCTCCAGGCAAAGCTGCTGGAACCGGCCATATGGGTGGCCGAGTTCAGCGCTACCGTGCCGTGGCAGGCGGTGCAGACCATGGCGGCCGATATGCTGTCGCTGCTGGCGATGTGCGCGGTATGGGCTCCGACTTTCGGATCGGTGCTGGCGGTCACCTTGACCGGGAAAGCAGTGGAATAGAATGGTGTGGCTGTTGTGACCGCACCGGCGGTGCTGCTGCTGTGGCACTTGCCGCACTGGTCGGTGGTGGACCAGAGCGTGCCGCCCCAGGTGACCGTTGCGGAACCATGGCAGGCCGAAGCCGAACATGTGCCGTAACCGTTGGCTGCCGGATGCGCCGCGCCGCTTCCCTGTGAGTAGGTGAAGCCGGCCGCACCGAGTTCGATCAGGCCGTTGACATGTGATGCCGCGGTTGTGGTCGTCTTGGTGTAGCCCAGATGGCACCTGACGCAGTCAAGGTTGGCGCCGGTCGCAAGGGTATGGATTCTGTGGCTGCCGGTTCCGGTCACGTCGGTGGCCATATCCTTATGACAACCGGCACAGGTAAGTGCCGCACCGCCCCAGACCGGCTGGCCGTACACGGTTGGCGCTCCCGAGCCGCCGCTCCCCTGGACATTGCTGTGGCAGTAGGTGGTTGAACACTGGCCGTATGAGCTGCTTGGAGCAATTGCACCGGTGTTGCCTGTCAGTGCATAGACACCGGTAGGTGTCTTGTATTTTGAGGCGGCTCCCAGGGCGCTCAGGTCCCATTTGACATTCCCGTTGATATGGGTGTTATCGGAAATCAATCCATGGCAGGCCGAGCAGGCCAGTGCAAGTCGTCCGGCGCCGCTTCCGGCGTGGCGCAGGTGCCCGCCACTGGTTGGTGGCGTGGCCGGCGTGACTCCGTGGCATGATCCGCAGGTTGCCTGGTTGGTTGCGGTCCAGCTCGGTGTGGTGTTTGATCCGCCGGTCAGGGTGGAACCGTGGCAGTAGATACTCGCACAGGTTTGGCTGGTGCCGGTTACGCTGACATTCCCGGAGAAGACGTACGGCGCCGCGAGCTGGTTCGAGTTGATATAGGTGCCTCCGGCAACGCTGCCGTTGAAACCGGGGAAATTGGTGCCATTGATTGAAAACCCGATATCGATGCTGTTGCTGGGCATTGTTTTCGCGGAGTATCCGTTGTGGCAGGTATTGCAGGCCATCAGGCGCCCTTTGGCGTGGGCCGAGTGTGCTCCCGGACTGGTGGCTGTTGCGCCGGTGGCCGGTGTGGCCAGCCCGGAGGGGCCGCCAATGGTTGCGGTGGTTGGCGGATAGCCATGGCAGGCGGTGCAGGCGCCGGAAAATGAGCCGTTGGGGCTGTTGTGGAAATGGCAGCTGTTGCAGACCCTGGGATCACTGCTGGCATGTTCCGGAGGCGCGTTGAATGTGCCGGGGGCCGGAACAGCGTGGCACCCCTGGCAAACACCGGTTCCCTGGGCGTTGCTGTACTCGCGTTTGCTGCCGGTATAACGGAAGAATATCTGGGCCGCTTGCCCGGTGGTCTTGTTGATTACGTTTCTGCGGATCAGGAAAACGTTGGTTCCCTTGCTGGCGGTGGGGTCTTTGGGGTCATACTCCACGTGGGCGCCGTGGCAATCCACGCACTGTATGTCCTGCCCCTGGAGGTTGTGGCTTTTCTTGCCGGCATGACAGTTGGTGCAGATGTTTAGTTTGTCCGGCGAGCCGCCGGCCACCTTGGCGCCGCGCAGGTCGGTGCGCAACAGGAATCCATCGCCGCTGCTGAGTGAGGTAAAGTTTGCGCTGCCATCAATCGTACTGCTGCGCGAGTCGGTGTAGTGGACGCCATGACAGGTTGAGCAGAGCAGATTGCCACCCGAGGCGACCAGCTTGGCGTTCAGGTCCGATGTCGGGTTTGCCGGGTTAGAGTTAAGAGGTGGTTTGTTCAGTGAGCCGGATGCGCTGTTGTAGTTGATGTTGACCGGATGGCTGCCCTTGATGTGGGATGTAACATTGCGTGACCGGTGGCAGTCCAGGCAGAGCTGGTCCTGGTTGTTGGCGACCCTGAGAAATTTTCCATTGGTATTTAAATGCTGGTCATGGCAGCGGACACAGGCCAGAGAGTTCCCGGTCCGGCCGCGCAGGTTGGCGCTGGTCAGGGCCGCCTGCACCGGCGGTTGGGCACCGGCGGCCGGGACGACTTCCCGGCCGTCCCAGCGGTGCGAGGTCTGGTAAAGTTTTGAAATTCCGGTTGTGGAGTGATTTCCAAAAGGATTGGAAGTGTCGGCTATAGTGATCGGTTTTTTCCCCGCGGCTGGATCACCGGGGCGGTGGCAGTCAAGGCAGATATTGTTGTAGCCGGTGCTGCCGAGCGTCATCTGGACCGTGTGGCATGTGGCACAGGTATATCCGGAAGCGGTGCCGAAATGTGGCGCATCAACAGCTTCGGCGCCAAATGGTGTAATCAGGACATATAACGCCAAAGACAGGGCTACCGTTATCAATCTATTCATAGCTGACTCCTGAACAGGAAAAGCGAAAGTCACAACTCCAGCGTGTTTGATGATGATCATTATGCCTGGCTTTTTCTAGCAGCATGCCTTGTCCCCGGCCTATTGTATGACCAGTTGGTCAACGACCAGGCTTCCGGAGCCGATTGTCAAGGTTCCATCAAGCACGGTGTACCCTGTGCGTGAGCTGAATGTTGGATCGTATCCACCTTTCAGGGTGACGGTGCTTCCATTATTCAGGATCAGGTTTTCAATGAAGCTGATGGCCTGAGCTTCAATTGTACCACTTAAATTTATTGTTGCATAAGCCGAGGCAATTGTTCCGAACGGCGTGCCATTGACCCTGGCTTTGGGAATCAGGCCGAAGGTGGCGGTGGCGCTGCGAGCAGCCGTCATGCTGACGGTGCAGTCTCCGGTCCCGGCGCTGGCGCAGGCTCCCGACCATCCGGCAAAAGTTGAACCGGTATTTGCGCGAGCCATCAGGGTAACGCTGCTGCCGGCGGCAAAGTTGGCGCTGCAGGCGCCGCCGAGGCAGTTTATTCCGCCTGGATTACTGGTTACGCTGCCGCCGCCGCCGTTGCTGGAGACGATGTTTACGGTGGCAAGGTACATCGGAGATGAGGCGGAACAGGTTGCCGTGGCGCCGCCGTTCTGGCCGGCACAACTCCAGCTCCAGGGACCGCTGCCGCTGAAATTTGTCACGCTGCCGTTTCTGCATAGATTGGTCGTGGGCGCAACGGTGAAAATTCCGTTATTGGCTGTCCCGCAAGTTCCGGTGATCATGTCAATGCTGTACAGAGAAAGCGCTCCCGTGCCGTTGGCTACGAAAAGACGGTTGTTGAGTTGGTCAAAGCGGTCGTAGAGGATATCTCCTGGGTTGAGCAGTTCTCCGCCGGCAACGCCGTAGCTGCCGATGTAGCTCAGAAAAGCTCCGCTGGCGGCATCAATCACCTGGACCGTGCTTTGGAATGAATCGGCTATGTAGATGCGACTGAGGGTTTTGTCGTCCTTGGTGTATTCGAAGGCGATACCTTGGGGGGCGGTGAATTTAAGCGGGCCGGATCCAAAAGAGCCGATGCTGGACTGGTATATTCCGGTGGTGGAGTAAAACTGGACCTGGCCTGCGAGTGTATCGACAATGGCCAGTTGATTGGAGATCTTTTCATAGCTGATGCCGGTCGGTCGCACGAACTGGCCGATCGCCCTGCCGGCGGTGCCAAAGCTGTTGGCCGGTTTGCCGGCCGCGGCCACGCCGGTGCTGACCGGAGCATAGGCGGAGTTGAAAACCTGGACACAGCTGTTCAGGCTGTCGGTTACGTAGATATTGCCGAGGCTGTCAACGGCAATGCCGTTGGAACCGGTAAAGGTTCCGAACTGCGACAGCAGCGCGCCGGTGGTCTTGTTTATCACTGCCACGGAAGCCCCCTGACTGACAAGCAGGTCACCATTTTTAGCGATGGCTATTCCGAATACATTTTTAATGGTGGAAATCGTCTGCAGCAGATTCCCGGCTCCATCGTACTTGAGAATTCCGCCGCCGCGAGGGTCGGTGACGTAGATGTTGCCGGACGAGTCGGTCGCAAGCCTGACCGGGGTGCTGACACCGTCGGTTACGGATGGAAGTGAGCTGACCAGAGGTGCTACAGCAGCCAGAGCATCTTTTGAAGCCGAAATTGTTCCCAGAAAAATGAACGCTGCCAGGCCAATGATGCAGACGGTCTTGTTGCAAAAGTGCATAAGGGTCTTCCTCCAGACAAAAAACGGGTTGCCTAATATCGTTCGGATATTTCGGCAACCCGGCTGTCTGTACTCAGACCCTGTAGGCTTTCCGTCCCATTCTCGCGAATGGTTTAGTATTATCGTGTATCGCTATTTTTTTGAATCTTTCGTTATTATTCATATCCAAACCTGTTCTGTCAACAACTAATATTAGAACCTGACTGTTGCACTAAATCACCATACTTCCGTGTTGTGGCAGAAACCGGTGCTGCTTGGTGCGCAGCTTCTGGTAACGGGATTATATGATGTGACATTGGTATTGGTGCCACCGATGGTAGCTGATGCTGGCCCTTCCATGACCTGGGTGTCAAGCCTGGTGAAATGGTTGGTTGCCAGCTTTGTTGTGTCATGGCAATCGGTGCAGAGTAAACCTGCATTGGCATGCCTGCCGTGTTGGCCCGAGTTAAAGCTGTTGTACTGGGTTGTCCCCAGTGAATGACAGAAGTTGCAGCTCGTGTTCACATTGATGGTGCCGCTTGCCCATTGCGGTGTCGGCAGTCCACCGTGACAACTTACATTTGTGCACTGGCCACCGGAATAGGACGGTGCGCCACCGGTTTGCGCCTGAAAAGTCGGCGACAGAGCCACATTGACGGTTCCATCCGCATGGGCGATTGTCCCGAATCCCAGATTGTTGTGGCAGGCGGCGCAGGCTACATTGGAGAAGGTGTGGGCGGTATGGGCAAGAGCCCTGTTTGGCGCGACTGCAGCATTGGGCGGATTGCCATGGCACGATGAACATCCGGACGGATTTGCGGCCGGGCTGGTGGCGTGACAGGAAATTCCGGAGATAGCGGTTGCGGACATGCACGAGGGTGCGGTCCCGCCACCTGCCGGACCGTTAAGTGCGGACCCGTGGCAGAGAGCGCAGGCTGTGGCCAGGCTGCCGGCAGTGGCATGGCTGGTACTGTTGGCAATGTTGCCGGGAGTGCCGACCCGTCCGGTGAGCCACGGCGTCGGATGTGCGGTGTTCGCCAGGTGACAGTTCTCGCAGCCGTTTGCCAGGTTGGTCTTGGCTACGTTGAACCTGGGATTGACTCCACTTGCCGGTGTGGCATGGCAGGATTGGCAGGTACCCAGATTGGTCTTGGCCCTGGCGCCATGGTTTGCCGCTGCGGCCCACGGCTGCGGGTCACCGGCGTGGCCGACGACACCGTGACAGAGGGTGTTGTTGAAACAGTCCGGCGGAGTTCCGGCCGGCGCCGGCGGTGTCGGTATGATCGGCGAGTTTGCACCTCCGCTGTGACAGGTCGCGCAGGCGGCGGCATTGCTGGGATCGGTTGTTACGTGTGTACGCGTTCCACCCCTCCAGGGCGCCGGAGAATGGGGCGCATTGGTGGTAGGGGTTGTAAGCCTGTGGCAGCCGATACAATCCCTGTTGGCGGAACCGGCGCCACGGTAGTCGGCTCCGTGACAGTTCTTGCAGAATTCCATTCCCAGTACGCCCACGGCAGCGGCTTTGGCGTTGACGCCGTGTAAGCCGGGAGCCGCAAAACCGGCCGGATGTCCGGAAGGTCCGGCGGGATGGCAGTTGATGCCGCTACGGGCTGCGCTGAAGCAGCTTATGTTGGTGATGCCGCCCCGCAGGTCGTTGCCATGGCACTCGGCGCAACCATCGGTCTTGGCAAGATAGGCCGCCGGATGCGAGCCGCCGGTTGCGGCAACTGCCCAGAGTGCAGGATGTTTGCCGGTGGAGTCGAGTGCCACGCTGTTGTCATTACCCTGGCTGCAACCCCAGAGGCCTACTGATAAGAGAAGCATTGTCGCTAAATGAACCAGTTTCATACCAACTCCTTCCTCTTAGCGGTGGCAGGCCACGCAGCGTTCGTTGTTGGCCCTGCCGTGGCAGCGATAGCAGCTGGCCGGGTCAAGTTTACCCTCGATCTTGTGCAGAGTCATGAAGTTGCCACGGTGCGGCATCTCGCGATCGGGGCGGTAGCCGTACCTGGTTGAAGGCTTCATATCGACTTTATTGGTATGGCAGTCGTTGCAGAAGGAGGCTTTGTGGCAGGTGGAGCAGAGCCGGTCATCCGATGCGGCATAGAAACGGTGGTTCTTCACAAATGTTCCCGAATGGCTGAAAGACGCAAAGGATTTCATGGTCCCCTTTTGCTGGTCCTCATGACATTCGGAACAGTTAACCTGCTGACCGACAGCCAGAGCCTCGGGATGGGAGTCGGGCAGAGACGGCAGAGCTTTCATCTGTGCGCAGGCAGCCAGAATCAGAAGCAATCCGGCCAGAGCAAGGACGGGGAGCGACATTTTGAACATTTTCATTTTTTCCCTCCGTTACCGTCGAAAGTAAAATTGTAGGTCAAGCGTATCAGTCCCTTGGTTTCTTCGATAAACTGGGGATTCCTGCCGTAGCTGATATCTCCCGATAACGCCAGGGCTGGCGTGAGGTGGTACCCAAGCGAAACAGTGGTTTCCCAGGCGCTCTTCTCGTCATAGATCTTTTCCTTGAAGAAGTAGCCGAGCGCATCGACCGCGGCAAAGTAGGTTTTGGTGTCGTGCAGGACGTAGCCGCGCAGTTCATGATAGGATGCGGAGGGATTTGTGCCGATGGCAAAGTTCTTGCCGGCGCGGAGATAATGATAAGCGAGGCCGCCGCGAACCGAGTTGTCCATGAACTTGAAACGGGCATCGGCGCCGTAACGGTCGGCATTGCCTATCTCGCGGGTATAATGCTTGTAATCGGCCGACAATTCGAAGTTCTTGTTGATTTCATAGGATACGCTGCCGCCGAGCGAACGGGATTTTTCCGCCGGATTGAGGGCCGCGCCGGAGAACATGGACCAGGCATATAGATAACTGCTTTCGCGATGTTCGTTGAATTCGCCACTCAACACCAGATGCTGAATCGGCTTGATGTTGGCAAGGTAGCTGTGTTCCGCAGCTCTTTTGGTTTCCGGGTTATAGCTGGAATGCCCCATCACCTCAATCGACTTGTGGGGACTGAACCAGAGGTCTCCACCCACCAGGCGGTGGTCGCCGTTGGTATAAT
>JAWDJY010000004.1:0-111259 GCA_032469775.1 Geobacteraceae bacterium | reverse complement strand
TCGCAACCAGCCTGCGCAGGCCCCGACCATCACCATCGGATTCATCCCGTCGTCACTAGGGTCATTCTTCGGCGCAGCCCTGAAAACGATCCGTGAGGCACACCCAGAACTGACGGTTACCGTCCACGAACTCACGCCTGCCGACCAGGCCAAGGCGCTGCACAAGGGACAGATCGACATCGCCCTGATCGGTAACCCCTGCGGTTCGATTCACGATGAGTTTGCGACCGAGGTTCTGTTCGAGATGGCGTTGGAGGCGGTACTGCCGGAGGGTCACCGGCTGGCTAAACGGAAGCGGGTGGAGCTGAAGGAGTTGGAGCAGGATGATTTCATCGGTTACAACGAGGAGAGTTTTCCGGGGAGAAACCAGACGATCATCAATGCCTGCCGGGTGGCAGGTTTCAAGCCTGCCTTGAAATTCCACGCCGACAGCCTGGTGGAGGTGCTGACCCTGATCGGTGCCGGCACCGGCGTCTGCCTGATGCCGACCGACGTGATCAATCTGTCCCATCCCGGCACGGTCTTTCTGCCGATCAGGGAAAAGCTGGAACCGATCCGATTTACCGCAGCGTGGAGACGGGATGACGACCGGCCCGTGATCGCAGAACTGATAGGTCACCTCAAGCAGGCCCATACAGGCACGCAGCCGATCCCGGCAAGGCAGTATTGATGGTAGCAGTTACGGCGCTGTCGAATGTGGCCTCTGATACCTAACAACAGGAGACAGGGGGCTAGTGAAACAGAAACAGCAAAGAGCCGCTTGGCCGCCTTTTGCATTGCGAATGATGCCCCCACAGATATATCGAGCTGGTGCCTCGATATATCTGCGGTACAATCTCTTAAACATCAGGCAAGCTGCTTAAGAAACTGACGGGAGGAGCACGCATGAACAGCAGCGCACCCATGGTAGAGGTCTTTTTCGATTATATCTGACCCTGGTGCTATCTCGGTACCGTGCGTACCGAACGTCTGCAACAGGAATACGGAGTTCAACTGCGCTGGAGCGCCTTCCCGCTACATCCCGACACCCCGACTGAAGGAATGGAGCTTGCCGAGCTCTTTGCCGGACGGGAAGCCATGATCCGCGACATGCAGGCCCGGCTGCTGCAGGTTGCAGCGACAGAGGGTTTGCCGCTGACGGAACGAAGCCGCACCTACAATAGCCGGCTTGCCCAGGAGTTGGGGAAATGGGCGGAGGCGCAAGGACATGGAAATGAGTTTCACCATGCAGTCTACCGGGCCTTTTTCGTGGATGGGGTCAACATAGCCCTGGTTGACGAGTTGGTGCGGATTGCCGCAGCCGTTGGACTGCCAGCGGATGGAGCGCGGACGGTGCTTAAGGAGAGGAGTTATGCCGCGACAGTCGATGCCGACTGGCAGCGGGCCATGGATCTTCGCATTACCGCCGTACCGACTCACCTGTGCGGAGACAGGCGCCTGACCGGCTTCGCGGCCTATGAAGATTTTGTCCGCCTGATCGGGAAGAGCGGGTAAGCTTTTTTGCAGAACAGCAATGGCGGCCGATTGGCCGCCGTTTGATTGAAATGCGGGGATGTCCCTCGTTTCCCCTCCGCAACTCCTTGCATTAACAGTTCAGCAATGAATATACTTGGCAGTTGCAACACCTTTACGTGACACCATAATACTGCGGCACATGTCAGTGCAGGCGACGCAAGGACTCGACATGAACGATCTTAGCACTGTTACCATGCAATTGCTTACAGGGGCTGCGATAGCAGATGTACTGGACGATCTGGCAACGCTACGCCTCGACATCTTCCCGGAGTATCCCTATCTGTATCAGGGCCGGAGAGAAGATGAACTTGAATATCTGCTTTCCTATGCCGAAGCGCCCGATGCCTGCGTCATTCTTGCCTATGATGGAGCCGCAGTTATCGGAGCGGTCACGGGTATGCCGCTTATGCATGAAGACGCACAGATGATCGACGCCTTTGCCGGGGCATCATTTCAAACCGACGAGGTATATTACGTCGGCGAACTGCTCTTCCGCCCCACTTTCCGCAATTTCGGGCTGGGCCAGAAAGTGCTTGCCCAATTGGAAAGTCACATACGTTCTCTCGGCTGCTATCGCACGCTCACCTGTGCCACGGTCGAGCGCCACGACCAACACCCTTTACGCCCGATTGACTATACACCCATCACAAGATTCCTTGCACGTACCGGTTTTACCAGGCTGACTGGGGTGACCACCCGGTTCGTATGGCGTGAGACCGATGGCATCAGACGGGAGCATCTCATGCAATTCTGGGCAAAAGAACTGATCTGATCGGTTTGTGAGTTTGATATCAACAGCCCGTTTCCTGCTAACAGATCCCATACTTTTCCGCCACTGAATCCATGGCCAAATGATCTCTCAGCTTGGCCAGAACCCGCTCTTCTATCTGGCGTACCCGTTCACGTGAAATCTGAAAATGGTCGGCTATGTCCTGGAGTGTGAGGGGATCATCGCTTGTCACCCTATTTTCGATGATATAGCGCTCCTTATCGTTTAATCCTTCCAAAGCCCGCTTTACTATGGTTTTCAGCTCGTGCTCCTGCTGATATGTGCCAAGCAGCTCCTCCTGATTCATCCTGTCATCCGGTATGGTCTCAAGCACCGAGATATCGCCATCCTCTCCCAGTTGACCATCAAGCGAAACCTCGCCTTTCATGCGCTGCTCCATCTCGGCCACATCCTGGCCAGAGACCTGAAGCAGCTGGGCTGTCCCTTCGACATCAGAGTCATGTCCTGTCATCCTGAGCAGCTTTTCCTTGGCCTTGCGCAGACCGTAAAAAAGCTTTCTCTGTGCCTGGGTCGTTCCGATTTTAACCAGGCTCCATGCTGCAAGTATGTAATTCTGGATATAGGCCCGAATCCACCATACTGCATATGAGATCAGACGCACTCCCTTGTATGGGTTGAATTTCCGCACCGCCATCATCAGCCCGACATTCCCTTCCTGGATGAGATCGAGCATCTTGAGGCCATAATGACGATATTCCGAGGCAACCCTGACAACATATCTAAGGTTGGAAGTGATCAGTGTATGTGCTGATTCCAGGCTCTTTTCCTCAAAGAACCTTTTCGCATGGAAACGTTCTTCATCTTCATCCAGAATCTTGAATTTTCTTATTTCGGCCAAATACAGCGTCAGGCTGTCAGCTACAACCGGGTAATTGGCGACCATAACGCACCTCCTGCCTGAATGTGTTATTTTTTAGCACTCTAACCCACCGACTGCTAAAAAAATATCAAATATTGCTCTGAAAATCAAGAGCCAATATACAACTATTCCCAACGTTACCGGTAAGTTAACTACAGAGTAAAAAAATTTGCCCACCCCCTTGATTTTTACAAAAAGCTGTTTATCCATATGTCAGAAACACAAAACGAAAGGAGGTAATCCACATGGCAACCTGGGATGTTTTCAAAGAGCTGGACAATCTGAGAAGGGAAATCGACGAAGCTTTCCGTGGCGCCGGTTACAACCGGCCATTTGGAACGACATTTCTTTCACCGGTAACAACACGTCGCTTCCCGCTGGTCAACTTCAGCGAGGACGAAGGTAATGTCTATGTAGAGGCACTGATTCCCGGTGTAGACCCGAATGATGTCGATCTTTCCGTACTGCGGAATACTGTCACCATCAGCGGAGAGCGCAAACCGTTCATCGAGAAAGAGGGCCAGATTGTGCATCGCTCGGAACTCGGCTCGGGTAAATTTTCTCGCACCCTGGAACTTCCGGTCGATATCGATCCCGAGAAGATTTCTGCCCAGTGCAAGGACGGCATCATGCAGATAACGCTGGCCAAGGCGGAACATGCCAAACCGAAAAAGATTGAAATCAAACTTTCATAATCAATCAGACACTTGGAAAGGAGGTAATTATCATGGCAGCAAACAGCTTGACGGAAAGAAATGATGAGAGGAGTGTTCCGGCTCGTGAAGAGACACGATCGAACGAGAAATATATCCGCCCGGCGGTGAATATCATCGAGACCGAAGAAGGTCTTGTCCTCACCGCAGACATCCCCGGTGCGCCCAAAGATGCGCTCGACATTAACGTCGAAAAAGGGATACTGACAATCAGCGCGCCGGCAGAACACAGCATGCCTGGCACCTCTGCCTATCGTGAATTCGAGCTTGCCAATTACTATCGTCAGTTCACGATACCCGAAAGCCTCGACCACGAGAAAGCCAAAGCCGAATATGTCAACGGCATACTGACTCTGAAGGTGCCCAAGGCGGAAGTTGCCAAACCGAAACGGATCACCGTTCAGGTTGGTTAGCAAGCAGAAATTATTTTCCGGTCTTTTTGGCAATAAATAATTTCGTTAACGCAATTACCGTGTTTATCAGGCTTAAGGAAAGGAGCGTTTAACGGGAGGTGATCTGAATGTCCAACCTGTTGCCTGAAAAATGGAGCGAGAAGCTGGAGCGGGTTCATGACAAAGTCGGCCATTTCCTGAACAGACTGGTGCCTTGGAAGAAGCAGGAGCAGTCACCTGAAAGGATGACAGCCGACATCATTCCAGCATTCATGAAAGAAGGCGGCCCGCTGCTTGACATGCACGAAACCCCTGAAGAGCTGATTATCAGGGCTGAAGTACCCGGACTGAAGAAAGATGACTTTTCAGTCGACCTTGTCGGCAGGCGGTTAACAATACATGGTGAGAAGAAAATCGTACGTGATCGGAAAGGAGGTGACGGTTGCCTTATTTCAGAATGCAGGTACGGCAGTTTTTCCCGCAGTATCCAGTTGCCGTACGAGATAGATGAGAAGCTAATTTCAGCGGGCCTCAATAACGGGGTCCTCACCATCCGGCTCCCCAAGCCGGAAAAGGAACAGCATACGCGCTTTCGTGTGCCTGTCTCCTGAACCAGCAGGCTGTAACTACAGGGCCGCTTCAGCGGCCCTGGCTGTTCCTGGTAAGACCGGCGGGTGAACGTTGTGAACAACAAACCGAACTGCAGCGGGACTCCTGACGCTGGGGAAACAAAATCACGGAACGGGATCTGGCTGAAAACACTGTGCCGGCCGCGCCGGTCAGATACTGCCGATATCGTCAGGGACAGGCATTCTTTCCCGGTTTCAGTGAATAAAGTTGAAATAAGTTTTGCTTTCCCGTTCCGGGGGAGCAATCGCTCCTTTGCCATGCTCTACAAGCTTCATCAGCCAGGCCATGTTTTTTCCCAGGACCCGCATGATCTGCAATCCCTCTATGTCGTGGGCCACCTCTCCCGGAACCCGGCCATGAATCACGTTCCAATAATTTGAAGTCGGAATGAGCATTTCAGAATAGTTCAGAAAGTTGTTCAACTGGTCAAACGTCGGCAGCCCCCCGGATCGCCGGACCGCAACCACTGCGGCTCCAACCTTGTGGCGCAGCATGCCGTCATTAACGCTGGTGACGAAGAATGCCCGATCCAGAAACGATTTCATGGTACCTCCGATGGCGGAGTAATGCACCGGAGAGCCAAGGATGATGCCGTCCGCACCCTTCATCTTCTGAACCCATTCGTTGACTTCGTCACCGGGAAGCGCACATTGCTCATTCTTTTTCTTTACACACTGGTAACAGGCCGCGCAGCCTCTGATCGCTTTGTTGCCGACGTGAACGATCTCGGTCTCGATCCCCTGGCTTTCAAGCTCCACCGTCACCATCTTCAGAGCTTGCCAGGTATTGCCTTCCTTGTTGGGACTGCCGTTAAACGCCACTACTTTCATAATTTCTCCTTTGCAATGCGGATTGGTCCAATATTAGACCGGTCGCCTGGCGGACGCCAACTGTTTTTTGGGAGAGCAAAACAAGCATTTCTCCTGTCCACCAGACAAGCACCTTTTCCAGACCTGTACCGGACATCAAATACGGCAGGCAACCGGGTGGATTGACATTACAGATCCATGTGGTATCGAAGAATTCGAGACCATTATTCACCTGACCACCAAGAGATTCCCGCACTTTTGACGGGCCGCTGGAAACAACGCGCGATTCCATCCCAAGGAGGCAATGCAATGAAAAGAATCATGGCAACAATCTTCACCCTGTTCCTTGTACTGGCAGGTTCAGCTCCAGCAGTGTCAGCCGAGCAAGATGTAAAGGGGGGCAAGGATCACCCCCTGCTTTCGAGGATGCCCGATTTTCGTCTTTCCGAGTACAAGGAGGCCGAATTCAACAGCCACAGGTTCATCGGCCGCGACAAGAAGCAGGTCAGCGTCGAGGGTCACAAATACTACCTTGAATACAAACTGTACAAGGGTGCGCCAGAACCGGGAGAATTGAAGATACGCCGCAACATCCAAGACGCCCTCAAGAAAATCGGCGGCAAGGTCATCTTCGACGACAACTTCAACAGGACCTCCACCATCGTGCTCCAGAAGGATGGCCGGGAGACATGGGTCGAGATCCGTTCCTACAACAACATGTACCGGCTCAATATCGTGGAGAAAGAGGTGATGAAGCAGGAGATCACTGCCGATGCCGCAGCGATGGGCAATGACATCAATGCCTCCGGCCACGTGCCGGTGTACGGCATTTACTTCGACACCGGCAAATCGTTAATAAAGCCGGAATCGGAGTCAGCTATCGCGGAGATCGCAAAACTCCTGAAGGACAATGACGCACTGGCGATTTACGTAGTCGGGCATACTGACAACGCGGGATCATTTGATGCCAACATGAAACTCTCGAAAGATCGCGCCGAAGCAGTGGCAAAAGTACTGACCGCCAATCACGGCATAGCCGCAGCACGGCTCAAATCATACGGCGTCGCTTCCCTGTCCCCCGTCGCCTCGAACGACACCGAGGATGGAAAAGCGAAGAACCGGCGGGTGGAACTGGTCAAGAGGTGAAGCAGCGATCCTGACATGAGTAGCCGGACCTGTCTCTGCCGGGCTGAGAGTCAGCTAATGGCAGCAAGGGCAATGTCCGGTGTTTTTTTGAGGCACCAACCGGCATCAGATGGTCACTTTCTCCTGGAATTGTGGTCTTTTACTCTGATAACCCCAGCTGCAGCTCGACGCATCCCGCATGTGATGCCGTTATTTCAACGTCCCATGACATTCTCATCGTGATTGAATCTGTGAAAATAATCACGTATAAAAAACCTCCGGCAATTCAGCGCCGGATGAATTCCGGTTGTCGGAGGGTATTACTTCCATATGGACCCCACGGAGATCGAACGATACAGACAAGTGCTTGATGCAGCGTTCGACGGCATCTGGGATTGGGATCTGCCGGCTGACCGGATTTATCTGAACGACCGCTATTGTGAACTGATCGGATATACGTCAGGCGAGATAACATTTGACCGCGATTTTCTGAGGAAGATCGCCCCCTCGGAAGACAATCAATGCACTCAGAGTGCGCTGGAAGTGTTTTTACTGGAAAATAAAGGCGCTTCTGCCATCGAGCACCGGCTGATCGCCAAAAACGGGTCAGTCAGATGGGTTGAATCACGAGGCAAGGCCGTCGATTTTGACAGACAGGGCAGACCCGTCCGCATACTTGGCACCATGACAGATATCACCAGCCGCATAAAGACCGTGGATACGCTGCGGCACAGCCATACCCTGCTGACCAACTTCTCGCAACAGGTTCCGGGAGCCCTGTTCCAGACCATCATCACCCCAGATGGGCATGCCTGCACCCCCTACTCCAGTGAAAAATTATTAGACATATATGAAGTGTCGCCCGCTCAGATCCGCGAGAACCTGGACGCGATAGCGGAGCGGTTCCATCCGGAAGACCGCGAAAGGATTTTTGCCAGTGTGGCCGACGCTGCGAAAAATCTCACCCGCTGGGAGTGCGAATACCGTGTCATTCTCCCTCGTCAGGGGTTGAAGTGGCTGTACGGCGTAGCCGATCTGCAAAGGATGGAAGATGGAACCGTTTATTTCTACGGCATCGTCATGGATATCACCGAGCGCAAGCGGACTGAAATAACTCTGGCAGTGGCACTGACCGAGGTGCAGAGGTTCCGCAAGGCGCTTGACCACCTTTCCGCCTACGTCTACATGAAGGATCAGGATCTCCGCTACATCTATGCCAACAAACCGACACTGGATCTGTTCGGCTGCTCCGCAGCAGAACTCGTTGGTTGTGACGACAGCTGTTTCTTTCCGCCGGACACTGTTGCCAGTCTGCGTGAGATCGATTCTCGGGTGCTGGCGGGGGAACAAACAGCCGCAGAGATTGACATCGGCGATGTTGCCGGCGGCAGGCGGGTATTCTGGGAGGTCAAGACACCGATCTACGCTGACAACGGCAGTGGAGAGATAAAGGGATTATGTGGCATCTCTACCGACATAACCGAGCGTAAGAGCCTGGAAGAAACCCTGAATCACTCCAGGGTGCTGCTCTCCAGCATCCTGGAAAATGCTCCATCAGCCTTTTTCGTCAAAGATGTCAGGAACGACTTTAGAATCATCATGTGGAACAGGGCCTCGGAAAGGGTTTTCGGCATTCCAGCTTCCAAGATGCTTGGAAAAACCGTGTCCGACTCCTGGCCTGCGGAACTGACGGCGGCTTATCAGACCGGCGACCACGAAGTAGTATCGTCACGCATGCCCCTGGATATACCGGAAGAGCCCGGCAGCCACCCGGACAAGGGGACCATCTACCTGCATACTCGCAAGATCCCTCTGTTCGACTGCAACGGCGATGTCAGTCACATTGTGGTGATCTGCGATGATATAACCGAACAACGAATGATGTTGACCGAAGCGATAAAAAGCCAGAAACTCGAATCCCTGGGAGTGCTGGCCGGCGGGATTGCCCACGACTTCAACAACATACTGACCGGTATCACCGGAAACATATCATTGGCCAGGTCATTTCTGGATGTTTCCCATAAATCGGCAGATCTGCTGCATAAGGCGGAAAAAGCTGCGATCCGGGCCACCGACCTTGCCAACCAGTTGCTGACGTTTGCCAAAGGTGGAGCACCGGTCAAAAAGACAGTGTCCCTGTATCAGGTCCTGACGGAGTCGGCGTCGTTCATGTTGCATGGTTCGAATGTCTCTTGCAAGATCGAAGTGCCGGAGGATCTGCCTGCGGTTGAGGTTGATGAGGGACAATTCCATCAGGTGGTCAACAACCTCATAATCAATGCTTCACAGGCCATGCCGGGAGGCGGAACTGTCTCCATCAAGGCTACGCATGTCATGGTCGACACATGCAACCTGTTGGCACTGGTTCCAGGCGAATATGTCAGACTCGAAGTGTCCGATACCGGTTGCGGTATACCGAATGACAGTCTGGACAGGATTTTTGACCCTTATTTTACAACCAAGACAGGCGGGTCCGGCCTTGGCCTGGCCTCGGCACAGTCAATCATAACCAGGCACGGAGGGCATATCGCTGTACGTTCAGTGGTCGGTGAAGGTACGACTTTCGAGATTCTTCTGCCTGCAAGCACCAATAAGATAGATATTGAAGATGACAGCGAAAGCTTTCAGGCGGGGATTGAGGGTCAAAGTTTTTCCATACTGGTAATGGACGACGAAGACTTGATCAGGGAGATTATGCAGGCCATGTTGATTGAGTCGGGATACCACGTTCAGACCTGCAGGAACGGCGAAGAGGCGATTCAGCTGTACAAGGCTGCCACGGATGTCGGAGCGCCTTATTCGGCAGTGATCATGGATCTGACTATTCCGGGTGGAATGGGAGGACAGGAGGCTGCACAGCAAATCCTGAAGATTGACCCGCAAGCCAGCCTGATCGTATCCAGCGGCTATTCGACTGACCCAGTCATGGCCAATCATAAAGCCTTCGGCTTCTGTGCAACGCTGCAGAAGCCATATACACTTGACGAGGTATCGAGAATTCTCGGCAATGTCCTTCAGCGCAATGATTGAAACGACACCAGCACTCCCGCTCTCAATCTATGCCCGGTTACCAGGCGTATTTTTTCACATAAACCGGCCGGCGCGTCGACTGCCGTGGAACTACTGCCAGAAACCTGCTGTTGCGAACAGTTTTCATCACCAGCCTCACCATGGGTTCAATCTCCACCCACAAGCCAAACGCAAGGATAACCGCACCGCATAAAGTAATTGGTTCCATCGCCCAATCTCCTGTTTTCAATAATTTGATTAAGACTGCCAACTGCCGGCTATATGCTTCGGTAAATGCCGATCACCTTGCCGACGACGGACACGTCACCGTCTTCGGGATAGATCTTGATCGGTTTCATGCTTTGATTGGCCGGCTGCAGACGGATATGATCATGCTCCCGGTAGAAGTATTTAAGGGTTGCTTCGCCATCCAGCATGGCAACCACGGTGTCTCCGTTCTCCGCAGTCGCCTGTGGCCTCACCAGCGCGAGATCGCCTTCCAGGATGCCGGCATTGATCATGGAGTCCCCGCTCACCCTCAGGAAGAAACAGCCGTTTCCTTTCACAGCCATCTGATCAACCGAGAAATATCCCTGAACATCCTCGATCGCTGTAGACAGGTGTCCGGCCTTGACCGTTCCCACAATCGGCAACGAGACATGGCGGCTGACCGGAGTCCTCAGAGAAATTCCCCGGTTAACGCTTTCCCGCCTGATATATCCCTTCCGCTCCAGTGCATCGAGATGTTTCATGACCGGTAATGTGCCAGACACATTCAGGTGGAGCGCTATCTCGCGCTGGCTGGGTGGATAACCGTTACTGTCGGAATACGAAGTGACGAACTGCAGCACCTGGCGCTGGCGCGGAGTAAGCTCTTGGCTGGATTTCAACCCACAGGTAGTCATATGACTACCTATACAGGAATCCGGAGAATGGTGTCAATAGAAACCTGCGGCGATTCAAACAAGAAAAAGCAGCGGCCCTCTAAAAGAGCTAGAAACACTAACAAAAACAGCAGAATACGCAACACCATGTGTAACCTGTTTGGTGGATTGCTGTTTTGTTGTATCGCATTAAATTTTCGTGTCTTTCGTGGACCAGAAGCCGTCTTTAGGTTCAATTCTTTGGGTGTGATCTAAAAGCGCATGCAAGCCCGGATTGCTTGCAGGGCGGCACGACAGGCACATTGACGGCACAGATCTCGGAAAAAGTGTGATCAATCGAAACCGGCAATAGCAGTACAATCAAGAAAGGGGTCCGGAATATGATTAAGGCGGGGATATGCTTCAGGGGAAGCTGTTGCCGCATGCGACCATCCCCGGTATCAAAGGAATGACTGCATGCGGCAACAGCATCAATGCTTCAACTAAAAATCAATAAGCTTCGGTATTTTCCAGAACATCCTTGTCGGTAACTCTCTCCCGGAAAACCCTGTAGACCCAGATTTTGTAGCATATTACGGTCGGGACACAGATCGCCGCAACTACAGTCATGATCTTGAGCGTCAACAGACTGGAGGAAGAATTGAATATGGTCAGGTTGGAAGCCGGATCAATGCTTGAAGGGATCAGGTTGGGGAACAAACCGGTCACACCGGTAAAAACCACAAAAAGGATGGTCAGGCACGAAAACAGGAAAGATTTGTGCAATGCCCCCTTGACGGCAAACACCTTGACAAGCAACAGTGATGCTACTGCGACCAGGGGCACTATCAACAGGGCTGGGACCTTGAGATAGTTGTCAAACAGTCTGGTTGCAGGATAGGTATACCCGAGAAATACAACCGCTACGATCAGAAGCGGCAGCCAGAGTTTGTTGGCAAGGCTTGCGGAACGGCTGCTCAGGTCGCCGGTGGTCTTGATCGCGGCATAGAGCGCGCCGTGAACTGCAAACAGAAGCACAAACAATACTCCGGTGACAAGTCCATAAGGATTCAGCAGACCGATCAGGGAACCGTCATAGCTGAAGCTGAGTGTTGCGAAGTCGTTTTTCATCGGGATGCCCTTGAAAATGTTGCCGAAAGCGACACCAAACAGCAGGGCCGGCAGGAAACTGGATACCATGATTGCCAGGTCCCATGATTTCCTCCAAACGTCGCTATCCAGCTTGCTTCTGAATTCGAAAGAGACACCGCGCACTATCAACGCGAACAGCAGGAGGACCAGGGCTGAATAAAGATTGCTGAACATCAGGGCATAGGTTGTTGGAAAGGCGGCGAAAGTAGCGCCTCCGGCGGTAATCAGCCAGACTTCATTGCCGTCCCAGACCGGCCCTACGGTATTGATCAGCACCCGCTTTTCGGTGTCGTTCTTTGCCAGAAAACCAGACAGATAACCGGTTCCAAGGACAAAACCGTCCAGCATGAAATATACCGCCCACAAAACACCCCACAACACGAACCAGATGACCTGGAATATGGATACATCCATGAGTTATGCCCTCCCCTGTACATTGATGATGCTTGAAACGTCTTTATCAGGCCCCTTTTTGGCATATTTGACCAGCAGGAAGATATCAATCGCCCCCAAAAGGCCGTATAAAACGGTAAAACCGATCAGCGAGAGGATTACCTGCGTAGAGGTAATCGACCTGGAAACGGCATCGGCAGTCTTCAGCACCCCATAAACAATCCATGGCTGCCGTCCGAATTCAGCCACAAGCCAGCCGAACTGCTCGGCCAGATAGGGAGCCGGAATGGCAAATACCATGAGGGAAAGAAAGAAACGGTTATCGGTAAATTTCTTGCTGCGGGACACGAAGATCGCAGCCAGGCTTGCCAGAATCATGAAGGTCCCCAGGCCGACCATCAACCTGAAGCTGAGAAAGGTGGGAGTGACCGGCGGACGGAGTTCCGGCGGAAAATCCTTCAACCCCCTGATTTCTGCCTTTGCGTCATGGAATGCCAGGATGCTGAGTGCATTGGGAATACAGACCTGTTCGATGGAATTGCATTCCCGGGCCACATCCGGAAACAGCAGCAGGTTCATGCCTACGCCGCGCTTTGTTTCCCACTGCGACTCCATGGCTGCAAACTTGGTCGGCTGGAATTTGGCGATTTCCACTGCATGCATGTCACCGGTTATTCCAACTCCGATAGAGGCAACAAAGGCCCATACAGCAGCCAGTTTGAAGGAACGAACAAAAAAATCCTTTTCATTGTTCCGGAGCAGATGCCAGGCAGATACGCCCATGATCAGGAATGCCGCCAGGGCATAGCCGGAAAGCAGTGTATGGATAAACTTGATCCAGCCGTAACTGTTGGTCAGGACAGCGAGGAAATCATTCATCTCGGCCCGACTGTTACGGATTACGTAGCCAACCGGTTTCTGCATCCAGGCATTAGCCAGAAGGATAATCAGAGCGGAGACGTTGGTGGCTACCGATGCCAGCCAGATTGTAGTCAAGTGAGCTTTTTTTGAAATCTTGTTCCAGCCGAAGATCCAGACGCCGATAAAGACGGATTCGAGGAAGAAGGCCAGTGTCGCCTCTATGGCCAGCGGTGCACCGAAAATATCGCCCACGTAGCGTGAATACTCGGACCAGTTCAGACCAAACTGGAACTCCATGGTAATACCGGTGACAACCCCCAGTGCGAAGTTGATCAGAAACAGCTTTCCCCAGAATTTTGTCATGCGTAACCAGGTTTCATCTCCTGTAGTCACATACTTTGTCTCCATCCAGGCCGTCATTATGGACAATCCCAGTGTTAGCGGAACAAATATCCAGTGGAACATTCCTGTAGCCGCAAATTGAAGCTGGCTGAGAGTAACTACATTCATACTTCCTCCCTTGTGAAGTTTATTGCCTTAGACGTATTCCGGAGCAACTGCAGACTCCTCTTTCATTCCTGTTACAGCTGAAACAGCCGACATTGATCAGTTATCCCCCGAACCATGTCGGGGGATAACCGGAGAGACATTCAAACAACCGGCATCAGAAACGATAACCTACACCAATGCCGAAAAGATGAGGATTGATATCCAGATCGTACTTGGTGCCGGCAACAGATACTTTTGTGTCAGCGTTGATGTATTTGTAATCGATATTAAAATACAGGTTGTCTTTGATCCTGACATCCACGCCGGCCTGGGCGGCCCAACCGACAGAGTTATCGACTCTCAAATCGGTATTGGCGTCGGATTTAGAATCAAATGGAAATGTGACATTAAGACCGACACCTACATAAGGGCTGATCGTATTTCCTGCCAGAGGATGGTACTTGGCCGTAAGCGTCGGAGGCAGCAGATAGGTGGATCCGAAATGCTGTCCATTCAACATGACATCATGCTTGGTGACAGCTGCGATCAATTCGGCGGAAATGTTCTTGATGAAAAAGTATTCCAGGTCAACTTCGGGGATGATGCTGTCCTTGAGCGAGACAGCTCCGTTGAGGCGCGAGTCCACATCTTCGGTGGGCATTACGTAAATTGCTCTAAAACGCACACCAAACCTCTTGAAATCCTCTTCCGCGCTGGCAAACGTTGCAAACCCGATTGACAGTGCCATCACCAACCCCAGTACACCACTCAGCCGCTTTTTCATTGTGAACTCCTCTTACCTGTATTTTGAGGGGAGCTGCCCTCAATTCGATTCTCAATCAAAAGACCAACAAGATGCTTTTTATCTTCTTTTGCGGACAAAAAAATATTCCGTGCGGCAAAACCTGATTTAAAAGAACTATACACAAAAAAATCAAAGCGTGACAAGAAAAATTTGTATTTTATAATTTCAGTCTACAAATAATACATAGAATCAGGAGCAAATTTTTCTCTGGCAATTGCGACAAGCAGTTACAAAATATTTTGCAAGGAAATTGCCAAAATTGTGTTTATTACATTTAATACCCAAGATATACAACAATATTTCTTTTAATATCGAATACTTGTAATATTATTAAAATTACTATTTCCATCCAAGGCAATAAATAAATGAGATGCGTTGCCGTTATTAAGTGAAGTGATTCAAATCCAATATAGCGATTTAACGGTTAGCCGGTTTTAAATACAGCCATATAACGGACAACTTGAATCCTATATGTCCTTATTCCAAACGAGTTCCGCAAAACTCCAGCAGCAATTGCCTGACAGACTCAATACAGGGCCTTCAACACTATAATAAGATGTTTTTACAGAAATTCAGCTTAGACATTGAATTGCGTATGGCTGAGCAAAGTAATATCTGTGCCGGACAGGCGCATATATCATATTTTGACATCACAACTTAGTCTCATGACATTGAAGAGGATCTGACCCGGATTAAATATCAAAGACAAGCATTCCATAATTAATTGCCTGGTGATTAGTACTGAAAATTTGTCGAAAATAATTACACTTGCACTTCCTGTAATCGGACAGATTTATGTCGTAAAACTTGACATGTACAAATTTTGAAAAGCTGAAAGATTGCATAGCCTTAAACTTGCGAGGGTTTTCAGAATGGAACATTAATTGCTTTTCATTGCTCTGCAACGATATTTAGCACGATTGTAGGGGGCAAACATGCCGCGGAGGCGACAGGCTTTTTGCAGGCTTTTTTTCGGGATATGTTTTCTGTTGATATTGTCACCCGTGCAATCCTGGTCATTGACGATCAGCACGAGTGCAAGAACCAATGGTTATCGTAACCAGATTTATCTGGATGAAAATACTGCCAGTGGCGGAAACATCACTTCTTACGTCGAGAACCTGCCAGGCTCAATGGGGTTCGCCAGTTCATCTGCATCAGGATCAGACACGGGGGACGGCTTTTTGTCCGTTTCTGCACAAGCGTCAGACATGGTTACCGGTTGGGGTAGCTGTTATATTGCAAGAGCTTCATGGTCGGATGTAATTTGCAACAGAGGCGCCACCGCCCTCAACTACCTGCTGAATCTGGACATATCTCCTATCATTCTGGCAACTAACGGCTATAGCAATGCAAGCTACGGCATCTCGGTACTGCTTAACAGTGAGCTGATCTGGAGCACATCGGCTTATATCAGTAACTATGATCTCATGGAGACCACAAGCGATATAATCGCCCCCCAAACCGCATTAATCTCACTAGGCAAGCTGGGGATTAACCAGTCATTTGACTTGGAATATTTCATCACAGCCAGATGTTATTCCATGGAAACAGGCACATCCGATGTCAATCCATTCTCGGTATCCGGCACGATCACAACAGCACATGCCGCCCCGGAACCTTCCACACTGATACTGCTCGGCATGGGACTCGCCGGAGTCGCTTTCACGATAAAAAGAAGATCCGGAAAATAACGGTTCCCGGCACACGAGAAAAACCGGCAGAGCGATCCCTGCGAATGCGCTCGCCTTTTTCGGGGTCACTGCTTATGGACAATTCCCCAATCGCTTGGCCTTGACCTTCACCTTAACCGTATGCCCGCCACTCTCCATCTTCATTGCAGAGTCGTAGGCATCTCCCTTGAAAACAGTCTCTCCGCTGAATATGCCGGAATTCTGTCCGGTGCATTTCATCTTCCATACGACCCGGTTGCCGGCTTGTTTAAAATCTGTGACGGTACAGTTTTTGTCGTTTGTGATCGACTTTTTCGGGTCCTTGACATCTTCCTTGCTGTAGCAGTGCTTCATCCTGGTAGGCGCCATCTTCATCGGCATACCCGGCATCTCCGTCGTGGTGACCAATTCCCAATACCCCTCGCGCATGGTTTCACCGGCATAACAGAAAGTAGGGATAAACAGGGTTGTCAGAATTGCAAAGATTGTTTTTTTCATGGCTGGCTCTCCTCTGATATTATTCTGAATTCAACAGATCATAATGCATCAATGGATTACGTTCGACCAACTCCCTGAAACCGGCCAGCAGCTTGGCATCCTCCGCAGCCAGAATCGCCTCAGCATTATCCGATTCGTTTTTCGGCAGATCCATATCTCTCAGCAGCGCTTCGAATTCTACGATGTCATTCATCCGCCCCAGAAAAGACTGGTATTCCTTGAGCTGTTCCAGAATCCTGCTGCAATCACGATTCAGCACCTGTGCAACGATTTCAAGGAAATAACGCCACTTCTTGATTGCAATGCGCAGGGCGTGACGCTCCGCACGGTGCCCGGACACGGTCGAGACGGCAAGTGCTTCTTGTACCGGCCAGTACATACTTGCGGAGATTTCGGAAAAAAAGGCCGGAATGGATGGATCGTTCCTCTCAGTGATGCGATCCAGCCTGATTTTTGCGACTATTTTGCGGACTATCCGGTCCAGTTTGCGATGTTCGAATGAACTGAGCGCCTTTCCCATTCTCCTCAGCTCCCTGGAACGCACCCCGGACAGGGATCGTTTCAAAATGCTCTCGGAAAAAACCTCAGTAACGATTCGTGCCTGGAAGAATACTCCTGCCTCGTCCAGATTGCGTAAAAAGCCCAGTGTCCGGGTGAGTTTGCGAACGTTCTTTATCATCCCTTGTTCAACGCATTTTGAAGAAAGCCGGCAGTACAGATCCAGAACTGCCCTGAAACGCCTGGATGCAACCCGAAGATCGTGGATGTCATCCTGGCCGGATGTTTTCAGGACAACTCGTCTCAGGCGCAGCAACTCTTCCCATTGAGCCAGGAATATCCCGATGAAACGCTCCTGGACGACTGACAGACCAGGCCCTGATTTTTCCGATTTTTTCGGCATCTGCAGTTTCTTCATTTCCTTGAATTGAAAAGGTGCGGGAAAGCTTTCCTGAGGGAAGTGATTCGCTTTCCGCCGGGCGCCAGATAGCAGATGAAACCGGCGGCCGCCTCGCCATCCCTGCCCGGCTCATAATCTAAAGCCACGCAAGAGCCCTTTTTCAGCGTAACAGCCTCTTCACTGCGACCGAGCAATGCGGCAACCAACGAACCCAGTTGAGGCTCGTGACCGACCAGCATTACCCGTTTGGCCCCCCTACACTCCTTCAAGTACGAAAGCAGGTCAGCAACATCTGAGCCGGGCAGCAGTAGTTCGCTGGCAACAACAACATTTTTGCGACAGGCATTTACAGCCGCAATCTCGGCAGTTTGTACCGCGCGGGTAAGCGGACTGGTGATGGTCAGGCGCGGCTTGGGGCCAAATCCTGCCATCCGGGAACTGACCTTTGCAGCAGCGGACCGCCCCTTTTCAGTCAGGTAACGCCACTCGTCACGCAAGGTGCTGTTTCCATCCACCGCCTCAGCGTGTCGCATGACATATAGAATCATGGTCTCCTCCGGATATAAAAAGATTGATTTCAATCCGGTGGATTATATACCCCATGGGTGGCAATGCAATGTCTGTAACGAATAATTTACATATTTGTAGCAATCCGGACCGACTCTGTTTGCGTCAAATCAAAACCGGCAAGTCACTGGAGTACAATGTGTCGACAAACCTTACATCGCATAGTACACAACCATAAACAGCTAATGATAACAATGCATTACAAATTGGCACGTTTATTTCAACAGATGAGTTATCTTTACAAATTTGAAGGAGGGTTCCCATGAAAAAGATATTAATTACCTTAGCCGCAGTACTCGCATTTTCCGTAAATGCAATCGCAGCCACTATCAATTTCGACACTACCGCAACCGGAACTTACACCAGCCTGAGTTTCAGCGATCTTACGATCACGTACACCGGCGGCACCGGATCGTTCCAGGTAAGCAGCGCAGATCCCGGGTCACCGATCAGCGGGAATGCTCTCCTCAGCTACTACACCAACCCCGGAACGGCGCCGTTCCTGGTGACTTTCAACAACAACACCAACGTCAATTCCTTCTCCATCGGTGTTGGCGACTACAATCAGGATGTGGACAACACCTACCTCCAGGCATTTGACGCTTCCTGGAACCTGCTTGGGTCGGATTACTATCAGAACCCTGACACTCAGTACGGTGGCGACTTCCTGAGCGTGGCAACCGCTTCAGCCATCAAATATGTCAAATTCTGGGATGCCGACCCTTACCCCGGCGCGGTATACTGGGACGTAATGTCCTATGACAATAACGCTCCCGCGGTTCCGGAACCCTCGACCATGCTGCTTCTTGGCGGCGGCCTGGCCGGACTGGCTTTCTGGAGAAGGAAACAGCGTAAATAAACTGTCGAGATTTCTTACACAAAAAAGGACGGCAATATTGCCGTCCTTTTTTGTTAACCCTGCTGTATGTAATCAGTTGTCAGGCGGTTATGTCAGCTACTTCATCAGGATTTTCAAGGCCTGCTTGAGCAAGCCCTCCACCGTTACCCCGCCGCCGGCGTCAAGACCGGCCAGAGCCTTGCGTACCTGCGGTTCCTTATAACCCAGATTAAGCAATGCCGAGATGACGTCATCGGCAACATCCTCGTCCGGAATCTGGCGCATTTCCGTTACCGGCAACGATGAAAGGTCCAGCTTGCCGGCCTTGTCTTTCAATTCCAGCACCAGCCTCTCGGCAGTTTTCTTTCCGATTCCCGGTATCGTCGAAAGCTTGTGGATATCACCCTGGGCCAGGGCCTGTGACAACGGCCCGGGTTGGATGTTGGAGAGGATATCGCGAGCCAGCTTGGGCCCTACCCCGGTGACCGATATCAGCAGCTGGAAAAAGGACTTTTCCAGACGGGTGCGAAAACCGTAAAGCTGAATGGCATCCTCACGGACACTGGTATGGATGTGCAGGGTGGCCCTGCCACCTTCTTCGGGCAGTTCATAATAGGTGGAAAACGGAATCAGCACCCTGTAGCCGACTCCATTCACATCCAGAATGATGTGGTCGGGAGATTTAAAGGCGATCTGTCCGGTCAAAAGCGCAATCATAACTTCATATCCCTCCAGGAAGTCTTCTGACGTTTCACCGTCACCCCCTGTCCAGTTTTCTGTTTCAGCCCGTGCGAATTGATATGGCAAACCGCCACCGCCAGCGCGTCGGAGGCATCGGCCTGGGCAATTTCCGGTAACCCCAGCAGCGACTTGAGCATCTTCTGCACCTGCCCTTTCTCCGCCCTTCCCTGGCCGACCACGGCCTGTTTGACCTGTAGCGCCGAATATTCGGCAACCGGCAGATTGGCGTTGACCGCGGCCACAATCGCCGCGCCGCGAGCCTGGCCGAGCTTCAGGGCGCTCTGGACATTGGTTGAAAAAAAGATGTTCTCAACGGCCACTTCATCCGGATGATACTGCAGGATAATCTCGGACAAACCGTCAAAAATCCGCTTCAGTCTCCCCGGAAAATCGACGGCGCTATCGGTAAAGATGGCTCCGTTGTCAACGTGGATCAGCTTGTTTCCGGTCTGATCGACAATTCCGTAGCCGGTAATGCGCGAACCGGGGTCAATTCCCAGTACCCTCATCAGAATCCGCACCCGCCGCCGTTTCTGGCGTGGTACTTCTGGTGGTAACCTTCCGCCTCCCAGAAGACCGCAGCCGGCTCGATCCTGGTGACAATCCTCTTGCGCAGCCGGCCTGACTTATCCAGGCGTTCCAGCGATTCTTCCGCGAAACGTTTCTGTTCGTCGGAATGAAAAAAAATTGCCGACCGGTACTGGTCGCCGATGTCCGGCCCCTGGCGATTCAGCTGGGTTGGATCGTGGCAACCCCAGAAAACGTTAAGCAGATCATCATAGGAAATGAGCGCCGGATCGAAAACGACCTCGACCGCCTCGGCATGTCCGCTGTCGTGACCGCAAACATCTGCGTAAGTCGGATTGTCGGTGTGGCCGCCGGTATAGCCGACCCGAGTGGAGATCACTCCCGACAGATTCATGAAGGTATCCTCAACGCCCCAAAAGCAGCCGGCCGCAAATGTAGCCTTTTCCGTCATGTGAACCTCCACAAAGCAAAAGGGGCTCATCAGAGCCCCTTGATCGCTACATCATCTTTTCCATCTCTTCCGAGGAAATGTCGAAGTTGGAATAAACATTTTGAACATCGTCGTTATCTTCCAGCCGATCCATCATCTTGAGCATGTTTTCAGCCTGTTTTCCTTCCAGAACCACCTGGGTCTGAGGGATCATCGTGGTTTCTGCGTTGAGATGTTTGAAGCCCTTTGCCTCAAGTGCCTCGCGCACCTCGATGAAATCACCCGGCTCGGTTGTCACCTCGAACTGCTCGTCCTGTTCGGCCACATCCTCTGCACCAGCTTCAATCGCCGCTTCGAAGAGCTGATCGAAATCCACCGACTTGTCGTAGACAATCAGCCCCTTCTTGCTGAACATCCAGGCCACGCAGCCGGCCTCGCCCATATTGCCGTTACATTTTGTGAAGATACTGCGGATATCCGATACGGATCGGTTACGGTTGTCAGTCATCACCTCCACCAGCACCGCAGCGCCGCCGGGTCCGTAGCCTTCGTAGACGATTTCCTCGTATGTAACCCCTTCCATTCCGCCGGCACCCTTTTTGATGGCGCGTTCGATGTTGTCCTTGGGCATGTTCTCGGCTTTGGCCTTATCAATGGCAGTCCTCAAGCGGGGATTGGCGGCCGGGTCGCCTCCGCCCAGCTTTGCGGCGACCGAAATCTCTTTTATGATCTTGGTGAAGACCTTGCCGCGCTTGGCATCGGCAGCGCCTTTTTTATGCTTGATAGTGCTCCATTTATTATGACCTGACATCGTTACCGCTCCTTTTTGATTTGGTTAAAGTATATTATCCAATAGAGGTAGGGGAGTAATGTGAATTACGTTTTTTTGTTGCCATAAAAAGCGGCAGATATTAGCATGCAGACATATCTCTGTCCAGAGGTAAATTGCCGGACGTAAAGGACTCCACCATGATCAAGCACCGCAGGTTTATGACAAGCGCTATACTGGCGGTTGTGTTTACAGTCGGCATCGCGGGGTGTGCCATTTTCAATCCAAATGGCGGTAGCGAGTTGCCGCCGTTGCTTTCACAGGACGAACTGATCCGTCCCCACGTCAAGCTCGGAAGAATCCAGGTTACAAGAGAAACCTACGGATCCGACTACTCGCTGACTCCGGACATCAGGGCATGGGGCGCCGCTGCCGTACGGCAGGAAGCAGAGAAAATGGGAGCTGACGCGGTAACATTGCTTGAAGTGGACGGGCGCACCACCGTTTATGGAGTAATCCCTTCAACCGAATACCGTGCCAGCGGCATTGCCATTAAATTCAAATAGGACTTGACATGCTGGTGAGTTATTTTATATAAGTACGTTTCGCTGTGATAAGCGGCGGCGTAGCCAAGTGGTAAGGCAGAGGTCTGCAAAACCTTTATTCAGCGGTTCAAATCCGCTCGCCGCCTCCAAAAAAAAACAAAGGATTGGATCGTTATCACACGACCCAACCCTTTTTATTGCCTGCAAAGAGTTTCCGGACCACTTCAAACCAACTATAACCGGTCATCCATGAATCGCACCGGGAGTTTTCGCTGTTACAGCCTTATGCTGCAACTATTATCACCAGCCGAACTTGGTCCTCAGTTCACGTCTGGCGGTACGCACCGGATCGACTCCAATGGTTACCCACCCCGAACTGCGCTTGAACTTGACAATCTCCTTCGTCTCGATCAGTCGGTCCAACACAAAACCCTTGACATAATCGTTACGTCCGTCAGCGTAGTTAACCTGTATCAGCATCGCCTCCCCCTCCCCCTGCATATAATTCTCTCAGAATTATTTCCATGATCCTGCGCAACGAAGGTCAACCGACCGGCATATACGGCAATAGACAGTCCTAACTTTTTGTATTATAGCTCATTATAACCTACTTATGCAATGGCAAGCCGAATTTTTTTCGAATTTCCATGGCACATCCGTAACTCCTGATGACATAGTCGGCGGATTCGCAGATCACGGCGCACTCCTCTGCAACCGCGAGCCGGATCTCATTCACCCCTTCGGACTTAACCCTCCGGACTTCCTCGGTTAATTTGGCATTAACATCCTCAACCCGCTTGATCTCCGCCAAAAGGCTTTCGATTATGTGCCGCTGGGTTAGCAGCTGATTGCCGGGTACCTTCTGTTCACCCGCAAGCCATTGCCTGGCCATTGCCACGATTCCACTCATTATCACCTCGGAAACGGTACAGATTGAAGGGACGCAGATGCCGATTATACACGGTAAAAATGAATTTTCAAAAAAATTGCATCCGTCAGGCCAACTAACTTATTCCACTGTTTCTGCTATTTGTGTATATGAGCTTATTAATTTTTGTGATATATATACAGTCAGGTTTAAAAAGACATACCCACAAACCCCACACAGGAAAGGCGATTACGACATGAAATCAATACGCAATCTGATAGCAATCACAGCCGTTACAATGTTGGCCCTGCCTTCAATCTGCTCCGCTGCTCCGCATGCCGGACCGTACGTGTCCGGCTTTATCGGTGTGTCAGTCCCGAAAGACAGCGCCGTAACCACCGAATACTTCAACACCAACGCCAGCGACCACGACCAGGTGGAATTCGAGCCGGGGATCTACGTCGGCGGAACCGGCGGCTATGACTTCGGACTGTTACGACTGGAAGGCGAACTCTCCTACCGAAACTCCGAGATCGCATCCATCACCGACCAGTCGGCCAACTTCCGCTTCCGTGACCCGGACGGCAACCTGGGAGTAGCGGCCTTCATGGCCAATGCCTTCTTCGACATGCACAATTCGTCCAAAGTCACCCCCTACCTGGGAGGTGGGATCGGCTTTGCCACGCTCAGCCTGAGCGACACCTATGCCACCGATGCGGCCGGCCGCCTGCGCCTGTACGACGAAGGTGACGACACGGTCTTTGCCTACCAGGCCGGAGCCGGCGCCGAGATTGCCCTGCACAGCAGATACTCGCTGGACGTGGGTTACCGTTACTTTGCTACCGAAACCGCCTCGATCAACAGAAACTCCGACCGCTGGAGCAGCCTGAAATTCGAGAGCCACAACGTAATCGTCGGATTCAGGGTTACATTCTGACACTTCGAATCCGATCGCGACTTACTCTTCCGCAACAGCCAGCCCGGGCCGGCGCCAGAAATATTGGCGCCGGCTTTTTTATTTCCGGTTTTGCTGCTTTTGAAAACGACACTGTTCTGCTATAGTTGCCCCCATGATCGCCCCTTCCTTTTACCATCTTGCCGTCTACACCCTTGTGACCGTAGCGCTGATCGGCGTACTGCTGCTGGCCGCCTGGTGGCTAGGGGCCAGACGCACCTCTCCGGCCAAGCAGATGCCCTATGAATCCGGTGTTGCCCCCAGCGGTTCCGCCCGCCTGGCCTGGCCGGTGCCGTTCTACCTGGTGGCGATCTTTTTCATAGTCTTTGACGTTGAGGCGGCCTTCATCTTTGCCTGGGCGCTGGTATGGGACGAACTGGGGCTGGTCGGACTGGTTCAGATCACGGTCTTCATCGTGATCCTGTTTGCCGGGCTGGTATGGCTGTGGTTGAAGGGTGGGCTGGACTGGGGCCCTTCCAGGGAGAGAAACGCAGAGGTTCTGCAATCCCTGCGCAAGCCTTCGGAATAGACCGTGCAAAGCAGCGCTGCTACGCCTCCTCACCATTCCTCGACAGTCTTGATCTTGCAAAAACTTTGCGTTTCCGGGGACATGCCTTGAACGAAATACCGCAAAACGTAATCCTGACCCGCCTGGACGACCTGATCAACTGGGGGCGCGCCAACTCGCTCTGGCCGATGTTCTTCGGCCTCTCCTGCTGCTTCGTCGAGATGATGACCTCGTTCACCTCGCGCCACGATGTTTCCCGTTTCGGGGCCGAGGTGCTGCGCGGCACGCCGCGCGAGGCCGACCTGATGGTGATCGCCGGAACCCCCTTCGTCAAGATGGCCCCTTCGATCCTGCACCTGTATGAGCAGATGGCCGAACCGCGCTGGGTCATGTCCATGGGCAGCTGCGCCAATTCGGGCGGCATGTACGATGTCTACAGCGTCGTGCAGGGGGTCAACCAGATCCTGCCGGTGGATGTGTACGTACCCGGCTGTCCGCCACGACCGGAAGCATTCATGCAGGGCCTGATGCTGCTGCAGGAGAAGATCAAAAGCGGCGAGCGGCCGGCCCGACCGGTGCTGCACATGTCCGGTGGCTGGCAGGGAACCACAGTGCCGGTGCTGGTGCCGGGCGTGACCAAGTCAAACGACACCCGCGGACCCGGAATGGAGAAGATCAGCATCCGCGGCGCGGCAGCCGGCCACCCCCGACAGTTCCAGCCCCGCTCGGACGACCTCTGGCGCCCCCCCGCCCCCAGGCACGATTTTCCGGACTTCGGGCTGCCGGAGGAGATCGGACGGCTGTTCGGCGGACAGGTTGCCATTGACGACAGCGCCACGGACATGCTGACCCTGAGGACGGCGTCAGAGTCCGTGCCCGAACTGCTGAAACACCTCAAGAACCGTTCCGGAGCTTCATTCAGGCGGCTGGAGGACATCGCCGCCGTGGATGACTCCTGCCGGCTGGAACGGGGCCGCTTCAAGGATTTCACGGTCAACTACCACCTGCTCTCCTTTGACCAGCCCGGTTACCTGCGCATCAAGACCGAACTGAGCGGCGACACCCCGGAACTGCCGTCGGTCACATCTGTTTTCCCGTCTGCCGACTGGTATGAACGGGAAGTCTTCGACATGTACGGCATCCGCTTCGCTGGACACCCCAACCTGCGCCGGATCCTGATGCCGCACGACTGGCAGGGGCACCCGCTGCGCAAACAGCACCCCTTCCGCGCCACCGAGATGAAACCGTACACCACCGAAGACGCCCGCCGCCACGCCCCGCTGCCAGCCTCCGACTTCTTCGAAAAGATCGGCGAAGGCGAGCTGCTGCTCAACCTGGGACCGCAACACCCCGGCACCCACGGCATCATCCGCTGCATCCTCAAGCTGGACGGAGAAGAGATCCGCGACATCGACTTCGACATCGGCTACCACCACCGCGGGGCCGAGAAGATCGCAGAACGGCAGCACTGGAACCAGTTCATCCCCTACACCGACCGCATCGACTACCTGTCCGGAGTGCAGAACAACCTGGCCTACGTCAACTCGGTCGAACGACTGTGCGGCATCACGGTGCCGGAGCGGGCACAGTATATCCGCGTGATGCTGTCCGAGCTGTTCCGCATTGCCAGCCACCTGGTCTGGCTGGGCACCTTCACCGCCGACGTGGGAGCCATGACGCCGGTCTTCTACACCTTTACCGACCGGGAAAAGATCTTCGACATCGTCGAGATGATCACCGGCGGCCGCATGCACCCGGCCTGGTTCCGCATCGGCGGCGTGGCCGAGGACCTGCCAGATGGGTGGCAACAGCCGGTCAGGGAACTGCTGGAATGGCTGCCGCCGCGCCTGAAGGAGTACCAGCAGCTGATCGAAGGCAACCCTATCTTCCGCCAACGCCTGAAAGGGGTCGGAGCCATCTCGCTTGCCGATGCCATGGAATGGGGGCTTTCCGGCCCCAACCTGCGCGCCTGCGGCCTCGATTGGGACCTGCGCCGGAAGATGCCCTATGGCGGCTATGAACGTTTCGATTTTGAAGTCGCAATCGCCGAAGGTGGCGATTGCCAGGCGCGCTACGAGGTGCGCATGGAGGAGATCCGCCAGTCGCTGCGGATCGTGGAACAGGCCCTGCGGGAGATGCCGGAGGGGCGCTGGATCACCGATGATTATCGTTATGTGCTGCCCCGGAAACAGGATACGCTGAAAGATATCGAATCCTTGATCCACCACTTCGTCAACAGCACCCGCGGCATGTCGGCGCCAAGGGGGGAAAACTACAGCGCCATCGAGGCTCCCAAGGGGGAATACGGCTACTTCGCGGTTTCGGACGGCCTGGCGATTCCATACCGCCTGCGGATCAAGACCCCCAGTTTCCCACACATCCAGGCCCTGCCGGTGATGAGCCGCGGCTGGCTGCTGGCCGACTTCCTGGCAATTCTGGGCTCGGTGGATTTCGTGCTGGCCGACCTGGACCGCTGATTTTTATTACTGCAGCAGTCATTTGTTCAACAAAAGCGGATACAAAAATGCCGGAGCGTTTACCAGCTCCGGCTTTTTTGGGTGCCTGTTACCGGCTAATTCCGATTCTCAAGCCTGGCTATTCTGGAATATCTCCGCAAAATCGTCCTTTATTTCCCTGAAGGCGGCCAGAATACGCGGATCGAAATGGTGCGGCATGGTGCGGTTGTCACCGTTCAGGATAATATCGCAGGTTTTGCCGTGGTCGAAGGCCGGCTTGTAGACACGGCTGTTCCGCAACGCGTCATATTGGTCAACGATCATCACGATCCTCCCCTCCAGCGGTGTTTCCTCACCTTTCGTGCCGGACGGATAGCCGCTGCCGTCCCAGCGCTCGTGGTGGGTGGCGGCGATCACGGCCCCCATCTTGAGCATCCTGTGCGGAGAGCCCCTCAGGATGCGCTCACCGATCACCGTATGCTGTTTGATGGTATTGAATTCCTCGGAAGTAAGGGCGCCAGGTTTGAGCAGGATCGAGTCGGGAATGCCGATTTTACCGACATCGTGCATCGCGCTGGCGACCGAGATATCATCGATGAACTCTTCATCCATGTTCAACTGCTGCGCCAACCTTTTGGCGTACATGCCGATCCTGGCGATGTGCAGCCCGGTATCCTCGTCGCGCAATTCGGCGGCGGCCGTGAGCCGCTCGATGATTTCGCGGCTCATGTTGGTGATTTCGCCCAGCGCTGTATTCAGTTCGGCAGTGCGTTTCTCGACTGTTTTTTCCAGCTCGATCTTGTAGTTCTTTTCAATCTGGGTCAGCCGCTTGAAATTGACCCCCTTTTCGACGGTATGGATCAGGTAGGGTGGGCGATAGGGCTTGATGATGAAGTCGAAGGCCCCCTTCTGAATCGCCTTGACCGCCACGTCCAGGTCGGCATAGGCGGTCATCAGCACCACCGGTGTCTCGCGGTCGAGAAAGCGGATTTTCTCCAGCAGTTCCAGTCCATCCATAACCGGCATATTGATATCGGTCAAGACCAGGTCAACCGGCTCCATGATAAAGCGCTTGATGGCGTCATGCCCGCTGGAGAAGGCCCGGACACTGAAACCGTATTCAGTCAAAAGCGTGGTAACGCTTTCCAGCACGAAGCGGTCGTCATCCACTACAAAAATATTACCGGCGGAACCGGAGGAATCAGTGGGCATTGTCCAGTACCTCGCGTATTTTCATTAGCAGCTCCTTGGGGGAGTATGGTTTGGCCAGATAATTCATTCCACTTTCAAAGCCGCCCTGCTTGACCACCACATCTTCGGGGTAGCCACTGCAGAACAGCACCTGGACCGCCGGATCAATGGCCCTGATCGCATCATAGACCTCGCGTCCATTTAGTTTCGGCATGATTACGTCCAGTATCACCAGGCTGATCCTGTCGCGGTTGTTCCTGAAAAGTTCCAGCGCCTCCTGGCCGTCCCCGGCCTCCAGCACAGAATACCCGAACTCTTCCAGAATCTCCTTGGCCAGTATTCTGGCGGCTTCGTTGTCTTCCGCAACCAGCACCAGATCGCTGCCCTGCCGCACCGGCACACCCTCCTCCGGCACAAGTGCGGCCTGGACCGGCGATCCGGCCAAAAGTGGAAGATAAACCTGCATGACCGTGCCAAGCCCGATCGTACTGTGACAGGTTATGTATCCGTTATGTTTTTTGACTATTCCGTACACGATCGAGAGCCCCAGCCCGGTGCCCTTGCCCAGATCCTTGGTGGTATAGAACGGTTCGAAAATGTGCCGGGCGGTTTCCTCGTCCATCCCCTCACCGCTGTCGGTAAAGGTCAGCAGGGCATATTCGCCGGCCTGCCCGAAGCCCCTGGATATCACGAAATCGGCGTCAAGCGTTACCATCTCGGTCGCGATCACGATCGAACCGCCTTTAGGCATCGCATCGCGGGCATTGGTGGCCAGGTTCATCAAAACCTGCTCGATCTGACCGCTGTCGGCCATCACAGGCAACTCCTGTGCCGAAGGATTTATCTCCAGGCTGATATCTTCGCTGATCAGTCGGCGCAGAAGCTGCTGAACCCTGGCCAGTATTTCGTTGAGATCGATCGCGACCGGACAGGTGACCTGTTTGCGGCTGAAGGCCAGCAACCCCTGGGTCAGGCTGGCGCCCCTTTCGGCGGTTTCGATGATCTGGCCGGCGCTCTTTTTGAAAGGGCTGTCGTCCGGCAGTTTGAGCTGCATGATACTGGAATAGCCGATGATGGCGGTCAGGATGTTGTTGAAGTCGTGGGCGATGCCGCCGGCCAGCTGGCCGATGGCCTCCATCTTCTGCGAGTGGCGCAACTGGTTTTCAAGTTGCTTGCGATCGGTTACGTCCTCCTTGATGCCTATAAAATTGGTGATGGCACCGTTTTCATCCCTGATGGGTGCAATCAGCGCCTGTTCCCAGTAAAGTTCCCCGTTCTTTTTGCGGTTGTGGAATTCACCGCGCCACTCTCCACCGGAAAGGATCGTTCCCCACATCTGGCTGTATTCTTCCCGGGTGGTTTCGCCCGATCTGAGTATGCGCGGCGTCCTGCCGATCGCCTCTTCCGGAAGGTAGCCGGTCAGCCTGGAGAAGTGCGGATTGACATACTCGATCACCCCGCGCGGATCGGTAATAATGATCGAAGCCGGGTTCTGTTCGACCGCCACCGAAAGTTTATGCAGGTGCTCCTCCGCTTTTTTCCTTTCGGACAGCTCGCGCCGGAATTTATCGTTGAGACGGGCATTTTCAAGCGCCAGCGAGGCCAGTTCCCCGAAATGGCACAAAAGATCCATCTGTTCATCGCTGATTTCCGTTTCGGGGTCAACGAAGGCCAGTCCCAGCGCCCCGATCACCTCTCCGCCGGAGGTGAGCGGTACTCCAGCCATCGCGTGCAGGCAATCCCTGTCCGGGTCCGGCAGACGCCCTTCCCACGTGCTGTAATCAGCTACATGGACCGGAGCCCTGTTCTCCCAGACCCGTCCGGCGATCCCCTGGCCCGGCTTGATCGGATGATGCACGAAATTGTTGTAGACCCCGCTCTGGAAGACCATCTCCATTTCGCTGCCGGATGAATTTTTCAGATAGACATAACAATGCTCGGTACCGATCAGGTTCCCGGCGCGGGTGACTATCGCCTGCAGCAGCCCGGCCACGTCATGCCTGCTGAGCAGGCCGACCGTGGTTTCGTGCAGCGCCTGCAGGTATTCGTTCTGGCGGTGCAGACGCTGCTCCGCCTGCTTGCGGGCGGTTATGTCGCGTACAACAGCCAGGATGGCCCTGTCCCCTTCATAGTCTATCAGGCTCGCGCTTACCTCGACCATCATCGGCGAATCGTGCTTACGGCGATGGACGGTTTCAAAGGTGTACTGTCCCTGTTCCAGGACGCGTGCCACCCGTTCGGGGATATGCACACCCTCTTCCGGCGTGTCCAGTTCCGACACCGGCATGTTGACCAGCTCCGGGTGGCTGTATCCGTAGCGCTGGCAGGTTTCGTTGTTGGCCTCCTTGATCAGCCCGTCGGTATCGACAATGAAGATGGCGTCCCCGGATTCCTCGAAGAAGATCCTGAACTTTTCTTCACTGGCAACTATGGCGGCCTCGGCCTGCTTCCAGAGCGAGATATCGCTGAAACTGCCCCTGATGCCGACATACTGTCCCTGGTGGTCGTAAACCGGGCGACAGAGATGGTTGACCCAGCGGGTTTCGCCCTGCCTGGTCAGCAGCCGGAATTCCAGAGGCTCGCTGAAATCGCAGGAGCCGGCTATCCGGCAATGCTCGAGCCAATGATCCCGGTCATCGGGGTGGATCATTTCGCACAACAACCCAGGATCAGCCTGGAACTCTTCGGGAGCATATCCGGTCAGCTCCAGGCAGCTGGGCGAAATATAGCTGATGGTACTACGGTCTGGAGATATCAGGAAGATCGTCTCGCTGGAAAAATCCACAACGGTGCGATAGAGCACCTCGCGCCTGACAAGTTCGTCCCTCTGTCGGTCGATCTCGGCCACCAGATGGTTGAAAGAGTGGCCAAGAATGGCAATCTCATCGGAACCCTCCACCGGGATCATGCGTTGGTCGACTTTATTGGCGGAAAGGTTTTCCACATGCTTGGTAAGCCGGACGATCGGCTCGGTCAACTGGCCCAGGTAGCGGCGCATGAAGCAGAAGAGCGCTATGGTGAGGATAGGCAGCACGATCAAAAAGATATTTCTCAGTTTATTGATCGGCGCAAAGGCCTCGGCAACCGGGAAATTGGCGCCCAGTATCCAGTTCCTGGTTTTCAGGTGCTTGAACGAGGCCAGGGCATGCATCCCGCGCGAGTTGACCGTCTCGCCGGTCCCGTCGAACCCTTCCACGGCCCGGTCAAGCAGCTTGTTTGCGCCGGGCGGCACGTCCTTCTTCATGATGCGGTTCTTGTCAGGATGGAGAATAATCAGCCGATCGCTGTTGAAAAGGAACGGGTACCCGTTTTTGCCGAATTTCACATTGGCCAGCCGACCGAGAAACGACTCTCTGGCCAGGTTCACGCTCCCCCCCACAACCGCCATCAGCGAACCGTCATGATCGAAGACCGGCACGGAGAACATTACCGCCGGTTGATGATGCGACTGTGATGAGATGTAGGGATCCGAGAGGAACTGACGACGGCTGTCGATGGTTTTCGCAAGATATTCGCGGAACATGAAATCCTTGCCGATGCGCTTCAGCTCCAGCGGCAGCTCGGCCACCATCTTTCCGTGCCGGTCAAAGAGGAACAGGCCGTTATCGAAATTTTTCAGGTGCTCGTCCTGCTGCCTGAGATAGGCCAGGGCCTTTTGCGGGTCGTTGACCATCGCTCTGGTGATTTTCCGGGAAATGTCCCGCAGGATATCATCGGATGAAGCGACATTTCGGTCGATTTCATCAGCCAGTATGGAAACCATCTGGTACTGCTGGTCGAAGATCGTCTCTTTAATATGGCTCTGCACCAGGGTATATACCAGGAAAAGCAGCGCGGCCAGCGCCATGGTCATCGCCAGCGGCAACAGCAGTGTGATTTTTGTTTTAAGGGTGAATCGCGGCATATCGTCACCAACGTTCTACAGCAGAAATCATGCAATCAGCTGCAACAATAACACAGTTCTAGAAAATCGATATATTAAAATCACGGCTGCGAGCTGCTCCACAGCGCCAGCCCAAGTAACCGTTCCCGACTGAATTATCGCCTGATTTCAGACAACTTTTCTTTGGACAATAGTGGGGTCATCAAGTAATATGGCCAAGTTTATCGTATAAAAACCAGATTTCGGAATCGATTGCGAATCGAATATTTCATAACCACCCATGCCCCGTTGTTCGGGGCAGAATCGGAAGGGGCATCTTTTTGGACAAGCTTATCATCAAAGGCGGAAAGAAACTGAAGGGCGACGTCACTGTCAGCGGATCCAAGAACGCCGCTCTGCCGATCTTTGTCGCCACGATCCTGGCACCAGGCATCAACCGGATCAGCAACGTGCCGTTCCTGCGCGACATCAACACCACCATCAAGGTGCTGGAGTCACTGGGAGCAAAGGTCGAAGGCAACGGCAACATTGTAAAGATCGATTCTTCCGGCATCAACAACCACGAAGCCACCTACGACCTGGTCAAGACCATGCGCGCTTCGGTGCTGGTGCTGGGTCCGCTGCTGGCGCGCTTCGGCAAGGCCAGGGTCTCACTGCCGGGGGGGTGCGCAATCGGCGCCCGGCCGATCAATCTGCATCTTAAGGGACTGCAGGCGCTGGGGGCCGAGATCGTGCTGGAACATGGCTATGTCGAGGCCCGTTGCAGGCGGCTGAAGGGTGCCCGCATCAATTTCGACGTTTCAACCGTGGGCGGCACCGAGCACCTGATGATGGCAGCCGCCACCGCCAAGGGCGAAACCGTGCTGGAGAACTCGGCCCGCGAACCGGAGATAGTTGACCTTGCCAACTACCTTAACCGCATGGGAGCCAGGATCGAGGGGGCCGGTACCGACACCATCCGTATCCAGGGGGTCACGGAGCTGTCCGCAGCCGACTACGAGGTCATGCCGGACCGCATCGAGGCCGGAACCTTCATGATTGCCGCCGCCATGACCGGCGGCGATATAAAAATCCACCGCATGAAGCTGGAACACCTGGACGCGCTGGCGTTCAAGATGCAGGACGCCGGCATCGAAATCACCAGCCGCGACGGAGTTGTGCGGGTCAAGGGCCCCAGGAGGATCGGCGGCATCAACATCAAGACCCGCCCCTACCCCGGCTTTCCGACCGACATGCAGGCCCAGTTCATGGCGATGATGTGCGTGGCCGACGGCGCCAGCGTCATCTCGGAAAACATCTTCGAGAACCGTTTCATGCACGTATCCGAGCTGCAGCGTTTCGGCGCCGACATCACGATCGAAGGCAACACCGCCACGGTCAAGGGGATCAGGAAACTCTCCGGCGCCCCGGTAATGGCCACCGACCTGCGCGCCTCCGCCTCGCTGATCCTGGCCGGGCTGGCTGCGGAGGGGACTACCGAAGTGACCCGCATCTACCACCTGGACCGCGGTTATGAATCCATCGAAAAGAAGCTGGCCGGTCTTGGCGCTGACATTCAGAGGGTGAAAGAATGAACGACTGGATAACCATAGCCATCCCCAAGGGACGCATCCTGGAAGAGTCGGTAGAGCTGTTCGGCAGGATCGGCATCGACTGCCGCGAACTGCTCTCGGACTCGCGCAAGCTGATTTTCGAAAATGAAGAGCAGCGCATCCGCTACATGATCGTGCGGGCGACCGATGTGCCGACCTATGTGGAATACGGCAGCGCCGACATGGGCATCGTCGGCAAGGACACGCTGATGGAGCAGGGCAAGGATGTCTACGAACCGCTGGACCTGAAATTCGGATACTGCCGAATGATGGTGGCTGAACCGGCCAACCTGGCCAAAAATGACGATCCCAGCGGCTGGTCCCATGTCCGCATCGCCACCAAGTATCCCCACGTGACCGAAAGCTACTTCGCCTCCAAGGGAATCCAGGTCGAGATCATCAAGCTCTACGGCTCGATCGAGCTGGCACCGCTGGTGGGACTGGCCGAAAGGATCGTGGACCTGGTCTCAACCGGCGAGACCATGCGCCAGAACGGGCTGGTGGAGGTCGAAAACATCGCCGAGATAACTACCCGCCTGATCGTCAACCGGGCCAGCCTGAAGACCAAGCATGGCCGCATTTCAGCGATCATCCAGGGTCTGGAGAAGGTACTGCTGGAATCGTGAAGGGAGCACGTATGCGAGTATTGTTGAGACTGGCCGTGACAGCGCTTTTTGCCTGTATTCTCGTTTCATGTTCGACGAAAACTACACCAACGACAGAGAACCGGGACAATTCAGGAAGCAACCAGAAGGCGGCTGCGGCATCATCCCCGCTCTACCCGGAAATCGCAGCCTGGCTCGAGCAGAACAAAATGACCGTGAACACCGGGCTGGCCAATGTTCCCGAACCATCCCAGGCTTTCTCCCAGGGTGCCGTGATCGCCATCGGCGAAGGCTTTCCTCTGACCGATGCCGAAGATCCGGGCAAAAAACGCCTTACCGCGATCCGGGCCGCAGAGACCGCGGCCCAGCGCAATCTGCTGGAGTTCTTTGCCCGTTCAGCTAACGGCAACGAGCTGCGTTTCGACACCTACACCATACAGCTGGAAGGCTTTCTGAAAGGCGCCGTGATTGTGGCCAGCGATTACAACCCCGACCGCGAGCGGGCCGCAATCCTGCTCAGACTGGACCTGAAGGGTGCAAAGGGCTTCACCAAGTAAATATCCGGAGATTAAAATGCTTTTCCTTAACATTGCAGACCCCGATTTCAACATCAAATTTGATACCATTCTTTCACGTAGCGAAGAAACCGGCCGGGAAGTAGAACGGACCGTGCTGGATATCATCGCCGATGTCCGCCTGCGGGGCGATGAGGCGTTGCTGGAGCTGACCCGCCGCTTCGACCGCCTGGATGCGGCCGCAATGACGGAACTGGAAGTGTCGGCCACCGAGATCGAAGCGGCTTTCGCACTGGTTTCAGCTGAAGAGATCGACGCGCTGAAACTGGCCTGCGAGCGGGTGGCGCGCTTCCACGAAAAGCAGAAGCAGCAGACCTGGATCTCTACCGAAGAGCCGGACATCATGCTGGGCCAGAAGGTGACTCCGCTGGCGCGGGTCGGCATCTACGTGCCGGGTGGCAAGGCCAGCTATCCCAGCAGCGTGATCATGAACGCCGTTCCGGCGCGCGTGGCCGGTGTCGGTGAAATCATCATGGTGGCGCCGACCCCGGGAGGGGAGATCAACCCGCATGTACTGGTGGCGGCAAGCCTGTCAGGGGTGGACCGCGTCTTCCGCATCGGCGGTGCACAGGCCGTGGCCGCACTGGCCTACGGCACCGACACCATCCCCAGGGTGGACAAGATCACCGGGCCAGGCAACATCTATGTCGCCACCGCCAAGAAGCTGGTTTTCGGCCAGGTAGGAATCGACATGATCGCCGGTCCCAGCGAGATTCTGGTGATCAGCGACGGCAGCGGCACTCCGGCCCACATCGCCGCCGACCTGCTCTCCCAGGCCGAGCATGATGAGCTGGCCTCGTCGATCCTGATCACAACAGACCGTTCCTTTGCCGAAAAGGTGGCAGCGGAAGTGGAGCTGCAGCTGGCGCAACTGTCACGCGAAACCATCGCCCGGGCCTCCTGGGACAAGTACGGCGCAATTATCGTGGCCGACACGCTTGACGAGGTAATCGCCTTCTCCAACCGCATCGCACCGGAGCACCTGGAACTGGCGGTCAGTGACCCGTTCGCGATCCTGCCCCAGATCACCAATGCCGGCGCTATCTTCATGGGACACTGGACCCCGGAGGCGGCCGGCGATTACCTGGCGGGCCCGAACCATACCCTGCCCACCGGCGGCACGGCGCGCTTCTTCTCGCCGCTCTCTGTGGACGACTTCGTCAAGAAATCCTCGCTGGTCTATTTTTCCGAACGGGGCCTGAAGCGGCTCGGCAAGGACATCGTACAGATTGCAGGGCTGGAAGGACTGGAAGCGCACGGCAAATCGGTCAGCAAGCGTCTGGAGAAATGAAATGAGTTATCTTCGCCCCAATATAGAAGCGATGCAGGGTTACGTTCCCGGTTTCCAGCCTGACGACGTGGCCTCCTGGATCAAGCTGAACACCAACGAAAATCCCTATCCTCCTTCGCCGAAAGTCAGGGAAGCCATTCTGGACGAACTGGGCAGCGACGGAGCTTCGCTGCGCACCTACCCCAGCGCGTCCAGCCAGCTGCTGCGCGAAGAGGCGGGCCGGCTGTACGGTTTCGACCCATCCTGGATCATCATGGCCAACGGCTCGGACGAGGTTCTCAACAACCTGATCCGGGCCTGCGCCGGGCAGGGTCAAGACGTGGGCTATGTGCACCCTTCCTACTCCTACTACGTCACCCTGGCCGAAATCCAGGGGGCGTCGGTCTGCAGCTACGGCCTGGCCGACAACTTCCGCATTGAAGCTTTCCCCGAACATTACAACGGCCGGGTTTTTTTCCTGACCACTCCCAATTCACCGCTTGGCTTTGCCTTCCCGCTGGATTACATCGAGGATCTGGCAAAAAACTGCGGCGGTTTGCTGGTGGTGGACGAAGCCTATGCCGATTTCGCCGAAAACAATGCATTGGATCTGGTAAGAAAATACGACAACGTGGTGGTTACCCGCACCCTTTCCAAAAGCTATGCGCTGGCCGGCATGCGCCTTGGGCTGGCTATTGCCCATCCCAACATCATCGCCGCCCTGGACAAGATCCGCGACCACTACAACCTGGACCGCCTGGCCCAGGCGGCCTGCGTTGCGGCCCTCCGGGACCAGGAGTATTTCCGTGACTCCTGCCGCAAGATTATCGAAACGCGGGAATGGTTCACCGCCGAACTGCTGAAGATAGGCTACAGCGTTATACCTTCCCAGGGAAACTTCGTCTTTGCGTCGCCGGCCGACAAAAACGGCAAACGGCTCTATGACGGCCTCTACGCCCGCAAGATACTGGTGCGCCTGCTCTCGGATCCGCTTCTGGCCCACGGAGTGCGCATATCGATCGGAACGCGGGAAGAGATGGATAGAACTCTTGAAGCAATCAAAGAAATCAGGTAATCCGGGAGGGCAGAATGAGTCGCACTGCAACGATAGAAAGAATCACCAATGAAACCAGGATCAAGCTGTCGCTGGATGTGGACGGGAACGGCGAAGCCAGGATCTGCACCTCGGTCCCTTTCCTGGATCACATGTTGAACCTGTTCGCCCGCCACGGCCTTTTCAACCTGGGGGTCGAGGCCTGCGGTGACATTGATATCGACTTTCACCACACGGTCGAGGACATCGGCATTGTGCTGGGCGAAGCCTTCAAACAGGCACTGGGAGACAAGAAGGGCATCCGGCGCTACGGCCAGGCCAGCGTACCGATGGACGAAACCCTGGCCAGCGTGTCGGTAGACATCTCCGGACGCCCCTATCTGGTTTACCATGTTAACCTGCCCAAGGTTAAGATCGGCGATTTCGATGTGGAACTGGCACGGGAGTTTTTCCAGGCCTTCGCCAACCATTGCGGGCTGAACCTGCATATCAACGTGATGTACGGCGACAACGTTCACCACATCATCGAGGCCTGCTTCAAGGCCTGCGCCAAGGCCATGGACACCGCCACACAACTGGACCCGCGGGTTAAGGATGTCATGTCCACCAAGGGTGTATTGTAACAGAATCACCCTGCCATCAATAAAAAGGGGCGCCTCCGGTTGGAGAGCGCCCCTTTCTGTTTAAGATCACGAACGATATCGTTACATACAGCTGTGCGTCAATACAGTTTGTACAGTCCTACTCCAATGACTGGAGCCTGACAAACCGGTTCCGACCCGAATGTTTTGCCTGGTAAAGCGCGTCATCGGCCCTCTTCAGGAAGCTGTCGGGTGAGTCTTCCGCGGCAAAACAGGATATTCCGAGACTGATAGTGACCTTGACCATGGTGGTATCGTTGAAACGGCTCTCCATCTCCTCCACCTGCTTTCTGAGGCTTTCGGCTACCGTTTCCGCAGCTTCGCCGTCAGTTTCCGGCAACAGGCAACAGAACTCTTCGCCGCCGTAGCGGGCGATGAAATCGGTTTTCCTGATCACTGATGCCGCTTTTGCTGCAACCGACTGCAGGATCAGATCTCCGCACTGGTGGCCATGGGTGTCGTTTACTTTCTTGAAGAAGTCTATATCGATCATGATCAGGCTCAACGGACGGGAATATCTCTGCTGCCGGTCGCACTCCTCTTTCAGCCGCGTTTCCAGGTATCTGCGATTATAAATTCCGGTCAGCGCATCCCTGGTGTTCATTTCCACCAGCTTCTGCTCATATGTGGCCAGCTCGGTTACGTCCTGGACGATCAGGAAGATGCCTGAGATCGAATTGTCCTCGGCGCGCAACGGGCCCATGGTGCAGCTCTGCTGCATCAGGTCGAAGCGATAGCCGAATGAACCGTCAGGCTTGAACGGAAACAGGAAGCGATGCAGTTTCTGGGAAAAGAAGGAGAAGTTTCCAAAGGAGAGTACCGCTTTGCAGTTCTTGTTGAAGCTGGGGGTGCTCAGATGCGGGAAGAAATCAAAAAGCGGCTCGTCGATAATCTGATCGGAAGGGATTCCGCTATGCATTGCCATCCAGCGGTTCCAGTATTTGATCTTGATTTCCCTGTCCAGAACGACCAGACCGAAGTTGACCGTGTCAAAGATCTGGGTTATTTCGCTCAACGTCATTCGTACTGCTCCATGAAGTCCGCCAGTGATTTCTTCAGCCAGAGAATCGAATCGTGGCTTGTCACCAGGAACAGGAAGCCGTTCACGTCGCGCTCGTTAAAATTGAATACCGTTTTCAGCACTATGGCAGAAGAATTGCTTTCAAAAACATTAGCCGGGATGGCATCGTTGGGAGTATTTTCAATAACTACGCGCGGAGGCGAATAGGTTACCAGGTCTCCGAGAAGCTCTGAAAGCTTGCCGACGCAGGCGCCGATTAGGATGTTTCCCACCTCCATCAGCGTTTCCTTCTCCAATGCGTCAATCGACTCCAAGCTGAACTCTCCGGAATCTTCACCAAACAGGGAAACCAGCTCCCGGCCGGCGTTGCCCTGGAAGACCAGGAAAGCGCTGCCCTTGAAATCTCCCCAGAAATTCTGTTCAACAATGCTGATGCGATCATACGAACAGACCTGAGATTTCAGGTATTCGGGAAGATCCTGTGCATTCAGCATTTCAATATACGGTACGCTCAGCACTACGAAAATATTGATCACATCGGCCAGATCCGCTGCAGCCTGACCGAATGCGATATTCATAATTTCCTGGAGAATCTCCTTCTCTTCATCGGATATTACTTCTTTACAATAATCCATATCCTATCCAATCACAGCCGCAGCTTTTGAAAGCGCATCCTCGACTGTTTCCTTTGAAGGGGGTTTTTTCATGACCATCAGGGCCCCCAGATCCAGCACATTGGTTATGGACTTGATCTGAATATCGGCCGTACAGACAACGACAACCGCCTTGGGATCGAACTCCCTGATTCTGGCGGTTGATTCGGAGCCATCCATCACCGGCATCGTCAGATCCATGAAGGTTACATCAGGCTGGTTCGCTTTATAAGCTTCAAACCCGGCCAGCCCATCACCAGCCTCGTAAATTTCATAACCGCGATCTTTGGGAATGCAGCTTTTCATCATTCTTCTGGAAATTGGAGAATCATCAACAAGCAGGATTTTTTTAAGCATACCGGATGTCCGACCTTCCGTAGTTGGATAAAATACAAAGGTTATTCATCTTACAGCGTAAAAGCCCTGAGCAGACTCAATTGCATTAACCTTCTCTATAGTAGCGGTAACGTAATTAATAGTGGTGATTTAGTCAAGGCAGAAAACAGTACAAGCAAGAATTTGTACCTGCAAATTTACAGGCAGATTCAGGATATAAAGAGAGGGTGTCTCCGTCAGGAAAGCACCCTCTTTTTAATCAACAAATCAGTCCGGCACCAAATTATTTTATTTCCTTAAGCATAACCTTTGCCTTTTTGGCCTCTTCGCTTTTCGGTAGTGCCTCAAGCAGTTTTTTCAGCACGTATTTGGCGCTCTTGGTATCATTTATCGCGTTGAAGGCCATTGCCTGCTTGAGCATGGCGGCGGCGACTTTTTCCTTGCCGGGGTAATTTTTGATCACTTCCTGGTAGGCCAGTATCGCCGGCTCATAACTTTTTTCGTTATAGTGGGTTTCACCGATCCAGAAGTTGGCATTGGCAGCCAGTTCATGCTGGGGGTTCTGTTCAAGAAATCTGGAGAACAGCTCACGAGCGCCTGGCATATCTCCAGCTTTGTATGTCTCCAGGCCTTTCGTGTAGAGCGCATCGGGGGCTTGCGGGACGGCAGCGGCTTCCGCTTTCCTTGCCTGAAGCATCTCGGCAAATTTCTTTGTCAGATCGTCAATGACCGCCTGCTGTTTGAGAATGCGATCTTCAAGGGCAATGATCCGCTTGTCGGCGTCTTCACGGTAACGGGTCAAATCCTCCTCCGGTTTTTTCAGGGCAACGAACACATCGTCCAGTTTGCCGTTCAACGCCCGAAGCTCACTCTTTGTACTGTCAATTGTCGCCATGGTGTCGGCGGACATCTTGCGCACCGCAGTCACATCAGACTTGAATCCCTTCTCGATGGAGACGACACTGAGCTTGGTTTCCTCGCGGACGGCAGCCAGATCGCGATCAACCGTGTACATGCGTGTCTTGATGGAGTCTATATCATTGCGAACATTATCCAGTGCGCCCTGGGAGGCACAGCCGGACAGACATAACAGGCAAACCAGCGGAGCGACATGCTTTATTTTTATCATCATCCTCTCCTTCTCTCGTAATAATTCGCTATGCTTATAGCATGACCGCCACCGCTTGACAAGCGCACACTGTCATCGAAACCGGAGATAACACTTGACAAAGTTGAGCGATTTCTTTAACTGTCATATGTTTTTAGGCCGGTCAACATCTTATCGATTCAGCAGGAACTTATTATCAACAGGAGGATTAGGAAGAATGGAACAGTATGCAGTAGTTTTCGCCCTGGTTTGCGCCGCAGCCGCAGTGGCATATGGCCTCATCTCGGCCCAGTGGATTCTGGGGCTCCCGCAGGGCAATGACCGGATGAAACAGATCGCCGCTGCGATCCAGGAAGGCGCCGGTGCTTACATGAAGCGCCAGTACACCATCATCGCAATGGTCGGCGCAGTCATGTTCGTGGCCCTGTTTGCAACCCTGGGCGCCAAAACCGCAGTCGGTTTCGCTATCGGAGCCCTCTTTTCGGGACTGACCGGATTCATCGGCATGTTTGTTTCGGTACGGGCCAATGTGCGCACCACCGAAGCCGCCAAAAGCGGCATCGTCAAGGCTCTGAATGTCGCCTTCAAGGGCGGCGCCATCACCGGCATGCTGGTGGTTGGTCTCGGCCTCCTTGGTGTGGCCGGCTACTACATGATCCTTCTCAAAATCATGCCGGGCGCACCGGTCAAAGACGTCGTCAGTCAGCTGGTTGGCCTCGGTTTCGGCGGTTCGCTGATTTCGATCTTTGCCCGCCTGGGCGGCGGCATTTTCACCAAGGGCGCTGACGTAGGCGCCGACCTGGTCGGCAAGGTTGAAGCAGGCATCCCCGAGGACGACCCCCGCAACCCGGCCGTCATCGCCGACAACGTCGGTGACAACGTCGGCGACTGTGCCGGCATGGCCGCCGACCTGTTTGAAACCTATGCGGTAACCCTGATCGCCGCCATGCTGCTGGGTGCAATGGCATTTGTCGGCAACGCGGCTGCAGTCAGCTACCCGCTGATCCTGGGTGGTATTTCGATCATAACTTCGATCATCGGCACCTATTTCGTCAAATTGGGCGCCAGTCAGAAAATCATGCCGGCCCTCTACAAAGGTCTGATAGCCTCTGCCGTCCTGGCCTGTATTGCCTTCTACTTCGTGACTGTCCAGATGTTCCCGCAAGGCCTCACCAACGCGGGTGGCGTAACTTTCAGCGCAATCAACATCTTCATTTCCGCGCTGGTAGGCCTGGCCGTAACCGGGGCAATCTTCTGGATCACCGAATACTACACCTCCACCGAATACGCTCCGGTCAGACATATCGCCGAGGCTTCCACCACCGGCCACGGCACCAACGTCATTGCCGGCCTGGGTATTTCAATGAAATCTACGGCGGCTCCGGTGATCGTAATCGCAGCCGGAATCATCGTCGCCTTCCAGTGCGCCGGTGTCTACGGCATCGCCATTGCCGCTGTTTCGATGCTGTCGCTGACAGGTATCGTGGTTGCGATGGACGCCTACGGTCCGATCACAGACAACGCCGGTGGTATCGCCGAGATGGCCGAACTGGACAAGTCGGTCCGTGACGTCACCGACCCGCTGGATGCTGTCGGCAACACCACCAAGGCTGTCACCAAGGGTTATGCGATCGGTTCGGCCGGACTGGCAGCAGTGATCCTGTTCACCTCCTATGTTGACGAGCTGAAGCTGGCCGGCCAGTCAATCACCTTCGACCTGTCCGACCCCTACATCATCGTCGGCCTGTTCATCGGCGGCATGCTCCCCTATTATTTTGCCGCGCTCTGCATGGAAGCGGTCGGCAAGGCCGGCGGTGCTGTTGTCATCGAAGTACGTCGCCAGTTCCGCGAGATCAAGGGCATCATGGAAGGCACCGGCAAGCCGGATTATGCCTCCTGTGTTGACATCGTCACCAAGACCGCCCTCAAGGAAATGGTCATCCCCGGCCTGATCCCGATCCTGGCTCCGGTCATCGTCGGCTTCACTCTGGGTCCCAAGGCCCTGGGCGGTGTGATCGTAGGCACTATCGTCACCGGCATCTTCGTGGCAATCTCGATGACTACCGGCGGCGGCGCCTGGGATAACGCCAAGAAATACATCGAGGACGGGCACCACGGCGGCAAAGGGGGCGAAGCCCACAAGGCCGCTGTTACCGGCGATACGGTCGGCGACCCCTACAAGGACACCGCCGGACCGGCGGTCAACCCGATGATCAAGATCATCAACATCGTTTCACTGCTGATCGTGCCTCTTTTGGCAAAAATGATGTAACCAGACTGCCAGATAGCCACCCAAGGCGGTACCGGGAAACCGGTGCCGCCTTTTTCTTTGCTTTCGAAGTTAAAACATATATAATCCTCAGGTTTTGAATACAGCTCCAGGAGCGCCCTATCCGAAAGGTTACACTGAATGAGTAAGACCATAAGCAAAAAAATGCTGATCAACGTCATGCACCCGGAAGAGGCCCGCGTTGCCATCGTGCATGACGGTCGCCTGATGGAACTGAACATCGAGATCAGCGGCAAGGAACAGACCAAAGGCAACATTTACAAGGGAGTCGTACTCCGGGTCGAGCCCGGCCTGCAGGCCGCTTTCATCGACATCGGCCGCGCCAAGCCAGGTTTTCTACAGATGGGTGAACTGCACCCCGATTTCTGGCAGTGGCGCGACGATGTGCCAGAGGACCAGCGCAAGCGTCGGCCGCGGATACAGGAGGTGCTGAGGCGCGGTCAGGAGCTGCTGGTACAGGTCGAGAAGGATGAACGCGACAACAAGGGAGCCGCGCTGACTACCTATGTATCAATGCCGGGGCGCTACATGGTGATCATGCCTGGCAGCGACTCCAGCGGCATTTCCCGCAAGGTAGAGCAGGAAGGTGCCCGCAAGAGGCTGAAAGAGATCGTGGCCGGAATGAATATCCCTGAGGGGATCGGCTATATCATCCGAACCGAAGCGGTAGGCCGTACACCGGAAGAGCTGCAGAAAGACCTTGACAGCCTGGTGGGGATGTACGAAGCCATCAAGCAGAGCGCGACTGAAATCAACGGCGCTGGCGAGGTCTATCGCGACAGCGGCCTGATCATCAGGTTCATCCGCGATTATTTTTCGGATGACATCGACGAAGTGCTGGTTGACAGCAAGGATGCCGTCAACGAGGCAAAGGCTTTCTTCCGTGAGAACATGCCGACCTGCGAAAAGCTGGTCAAACTGCACAAGGAGAAACGACCGATCTTTTCACGTTTCCAGCTTGAGGAGCAGATCGACCAGATTTATGAGAAACGGGTTGCACTCCCCTCCGGCGGTTCCCTGATCATCGAACCGACCGAAGCGCTGGTTTCCATCGATGTGAACTCGGGCAAGTCCAGCGGAGAACGAGGCATTGAAGACACAGCCTTCAAGACCAACATGGAGGCCGCGGAAGAGGTGGCCAGACAGCTGCGGCTGCGCGACCTGGGCGGACTGATCGTGATCGATTTCATCGACATGCGCGACAGAAAGCATAACCAGGAAGTTGAGAAAGTTCTCAAGCAGGCGCTCAAGATGGACAAAGCCCGCGTCAATCTCGGCCGCATATCCGATTTCGGCATGCTTGAGATGTCGCGCCAGCGCATTGCCAAGACCCTGAACGACGCCATCCACCTGGCCTGCCCGCACTGTGAAGGTCGCGGCAAGGTCAAGTCGGTGGAGGCAATGGCACTCTCCTTCCTGCGCAAGGTACACGGAGCCGCAGCCAAGGGCAATATAGCCGAAGTACATGGCGGCCTGCCGCTGGAAGTTGCCTACTACCTGCTGAACCGCAAAAAACGGGAACTGAGCCAGATCGAGGATGATTATGACATCGAAGTCACTGTCAAGGGCAAGACCTCGTTCCTGCTGAACCAGCTGGAACTCGAAACCGTCAAACGTGAGAAGCCTCGCCTTGATGAAGTGCCCAAGCTCGAAATCGAAAACGAAATAGCCCCGGTTGCGTCTGCCAAGGCCAAGACTGCCGGCAAGAGCGTTCCTGACAAAGGCGTCGACACCGTTATCGAAGAGGATCATCCGGTCGAGGAGAGCGCATCGGTGGAGGGTGCCAAAAAGCGCAAACGGCGCCGCAAGAAGAAGAAGCATGGCGCTGAGGCCCCCCATGCGGAAGACACCGCAGAGACGACCGAAACAGTAGCCCCGGAAGAATCTGACGACCTTGCAGCAGAAACCGCGGGAGCGACGCCCGAAACCGGAGTTGAAACGGCCAATACTGAAAGCGAAGCCGGCGCCAAGCCCAAAAAGCGCAAACGCCGCCGCAGCCGCAAAGGCCACAAGGAGACGGAATCCGAAACGGCAGCAGAAATCGCGGAAACAACTGAAGCGCCCGAACCGCAACCAGCTGCCCCCGAACCACCGCAGCCGGCGAATGTCGAGCAGGTAGCGGCGGAAAAGCCCAAGCGCACCAGGGCACCCCGCAAGAAAAAAGAGGCGGCCGTTCCGGAGCCCTCTTTTGAGGCCACCCGGGAGCCTGCTGCTGAAACGGTTGAAGTTGTTTTGCCACCGGCAAAAAAAACACGCCGCGCACCGGCAAAAAAAACTGCTGAGCCTGCAGCTGAAGTGATCGAGGCGATCACAGAGAAGCCAAAACGGGCACCACGTCCCCGGAAAAAAGCTCCTGAATCTGCCTGATAATTGGACCGGCCCATCCGGCGTGCAACATCTATCATGCGCTGAAGCCTGCGGTGGACCGTCGCTGATTCGTGGCATGGCCGTCCTCTCCCACAGATGGATTGCATCGTGTAGTAACGGCCATAACCAAATTATACTATTGAAGGAGACATATTAATGGGCAGACTTACAATTACTGTGTGCATCATAGTCTGTATGGCAGTAGCTGCCGGTTGCGGCGGTGGCGGCAGCAGTTCAACAACCGCCAGCACAGCCAAGCCGGTGTTCAGCAACAGCACATCTTTTACGTTATTTTCCACCGCTACCATGTCTCTGCTCGGAGGTAACGTTCAAAAGGGACCTTTTGCATCCAAACTTCAGAATTTTTCAACGGTCACCTCTCCAGCCTTCAGGAACGTGAGCGGAGCTGCCTTCAGCGCCCCGATCGCAGCGACAACTGACGGAACCGGAAACCGTTATGTTGTGAACTTCGTATCTCATAACATCGTCAGAATAGCTGCTGACGGAACAGTCAGAAAACATGCCGGCGCAGAATACTCCGGATTTGCCAACAGCTCTACCGCCAGGCCCCTTACAGCAGTTTTCAGCAGTCCGACTGCAATCGCCTCCGATGGATCAGACCTCTATGTCGCCGACACCGGCAACCATGTTATCAGGAAAATTGAGGCCAGCGGCCGAACCTCCGTACTGGCCGGAATCGCAGGCACAATCGGCGGGGATGACACCAATTCATCGTTAAGCGTGGTCGCCAGTTTCAACCAACCCAGCGGCGTTACTGTCTCTGGCGGGTTCGTCTTTGTCGCCGACACACTCAATCACACTATCCGCATGATCGACACCACTGACGGCAAGGTCACGACGCTGGCCGGCTACCCAGGCGAATCGGGCAGCGTTGACGGGGACAGGAAAACGGCACGCTTCAATCAGCCTGCACGCATCACCTCCGATGGCCGGAATCTGTATGTTACAGATTTCGGCAACAGGACGGTCCGCAGGATTGCCCTTGCCACCGGCAAGGTCGATACCATTGCAGGTGTCGCCGGCCAGGCCGGCACAACCGACGGCCCCAAGGGGGGCTCCCTCTTCAATCATCCAAACGGTATCGCCTCCGACGGGGTCTATCTCTACGTCACCGACTCTTATGTTGGCACGGTGCGCAGGATAGAACTGACCAGCGGAAATTTCGTTACATCAACCATAGCAAGAGGTCTCGACACACCGATCGGCGTAACAACCAACGGCTTTGGCCTGTTCATTTCCGATCGTAACGCAAACAGCATTGTAAGGATCAAATAAGCACACAGTACCGCCGCGATTTCTCTTGACGGGCAGGTAATTCAAAGATAATTTTGCAGTTTATGCAAATATCCAATCACAACATACGAGGACAACGAAATTCATGGAAGAGCTAAGCGAACTGCTGCTTCAGCGCCGACGCAAGGTCGATGCGCTCTGGGAAGCGGGAATAAATCCATACCCCAACGACTTCAGGCCGCTGCATACCTCGGCCGATGTAATTAATGCCTACGGAGACAAGCAGCAGATTGACGCCAGTGATGAGATTTTCGTCGTAGCGGGCCGTATTCTGGCAAGGCGTTCGTTCGGCAAGGCGGCTTTCATCCAGCTCCAGGACCGCAAGGGGCGGATTCAGCTGTATGTCAAGAAAGACGAGATCGGAGACGAGGCCTTTGCCGCTTTCGAATCGTTTGACATCGGCGACATCGTGGGTACAGAGGGTTATCCGTTCCGAACCAAGACCGGAGAACTGTCGCTGCATGCCCGTTCCATCAGGCTGCTGGTCAAATCCCTGCTTCCGCTGCCCGAGAAGTTCCATGGCCTGACCGACGTGGAGACCCGCTATCGCCAGCGCTATGTTGACCTGATAGTGAACCCGGAAGCCCGCGAGATATTCATCAAGCGTTCGCGGATCGTAAACCTGATTCGGGCATTCATGGTAAATCGCGATTTCCTTGAAGTAGAAACACCGATGATGCACCAGATCCCGGGCGGCGCCACGGCACGTCCGTTCATCACCCACCATAACGCGCTGGACATGGAACTCTACCTGCGGATAGCGCCCGAACTCTACCTGAAGCGACTGGTAGTCGGCGGACTGGATCGCGTTTTCGAGATCAACCGCAATTTCCGCAACGAGGGGATTTCAGTACGCCACAACCCGGAATTCACGATGATGGAGTTCTATCAGGCCTATGCCACCTACGAAGACCTGATGGACCTGACCGAAGAGCTGTTCTGCCACATCGCCCAGGAGTTGTTAGGAACCCTGGACTTCACCAACCAGGGGCTTGAGATAAGCTTTCAGCGCCCATGGAAACGCCTGACCGTACGTGAAGCGATCCTGGAGTACGGTGATGTCGAAGCCAGGCAACTGGATGACCGAGATCTGGCTCTTGCCTACGCCCGCAGTATCGGCCTGGACCTTCCCGATGACATCGGTTACGGCAAGCTGATCATGGAAATCTTTGAAGAAGTTGCCGAACACAAGCTGATCCAGCCGACGTTCATTACCGCTTACCCGACCGAGGTTTCACCGTTGTCGCGCAAGAACGACCAGAACCCCGATATTGTAGACCGCTTTGAACTGATCATCGCCGGCCGCGAAATCGCTAACGCTTTTTCGGAGTTGAACGATCCGATCGATCAGAAGGAGCGTTTCCTGGCACAGGTAGCGGAGAAGGACAAGGGGGATGAAGAGGCCCACTACATGGACGAAGATTATGTCCGCGCCCTGGAGTACGGCCTACCTCCGACCGCCGGCGAGGGTATCGGCATCGATCGCCTGGTGATGTTGCTGACAGACTCGCCCTCGATTCGCGACGTGATACTATTCCCGCAACTTCGCAAGGAAACCAAATAACGGATGCCATTCGAGCTTTTTATTGGATTGCGCTACCTGAAGGCCAAGCGCAAGTCGACTTTCATTTCCATCATCACCTTCATATCCACCGCCGGCGTTACACTGGGAGTCATGGCACTGATCGTGGTACTGGCGGTCATGACCGGATTTGAAGACGACCTGAAAGAAAAGATCCTCGGCACAAATGCCCATATAGTAGTGATACGCAGCGGCTCCCCGATGGATAACTACAACGCCGTCATGGACAAGCTGAAGGGTTTTGAGGGGGTGGAAGCCGCTACTCCTTTTATTTACAACCAGGTTATGCTATCTTCCGGCAAGAACGTGTCCGGCGTGGTCCTGCGGGGAATAGATGTCACCACCGACCGCCAGGTGACACGGCTCAGCCGCTCGGTGGTCGAAGGGAGCATCGAAAGACTTGAACCGAAAATGGGTGAAGGTGCGGATGCCACGCCGGGACTGATGGTGGGGAAAGAGCTGGCCAAGCATCTCAACCTGTTTCTGGGGGACAAGATAAACGTGATTTCGCCTATGGGGAACATCACGCCGCTTGGCATGATGCCCAGGATGAAACCTTTCAAAGTGGTCGGAATATTCAACACCGGCATGTTCGAATATGACTCGACCCTGGCCTATGTCAGCCTGAAGCACGCCCAGAGTTTTTTTGATCTGGGGGATACGGTTACCGGTATCCAGCTCAAAGTCAGGGACGTCTACAACACCGGCGAACTGTCCCGTACCATCAACCGTGAGATGGGTACCGGTTTTTACGCCCGCGACTGGATGCAGATGAACAAGAACATCCTTTTTGCGCTTAAAACAGAAAAGATCGTGATGTTCATAATACTGACACTGATCGTACTGGTGGCGGCTTTCGGCATTGCTTCGACCCTCTTCATGGTTGTGATGGAAAAAACCAGGGACATAGCCATTCTCAAATCGATGGGCGCCACAGGAACAAGCATCATGAAGATATTCGTGCTTGAAGGTTTGATCATCGGCATCATCGGCACCATTCTGGGCGTTGCCTCCGGCCTGCTGATCGCACTTAACCTGGAGCCGATTGTCAACGCGATTCAGAAGGCCACCGGCCAGAATTTTTTCAGCAAGGACATCTACTACCTGGACCACTTCCCTTCCCTGGTGGTACAGTCCGATGTAATCCTGATTTCAGTAACCGCCGTGTTGATTTCGTTTTTGGCGACACTTTATCCGGCATGGCAGGCGTCGCGCATGCTGCCGGCCGAGGCGCTCAGATATGAGTAGCCTGCTTGAGGTGCGAAGCCTTTGCAAGACCTATACGAGCGGACCGAACCGGGTTGAAGTACTGAGCGGGATCGATCTTGCATTGGAAGCCGGCACCACCACCGCTCTGGTGGGAGCTTCGGGAGCCGGCAAAAGCACGCTGATGCATCTGCTGGGAGCGCTGGACCGGCCTACTTCAGGAACCGTTTTTTTCCGCGGAGAAGATGTGTTCAGAAAAAACGATCGGGAACTGGCCGCTTTCCGTAACAGGAGCATCGGCTTTGTTTTCCAGTTTCACCACCTGCTCCCGGAGTTCACGGCGCTCGAGAACGTAATGATGCCGGCCTTGATCGCCCGGGTGCCGAGAAGTACCGCCCTGAAGAATGCATCCATCCTGCTGAACGATGTCGGACTGGGACAGCGCATGACACACCGCCCCGGCGAGCTTTCCGGCGGAGAACAGCAGCGTGTCGCGATTGCCCGGGCGCTTGCGCTGGAACCTGAGATTCTGCTGGCCGATGAACCGACCGGCAATCTTGACATGAAAACCAGCGACGGTATCCATGCCATGCTGGCGGAACTGCAGAGCCGCAAGGGTTTGACCCTGGTGGTAGTTACACACAACGAACGTCTGGCCGCCGCGATGGGAACCACCGTCCGTCTGACTGATGGAAAGCTGGACAAAACTATATGATTTTCGGGGGAAGCGTGCCCAGTTTTCAGAACATTTTAGCAACCATTTCCCTTGTTGCCGCTTTTGGCGTAACCACTGCCAGGGCTGATGGCGAAAAGATCGTCGAAGTCCAGGTGCAGGGCAACCGGCGCATAGAATCCGCCGCCATCCTCAACGTATTGAAAGTACATGCCGGCGACACCCTCTACAATGACAAGACCGATGCCGACATCCGGGCCATATATAAACTCGGTCACTTTCAGGATGTGCAGGCGGTGCTGGAACAGACAGAAAAAGGGGCCGTGCTGATATACACCGTACTTGAAAAACCGATCGTACGCGAGATCAGGTTTGACGGGAACAAGGAACTTACGACCGAAAAACTCAAGGAAGCGCTTGAATTCCGCCAGAACTCCATTTTCTCGGCAAAGGACCTGGATCGGAGCGTTGCCAAGATCAAAAAACTTTACGGTGACGAAGGTTTCTACCTTGCCGACATTCAGCCACGGGTTGACAAGACATCTCCCAACGATCGTTCGGTTGTCTTCAAGATCACCGAAGGGAAGAAGATCCTGATCAGCACAATCCGCTTCGACGGAAGCAAGACCTTCAGCGACCGCAAGCTGCGCGGAGTGATGGAGACCAAGGAGTCCTGGTTCATGTCCTGGCTGACCGGAGCCGGCACATACAAGGAAGAGGTCTTGAAAAACGACGCCCTGATCATCAGCGATTTCTACCTGAACAACGGCTTTATCAACGTCAAGGTCGGTGAACCGTCAATCAGACTGAACGATGCCAAAACAGCACTTGAGGTAACCATCGGTATCACCGAGGGAGAACAGTACCGCATCGGAGAGATCGGATTCAAGGGAGAACTGCTGGAATCGGCGGCAGAACTGCGCAAGAAGCTGAAAAGTGAACCGGGCCAGATTTTCAGTCGCGCGACACTGCGAAATGACATCTTTGCCCTGACTGACGTCTATGGCGACAAGGGCTATGCCTTTGCAAACGTCAATCCGCAGACACGACCAGACAACGAAAAGAAGACCGTCGACATGACTTTCGACATGGAAAAGGGTGAACTGGTAACGATTGAACGGATCGGCATCTCCGGTAACCCCAAAACCCGCGACAAGGTAATCCGACGTGAATTGCGCGTCAAAGAAAATGAGCTCTACAGCGCAACCGGCATGAAGCGCAGCAAGCAGAACCTGATGAACCTCGGCTTTTTCGAGGAAGCCAACATTGCCACCGCCAAAGGGAGCGCCAGCAACAAGCTCAATGTGAATATAGACGTCAAGGAAAAGCCGACCGGCACCTTCAGTATCGGCGGCGGTTACAGCTCGCTGGACGGCTTCATCGGCCAGGGTTCGGTTCAGCAGGCCAACTTCCTCGGCCTGGGTCTCAAGGCCAACCTGTCCGCTTCCATCGGCGGTAGTTCGCAGACCTACTCGGTCGGCGTCACCGACCCACACTTCCTCGATACGAAATGGACCCTGGGCGGGGACATCTACCGTTCGGAGCGGGATTACATCGATTACAGCCGGCGCCTGATGGGTGGCGACATCAAGGCCGGCTACCCGATCAACGACTTTGTCGGAACCTTCTTCATGTACAAGTATGAAATCAAGGACATCTACAACGCATCCACAGCATATGAGAATCTGAGCGCTATCGACCCGGCCAACTACCCGACCGGTACGACCACAACCAGTTCGATTTTCGGCAGCATCACCCATAACAATACCGACTATCGCCTGGACCCGACCATCGGCATGATCAACTCTCTGTCGCTTGAATACGCCGGCCTGGGTGGGAACAACAAGTACGCCCGCTACATTACCGATCACACGGTTTTCTACCCTCTTTACAAGAAACTGATTTTCTCCAGCAAGCTTACCCTGGGTTACATCCAGGATGTCGGCCAGCCGGTACCGATCGACGAGAAATTCTACCTGGGCGGCATATTTTCACTGCGCGGTTACAAGGCCCGCACGGTATCACCGACAAAGATCCAGATTTCAAAAGACATGAATGGAAACCAGACCAGTGACATGGTCTACCTGGGCGGAAACAAGGAGGTCTTCGGCAATGCCGAGTTCTCGTTCCCGCTGCTGCAGGAGGTCGGTGTCAAAGGCGTGGTGTTCTTCGATTACGGCAATGCATTTGAAGACAAATTCAATACGATGCTGATGAGCTACGGCGGCGGTATCCGCTGGGCATCGCCGATCGGGCCGCTAAGGCTTGAATACGGCATCCCGCTCAATCCGCGTAGCGGCATTGACAGTAACAGCGGCAGATTCGAATTTTCCATCGGAAGCCTGTTTTAATTCAACCAGCCAAATTAACCCGCATGACGGGGCTAGACTGCGCAACACATTAAAGGAGAATGCAACATGAGAAAATTGGTAGTGGCAGGTATTGCGGCACTTTGCATGGTATCAACATCGGTTTTGGCGGCAGATGTGAAGCTGGGCTACATCGACATGCAGCGAGCCCTGAACGGTTCCGAAGCCGGCAAGGAAGCCAAGGAGCAGCTGGCTGCGAAAGTCAAGAAATACCAGGATGAAATCAACGTCAAACAGGATGACCTCAAGAAGCTGAAAGACGAGCTTGAAAAACAGGGCATGCTCCTTTCCGAATCGGCCCGTGCATCCAAGGAAAAGGATTACCAGAACAAGCTCAAGGATTTCCAGCGCTTCACCAAGGATGCCCAGGACGAACTGCAGGGCAAGGATGAGGAGTTCACCCGCAAGATTCTGGAAGGGATGGAGAAGGTGATCCAGGAGTACGGCCGCAAGAACGGCTTCACCTTCATCTTTGTCAAGAACGAAAGCATGCTGTTCGTTGACGACAAGTCCGACCTGACGGAAGAGGTGCTGAAACTGTTCAACGCAAACAGGAAGAAGTAGGCCATGCTCCCCTCCAGAACGTTGAAAGAGCTGGCCGGGTATCTGGGCGGAAAGGTGCTGGGTGATGAGAACCTGACTGTCAACGGCCTGGCACCGCTGGAAAACGCCGGTCCAGACAAGATCACCTTCCTGGCCAACCCCAGATATGCCTCCAAGGTCGCGGAAACCGGGGCCGGCGCGGTATTGATGGCGCCAGGATGTGAACGCTATGGTCGCAACGTGATCGAAGTGGCCAATCCCTACCTGGGTTTTGCCAAGCTGCTGACGCTGTTTTACACGCAACCGCACCCGCCACTGGGAGTACTTGCGGGAGCCTGTGTAGGAACCGGAGTGACCCTGGGTGAAGGCGTTTCCGTCTATCCGGGAGCATGCATCGGCAACAACGTTACGATCGGCGACCGCACCGTGATCCATTCCGGGGCCGTGCTCTATGAAGGGGCGCTGATCGGCGACGATTGCGTGATCCACGCCAATGTGGTGGTCAGGGACAGATGCCGTATCGGTAACCGCTGCATCATCCAGCCCGGTGCTGTAATCGGCTCGGATGGTTTCGGTTACGCCCCCGACGGCCGTTCTTACTACCGCATCCCGCAGATCGGAATCGTCGTGCTGGAGGATGACGTCGAAATCGGCGCCAATACCTGCATAGACAGGGCTGCTCTGGAGGTGACGCTGATCAGGCGCGGCACGAAACTGGACAACCTGGTGCAGGTAGCCCACAACTGCCAGATCGGTGAAGACTGCATGATCGTATCCCAGGTCGGCATATCGGGCAGCACCAAGATCGGCAACCACGTCACGCTGGCAGGGCAGGTAGGAGTTGCCGGACATCTCTCCATCGGCGACAACGTGATGGTCGGTGCTCAATCCGGTGTCCCAGGTTCGCTTGAGGCCAATGCCGGATACAGCGGTTCTCCGACCATGCCGCACAAGGAGTGGTTGCGGGCAATGGCAGTGGTACCGCGCCTTCCGGAACTTAAGAAAACCGTCAATGCCCTGGAAAAGCGTATTGCCGAACTTGAATCGAAATTGAAATAACAGAGGGGGTATCCACTTATGCTTATGGATGTAAACGATATCATGAAAATCCTTCCGCACCGCTATCCGTTTCTGATGGTGGACCGGATTGTAGAACTGGAGCATGGCAAAAGATGTGTGGGAATCAAGAATGTCACCATCAACGAACCGTTCTTCCAGGGTCATTTCCCGGGACACCCGGTCATGCCCGGTGTTCTGATAATTGAAGCGATGGCCCAGGTGGCCGGGATCATGGCTTACCAGGCTTCGGATGACAAAACCAAGAAGAAAGTAAGCTATTTCATGTCGATCGACGGCGCCAAGTTCCGCAAGCCGGTTTTCCCCGGCGACCAGCTACGGATTGAAATCGAAACCACGCTCAACCGCAGGGGCATATGGGGAGTCAACGGCAAGGCCTATGTGGGCGATACACTTGTAACCGAGGCGGCCCTGAAGGCGACTTTCGCCGATTCGGCCACCTGATGAATGAACAGATATACCGGAATTTGTAAATCAGTTACGGAGCGCATACCATGAGCATACACCCAACCGCAGTTATCGACGGAAGTGCTTCGCTGGCAAGTGATGTCGAAGTCGGACCATACGCAATCATCGGCAAGCATGTCACCATCGGCAAGGGCACCTCGATCGGTTCGCACACGGTCATCGGCGACTGGACCGAAATCGGTGAGAACAACCGGATTTCCCACCAGGCATCGGTCGGCGCCCCTCCCCAGGACCTAAAATATCGTGGTGAAGAGTGCTGGACCCGGATCGGCGATAACAACATGATCCGCGAATTCGCCACGATCCATCGCGGCACGGTAACCGGCCACGCTGAGACGGTCGTCGGCAACGGCAACCTGATGATGGCCTACTCCCACGTTGCGCACGACTGCCGCATCGGCAACGGCGTGGTGATGGCAAATGTCGCCACGCTGGCAGGGCATGTCACGGTTGAAGACAACGTGATCCTGGGTGGCCTGGTTGCGGTACACCAGTTTTCCACAATCGGGGCCTATGCGATGATTGGCGGCGGCACGATGGTAGGGCTGGATATCCTGCCCTACACGATCGCCACTCCGGGCAAGCGGGATGCCAAACTGCGCGGCCTCAACCTGATCGGTTTGAAAAGGCGCGGTTTCACGGAAGAGACCATCGGTCACCTGAAAAAAGCCTACAAGACACTTTTCATGGCCGACCTGAAACTGCCCGACGCGATTGCCCGCATCAGGAATGAAATAACCGGCTGCGCGGAAATCGACTACATGCTGGCTTTCATAGAAAACTCCAAGCGCGGAATCTGCCGCGGATGAGAGCGATGCGGACAGCAGTGATAGGGGTCGGCTACCTGGGCAACTTCCACGCCCAGAAGTATGCCGCAATAGAAGGGGTGGAGCTGGTAGGTGTCGTCGACAACGACCTGAAGCGCGCCGAGGAGATAGCAGGCAAGCTTGGTACGCGGGCCTACGCTGACCATCGCGAACTGATCGGCAAGGTTGACGCAGTCAGCGTTGTCGTGCCGACCCAGTACCATCATGCGGTGGCGCGGGATTTCCTGGCAGCCGGGGTGCATGTGCTGATAGAAAAGCCGATCACGGTTACGATCGAGGAAGCCGACGAGCTGATTGCGCTGGCGGAATCCAACGGCGCCGTATTCCAGGTCGGCCACCTGGAGCGTTTCAACCCGGTGTTGGTAGCACTGGACGGCATTCTGCATGATCCGCTATTCATAGAATCCGTACGCATCGCCCCCTTCAAACCACGCGGAACCGACGTCAACGTGGTGCTCGACCTGATGATCCACGACATCGAGATCATCCAGCATATCGTCAAGTCACCGGTGGAGAGGGTAGATGCCATCGGCGCCCCGGTTTTCACCGGCGAAGAGGACATCGCCAACGCCAGAATCCTCTTTAAAAACGGTTGCGTGGCCAACGTAACCGCCAGCCGCATCAGCCTGAAGAGCGAACGCAAGATGCGCATCTTCCAGCGCGACGCCTATATCACCCTAGACTTCCAGAACCGCAAGGTGCTCACGGCACAAAAGGGAAGCGGTGAACTGTTTCCAGGAGTTCCCAATGTCAAGGTTGACGAGCGCGAGCTGGGCGAAGCAGATGCACTGCGGAGCGAGATCGAATCGTTCATCTCCGCTATCCGCGAGGGCAAACCGCCCCAGGTGAGCGGCAGTGACGGCAGAATGGCGCTGGAAACCGCACTCAAGATCAATACCAGCCTGGACAGGAGACCGTCATGATACCGATGGTGGATTTAAAAACCCAATACCACGACCTGAAGACCGAAATCGACAAGGCGGTCCTCGACGCAATCGAAAGCACCCAGTTCATCCTGGGACCGAACGTCACCGCTTTTGAACAGGAAGCCGGCGCATATCTGGGCGCCAGTTTCTGCGTATCCTGCGCCTCCGGCACCGATGCGCTGCATCTGGCAATCCTGGCAGCCGGTATCGGACCCGGTGACGAGGTGATCACGTCCCCCTTCACGTTCATCGCCACCGCAGAAGCGATCTGTTACGCCGGCGCTACACCGGTATTCGTGGATATCGACCCGCGTACTTTCAATATTGACCCGGCAAAGATCGAAGCTGCCATTACCCCACGTACCAAGGCGCTCATTCCGGTGCATATCTTCGGCCAGCCGGCCGATATGACCCCGATCACCTCGATCTGCGAAAAACACAAACTGCTTTTGATCGAGGACTGCGCCCAATCCTTCGGCGCCGCCGTCAAAGGCAGGATGACCGGCACACTGGGCTCTCTGGGCTGTTTCAGTTTCTTCCCCAGCAAGAACCTGGGTTGCTACGGCGACGGCGGGCTCATTACCTGCGCCACGGCCGAACTGGCCGATCAGGTCAAAATGTTGCGCAACCACGGCAGCCGCGTGCGCTACCACCACAGCGTAATCGGTTACAACAGCCGGCTTGACGATATCCAGGCCGCCATCCTGCGCGTCAAGCTGAAACGGATTGACGAATTCAACAGCGGCCGCCGGAGAGTGGCACACCTGTATTCGGAACTGCTCAAGGATGTGGCCGGGGTACCGTTCGAGGACGGCTGCGGCGTACACGTCTACCACCAGTACACGCTGCTCACCGACAGGCGCGACACGGTCATGGCTGCCTTGACCGAGAAACAGATATCCTCGGCGGTCTACTACCCGATCCCGCTTCACAAGCAGGATGTCTTTGCCGAAAAGTTTGCCGGCGTCAGTCTGCCGGTGGCTGAAGAGGTCTCCCTGCGCTGCATGTCGCTGCCGGTGTACCCGGAAATGCCGGAGGAATCGGTACGCCTGGTAGCCAGGACCGTCAAAGAGGCCCTGGTTGGATAATAATTCCCGGCGCATCATGATCGTCGCCGGAGAGGCCTCCGGCGACATCTACGGCGCCGATCTCGCCCGCGAAGCGTTCAAACTTCACCCGGACATACACTTTTTCGGCATCGGCGGCGAACGCATGCGCGAAGCCGGTGTTGAAACGCTGGTGGACTCGGCCGACATGGCCGTGGTCGGCCTGGTCGAAGTGCTGAAACATTTCAACGTCATCTCGGACGCTTTCTTTAAACTCAAGAAGATACTGCTCGAGGACCGACCCGACCTGCTGATCCTGATCGACTATCCCGGTTTCAACCTGCGGCTGGCCAAAATAGCCAGGAAAGCCGGAGTCAGGGTGCTGTACTACATCAGCCCTCAGATCTGGGCCTGGCGCCAGGGACGGGTCAGGAAGATCGCCCGGCTGGTGGATCATATGGCAGTAATCCTTCCATTCGAGGCCCCCTTCTACGAAAGGGCCGGGGTGCCGGTTTCCTTCGTGGGTCATCCGATGCTGGATCTGGTCAACGTCGACATGGATCGCTCCCAGGCGGCCGCCAGCTTCGGGCTTGATCCGGCCCGCAAGATAGTCGGCCTCTTCCCCGGCAGCCGCAAAAACGAGCTTGAGCGCCTGCTGCCGGTGATTATCGACTCGGCCGTACAGTTGAAATCGCGGTTCCCCGATATCCAGTTCGCGCTGCCTCTGGCGTCCACGCTTAACTCCGCTGCAATCACGCCGCAGCTGGAAGCAGCCGGCCTCGATGTCACCATCACCCGTGACCGCATCCATGACCTGATCCGCGCCTGCGATGCCGTCATTTCAGTATCCGGCACCGTCACCCTCGAAATTGCGCTGGTAGGTACCCCGATGGTGATCATCTACAAACTCTCGCCGCTCACCTATCAACTGGCCAAGCGGCTCGTAAAAGTCCCCAACATCGGACTCTGCAACATAGTGGCCGGCGAAACCGTGGTCAGGGAACTGATCCAGGACGAAGCCAACGCCAAAAACATCTCCGCGGAAATCGGAACCATGCTGACCGATGCCGGATACGACGGCACAATCAGGCAAAAACTGGCCCATGTTCGCTCCAGACTCGGTTGCGGCGGCGCATCGCAAAACGTGGCCCGGCTTATATTCACACTGATGAGAAACCAATGAATCCTGTCCTGAAACGCACACTCGCATACTTTGTACCCTACTGGAAACTGATCGTGGTTTCTGCGGTCTGTTCGGCAATAGTCGGAGGAATGGACGGAGCCTTTGCCTGGCTGATCGAACCGGTGCTGAAGAAGATCTTCAGCGGCAAGGACACGGGGATTTTCCTGCTGGTGCCGCTGGGGGTGGTAGTGCTGTTTGCGGTCAGGGGGGTGGCCCGCTTCACCTACGACGTCACGATCAAGCTGGCCGGGCAGAAGGCGGTCCAGGACCTGAGCAATGAAATCTATGCCTGCACGGTCAGGCAGGATATGGCTTTCTTCAACCGGCGCTCGACCGGAGAACTGATGTCCCACGCCACAAACGACATCAGCGCGATGCAGCAGGGGATAGCCAACGTCATGGTGGGCCTGTTCCGCGACATCCTCTCGGCTTTTTCGCTGTTGGGGGTCATTTTCTACCGCAACTGGCAACTGGCGATTTTCACATTCGTAGTTATCCCGCTGACCGCTTACCCGGCCCAGCTGATCGGCAAGAAAATCAAGAACGCATCCGGCAGAAGCCTGAACATCATGGGTGGCATCACCGCCATCCTCCAGGAGACTTTCTCCGGCATCAAGGTAATCAAGGCTTTCGGCCTGGAAAAACTGGCCACCGAGCGCTTCCGCACCGCCAACCTGGATTTTTTCCGGCAGTACCGCAAGTTCATCAAATATGAGTCACTGGCGATGCCGGTTTCCGAAACCATCATCTCCTTCGGCATTGCCGGGGTGGTCTACTTCGGCGGCAGCCAGGTCATGTCCGGCCGCATGACCGCCTCCGAGTTCTTTTCGTTCATTGCGGCAATGGTGATGGTTTTCAACCCGATCAAGAAGCTGCAGAGCTCCTACAACGCCCTGCAACGCTCCGCGGGTGCGGCGGAAAGGGTCTTCAGGCTGCTGGACGAAAAGAAGAACATCGCCGACCGGCCCGACGCCGTCACGCTCGAACGATCGTCCGGCACCGTCGAATTCCGCAACGCGTCCTTCAGTTACGGCAGTGAACCGATTCTCCAGCAGATTTCACTCAGGGCGGAAACCAACCAGATGATAGCACTGGTCGGCCCGTCCGGTGGCGGCAAGTCCACGCTGGTATCACTGTTGCCCCGTTTTTACGATGTCAGCGATGGCGCGATCCTGATCGACGGCCATGATGTCAGGGATATCACCATCGAATCGCTGGTAGCCCAGATAGCGCTGGTCGACCAGGAAACCACCCTGTTCCATGAGACCATCGCCAACAATATCCGCTACGGCAAGCCTCACGCCACAATGGACGAGATCATCGGAGCCGCCACCGCGGCCTTCGCTCACGACTTCATCATGCAGCTCCCCAACGGATACGACACCAGCATCGGCGACCGGGGCATACGCCTGTCAGGCGGACAGCGCCAGCGCATCTGCATCGCCCGGGCGCTGCTGAAAAATGCCCCGATCCTGATCCTGGACGAAGCCACCAGCGCCCTGGACACCGAGAGTGAGCAGATGGTGCAGAAAGCGCTGGACAACCTGATGGCCAACCGCACCACATTTGTTATCGCCCACCGTCTCTCCACCGTTCTGCATGCCGACCAGATCATCGTGCTGGAGGATGGACGGATCGTCGAGCGGGGTTCCCATGACGACCTTCTTAGCAATGGCGGTCTTTACAGCCGCTTGCATGCGCTGCAGTTCACTGACCGGGATCCCGCCGGCTCAGGCAGCGCACAATGAAACAAATCAACTGGGCCTTTCAGGCGGCTGTTTTCTACCTGTTCACCTGGGCAATGACAGCCATCCCGCAAAGGTTGATACACAGCGCCGGGAACAGGATCGGACACATATTGTTCCGCCTGTTGTCCAAGAGACGCGGGATCGCCACCGACAACATCCGCCAGGCGTTGCCGTTCATGAAACTCCACCCGTCCTGGACCGGCAGGTTTGAAACCGCGGACCAGATCGCCCTGGAAACTTTCATGAACCTGGGAATATCGATCGTGGAAGTTTGCCGGCTCTACCACGGCAAGGGCGACATCCTGATCGATTCGATCGACGTCGAAGGCAGGGAGAACCTGGCCACGGCCAGCGAAAAGCACAAAGGGCTCATTTTCGTGGGGGGGCATTGCGGCAACTGGGAACTGATGTCGCTCTCCTTCAAGAAGCTTTTCAATGAAAACGTATCTGCCATCGTCCGTCACCAGAACAATCCCTATCTGAACGCGGTAGTCGAGAAAATGCGCATGAGATACGGCAACAGCGTGATTTACAATAAAGCCGCCCTGAAACAAATCCTGGGTGTCATCAAAAAAGATGGCGCCATCGGCATGCTGGCGGATCAGGCGGCATTTCCCGAGAACGGCGCCAGCATCAACTTCCTTGGAAGAAAAGCCTGGGCCAACAAGGCTCCCGCAATCCTGGCCCACAAAACGGCGGTATCGCTGATTCCTGTGTTCATCCACCGCACCGGACTCCGGCACGTGCTTACCATACATCCGGAGTACGTACTGTGCGGCGACCGCAGCGAAACCGGCATCCAGCGTGACATCCAGGCGCTATCCGGCTATCTGGAAGACTTCGTCTGCGCCCATCCGGCGGACTGGTACTGGGTTCACCGCCGCTGGAAACGGGCCGGGGAACCGGCCTGATGAAGCGTACGGCGTGGAAAGAAGCTGCACTGGTTGTGGCTTTTCTGGTAATGACAACCTGGGCCATCGCCTATAGCGGCGCCGACCTGGCGCTGTCTTCCGGTTTCTATATCGGCGGTGGCTGGCCGGTGGGGGAACTGTTCCCCTGGAAAGCGCTCTATCGCCTGGACAGGATACCGGCGGTAGTGCTGGCGGCCTGCGGCCTGTGCGCCGCTTCGCTCTCCTGCAGGTTTCCCGCGTTGAAGAACTGGAGAAAAGCCGGTGTGTTCCTGACCTTGTTCCTGGTCCTTGGTCCCGGTCTGTTGGTCAACAGCGTCTTCAAGAGCGGCTGGGGCCGTCCCCGCCCGCGCGAAATTGTCCAGTTCGACGGCAAGAAGCAATTTCTGCAGCCCTGGCAGAAAGGGATCAGCGGCCAGGGTCGTTCATTCCCGTCCGGGCATGCTTCGGCCGCCTTTTATCTGATCGCCCCCTATTTCATCTACCGGCGCCGACGCCCCCTGTTGGCAAGGGGCTGGCTGACGGGAGGCATCGTTTTCGGCATCCTGATGAGCATCGCCCGCATCGCCCAGGGGGGGCATTTTCTGAGCGACAACCTCTGGGCCTTCGGCATGGTCTACCTGACCGGCCTGCTGCTTGCCACGGTGATGCGGCTTGATCAGGGAGACGACCGGCCCGCGAACGTAGAGTGACCATGTTCTACCTCTGCTACAACATAATCTCTGTTTTCCTGCTGGTTCCGGTACTGATCTACCATCTCTACCGTTCCGTCAGTCGTGGCCGGCCGCCGGCGCTGGCCGAGCGTTTCGGCTTCCCGTCAGACGCGGTGGCGCAAAAGATCGCCGGCAGGCCGGTAATCTGGCTTCATGCGGTTTCGGTGGGAGAGTCGATCGCGGCCCGACCGCTGCTGAAAGCGTTGCGCAACCGCTATCCAGGACATGCTATCCTGGTTTCCAACACTACCGAAACCGGCCGGGGTGTCGCCTCCGGGTTTCCCGAAATCGATGTCTGCATCTACTTTCCATTTGACTTTCTCCCGGCGGTGCGCCGCGTGCTGGACCTGATCACCCCCTCGCTGGTGGTGATCATGGAGACCGAGATCTGGCCCAATTTCACCCGCGAGGCCCGCCGCCGCGGGATACCGGTGATACTGGCCAACGGCAGGATCTCCGACCGCTCTTTTCGCGGCTATCTCCGCTTCAGCTGGTTCTTTCGCAATGCACTGGAACTGTTTTCACGGCTCTGCATGCAGACCGGTACAGACGGTGAACGCATTACCGCAATCGGAGCGCCGGCCGGGCAGGTGGTCACCGCCGGCAACCTCAAGTACGACATACCGTTCCGCGAAGTCGCAGCTGATGAGAAGAGCGTCTTGCGCAAGCGCTACGCGATTGCTGACGATGCGACGGTAATCACGGCCGCCAGCACCCATCCGGGCGAAGAACAGCACCTGATCAGCGCCTACCGTGAACTGTTCAATAGCCACGCAGACCTGTTCCTGGTACTGGTGCCGAGGCACCCGGAACGAAGCGGCGAAGTGGCGGCACTGTTAGAGCGCGGCGGCATCCCGTTCCGGAGGAGGACAGCGCTGGACGGAACCGGAACGCTCCCCAAAGGCGGCGCCCTGCTGGTTGATACGGTTGGTGAGATGATGAGCCTGTATGCGCTTTCTGATATCGCCTTTGTCGGCGGCAGCCTGGTGCCGACCGGTGGTCACAACCTGCTGGAACCGGCTTCGCTGGGAATACCCTGCCTGTTCGGGCCACACATGGACAACTTCCGGGAGATTGCCACCCTGGTGCTGGGGTATGATGCCGGCATCCGGATAGAAACACCACCGCAGCTGGTCGATCGCTGCCGGGAGCTGATCATTGATGGCGACCGGAGACGGCAGCTGGGGCAAAACGGCCTTCGCATGATGGCTGAAAATGGCGGCGCCACACAGAAACACATGGAAATAATTTCCGCTTACCTATGAAAGACTCCTATTCCGCATACTGGCGCAACCTGGCCGAAGGGCGGCGCACCGGGCCTGGCGACCGCATGCTGATACTGCTGCTGGCTCCATTTTCACTGGTATACTCCCTTGTCCAGCGCATCAGGGCCGGTCTTTTCAAACTCGGGATCCTGAAGTCGAACAGTCTGCCACGGCCGGTGATCTCGATCGGCAACATCACCGTCGGAGGCACCGGCAAGACGCCGGTCACCGCCCACATTGCCCGCCTGCTGCAGCAGGGATATCGGGTAGCGGTGCTCTCACGCGGTTACGGCGGCTCGCTGGAGGGACAGAACGTAGTGGTCAGCGACGGCGCCACGGTGATGCTGGGCCCCTCCGAGTGCGGCGACGAACCGTATTTACTGGCCACTACGATTCCTGGCCTGATGGTAGTGATCGGCAGCGATCGCCATGCGGCCGGTCTTCTGGCCATGCGCCAGCTCTCTCCGGACGTTTTTCTGCTCGACGACGGCTTCCAGCACCTGCGACTGCGGCGCGACCTGAACATCCTGCTGCTGGACCATTCCCGTCCCTTCGGCAACGGCTGGACACTGCCGGCCGGCTTGCTGCGGGAACCGGCCGGCGCCATAAAAAGAGCCGACCTGATCATCCACACCCGCTGCCCGCAGGTTGCTGCCGCCCATCCGGCAACGGCAGGCACTCCCGCCTGCAACGCTCGTCACCGTATCGTCGACCTGCAGCCGCTTCTTGGCGGAGATCCGCTGCCCCTGCCCTGTCCTGCCCCGCGCAAGGTTCTGGCGTTTGCCGGCATCGCCGATCCGGCAGGCTTTTTCGAAGAGTTGCGCTCACTCGGTTTCGAACTGCTCCACACTATCCGATTCCAGGATCACACCACCTATGACGAATCCGAACTGTCCATTATCTTCGACTCAATGCGCCAACACCGGGCGGAAGTGGCGATAACCACCGAGAAAGACGGGGTCAAGCTCAGAGGGCTGTCCCGCGACAGAGGAGGCACAATCATGCTGGCACGACTGGAGCTGGTCATCGACGACCCCTCACCGCTGCATGAGTGCCTGCGCAATTTGCTTCAAAACAAGCGCTGATTATGGCATGCTGGCCGCCGAATACTGACTGGAACTGACAATGCTCAAAAATGAACTGATGGACAAACTGGCCTGCCCCGTCTGCAAGGGGAACCTGGTCTTCGACAAGAACAACAACGGATTGCTCTGCATCGATTGCGGACTGCTCTATCCGGTCAGGGACGACATACCGGTCCTGCTGCCGGACGAGGCGATCAGAATCAGCGGCAGGTGATTGATGAGCGCTTATAACGGTGACAGCTTCAGGCGCATCCTGATACGGGCGGTCAACTGGGTCGGAGACGCGGTCATGACTACTCCAGCCATCGCCCTGATCCGCCAGCACTTTCCGCAGGCGGAGATCACCGTGCTGGCCAACCCGATGGTGGGTGAGATCTTTTCCCGCCACGAATGGGTCGACAGGGTGATTACGTTCGACCGCAAGGGGAGGCACAAGGGAGTTTCAGGCAGATTCCGGCTGGCAAGGGAACTGCAGAAAGAATCCTTCGAAATCGCAATCATCCTGCCCAACTCGTTCGACTCGGCGCTGGTGCCGTGGCTGGCCCGCATTCCGGTAAGGCTCGGCAAGAGCAGTGACGGCCGCGGCTTCATGCTGACCGGACGCTACCATCCGGCCAAGGACGCGCCCATAACCCACGAAGTCGGCTATTACCTGGATCTGGTGCGCAGCTTCGGCATTACAGGGCGAACGGAGAAACCAGGCATATTCACCACTCCCGGGGAAGACAGGGATGCCGCGGAAAGGCTGGCCGCCCACGGAATTTCGGCCGGCGACATGCTGATCGGCGTCAACCCGGGCGCGGCCTTCGGCTCAGCCAAACGCTGGTATCCTGAGCGCTTCGCCGAAGTGGCCCGCAGGCTGGCGACTGAATGGTCAGCCAGAATAGTAATCCTCGGCGGTCCGACCGAAACCGGGATAGCGGCAGAAATCGAGCAGCGGCTTGCCGGCAGCGGCCTCAACCTGGCTGGCAAGACATCCGTCCGGGAGCTTCTGGCGCTGATCAAACGCTGCAATTTCTTCGTCACCAACGACTCGGGGCCGATGCACATCGCAGCGGCTTTCGGCGTGCCGCTGGCAGCGATCTTCGGTTCCACTGACCATGCCACGACCTCGCCCTACACCGACAGGGCGGTCATCGTCCGCAAGGACGTACCCTGCGCCCCCTGCAAACTGCGCGAGTGTCCCACCGACCACGAGTGCATGACAGCGGTCACCGCCGATGACGTCGTGGAGGCAAGCATCCGGCTCATGGCCGCTGTAAATTCCGGCAGTCCAAATTCCACCCAGGAGAGGTCCCAAACATGAAACGCATTCTGGTTACCGGCGCAGCCGGTTTTATAGGTTTCCATCTCAGCAGGCGGCTGATCGCCGACGGCAACCAGGTTGTCGGACTGGACAACCTGAACGACTACTACGATGTCCGGCTTAAATACGACCGGCTGGCCCAGCTGGAACAGCTGCCGAATTTCAGCTTCGTCAAGATGGGACTCGAAGAGCGCGAACAGCTGCACCAGCTCTTCGAATCAGGAAAATTCGACACCGTGGTCAACCTGGCGGCCCAGGCCGGGGTGCGTTATTCGCTGACAAACCCCTACGCCTACATCGACAGCAACATCAGCGGCTTCATCAACATCCTGGAGGGGTGCCGCCATCATGGCGTCAAGCACCTGGTCTACGCTTCTTCCAGCTCGGTGTACGGCGCCAACACCACCATGCCGTTCTCGGTCCATCACAACGTGGACCACCCCGTATCCCTGTACGCGGCAACCAAGAAGGCCAATGAACTGATGGCCCACACCTATTCCAGCCTCTACGGGCTCCCCACCACCGGCCTGCGCTTCTTTACCGTTTACGGGCCATGGGGGCGGCCGGACATGGCCCTGTTCCTGTTCACCAAGGCGATCCTTGAGGGCCGGCCGATCGACGTGTTCAACCACGGCAGGATGCGGCGCGATTTCACCTATGTGGATGACATCGTCGAGGGAGTGGCGCGGGTTGCCGCCAGCACGCCTCAAGCGGACCCGGGCTGGAGCGGTGCGGTACCGGACCCCGGCACCAGTTTCGCCCCCTACAAAATCTACAATATCGGCAACAACCAGCCGGTGGAGCTGATGCGCTTCATAGAAGTGCTGGAAGAGTGCCTCGGCATTCAGGCGGTCAAGAACCTCATGCCGCTCCAGGCCGGCGACGTGCCAGCCACCTATGCCAATGTCGATGACCTTATGAATGACGTCGGTTTCCGTCCAGCCACCTCAATAGAGGACGGTATTCGCAGATTCGTGGAGTGGTATAAGCGGTATTATAACTGCTGATATTGGCTATCCTCGGAATCAATGTCTTTGATACAGGCAGAACCTGTATTATCAAAACTCATAGTAATTATTGAAAGGACTATATGAAAAAGGCACTCATTACAGGTATCACCGGCCAGGACGGCTCCTACCTTGCGGAGCTGCTCCTGTCAAAAGGGTACGAAGTACACGGAATGATCCGCCGCTCATCCTCTTTCAACACCGGCCGCATCGACCATCTCTACCGCGATCCGCACGAGAAGGATGTGCGCATGTTCCTGCACTACGGCGACCTGAATGACGCCAGTTCGATCAACATGCTGCTGCGCAACATACAGCCGGACGAGATTTACAACCTGGGTGCCCAGAGCCATGTCAGGGTCTCATTCGACATCCCTGAATACACGGCTGAAGTGGACGCCCTGGGAGCGGTCAGAATTCTGGAGGGAATCCGCGAAACCGGCCTGAACACCAGGTTCTACCAAGCATCATCCTCCGAACTGTACGGCAAGGTATTGGAAACACCACAAAAAGAAACGACCCCCTTCTACCCCCGTTCTCCCTATGCCTGCGCCAAAGCCTACGCCTTCCATATCACGATGAACTACCGCGAAAGCTACGGAATGTACGCCTGCAACGGCATCCTCTTCAATCACGAATCACCGCGACGGGGCGAGACCTTCGTAACCCGCAAGATCACCCGCGCCGCAGCCCGCATCAAGCTTGGCATGCAGGACTGCCTCTATCTGGGCAACCTGGATGCCAAACGAGACTGGGGCTATGCCGGCGATTACGTTGAGGCGATGTGGCTGATGCTGCAGCAGGACAAAGCCGAGGACTATGTGATCGCCACCGGCGAAACTTACATGGTACGCACCTTCGCGGAAAAAGTTTTCGAGCGGCTCGGCATGCCGCTGGAATGGCAAGGCAGCGGCGAGGCTGAAAAGGGTATCGACCGACACTCCGGCAAAGTAGTAATCCGGATTGACCCCAAGTATTTCCGGCCGGCGGAGGTGGACCTGCTGCTGGGTGATTCTACAAAAGCCAGGCGGGAGATTGGTTGGGAACTAAAAACAAGCTTTACCCAGCTCGTCGACATGATGACCGACGCCGACCTTGAACTGGCAGAACGCGAAAAACGGTCGGAAGGTTGATTGTTACAGCAGGGAATCACGGTCAATTACTATTAACAGGAAGAGATGGTGCCAGACGCAATCATGGATAAGACTTCTAAAATATTCATCGCCGGACATGGTGGTATGGTTGGCTCAGCACTTGTCAAAAAGCTGAAGGCCGAAGGTTTCGAAAACCTGTTATTGAGATCTTCCGTTGAACTGGACCTGCGTACCCAGAAATCCGTGGAAGATTTCTTCACAACCGAACGCCCCGAATACGTATTTCTGGCTGCAGCCAAGGTCGGAGGCATCATAGCTAACAGTACCCGCAAAGGCGAGTTCATCTATGACAATCTGATGATTCAGACCAATGTCATCCACAATGCCAGCAACTTCGGAGTAAAACGACTGCTGTATCTTGGAAGCACCTGTATCTATCCGAAATTGGCGCCACAGCCGATAAAAGAGGAATACCTGCTGACCGGACCGCTTGAGCCGACTAATGATGCCTACGCCATTGCCAAGATTGCCGGCATTGTCCAATGCCGATCCTACAATGAACAGTATGGCACAAGATTTCTTTGCGCCATGCCGAATAACCTCTACGGCCCAAATGACAATTTTGACCTCACGAACTCCCATGTCCTGCCGGCACTGATTCGTAAATTTCACGAAGCCAAAGAGTCTGGGGCTGAAACGGTAACGGTATGGGGCAGCGGGTCCCCGTTGCGCGAATTCATGCACGTGGACGACCTGGCCGAAGCGTGTGTATTTTTGATGAATCAACCCGAGCAGATATACTCATCTCTACTGACATACCCACAAGCACCTGCCCTGATAAATGTCGGTTCTGGACAGGAGGTCAGCATCGCCGATCTGGCGGAAATCGTCAAACGTACGGTCGGTTTTGATGGAGAAATAGTTTTCGATACTACAAAACCTGACGGTACCCCAAGAAAACTGGCCGACTCATCCCGCTTGCTCAGCCTTGGCTGGCAGCACCGGATTGATCTGGAAGAAGGACTTGTCGATGCTTACAGCTGGTTTCTGACATCAACAGCCAAGGAAAATGGCAACCATGGCGCCAAAACGTAAAATTGACAAAATACCGGAAAATAATTAGTATTGATTGTTTCAACTGAAACGTTTACTAGGATGAGAATGGATATATGCGGAGGAAAAGTTAATATGATAACTCAGCAATTTCCCAACGGCCTTGTAACGGACGTTTCAAATGTGATCTCTGAAACTGTCATACAATTGTCCGAATTACTCGGAACCATAGCAGACCTTGAACTGGCAATCCTTATTGGCAGCCGGGCAACCGGCACTGCTCGCCTGGACAGCGACTGGGATATCGCTATTCAGTGGAAACGCGGGATAAGTTTTGTCCAACAGCTGGCAGACACCGAACAACTCCGCCGAAACCTTGCCAGAAGACTTGGTGTATCAGAACAGGCAATTGACCTGATTGATCTCCCCGCCGCCGGACTTACCATGCGGGCGGTAGTCGCTGAAGAAGGTAGCCCGCTCAAGGGTGGTGACAGTCTTGCCTGGCACCGTTTTTTACAGAGGACCTGGCGGGAACTTGAAGAACAATATTGGGAGTCAACCTATGCGGCTTGACCTGTATCAGGCAGAAACAGCGCTCATCGCCCGGGAGCAATCAGCTCTGCTGGATGAAGCCCGCATTCGCCTCCTTGCAGAAGGCACGCTGTCCCGTCTCGAACAAAACGGTGTGCTGCATGCGATACAGGTGCTTGTCGAAAACGCCATTGGAAAGGCAAAACAACTGCTAAAGGCAAAAGAAATGCAGGTGCCGCTATCAGCCTATGACAGCTTTCTTCTTCTGGTAGAACAGGGCACGGTAAACTCCGGAGAACTGCCGCTTTGGAACGCGGCCATTGGTCTGCGCAACCGTATTGTTCATGACTACATGAATATTGATATGAGGCGGGTATTGGAACTGGTAAGGAACGAGCAGTACCGCTTTATTACCGACTTCCTGATTGCACCAATTTCCGTGAAATGCTAATAACAGGAATGGTTTCTTTTCCGCCTTGGTGGTATCAATCTTCGGTTTTGCTCATACGGCTTACTAAAGTGCACCTCCGCGCAATCCTTTAATTTCCCGGACAGTACCATAATTGCCAAGCCATACCAGGCGAACTAACCTGTCTCAAACGGTTCAACACGGATAATATGATCAATATTTCGGCGACCATAATCACGCTCAACGAGGAACGCAATATTTCCGACTGCCTGGCCAGCCTGGATTTTGTCGATGAAATCATTGTAGTCGATTCCGGAAGCAGCGATAAAACCGAAGAGATCTGCCGCGCCAACCACAGGGTCCGCTTCTTCCATCACCAGTGGGAAGGTTACGGAAGGCAGAAGAACTTTGCCGCCGGGCAGGCGTCAAACGACTGGATCCTGAACATCGATGCCGATGAACGCGTAACCCCTGAACTGCGCGGATCCATTTCCGGGGCCGAAACCGGCGGCGCCACGGCATTCCGCATGGCACGGGAGAACTATTTCGGCCGTCGCTGGATCAGACACTGCGGCTGGTACCCCGATTACACCACGCGCCTGTATGACCGGCGCAGATGTTCCTTCAGTGAAAGAGCCGTACATGAATCGCTGGAATCCGACAGCCGGCCTGATACGCTCCCGGGAAACCTGAAGCATTACACCTATGAGGGAATCGGCGACTATCTGGCAAGGATGAACAGGTACTCGACACTGGCGGCGGAAGAGCTTGTCAAATCCGGCCGTCACCCCGGCATTGCTGCGGTCATGGGCAAACCGTTATTCACCTTTTTCAAGATGTATGCCCTGAAGCTGGGATTTCTGGACGGTTTCCACGGCCTTCAGCTTTCGGTGCTCTACTCGATCTACACCTTCGCCAAATACTCCAAGGCGAGGGAACTGCTGCGCCGCGACACCCAAGGGGAATAAAAGAGTTGCTCGACAAACGGAAAGTCAAATCTGTCCTCGTAATCAAGATGAGAAACATCGGAGATGTGCTGCTCACCGCCCCTGTTTTTGCGAACCTGCGTGAATATTACCCCGATGCCCGCATCTGCGCGCTGGTCAACTCCGGCACCGAGGCGATGCTGACCGACAACCCGCTGATCGACCATGTCCATGTCTACCAGCGCACCATAAAGAGTGCCCCGTTGATAACCCGCCTGGCCAATGAGCTGAAGCTGCTGAAGAAACTGCGCGCCGAGCACTTTGACCTGGTGATCAACCTGACCGAAGGTGACCGGGGAGCCGTGGTGGCATTACTGAGCGGGGCGGGCTACAAGGTCGGAGTCAAATCCTATGGGCGCGGATTCCGGGGGAAAGACCGGGTTTTCAACCGGGTCGTCCCCTACCCGGCCGAGGGCACCCATACGGTTGAACAGAACCTGGAGCTGCTGGAAGCGGCCGGGGTGCCGGTTACCGGCAAAATGGTTTCATTCCATTTCCGTGAGCAGGCGCTGGCAGAAGTGGACAGAATGCTGGCCGATGCCGGCATCAGGCCGGGCGGATATTTCCATGCCCATTTCACCTCGCGCTGGATGTTCAAATGCATGCCCCCCGCAGCTGCGGCGCTGCTGATCGACACGCTGGCTGACAGGTCCGGCCTCCCGGCGGTTCTGACCGCCGCGCCGGTGGACAAGGAACTGGCCTACCTGCAACTGGTGAAACAGGCCTGTCGCACCTCTCCGGTAGACCTGAGCGGCGCATTGACACTCAAAGAGATGGGGGCACTGACATCACGGGCATCATTCTTCGCCGGGGTTGACTCGGCGCCGATGCACATGGCTGCGGCACTGGATGTGCCGGTCCTGGCCGTTTTCGGACCGAGTTCGGTCACAACCTGGGGGCCGTGGGACAACCGGCTGGACGCAAATCCCTACCGCAACTCCCGGGGCATTCAGTCAACCGGCAGGCACCTGGTTCTGCAGTCCGAACGCGCCTGCGTGCCATGCCATCGTGACGGTTGCAACGGAAGCAAGAAGAGCGATTGCCTCGACTTCAACGCTGAAGAGATCGATCACGTGACCACCACTTTCATACAGATGCTGCAAAATGAATAAGATACTGATCCTGATCCAGGATGCCCGCCTGCCATCGAGCAGGATCCGCATGTTGAACCTGATTCCCTCACTGAGTGGACAGGGGCTTGTGATAACCGCGCAGCAGTATCCGTCTTCCATCAAGGACAAACTTGATCTTTACCGGCAACTATCCGGATATGACGCCGTAGTTCTGCAAAAGAAGCTGCTTTCATTTCCGGATTTCAAGCTGCTGAAGATGTTATCCAAACGCATCGTCTACGATTTTGACGATGCGGTGTACATACGCGATGACCAGGCAACTGAACCGGTCAGCCGTACCAGGCTGGCCAGGTTCAGCCGCACCGTGGCCAACTCGGATCTCGTCGTGGCGGGCACCCCTTTCCTTGCCGAAGAGGCCGCCAGGTATACGAAAAATATTTCCGTAGTGCCTTCGGCGGTCGAGGTGACCGGGGTTCCGGCCAAAAACTGGCAGACCGCCAATAAACGCTTCGTTATCGGCTGGGTAGGCAGCGGCGGTAATCTGCGCTATCTGGAGAACCTCGCGGAACCCCTCAGAAAGCTGGCCGGTGAGTATCCGCTGGAGCTGCGGGTAATCTCTAACAAACCGGCATATATGGAAGGTGTGCCGGTGGTAAATATCCAGTGGACACTGGAAGGACAGGCACAGGAGATCGCCAGGTTCGATGCAGGGCTGATGCCGCTCCCCAAAACCAAGTGGAGCCAGGGCAAGTGCAGCTACAAGGCCCTGCAGTACATGGCCGCCGGGGTTCCGGTGGTGGCAACCGATTGGGGCTACAACCGCCAGGTGATCCGTGAAGGTGAGACCGGCCTGCTGGCGGAAGATGACATGCAGTACTACCGGAAAATCAGGCTGCTGATCGATTCTCCGGAACTGGCTAAACGAGTCGGCAATGCGGGACGCAAATTGGTTGAACGGGAATATTCGATCGAGGTAGTCGCGGCGAAGCTGGGAGAGAGTTTAAAGCGGCTGCTGGCGGCGTGACGGGTCCCGTGCCAGTGAGGATCCGGTAAGGAGTCAATGATGAGTGACAAAAAACTGGTGATAATCGGTGCGGGCGAGACTGCCGCCATAGCCTATGAATATTTCACCCATGACTCGGAATACACGGTAGCCGGCTTCAGCGTCGAACGCGCCTATCTGGACGCAACCGAATTTTACGGACTGCCGGTAGTCCCTTTCGAGGAGCTGATCGGCGCTTATCCGCCAACCGAGTATGATGCCTTTGTCGCGGTAAGCTCCACCTCGATGAACAGGATCAGGACCAAACTGTACCGGGCAGCGAAGGAGAAGGGGTATAGATGCGCCAGCTACGTCAGTTCCCGCGCCTTTGTCTGGCATAACGCAAAAATCGGAGAGAACTGTTTCATATTCGAAGACAACACCATCCAGCCTTTCGTAACCATCGGCAACAATGTTGTGCTATGGAGCGGCAATCACATCGGACACAACACGGTTATCCGCGACAATTGCTTCATCGCTTCCCAGGCTGTTGTGTCCGGTTACTGCAATATCGGCGAAAACTGTTTTCTCGGTGTGAACAGCACCATTATCAACAACATCAATGTTGCCAGGGACTGCTTCATCGGGGCCGGCGCCCTGATCCAGAAGGATACGGATGAAGGCAGGGTCTATCAGGCCGCAGGCACGGAACCATCCCGGGTAGGCAGCTTAAGGCTTTTCAGAATCAAGGAGTGAAATGTGAAATGGCAATAGAAGCGACTGATTTATTGAGATCTTTAATAGCCATGGCAGAAACCAAACAGGTACTATTAAATATTATGCAATGTTAACGATTGTGGCAAGACCAGCTTCAGCTATGTAACAACTGCGGAATGGAAATATAATTATAAGGAGCGACTTTAATGAGCGAACTTGATTACAAGATGCAATCACGGGCATCAGAAAAGCAGAAGACCGCAAGAGAAAAACTGCTCGAACTTTATCAAACAACACCAATTCCACCAGAACATCTTCTGGTGAATCTTGGCCTCTACATGAGAAGTTCAGTAGTAGCAAAATTTCTTTATGTCAATGAACTCTACCAGCAAGTCATCAATATCCCTGGTGTAGTTATGGAGTTTGGTGTCTGGTGGGGACAGAATATGGCACTGTTTGAGTCATTCCGGGCTGCATACGAGCCATACAACTATACTCGGAAAATCATCGGATTTGATACCTACGAAGGGTACCCGTCAATCTCTGAAAAAGATGGGGCCTGTGATCTAGTGGCATTGAATCAGTATGCTGTTTCAGAAGATTATCTGGAACATCTTTCGGCGCTGCTTGACTACCATCAACAGGAAAATGTCATGTCACATGTAAAAAAGTACGAACTCGTCAAAGGGGACGCTACGATTACCATTGGAGAATATCTTCATTCTCATCCCGAGACCATCATTTCACTGGCATATTTTGACATGCAACTCTATGAGCCCACCCTTAAGTGCCTTGAGGCGATCAAGCCATATTTGGTAAAAGGTTCAGTCATTGCCATGGATGAGCTTAACAGCCCGGAATTTCCCGGTGAAACAGTTGCATTTCGCGAAGCCTTTTGCTCGATGAATTTTAGGCTTTTTCGTTCCCGTTTTCTCCCCGACCGTTCGTATGCAGTCATAGAGTAGCCTGTAACGACTAGAGTGTTTACACGCCTTAAACAAAAGGAATGACAATATGAAGTGGAATAAAAGGGGGCTCATTTATAACACCGACAAGCCCAATACCTGGACAAATTGCGGTGCTATGACTCCTACACCTATAATGCTCGACAACAGCACCATCAGAATATTCGTCTCATTCTGCGATCAATTCGGCATTGCAAGGGTTGGCAGCGTGGATGTGTCTGCAGAGGATCCCAAAAATATTTTGAGAGTCTCATCAACCCCTCTTGTTGACACAGGTAGACCAGGAACATTTGACGACAATGGCACAGTGGCATGCAGTGTCACTCTGACACAAGACAACACCATGCTTATGCACTATGTTGGATTCGAATTGTGCCAAAAGATTCGCTATCGTTTGTTCACCGGTCTTGCAATAAGCAATGACATGGGTACATCATTTCAAAAATACAGCGAAGTACCGGTTCTTGACAGATCCAGCACTGAAAGATTTTTCCGCTGCGGCCCATACTGCGTGAATGATAACGGAAACTACAAATTGTGGTATGTCGCCGGAAACTCCTGGGAGGATATTGAAGGAAAGCAAATGCCGGTATATGTCATCAAATACCTTGAGTCACAGGACGGCATCAAGTGGGGTAACTGCGGAGAGGTCTGCATAGACATTGAGAATCATGATGAACACGGCTTTGGCAGGCCCTGGGTAATTAAAACCGATGGTATGTATCGTATGTTCTATTCCGTTCGGGTCAAAAAGCTCGGGTATCGCTTGGGTTATGCAGAGTCTCATGATGGCAGGAAGTGGACAAGAAAAGACAATCAGCTCGGCTTTGATGTAAGTCACGAGGGGTGGGATTCAGAAATGATATGCTTCTCAGCTATCATTCCTTATAAGGACAGATACTATATGTTTTATAATGGCAACGATTTCGGCAAAAGCGGGTTTGGTTACGCCATACTGGAGTCATGGTAGAATTTATGCTTATCACACGCTATTGCCCTACCTACTGCTCCTCTTGGGATGATTTTATCCGAACCTCCAAAAATGGTCTCTTTATGTTTCACAGAGATTATATGGAATACCATTCAGATCGTTTCATCGATCATTCTGTTATGTTTCATGATGATGGTAGGTTAATTGCACTTATGCCGGCATCCATCAATGGTGACACAGTGACCAGCCATGGAGGCCTTACCTACGGCGGCATCGTTAGTGGAATGGAAATGCGGGCTTCCCAAATGCTACATATTTTTGATGAACTGCTTAAGTTCCTACGCTCGCATGGGGTCAAAAAAATTGTCTATAAGACGGTTCCTTATTTTCTGCATCAAGCACCGGCCCAGGAAGACCTTTATGCTTTGTTTCGCTTTGATGCAATTCTTAGTCGCCGAGAAGCTTCATCTATTCTATTTTCTTCCAATCGACCAAAAATATCAGAGAACAAACGTCGCTGTATCAAAAAGGCAGTGAAACATGGGCTAACCGTCAAGCAAACAGATGATTTTGATACCTTTTTTAAAATAGGCGAGAAGGTACTCTTCAATCGTCATAATTTGAAGCCTGTCCATACAGCGAGAGAGATGCGTCTGCTAGCCCAAAGGTTTCCTGACAACATAAAGCTCTATGCCTCATACATTGGGGACACAATGCTGGCGGGAGTTATCGCCTTTATCTTTCCCACATGTGTTCATTTCCAGTATACGTTCAATGATGATGCAGGACTTGAGATGGGAGCACTCGACATTATTATTGAAAACTTAATAAATTCCGTCTATCCATCTTCCACCTTTATCAGTTTTGGCGTTTCAACTGAAGATGGAGGCAGACACTTAAACGAAGGGCTCATCCACCAGAAAGAAATGTTTGGCGCCCGTACAGTTGTGCATGACTTTTACGAAATAAAACTTTTTTGACAAGGAAGACACTATCTGTTTACGTCACTTAACAGGAAGGCATTCGAATGACATTAGAGAAATGCCACGTTATAAATCTGCCCAAGATTGAAGATCCTCGCGGTAATCTCACCTTTATTGAAGGCGACCGCCACATACCATTCCGGATCAATCGCTGCTACTGGATCTACGATGTTCCTGGCGGCGAGACCCGTGGCGGCCACGCCTACCGTTCCAACAATGAGATCATCATCGCCGTCTCGGGCAGTTTTGATGTTGTGATCGACAACGGCTCAGTACAGCAGACTTATTCACTGAACCGCTCGTATTACGGCCTGTATGTGCCTTGCCGCCACTGGAGGGAGCTGGTAAACTTCTCGACCAATTCGCTATGTCTTGTAATGGCTTCCGATGATTTCTCGGAAACGGATTATATCCGCAACCATGACGACTTCCTGAAAGAAGTGAGGGGATAAAATGTCCAGCGTATTCAACTGTTCGGTCATGGAGTTGCCGCGCGTCCAGAGTCCGTCCGGAAACCTGACTCCGGTATACAGCAAAACCCAGGTGCCGTTTGACATCGCCAGGATCTACTACCTGTATGATATTCCGGGCGGGGAGACTCGCGGCGGCCATGCCCACAGGAATCTCCAGCAGCTGATCGTGGCCGCCAGCGGCAGCTTTGACGTACTGCTGGATGACGGTGTCAACAGGAAGGTCGTCCACCTGAACCGCCCCTACTTCGGCCTGTACATGCCCAACATGATCTGGCGCGAGCTGGTCAACTTCTCATCCGGTGGCATCTGCCTGGTGCTGGCATCGAAAGTGTACGATGAAAGCGATTACTTGAGGGAGTACCAGGAGTTCAAACAACTGGCGAGGGCCATATAACATGAAAATTCCCTTTCTTGACTTGCAGGCCGCCTACCTTGAACTAGCGCCGGAACTTGACGAGGCCTACCGCAGAGTGATGCAGTCGGGCTGGTTCATACTCGGCGGCGAGGTGGATGCCTTTGAAAGAGAGTTCGCCGACTACTGCGACGCGAAGCAGTGCATCGGTGTCGGAAACGGCCTGGAAGCGCTGCACCTGATCCTGAGGGCCATGGATATCGGACCCGGCGACGAGGTAATTGTCCCTTCCAACACCTACATCGCCACCTGGCTGGCAGTATCCTACGCCGGGGCAACGCCGGTAGCGGTGGAACCTGACCGGAGAACATTCAACTTGGACAGCGCCAGGATCGAAGCGGCCATTACACCCCGGACCAGGGCCATCATCGCGGTGCACCTTTACGGGCAGCCGGCCGACATGGACCCGATCATCGAGATTGCCCGCCGCCACAACCTGAGGGTGATCGAAGACGCGGCCCAGGCCCACGGAGCGCGTTATAAGGGGCGTCGTGCAGGTTCACTCGGTGATGCGGCCGGCTTCAGCTTCTACCCCGGAAAGAACCTGGGGGCACTGGGAGACGGCGGAGCGGTGACAACCGATGACGAAACCCTGGCCGGTCGTATCCGCGTACTGCGCAACTATGGCTCCAGCATCAAGTACCACAACGAACTGAAGGGTTACAACTCGCGGTTGGACGAACTGCAGGCCGCCTTCCTGCGCGTCAAGCTGAGGCACCTGGATGCCTGGAACGCGCGCCGAAGCGCTATCGCCGCCTGCTACGGAGAAACACTCCGGGATTCGGGCCTGACGCTTCCGTTCGTGCCGGAATGGGCAGATCCGGTCTGGCACCTGTACGTGGTCGGCAGCAGCCAGCGCGACCTGCTTCAGCAGCAACTGGCCGGACAGGGAATTGGAACCATGATCCACTACCCGATCCCGCCGCACCTGCAACCGGCCTACTCCGACCTGGGAATGCGACCGGGCGACTTTCCTGTTGCAGAAAAAATGGCGGATCAGGTCATCAGCCTTCCGATCGGCCCGCATCTGCCGACAGCAGACTCACTGTTTATAACCAACTGCATCCAAGAGGCACCCCAGGCATGCTGACCAGCGCCTTGACATCGATTGCACCGCTGATAAGCGTTCTGATCGCTTCCTATAATCATGCGCACTTCATCGAGGAGACGATCAGGAGCATCTGGTCTCAACCCTACCGGAACATCGAGATTATTGTTGTGGACGATTCTTCCACCGACTCGTCCGTTGAGCTGCTGATGAAACTGAAGAGCAGCTCCCCTCTCCCGATGGAGGTGGTTGTAAACGCGAAAAACGCCGGTCCGTCCGTCACCTGCAACACGGCCATACAACGCGCCCGGGGTGAATTGATTGCCTTCATCGCTTCCGACGACCTGTTCACCGATGACCGTTTCAGCCACCAACTCGAAATCTTCGCCAGCGAACCGTCGGTGCAGATCGTGTATGGGAACGGGCTGCGTTTCCAGGACGGCAACATATCAGGGGCTGTACATGGCAAAGAGGTTTGCGAGTTGATGTCAAGAACTCCTGATGACATCCTCCGGTTTCTTTACACCAATACCAACCCGCTTTTTGTGCAGACCGCCCTGATGCGAAAAGGATTGCTGACCAGAGTTGGTGGTTTTGACGAGTCCGAGCTGGCCGATGACTGGATCCTTAATACCAGATTTTTTAGCGACCTAGTGGAGCATGGCGGCACTTTCGGATACGTCGACCGGCCGCTGTTCCTATACAGGATCCACGGCAGCAATCTCCATGCTAACTTTGCGCGTCACAGCAAATTGAAACTCGACTTCATCAGCAAATACACCCCTGCGGAGCTCAAGGCCGAGGCATATGCGAACATAGGACATGGCCTGGCGCTGCAGGCGGCTCAGGCCGGACTGCCACGGGAGGCGCTGAAGTATTTTTTTCTGGGGCAGAGAAACGTCGCGGATTACCGCAAATACCCCAAGTTTGCCCGCAGGTTCGCCAAGGGCCTGCTAAAGCGGATACTGCCGTAAGATGTTCGGCAGTGGTCACAATATAAGGAAAACTACGTGAGCGATAACAACATTGCACCCGATCAATTCAGCTGGCGCGCCTTCTACCTGCGGCGTCAGGACGTAAGGAAACGCTATCCGACCGTCTATTCGCTACCGGTTAGAAAGCGGCCCACGGACATCATCTTTGAAAACATCACCCAGGGGGCGCGGGTTCTGGATGTCGGGGCCTCCACCAAAAAACTAGGCGAGTCGATCAAGAAGCACAATCCTTCCATAAGCTACAAGACCATGGACATCGATCGCACCCAGCAACACGATTATTACTCTCTTGCAGATATCGATGAAAAATTTGACGTAATTACGCTGATTGAAGTCATCGAGCATCTCGATTTTCAGGACGGCCTGAAACTGCTGCGCGACCTGCGCGGGCTGCTCTCCGACGGAGGCAGGATAATCATGACGACCCCGAACCTGCACCACCCCTCCCGCTATTGGTGCGATTGCGACCACCGCACCCACTATGAGTACCAGAACATGGGGGCGATCCTGCTCGAAGCAGGCTTCTCACTGTCGGAATTGAGCCGCACTTACAATGACCAGTTTTTCAGGCGGCTGTTCAGGTTATACTTCGCCGCGCCGTTTCATAAATATTTTGACGTTGATTTTGCCGATACGATTGTAGCAGTCGGGCAGGCATCCGGAACGGCACCCCGCTGATACGGTGGAGCAGTTGAATGCCGTCCGTTTGAAGCTGACGACGACAAACAGATCCGAGGAGTTGCATGACAGAACAACACGCCGATAAACCAGGATTCCGGATACTTCACACCGAGTGGTCGTCAGGATGGGGGGGACAGGAGCAGCGCATCATCCTGGAGTGCCGCAAGATCCGGGAGCTGGGGCACTACGTGGTGATTGCCTGTCAGCCGGGCAGCGGGATACTTCCCAGGGCGGTTGAGGCCGGCATTGCCATGGAAGTAGTGCGCATCCGCAGCGGCTACGATCCCAAGGCGGTTTGGAGCCTGGTGCGGCTGATAAAAAAGCACCGCATCAATGTCGTCAACACCCACAGCGGCAAGGACAGCTGGCCGGGTGGATTTGCGGCGAAGCTTGCCCACGCCGACCTGCTGGTCAGGACCAGGCACCTGGCAATCCCGCTCTCGACCAACCCCTTCAACTTCATCCACCGCATGGCCGATGGAATCATCACGACCGGGCAATCGGTCCGCGAGGCCATGATCAACCGCAATGGAATCGAACCGGACCGGATCGTCTCGATTCCGACCGGTATCTCGCTGGAACGTTTTTCGCCCGGTGTGGATCCACAACCGGTCCGTTCATCGCTGGGCATAGACGCTGACGAGAAGGTCGTATCCATCGTCGCAATCCTGCGCAGCATCAAGCGGCATGACGTGTTCCTGAAAGCAGCCAGGATAATAAAGGACCGCCTCGGCCGTGTAAAATTCATTATTGCAGGGGACGGTCCGATGAAGGATTTTGTTTCCGGCATCATCACCGAACTGGGGCTGGAGCAGGATGTGCTCATGCTGGGGCATCGCGAGGATGTGCCGGAACTCTTCGCCGCCAGCGACGTAGTGGCGCTGACATCCGACATGGAAGGTGTTCCGCAGTCGATCTCGCAGGCGATGGCCATGGAAAAACCGGTGGTGGCGGCTGCGGTAGGCGGCATTCCGGACCTGATCCTAGACCGCAAGACAGGTCTCTTTGCCGAGGCCGGCAGCCCCGAATCCTTTGCCGACAGGATCTGCGAACTGCTGGCAAATCAGGAACTGAGCCGCAGCCTGGGCAGCGCGGCACGCAAGTATGTGCTGGAGCACCACACCGACACCATCATGGCCAACCGCACCATCGATTTCTACCGGCACCTGCTCGACTTGAACAATTTCGCCAGTTAAAACCATGAAGATCGCACTGATACGCCAGAAATACACCCCCTTCGGGGGAGCGGAACGCTACATGGCCCGCCTGGTGGAAGGGCTGGCCGCAGCCGGTCACCGGGTTCATATCCTGGCGGCGCAATGGGACACCGACGGCACACAGGCCGTGACGCTCCACCGGGTGCCGGTGATCGGAAAACCGGGCTGGCTCAAGGCCCTGACCTTTTCCAGGGGCTGCCGCAGCATTATTGAACGTGAACACTTCGACGTCGTCTTCAGCCTGGAGCGCACGCTCCGGCAGGACATCTACCGTGCCGGGGACGGCTGCCACCGGCAATGGCTTATCCTTAAAAACCAGGGAAAAGGTCTATTGCACAAGGCCTGGACCTGGCTGAATCCGTTGCAGCTTGCCTATGTATGGCTGGAGCGCAGGATGTTCACCGACCCGGACCTGAAGGCGATCATTGCCAACTCCAGGCGGGGCAAAGAGGAGATAGTCCGGCTCTACGGTGTCGATCCCAACCGGATCCATGTGGTTTACAACGGCATCGACCCGGTATCCGCGGATCAGGACAGCAAATCCGGTTACCGCCGGGCCATGGCGGAAGAGTTCGGGCCGGGAGACGAATTGCGGCTCCTGTATGTCGGGTCCGGCTTCAAACGCAAGGGGGTTGCGGCCGCGATCCGCGCCGCAGCGCGCTTGTCGGTGCCGTTCCGGCTCTTCATAGTCGGCAAGGGCAAGGCAGCCTTTTATCGCGGCCTGGCAAAGCGACTCGGAATCCATGACCGGGTGATCTTCACCGGGCCACGCAAGGATGTGGAGCAGTTCTACCAGGGATGCGACCTGTTCGTTTTCCCGACCCTGTACGACCCCTTCAGCAATGCGACCCTGGAAGCGATGGCACACGGCCTGCCGGTGATAACCAGCGCTTTCAACGGCGTTGCGGAACTTATCCGTGACGGTGTCAACGGCTATGTGGTACAGGAACCGCTGGATGACGCCGCCATCTCCGAATGCATGCGCGCCCTGACAGATGCCGACCGACGGCGGCAGATGGGAGAGTTGGCGGCCGAAACCGCCGCGCCCTTTACGATGCAACGAAACATTCAGGAGACACTGGACGTAATCCGCAAGGTATCGCCTCCAGGAGTCGAAGCTTTCAACTGTACCAATCCAGCGTCTTGATAGAGATATTATGCGAGTTCTGATCATAAAGACATCCTCCCTGGGCGACGTGATTCACGCGCTGCCGGTAATCGACTACCTGTGCCAGGTCTCTTCCGGCATCGAGATCGACTGGGTCGTGGAAGAGTCGTTTCTCCCGGTTATCGAGCACAATCCCCGCATTGCCCGGATTCATGTCGTCAGGACCAGGAAGTGGCGCAAGGCGCCCTTCTCGCCGGAGACGCGCAATGACCTTAAATCTCTGTACAGATCCATGCGTGAACGCTCCTACGACCTGGTTTTCGACATTCAGGGCAATCTCAAGAGCGGCCTGATCGCCTGGTTGAGCGGTTCCGACAAACGTATCGGCTTCAGCAGGGAGGTATTGCAGGAAAAGGTCAACTCGCTTTTCACCACCCGCAAGATACCGTTCCGGTCAATCGACAAAAACGTGACCGATCGCTACCTGCGGGTGATCAGTGCCCTTTTCGGCAGGGATTACCGCGAGATGGAACTGAGCGGTGACATAGTTTCCTCCGTCGAGGACGAGGCCGCTGCCGACCGATATCTGGCCAGCCTGCCGGACGGACTGGTTTTCGTGTTCCAGGTAGGGACCACCTGGGACACGAAACTGTGGCATCCGCAAGGGTGGGTCGAGCTGGCCCGCAGAATCACGGCCAGGTATCAAGATTCAACCATCCTGATCAACTGGGGCAGCCCGGACGAAAAGGCACTGGGAGAGCAGATCATCGGCGAAGTCGGCGATGCGGTGCGCCTGCTGCCCTGGTTGCGCATCAGGGAGCTGATCCCGGTCCTGAAAAGGGTGGACCTGGTAATCGGTGGCGACACCGGACCGGTCTACATGGCCGCCGCGGTCGGAACGCCCACGGTCTCCTATTACCGCGCCACCAGTGCCGCCACCTATGCACCGCACGGCAAGCAGCACCGTTCCATCCAGGCCGGCATGGAATGCGCGGCCTGCTACCGCACCTCCTGCGACAGGGACCAGGAGTGCCGCGCCTCGATTTCCGTGGACGCGCTGTTCGACGCAACGGTACAATTGATCGACTAATTCACGAACACAAAGGAAATATCATGCTGAGCACCCTTAACCTTACCGGACTCGAAGACGTATTTGACCGCTGCATAACCTTCTGGCACACGGACCCTTCCTCTTTTGCCGTTCCCGGGATAACCGCCAATCCGCTGGCGCTGGAACTGGCCTGGCGCAATCACCTGCTCTGGCACGAAGAGGACAAGGCCCGTCGCACCGATGTCGATGACAGCGACATCGCCACCGTCAAACGCGCCATAGACAAGCTGAACCAGCAGCGTAACGACCTGATTGAAAAACTCGATGAGGCGATCCTGGCCGAAGTTTCAAAAACCGCCCCGGCGTCACCGGAGGAACGGATCAACTCCGAAACACCCGGAAGCATTGTCGACCGGATTTCGATCATGTCGCTGAAAGTCTACCACATGGACGAGGACAGCCGCAGGGACGACATCGACTCCGACCATCGCGAACGGTCGCTGCACCGCCTGGCAGTGCTGAAGCTGCAGCGTTACGACCTGTACAGGGCACTCGGGGAACTGCTTGACGACTATGCCTGCGGGAAAAAAACCATGAAGCTCTACAAGCAGTTCAAGATGTATAACGACCCCTCACTGAATCCTGAACTGTACCGCTCAAAAGCTTAAGTCATGAAAATCGCTTTTGTCAGGCTCACATCGCTGGGTGACATAATCCTCGGCATGGCCTCGCTGCAGCTCATCCGGCGTCACCTGCCCGACTGCCACATCACCTGGGCCGCCGACAAACGCTTCGCAGACATCCTCGACCACCACCCTGACATCCGCCAGGTGGTCCGGGTTGACCTGAAAAGTTTGAAAAAAAAGAAGTCGCTGGCCGCCCTGGTTGACGAATACCGGCACCTGTCATCCTTCGGCGCTTTTGATGCGGTGATAGACCTGCACGGCCTGCTGAAATCGGCGGTCGTAGCCGCCATCATGGGCGGCCCCCGCCACGGATTCGCCCGGCAGATGCTGAAGGAGCCATTGGCCGGCCTGCTCTACGACCACCGCATTCCGGTTCCGCTGGAGCTGCCGGCCGCCAGCCGTTACGCGGCACTGGCCTGCGGCAGCCTTGGACTGGATTTCAGTATGGCCGACCTCTCCCGTCCGGAGCCGTTCCTGTTCTGGTGCGATGAGGACCGCGTCATCACAGACCGGTATTTTGAACGGCAGGAAAGAAACATCATCTTCGTGCCTGAGACAAGCGCCGCTTACAAGAACTATCCGCCGGAAAAGTTCGCCCGGCTGGCGGAGATGCTGGGCGGAAACATCCTGATCTGCCACGGCAATCAACAGGAGCTTCAAACCGCGGAGCTGATCGCGAATAAAGCCGCCAACGTCCGGGTCCTGCCGCGGCTTAACCTCAACCAGCTCAAGGCGGCCGTCGGGCGGAGCGATCTGGTGATCGGCGGAGATTCGGGGCCGACTCACATCGCCTGGGGCTGCGGGATACCTTCGATCACTCTTTTCGGCGCCACCCCGGTCTGCATCTGCCCCACAGAGATCAACCGGGTCATCAAGACCGCTTCGCGGGCCAACCTCCGCAAGCCGGACGCAACCGATTACTCGGTTTGCGACATACCGGAAACTGAGATTCTACATCTGGCAGGGGAGCTGCTGGGCTTGAAAGGAACGCAGATGAACGACAGAAGGGATGATCGCAAATGAGCCTGCACCGCTTCTCACGCACGGAACTGCTGATCGGCAGGGAAGGGCTCTCACGGCTGGCCGGCCGGCATGTGATGATCTGCGGCATCGGCGGAGTCGGCAGCTATGCCGCCGAAGCGCTGGGAAGGGCCGGCATCGGCAAGATTACGCTGGTGGATTTCGACGACATCTGCCTGACCAACGTCAACCGCCAGATCCACGCCCTCTCCGGCACCGTCGGCCTGCCCAAGGTGGAGGTCATGGCCGCGCGCCTGCGCGACATAAATCCGGATGCCGAAATCCGCCCGGTCAAGGCCTTCTTCTCCGACGACAATGCCGCGGAGCTGCTGGCTACCCGCCCGGATTACGTGCTGGACGCCATCGACCATTTCACCGCCAAGGCCGCCCTGATTACCACCTGCCGCGAACAGGGCATCCGGGTCATCTCCAGCATGGGGGCCGCCAACAAACTCGATCCGACCAAGATCCAGGTCGGAGACATCTCGGCCACCCGCAACTGCCGCATGGCACGCAGCATGCGCAAGATACTCCGCAAGAACGGGATAACCAGCGGTGTCCAGGTGGTGTACTCGATAGAAGAGCATCGAGAATTGAATCCCTCGGCCAGCCACTGCGGCATCGAATGCATCTGCCCCAACCGCGGCGATCAGCAGTTCAGCTGCGACAACCGCCGCGTGATCCTGGGTAGCATTTCATACCTGCCATCCATCTTCGGGCTGACCATGGCGGGAGTGGTAATCAACGAGTTGCTGAGCCGGCAGCCGGACACATAAACCACCATTTGCAATTTTTAATACTCGCAGATGATGTTTTTTATTGACAAGCCCAAGAAACAAAAGGTAACTTTGACACTACTTCAAGCATTTATCCTGAATTTCAAAGCGGAAACCCCTTAAGCATTCTTAATTTGCTGCATTAACAAACCTCTTTAATAATCCATAAGCATCCAGTGAGTAGGAAATTTCCAGCAAACTCCTCTACAAATACCTGCTTAAAGGCCCTTTTTGCGGACTACACCTAAAATACTTATCAGGATCACGATGCAATCCAATACCATGAAAGATCACACGCAGGAGAACAGATGAATTTACAGGAACTTAAAGGCAAAAAAATCAGTGAGCTCAACACCATTGCCAGGGATCTCAATATCGAGGGAGCATCCAGCCTGCGCAAACAGGATCTGATTTTTGCCATCCTCAATGCCCAGACCGAACAGAACGGCTCGATTTTCGGTGAAGGCGTTCTTGAAACCCTGCAGGACGGGTTCGGTTTCCTGAGAGCCACCGACTATAACTACCTGCCGGGTCCAGACGACATTTACGTTTCCCCCAGCCAGATCCGGCGTTTCAACCTGCGCACCGGCGACACCGTTTCAGGACAGATACGTCCGCCCAAGGAAGGCGAGCGCTACTTTGCGCTGCTGAAGGTGGAATCGGTCAACCACGAACCTCCCGAAGTCGCCCGCGACAAGATACTGTTCGACAACCTGACTCCGCTCTACCCGCAGGAAAAGCTGACGCTGGAGACAACCCCCGACAACATGCCGATGCGCGTGATCGAACTGGTAGCTCCGATCGGCAAGGGGCAACGCGGGCTGATTGTTGCTCCGCCCCGCACCGGCAAAACGGTGCTGATCCAGAACATCGCCAACTCGATTGCGGCCAACCACCCCGAAGTATACCTGATCGTGCTACTGATCGACGAGCGCCCGGAGGAGGTGACCGACATGCAGCGCTCGGTTAACGGCGAAGTAGTCTCTTCCACCTTTGACGAGCCGGCCACCCGCCACGTCCAGGTGGCAGAGATGGTGATCGAGAAAGCCAAGCGCCTGGTCGAACACAAAAAGGATGTGGTGATCCTGCTGGACTCGATCACCCGCCTGGCCCGCGCCTACAACACGGTCCTGCCTCCATCCGGCAAGATCCTGACCGGCGGCGTGGATGCCAATGCCCTGCAGAAACCGAAGCGCTTTTTCGGCGCCGCCCGCAACATCGAAGAGGGGGGATCGCTGACAATCATCGCCACCGCGCTGGTTGACACCGGCAGCAAGATGGACGAGGTGATTTTCGAGGAGTTCAAGGGCACCGGCAACATGGAACTGCACCTGGACCGCAAGCTGGTTGAAAAAAGGACCTTCCCGGCCATTGACATCAACAAGTCCGGCACCCGCAAGGAAGAGCTGCTGATCGAGAAAAACTCCCTCAACCGGATCTGGATCCTGCGCAAGGTGATCCACCCGATGAACGTGGTGGACAGCATGGAATTCCTGCTGGACAAGCTGTCCGAAGCCAAGACCAACCAGAATTTTCTGGACTCGATGTCGAAATAGCTAAAAAATGGTTGCATAAATCTGTCTGAATCGTTACGATTACAATTTGCTGCTCATATCGGATAAACTTAACGCTGTAAAGCAAGACTGAAGGAGGAAGAGATGAAAGAAGGTATTCACCCACTGTATTCCGAGGTAACCGTTAGCTGCATTTGCGGTAACACTTTCCAGACACGCTCCACCAAGAAGGAAATCAATACCGAGATCTGCTCGGCCTGTCATCCTTTCTACACCGGCAAGCAGAAACTGATCGACACCGCCGGTCGTGTTGAGCGTTTCAAAAAGCGTTACGGCCAGATCTGACCTGTCGTTGCACAGACACACTAAGGGGCTTTGTCGCGAGGCAAATCCCCTTTTTTTACATCTTCACATTCTCAAATTCAGAGCGTTCCTGTTTCAGAACAACACGGCATTATTCCTGAACATGGCTCGCGCCAGGACACTATGAACAACGTGACACTGATAGAACACACCCCCAACCCCGAGCGTACCGTGGCCCTGGCAGCCCGGCTGTGCTATTCGCCATCATCCATCAACGACCTGCGTGAAAAACTGGCTGACTCCGACATCGAATCCTTCCTGGAAAAGATCATGTCGCTGGGACACCACTCGGTACTGGAACACGCCTCCTTTACCTTCGGCATCGAGGGAATCTCCCGGGTAACCACGCACCAGCTGGTGCGCCACAGGATAGCTTCGTTCTCGCAGCAATCGCAGCGTTACGTTTCGCACAAGGAGGAGTTCACCTCGATCATGCCGGACACGATCGCCGCGAACCCCGAGGCGCGCCAGATATTCGCCTTCATGTCCGAAACCGTCCACAAGGCCTATGCCCAGCTGGTGGAGATGGGGATACCGGCCGAAGATGCCCGCTATATACTGCCAAACGCCGCGGAAACCAAGATCATCATGACCATGAACGCCCGCGAGCTGCTGCACTTCTTCGCGCTGCGCTGCTGCCAGAGGGCCCAGTGGGAAATCCGCCAGATGAGCGTCGAAATGCTGCGGCTGGTGAAACAGGTGGCGCCGGTAATCTTCCGTGATGCCGGTCCCGGTTGCGTGGTCGGCCCCTGCCCGGAAGGCAGGTTCTGTTGCGGACAGACCCAGGAAGTGCGCGAGTTTTACAAGAATCTGGAGTAGCGGCGTCTTCTATTGCATTCATCCAGCAACGGCTGAAATTGTTGCTTTGACGTTTTGAAAGGAATCCATGGAAAAGATACACGTTGGCGGCCAGGCGGTTATTGAAGGAGTGATGATGCGGGCTCCGCGCGCGGTTGCCATTGCGGTCCGGCGACCCGACGGAGAGATCGTAGTCAAAACCGAGCTGGCCATACCGCTCTCGGAACGATTTCCAATCGTCAAGCTCCCGATCATCAGGGGAGCGGTGGCGCTGTTCACCTCGCTGATCATCGGCATCAAGGCCCTCAACTTCTCCGCCAACGAAGCCATGACCGAAGAGGAGAAGGACAAGGAAGGGATCAAGGAGGGGGGCGGCGAACTGTCTTCCTGGGCAATGGCCGGCACCATGACAGTTGCGTTCGGCTTTGGCATCTGCCTGTTTTTCCTGTTCCCGCTCTACCTGACCAAGCTGATGACCCCGGTAATCGGCGACAATAACATCATCTTCAACCTGGTGGACGGTGTGATCCGGGTAATCGTATTTCTGGCCTACATCTGGGCCATTTCACGCATGAACGATATCCAGCGCGTTTTCCAGTACCATGGCGCCGAGCATAAATCGATTTTTGCCTTCGAGGCCGGCGAGGAACTGACGGTCGAAAACGTGCGCCGCTACAGCCGCCTGCATCCGCGCTGCGGCACCAGTTTTCTGCTGATCGTGATGCTGGTCAGCATTGCCGTATTCTCGCTGATACCCAAGCTGTGGCCGTTCTACCTCAAGGCCGGTTCGCGCATTTTCCTGCTGCCGATGATCGCCGGCATCTCCTATGAGTTTTTGAAATGGAGCGCCACACACGACAACCATCCGCTGGTAAGGATGGTCATCGCACCCGGCCTGGCCCTGCAGCGCCTGACCACCCGCGAACCGGACGACAGCCAGCTGGAAGTAGCCATCCGCTCGATGAACGAGGCGCTGGAAGTCAACGCCGGCTACAAGGACGACCGGCTGGTGGTTTAGCCGGTCCGTACGGACTCAACCACACGATTGCCCGTTCCCTGAGCGGAGCCGCACAAAACCAACCAGGAGACCAGCCATGTCTTGCACCAGAACCGGAGAAGATTGCAAATGCACCTATACCCCAGCCTGCAGCCGACGCGGCAACTGCTGCCAGTGCGTAGCCTTCCATCGTGAGAACGGCGAAGCCACCGGCTGCATGTTTACCCCGGCCGGAGAAAAAAGTTACGATCGTTCGCTCAAAAATCTGATGCGCGATCGCGGAATATCCCTCAACTGATCCACCACTGAAAACATCATGCTGACCTTTGTCATCGCACCACACGACCATTACCGGCGCCTGGAGAGCTTCCTGCGGACGCTGATGCCGGGCGCGCCTCCCGGCTATTCACGCAAGCTGATCAAGAGCGGCGCCGCCAGGCTGAACGGCGCTGCCGCACACCACGATACGCTGCTGGCGCTGCACGACACAGTCACCCTCAAGGAGAGCGGCGCCACTACCGGCCATCTCTCATCCGCCAGACCTGCGCTTGACATCCTCTACGAAGACGACCAGATCGTGATCGTCAACAAGCCGGCCGGCCTGCCGATGCACCGCACCGCGGAAATCGAGGAGAACCTGGTCGAGTTCGGGCAATCCTACCTGAACGGCCGCGGCACCCCCTGCAAGCTCTATCCGGTCAACCGCCTGGACCGCGGCACCTCCGGCACGGTGATCATGGCCAAGAGCTCAAGCTCGGCCGGAATCTACGGACGCCAGGTAAAGGAATGCGGCCTGGACAAACTCTACCTGGCGCTGGTGGCGGGACAACCGGACGACAGCGGTACGATCGACGAACCGCTGGATGACAAGGAATCTGAAACCGCATTCCGCACCATCGTTCGTGGGGATTCCTGCGCGCTATTGGCGGTCACGCCGATCAGCGGCCGGATGCACCAGATCCGCCGCCATCTCTCGATGATCGGCCATCCGGTCGTAGCAGACAAACGCTATGGCGGCGGGAATTTTCCGGCACTGTCCGGTTTTGCGCTGCACTCGTTCCGCACCGTACTGGTCCGGCCGGAAGCCGGCCCGCTGACGATCTGCGCCCCGCTGCCGGAAGAGCTGCTCGGCCTGTGCGCGGAGCGGGGCATTGAGCGGGAGCAGGTGCTTACGGCCATTAAATCATCCTGCCACTGAGGGCGCCGCGTCCTCATCTGGCAATAAACCCGACTTCAAGGAAGCAACCATATGGACGGCAAAACAATCCTGATAACCGGCGCATCTTCCGGTTTCGGTGCGGCCTGTGCCCGCATCTTTGCTACAAACGGCTCGCGCCTGATCCTGACAGCCCGCCGGGTCGATCCGCTGCTGAGACTGCAGGACGAACTCGGCACAACCGCCGAGATACAGATCATCCCGCTGGACGTTCGGGATCGCGAGGCGGTCAGTGGAGCGATTGAATCGCTGCCGGAACGCTTCCGCGCCATCGACATCCTGATCAACAACGCCGGTCTGGCGCTGGGGCTGGAACCGGCCCACCAGACGGACCTGGACGACTGGGACACGATGGTGGACACCAACATCAAGGGGCTGATGTACTGCACCCGCATGGTGCTCCCGGGCATGGTGGCCCGCAACCGGGGACATATAGTCAACATCAGCTCCACGGCCGGGGCCTGGCCCTATCCTGGAGGCAACGTCTACGGCGGCACCAAAGCCTTCGTAACACAGTTTTCCCGCAACCTGCGCTCCGACCTGATCGGAACGAGGGTACGCGTCAGCTGCATCCAGCCCGGCATGGCCGAAACCGAGTTCTCCAGGGTCCGCTTCAAGGGGGATGACGAGCAGGCCGCCGGGGTTTACAGAGGAACCGAGCCGTTGACCGCCGAGGACATCGCCGAAACCGTCCGCTGGGTTGTCAGCCAGCCAGCGCATGTCAACGTCAACACGCTGGAGCTGATGTCGATCGACCAGTCCTGGGGACCGTTCGCCATACACAGGGAAAAGAAATAACCAGATAAAGGAAAATTTTTTATGGCCAAAGAGCTTTACGTAGGACACATTTCAGAGCAGGCCACCGAAGAGGACCTGCGCAAACTGTTTTCACTGATGGGGCCGGTTACGTCGGTACACCTGATCGTCGACCAGCAAACCGGTGAGTTCAAGCGTTGCGCCTACGTGCGGATGCTCTCCGAGGTCAATCTCAACGAGGTGGTCGAAACGCTGGACGGCACATACCTGATCGACCGCTGCATCGTGGTCAGCATTGCCAAGCCGCAGAAAGAGCGCACCCCCTCTACCACTGTCCGCAGAAAACCCCAGGGCGCCGCACGTCCGGCAGCGGCCGGCAATGACGGCGGTAAAGCGCGTCCGGCCGGTGCAAAAGTCCACGTCGGAAGCAGCCGGCCGGCGGCAGCCAACGAATCCGCCAAAACCGGGCGCTCTTCGGCTGCCAGAGAATCAGCCAGGCCCGCGCGCCCGGCCACTTCCAGGGATGCCGCCAGAAGCGAACGCCCAGCGCCGGCCGGACGGACACCGAAAAGCGGACGTCCGGCAGGCGGGAAAAGGAGCGGAGACACGCCGCGTCCACCGTCGAAAGGGCGCAGATAAACCTGGACATAATGCAGTCTCACGCAAAGCTCGCCAAGAACGCAAAGTAGAACCAACCAGTTGTCAGACTATAGCCTTTCACCTGTTTGGTTAAGGCGATTATGTTTGCAGGAACTCGACTTCCCTGGAGAGCTTCGCTTGAAAGCGCCTGATTTTGGAGCGACTTTGAGTGAGAAACCGCCGTTTCAAAGATAAATTAAAAGGAGCACCGCCATGAAGATCCTGCGCTTCGTATTCCTGCTGACACTCCTGCTGCTCCCCACACTGGCCGTTTCCGCCGATTTGAAGCGGATACCGGCCTCCGCCCGCATCACCGCTGTCACGGTCTACTCCGACCGCGCCCTGACCACCCGCAGCGCCACCCTCAACCTGAAACCGGGCAGCCACCTGATCGCCTTCGAAAACCTGCCGGAGCTGATCATGGATGATTCGGTGCGGGTCAGCGCCAAGGGCACCGCGGTGGCAACGATAGCCGGGCTTGAAATCAGCAGGGTCTTCCTGGAACAGAGCGGCGAGAAACAGGTCAAGGAACTGGACGAGGAGATTCGCGGGCTGGAGCGGCGTGCGGGCCTGCTGGATGCGAAGAAGGCCGGTATCTCCTCGCAGAAGTCCTTCCTGGAATCGATCCGGGTGGCCTGGGGCGAGCGCATCTCCAAGGAGCTGGCCATCGGCCGCCCCACCTCGGCGGAACTGCTGGACGCTTCCAGTTTTGTCGGTGCCGGTGTTACCAAAGCCGAGGAGCAGAGCCGGGAGATCGAGATCGAAAAGAAGAGCCTCCGGGACAAGATCGACGCGCTGCGCCGCCAGAGGGAACAGGCGACCGGTTCGGGCCGCAGGGAGGCAAAGAGTGTCGAGGTGATGGTCGAGGTCGCGCGCGAAGGGAACCTGACATTCGAGCTGGCATCGATCACTCCCGGGGCGGGCTGGGAACCGGCCTATGATGTGCGCCTGGCCGCCGATGCCAAAACCGCCGAACTGACCTTCCGGGCCATGGTGCGCCAGCAGACCGGGGAGGCGTGGGACAACGTGGACCTGACCCTCTCCACCGCCCGCCCGGCACTGGGTGGCGCACCGCCGGAACTGCGCCCCTGGCAGATATCATTCTACAGGCCGCAACCGGCCATGCGGGCGGAAATGTATGTAGCCAGCGCCGCTCCCGCCAAATCCAAGGCGGCGCGCCTGCAGATGGAAAGCGCCGACGCCGTGGCTCCGCCGGAGGCGATGCCGGTCGCCTTTGAAACCGCGCAGGTCAGCGACGAGCACTCCTCGGTGGCCTTCCACGTCCCCCGCCCGCTCGACATACCTGCCGACGGCGCCCGCCACGGCAGCATCATCGCCATCGAACAGCTGCCGGTCAGCATCGAATACCTGGCGCTGCCGAAACTGTCGCCGCACGTATTCCTAAAATCGGAGATCATCAACAAGGCCGACTGGCCGCTCCTGCCGGGACAGGTCAACACCTTTGTCGGCAACAGCTACACCGGCAGTTCGCAGCTGAAGAAGGTGGCCTCCGGAGAGAAGTTCGACCTGTTTTTCGGCACCGACGACCAGCTGACGGTAAAGCGCGAAGAGCTGAAGCAGCACCGCGAGGCCGGCCTGTTCGGCAAAAACAGGGTCGCCTACCGCTATCGCATACAACTGCAAAGCTACCGCAGGGAAGCCCTGACGCTGACGCTGCTGGACCAGCTGCCGCTGGCCGCCGATGCGGAAATCAAGGTCTCGCTGGATGACCCCTCGCTCAAACCGGAACAGGTCAAGGATGACGGCACGATCGTCTGGAAAGCGGCATTGCAACCGGGAGAGAAAAAGGAACTGACCTTCGGGATTATTGTGGAATACCCGAAGGAGCGGGAGATCACCGGGTTGTAAATTCGGTCAGATGTTTTCTATAGCGCAGCGGAACATGCTTCTGCTGCAGTTTTGGATTATGCCGTTCTGCGATGGCGTGACGCTGGAAATAGCGCTGCCACAGGGCGGCATAGTCGTGTTCTGTTGCAGTGAGGGCCGGTTCTGAGGTCAGCTCGACATCCCTGATCAAACGCCATGATTTCAGATCATACAACGCGGCCTGATTACGCTGCAAGTTGTGAATCATCCAGGGACGGTCGCCGACCCGTTCGACAAAGTGCGGAGCGATAAAAATCAGGATATCAGCCTGCGGTTCAATCTGCGTGTACAGAAATCCGGACTCTACTTCGCGGAAGCGCACAAACCCCTTGTACTTATGGGTTTCATGCGACACCTGCCTCGCAATGCGGTTGACCGAATGCACCGGTTCCTCCGCCAGCATCAGACACAAGCGCCCACCCACCTGCAGGCCCAACCCGAGATAACGCCACAGCAGCAGCTCAATCCCCTCCTTGCGGCTATGGAAGGCGTAGCGTGCCGTAGCGAACGCCTCGCGCGACACCTTTTCTACAAAGCGTTTGCGGAACTCCACGGCACTCGCCCGATCCGTTACTGTCACGCGCATGTCGCCGGTGAAGAGCCCGCCGGCCTGACAGTCGCCACCACCGGCGAACTCCGGCTGGGCATCCCCCGCCTCCAGGCAGTCGGCCACGGTGCAGAGAAAACCTTCGAAGCTGCCGTCATAGCGATAGATTGTCACGCCATTTCTCCGATAAATCCATGTATGTCAGCAACAGCATATTTCAAAATAAATCCCGTACAATCGGCTAGTTATAGTGCTAAATTTATCAGCATCTACTTATGCCCCGGCACAGATTTTCTGCCAAACTTTTTTACGTTACAGCAGAAATTATGCTAAAGTAGCTTTACGTCGTCTTGAAGAGAGAAGGAGAACACCATGCAACCTGCGCAAGCTCAGTATATCACCAGTAGTACCGGCAGAAAAAAGGCCGTCATCATTCCAATTAATGAATACCAGCGCTTGCTGGAAGACCTGCATGACTTGACCGTGATTGCAGAACGACATGATGAATACCTTATTTCGTTCGACGAGATGAAGAAGCGCCTTGCCGATCATGCCACCGTTTAACATCCAGTTAAAACCATCTGTTGAAAAAGACTTGCGAAAACTTCCTGCATCCGTCGTTCGCCATGTGTTTGAAGCATTCGATAAATTGGCAGAAGAACCATCTGTTCCTCCCGACCGCAAACTTTCCGGAACTGAGCGAACCTGGCGGCGGAGAATCGGAGATTACCGCATCATCTACGAACTTGACCTTTCAAACCATACCGTCATAATCCACTACGTCCGTCATCGCAAAGAAGTCTACCGGCGCGTATAGCCTGATTGCTTTCACAACTCCCCGGTAAGCGCCGATGCATCCGGTATCGCGGCAAACAGCTCCAACTGATCCAGCCGTGCCGGACGGCGGGTCGGCGCCAGCATCCGCTCCATCAGACGCGGTCCGTCCAGCCTGATGCCCCCCAGGTAACGGCCGCCTGCGGTCAGGAAATACCTGGCCCGCTTCAGCACCACCCCCAGCTTTTTCAACTCCACCTCCCCCAGGCGTGTGCCGCGACGGGCCTGCACGATGCGCTGAGCCGAGCGCACCCCGATCCCAGGCACCCTCAGCAGCACCTCGTAATCGGCACGATTGACCTCCACCGGAAACAGTCCCAGATGCCGCAGGGCCCAGTCGCTTTTGGGATCGAAACGCATGTCCAGATTGGGGCGATCTTCGTCCAGCAGTTCATGGGCACTGAAACCGTAGAAACGCAGCAGCCAGTCGGCCTGATACAGCCGGTGTTCGCGCAGTAGCGGCGGTGTGGGCAGCGCCGGCAGGCGGTTGTCGGCCGAGACCGGAATAAAGGCCGAATAGTAGACCCGCTTCAATTCCAAACGTTTGTAGAGTCCCTCCGTCAGCGTGATGATCTCGCGGTCGCTCTCCGGCGTGGCGCCGACAATCAGCTGGGTGCTCTGACCGGCCGGCGCGAAAACTGGCGCGCGGCGGGAATGCTGTCGGGCTTCTTTTGATTCGAAGATCAGCCCGCTGACCTGCCGCATCGGATTGATCACCGACTCGCGCGGCTTGTCCGGCGCCAGCAGCGCCAGGCTCTGCCGGCTGGGGAGCTCGATATTGATGCTGACCCGGTCGGCATGGCGCCCGGCCTCCGCAATCAGCAGCGGATCGGCGCCCGGCACCAGCTTGAGGTGGATATAGCCGTTGAAGCGCTCCACTTCCCGCAACCGCTTTGCCACGGCGATCAACTGTTCCATGGTGTAGTCGGCGGAACGGATCACGCCGGTGCTGAGAAACAACCCTTCGATGTAGTTGCGGCGGTAGAAGTTCATGGTCAGCTCCACGACCTCGTCCGGGGTCATGGCGGCGCGGGGGATGTCGTTGGAGCGGCGATTGAGGCAGTAGGCGCAGTCGTAGATGCAGGCGTTGGTCAGGAGGATCTTCAGCAGCGAGATGCAGCGGCCGTCGGCGGTCCAGCTGTGGCAGATGCCGCCGGAGCTTGTATTGCCTAGGGCGCCGGCCTTTCCGGAGCGGTTGGTTCCGCCGGAGGAGCAGGACACATCGTACTTGGCGCTGTCGGCCAGGATCTCCAGGCGCTGTTCAAGGGGAAGAGTGATCATGGTGGAGAGGGTAGCACAAGTGTGTGACATAATGCGTCAGACAACAGATTCATGGCCCTTGAAAAAACCGTTGCCGCACTCCGCACGGAACATTAATCCGCTGACCGCCAACAATGAGGAAGCATATTACATCCCACCCAAGTCACGTCAACACATCATATTTCGAAAAATCTCCCCCCCGCACACCCGCCACAACAATTCATACATCGGCCTTAGCAGCCCAAACCCCTCCCGCAGATCATCGCAGATCCCCCGGGTAAAGAGCCTGCCATTCAAAGGACGCTGGCAGATGAAGTAGATATTCTTTCGGCCGTGCCACGGCTGCAGATCATCCGGCAGGGCCGGATTAAGGGAACGTTTGTAGCGTTCCCCCTCCAGGGTAAAGGTGTCCTGTCCGGCGAAGTCTGACACGATCTTCCTGAACTCGCCCGGCTTGGCTTCGATGAAGCGCCGCAGGCTGTCCATGGTTTCCCTGGTGGCGCTGTAGAAGCCCATGCCGTAGCGATAACCGTCGGCACTGATCTCGAAGAAGAAACAGGGGGCGGTTTTCCAGTCCGGACTCCGCCGTTTGAATGTGATCCAGAGGCAGGTTTTGTAGGGCGATTTGTTGCGGGAAAAGCGGGTATCGCGGTAAATGCGGGAGATGGTCTTATCCACCGCCGGGATGGTAACCAGCTCAGGGTCAATAGCCATCATCGTCCCGGAGAGGTCGCTGACCAGGTTTTTCAGCGGTTCCATCAGGGACTGTTCGAAGTCGTCACGGTGCTCCTCGAACCAGGCCTTGTTGTTATTGGCGGCCAGGCGTTCTAAAAACTCCACACTTTCCGGGGTAAAACCGCTGAATGAATTACCCATGGGTAAACCTCCATGAAGAAATCAAGTACCGGATTTCACGCGACGACGCAACGATAAAACCAAAAAATTGAGGAAATCAAGAAGCCATCTGATCCTACCCAACTATTCTCTTCATATCTTCTGGTTAGAGCCTTTCGTTGCGTCGTTGCGTCGTTGCGTGAGAATGGTTTTGGCTTTTACTCCGCCAGCGGCGCGGCCGCCTTCTTTTTACGCCGGGCACGCGCCGGCGGGCCATCCCCGAACAGGCCTCCATGGCCGGCCAGCTTTTCCAGCTCCCCCTCGTCAAAGACGCGGATCACGCCATATTCACCGTCAAAACCGGGTTTGCGGATCACCCGGCCGCTGCGCATCCGTTCCACAGCCTCTCCCAGTATCGTCGATTCATGGCAGATCTCGTCCAGCGAGGCATGCAGCAGCAGATTGAATTCCGAGCCGAAAAGTGCGATTGAGCGGCAATACTGTTCCATCACCGCCTTGCTGGCCGGGCCGGCGTCGATGATTTCTGACAACAGCTCGAGAAGCGGTATCAGGCTGAAGACCTTGGGCGAATCGGCGCGGTAGAGCGGCTGCTCCCGGTCGGCCAGTTCCATGACCCGGTGGCAGACTCCCACTGTCAGCGGCCTGCCACAGACCGGGCAGAGGAGCCCCAGGCGGCGCGTCTCCGCCGGTTCAAGGCAGACGTTGCAGTTGCGGTGGCCATCGGCGTGGTATTTTCCCTCTTCGGGAAAAAACTCCACAGTACCCCGGAAGGTATCGCCTCGGTTGCCGCGCAGGGCCTCGCGCAGGGAGTAATAATCCAGCCCTGTGCTGAAGAGGTTGGCCTCGCGCCCCAATTTGGACGGCGAGTGGCAGTCGGAATTGGAAATCAGGCTGAAGCGATCCAGGGCGGAAACCAGGCGATTCATGTCCGGATCGGAAGAGAGGCCGGTTTCCAGGGCAAAAACGTGGGGCGTCAGATCGCCGAAACAATCCTCAATGCGGTCAAAGCCCGACCGGGAACCGAACAGGGAAAACCAGGGGGTCCAGATGTGGGCCGGAACCAGGAAGCCATCGGGCGCCAGCTCCAGCATGATTTCCAGCAGGTCATGACTGTCCAGCCCCAGGATCGGCCTGCCATCGGAGACGATATTGCCGATCCCGGCCAGCCGGGCATTGATCCGCAAAGCCGAGTCGAAATCCGGCACATACAGAAGATTGTGCACCTTGCGCACCACGCCGTGGCGCTTATAGATGCTGCTGATTTCGGCCGAAAGCAGGAAGCGCACCGGCGCCGTGGCCGGAGTCACGCCTGCCAGCGGCGAAACAACGGCCGACTCGTTCTTCAGCCGGAACAGCCCCGGCTCGGCCGGCTCCAACTGGTCCTTCAGACAGCGCAGCCAGCCGGGATGGGTAAAATCACCGCTGCCGACCACCTGGATTCCCTTGACCCGCGCCCAGCCGGCCAGACCGGCCAGGGTGCTCTGCGGGCTGGTGGCGCGTGAATAGGGGGAATGAATATGCAGGTCGGCTATGTAGTCCATGGGTTCTCCGTCACGGCGATTGGGTTAAAACTGATAAAGTTTCAAACAGCTAAAGCAAAGAAAAATCAAACCACAATTCGCACCTTTTCCAGTACATATTCAGCCTGTCAAAACTCATTATACCGGGACAGCGCTCCCCGGCACCCGCCACGTCAGCTCATGCAACGGCTTGAGCATGCCAAACCCTAACGCAGGCCAGCCTGAAGAGCCTGGTTGAGCCGGCGTTTGCGGTTCCAACAGGTACTGTTCGAGACTTACTCACTGAATCCTCCCGCAAAATCGATCACGCACATGCTTCTGAAACGGGGATGGGGGCCACAGGCCACCCCGGCCACTTTGAATTCAGTACCGAAAATGTTCTTGCGATGCCCCCGTCCCGGCACACCGTCGTCCACGATCAGCTGCATGACCATGTTCCTGGGATCTTCTGGGCCATAGCCGATGTTTTCGGCAATACTTTTTTCCCATTGCCCGTGCTGTTCGATCCGCTCCCGCATGCCGCGGCTCTTCCTGCCGACATGCCCGGTATCGCCGGAACACCCCTGTTCCTCCGCCAGACCGGCCGCCGCCGCGGCGAGCCCGTCCGACCAGGAGAGCGGCGGCAGCTTCTTCTGGCGGGAAAGGTACCTGATCGCTTCGTCCACGGCCTTGATACCCTCGCTGGTACGCACGCGGATGGTATCGCCCGGCAGCAGATAGGAGCTACCCCGGAAACTGCCGCGGAACTCGCGCAGAAAAGCGGCATAGGCGGCCGGTTCGCTGCGGGCCAGGTTGATCTCCGCCAGCACCTGTCTGGACAGGGTCAGGTCCAGCGCCGCCGCCGGGGCCGCCAGCACAAACAACACACAGAATGACACGCAAAAAAGTCTCATTTTCAGTAACCTGGTGTGAATGGAATGGATGTTTATGTTGCCAGATTCAGCGGTCGATATTTTCCTGGTAAAACACGTTCATGCTCTTCAGCTCCAGCGCAGCCAGGCTGCCCATCTCCGGCAATCCGCCAAAAACGCAGCCGTTGTCGAGCATGATCTTGTTGTATTTCAGCGAGTCTTCCAGCATTGCGCGTGAAACCGGAGTATGGCCGCAGATCAGGCGACGGCCGCCGATGCGCTGCCGGTCGACATAGCCGGAGCGGGTCCAGAGCATGGCGCTGGTATCCTCAAACGGGTCGGTGGTGGCGAAATTGAGCCCGGCATGGACGATGACGAAATTGTCCAGCAGGACATAAAACGGGAGCGATTCCAGGAAGTCGCGATACAGGCGAGGGATGTCGCCGGGACCGTCGGCCTGGAAACTTTCCAGCGTGGGCTGGCCGCCGTTGGCGTTCCAAAGACTCAGACAGAAGTGGTCGTCGCCGGCCTGCAGGAACATCTCCTCGTGGTTGCCGCGAACACTGTCGACCGACAGGCCGCGCTCCCGCAGCTCAAAGATGTAATCCAGCACCCCCCTGCTGTCCGGCCCCCGGTCGATCAGGTCCCCCAGCAGGCAGATGCGGTCTCCCCTGACCGGACGGAGCCGGTCATCGACCAGTCGCCGCAACGTGGCGGAACAACCGTGGACATCACCGATTACAAAAGTCCGGGAAGTCATGCCTGTCCCGTCATCACAGAGCAAACTGGCCTTCACAGACGCTCTGGAGCAGCTCGCGCCGGTCGTTGGGTGTTTCACGTAAACGCAGCTGTTCCGGCAGCTCCTCGACCCTGCCCGGACGACCGATGGCCGCCATGGCCTCGACCTGATAATCATCGGGGATTTCCAGCTCGGTCCGGGCGCGTTCATAATCGAAGCCCTGCATGCCGTGCACCACCAGCCCCAGCATGCTCCCCTGCAGAGCCAGGCTCATCCAGGCCGCACCGCAGTCGTAGGAGTGGGTTCGGCAGGGTTTGCCGCTTGCGAAGGTGGTCTTGGAAACGAACACGACAAGTACGGCGGCATTGCTGCACCAGACCTTGTTGGAGTCGACCAGCAGATCGAAGAAGAGCGGCCAGTACCTGCTGCTGCGGGTGGCGTAGAGCATGCGCCAGGGCTGGTTGTTCATCGATGACGGCGACCAGCGGGCCGCCTCGAACAGGGTCATCAGCTGCTCGTCCGGGATTTCCTCGCCCGACATGGCGCGCGGCGACCAGCGGTCCACGAAGATACGGTCTGCAGGATGAACGGCATGACGGATTTGACTGCCTTTGATCATGGCTCGGCTCCTTGGTATGTCAGACCACCTGCAGCATGAAACACTTCAGGTATTCCGACTCGGGAAATGACATCAGCACCGGATGGTCCGGGGCCTGGGAACAGGTCTGCACCAGCCGCACCTCGCGCCGCGCCAGTCGGGCGGCCTGGGCCAGCATGTCACGAAACGCCTCGCGACCCATGTGGTAGGAACAGGAGCAGGTGATCAGGTAACCGCCCGGCTGCAGCAGTTCCAGTGCCCGGCGGTTGACGGTCAGATAGCCCTTGGTCGCTTCGGCAATATTCTTGCGGCTCTTGACGAAGGCGGGCGGGTCCATCACCACCACATCGAAACGCCGCCCCTCCTGCTGCAGCGAGCGCAGCCGCTCGAATGCATCGCACTCCTCGAAACCTGCCCGGTCCTGAACACCGTTAAGCCTGGCGTTGCCGGTCGCCAGTGCCACGGCCCGGGCCGAAATGTCCAGACCCAGTGCCGAGCTGGCGCCGAACGCGGCAGCATGCACGGCCCAGCTGCCGGTATAGCAGAAGCAGTCCAGAACGTTTTTGCCGGAACATATCTCGCGCAGGAGCAGGTGATTCTGCTTCTGGTCCAGGAAGCCGCCGGTTTTCTGCCCTTCCCTCAGGTTGACCCCGAAACGCAGCCCGTTTTCTTCCATCTCTACCGTCTCCGGGATCTCGCCCCACAAAAGTTCGATCTTTTCGTCCAGCCCTTCCAGGTTTCGCACCCCCACATCGTTGCGGGCGATGATCCCGGCCGGTTCCAACAGCCGCCGCAGCGCTGCCGCAATCTGTTCGCGACGGCTGTCCATACCGGCCGAAAGCAGCTGCAGCGACAGGCAGTCACGGTATTTATCCACCACCAGTCCCGGCAGGAAATCGCTCTCACCGTAGACCGCCCTGAAAGTATCCAGAGTCGGGTACAGGCTTCTGCGGTGGGCCAGTGCGGCGGCAATGCGCTGCTCGAAAAACTCCACCGAATCGATATCCTCCCTCTTACGGGAAACCAGCCGGAAGGCGATTAGCGAATGCGGGTTGTAGTGCCCGACGCCGATCAGACCGCCGCTGGCGTCGTACAGCTCGGCCGCGACTCCGGCGGTACGTTCGCCGGAAACCTCGCGGATTTCGTTGCTGAACACCCAGGGGTGGCCGGACTTGATGCGCCGGTCCTCGTTTTTATTGAGGGTGATTCTGGTCATGATATTTCCTTTGTTGTTTCAGTAGTCACGCTTGACAGCTGTTTCCTTGTACACCATTATAGCTGAGATTACAGCACCTATAGAATAGCTAACATTTTTTCCGGCCTGTCCGGTTGAGGACGACGATGATCGAACCCAAGATACTGCTGATGTTTTTTACGACTTCCATCCTGCTGGGGCTCTCCCCCGGCCCGGACAACCTGTTCGTGATGACCCAGTCGGCGCAGCATGGGCGCAAGGCCGGCCTGCTGGTCACGCTGGGGCTCTGCACCGGGCTGCTGTTCCATACCGCGGCGGTGTCATTCGGACTGGCGGCGGTTTTCAAGGCATCGGCGGCGGCTTTCACGCTGCTCAAGTTTGCCGGAGCCGGATACCTGCTCTACCTGGCCTGGCAGTCCTTCAGGGCCGGCACCGCGGGCGGCCCGGCTGCGGCACATGAGAAACTGGGCGCCGGGAGCCTTTACCGGCGGGGCATAGTCATGAACATCAGCAACCCCAAGGTATCGATCTTCTTCCTGGCCTTTCTGCCGCAGTTCGCCGACCCCGCCAGGGGGGGGCTGTCATGGCAGCTGGCGCTGCTGGGAGGGGTGTTCATCTTCGCCACGATCATTGTCTTCGGCCTGATCAGCATCCTGGCCGGAACACTGGGAGAGCGTTTCCGGCAATCCGCCTTTGCCCAGCGGGTGCTCAATCGCGCCGCAGCGGCGATCTTTGCCGGGCTGGCCATGAAACTGGCACTGGCGCAACGCTGATGGCCGCCGCCACGCTATACATAGTCGCCACTCCGATCGGCAACCTGGAGGACATGACCTACCGCGCCGTACGGATACTGGGTGAAGTAGACCTGATCGCGGCCGAGGACACCCGCCATTCGCTCAAGCTCCTGTCCCATTTCGGCATCTCCAAATCCATGACCTCCTATTTCGACCACAACCAGCAGTTCAAGGGGGAGCGCATCCTGAACACGCTGCGCCAGGGAAAATCCGTGGCGCTGATCTCCGACGCCGGGACCCCCTGTGTTTCCGATCCCGGCTACCAGCTGGTTAGGGACGCGGTCGCGGAGGGAATCCCGGTAATACCGATCCCGGGCGCCTGTGCAGCAGTGGCGGCCCTGTCGGCCTCCGGGCTGCCCAGCGACACATTCACCTTTGCCGGGTTCCCGCCGTCACGCCAGGGCAAGCGCCGTTCGTTCCTGGCGGAGATGTCAGCCCTGCCCGGCACGCTGCTGCTTTACGAAGCCCCCCACCGCCTGGTGGAAACCCTGCGGGACATGCGTGAAGTGCTGGGGGAGCGCCAGGTGGTAGTTGCCCGCGAACTGACCAAGATCTATGAAGAGCTGATCCGTGGAAGCGTCTCGGAAGTTCTGGAATCTGTGGATCAGGGCAAGGTGCGCGGCGAGGTGGTCATTCTGGTTGCACCGGGTGAAAAACCTGCGCAGGAGGCGGAATCGCTGGAGGAAACCCTGCTGGGGCTGATGCGCGATGGCCGGCTCTCGCTCAAGGATACCGCCAAAAAAGCTGCTGAAATTACTGGGGTATCGCGAAGCGAGGCCTACGCTACGGCGCTGAAGCTGAAAAATGATGTTGAAATATGAGGAATATGCTGGAATTTCAAGTGGATATTGTGATAAGAGTGTTAAATTATTTCCACCAATGGAGTATTGAATGAGAATTTGTATCTTCGGCGCCGGCTACGTCGGTCTGGTGGCGGCAGCCTGCTTTGCCGAAAGCGGCAACAGTGTTATCGCCGTGGACGTTGATCAGGCTAAAATTGAAGGGCTCAAACAGGGAATCATACCGATCTACGAACCGGGCCTGAAAGAGATGGTGCTGCGCAACCAGGCCGAGGGGCGCCTCTCCTTCACCACAGAAATGGCCGAGGCGGTTCAGGCATCACTGGTCTGCTTCATCGCCGTAGGCACCCCTCCCGGCGAGGACGGTTCCGCCGACCTGAAATACGTACTGAACGTGGCCCGCGACATCGGACGGTCCATGAACGGCTTCAAGATCATCGTTGACAAATCAACCGTTCCGGTCGGCACCGCCGGCAAGGTGCGCATCGCAGTACAGGAAGAACTGGCGGCCCGTGGCATCGAGCTGGAGTTCGACGTAGTCTCCAACCCGGAGTTCCTCAAGGAAGGAGCCGCCATCGACGACTTCATGAAACCGGACCGGGTCGTGATCGGAACCGATAACGTTCGCACCGCCGAGATCATGAAGGAGCTCTACGATCCCTTCATGCGCAAGCAGAACCGCATGATCGTGATGGACATCCACAGCGCCGAGATGACCAAGTATGCCGCCAATGCCATGCTGGCCACCCGCATCTCTTTCATGAACCAGATCGCCGGCCTGTGCGAGCGGATGGGCGCCGATGTGGCCGCGGTACGCGAGGGGATCGGCTCCGACTCGCGCATCGGCTACGACTTCCTCTTCCCCGGTCCCGGCTACGGCGGTTCCTGCTTCCCCAAGGACGTCAAGGCGCTGATCAAGACCGCCGAGGAATGCAACTACGACTTCCTGCTGCTGAAGGCGGTGGAAGAAGTAAACGAACTGCAGAAAGAGGTTCTGGCCGACAAGCTGATCAAGGTACTGAGCTCGCCCGACGAGGAAAAACCGTTGACCGGCCGCACCGTGGCCTGCTGGGGGCTTTCATTCAAGCCCCGCACCGACGACATGCGTGAAGCTCCTTCGCTGACCATCATCGAACGACTGCTGGCGGCCGGCGCCACCGTGCGCGCCCATGACCCGGAAGCGATCCAGGAGGCCAAAAAACACTTCGGCGACCGGATCGAATACAGCACCAACCAGTATTCGATCCTGGACGGAGCCGATGCTCTGGCGATCATCACCGACTGGAACGAATACCGTAACCCGGACTTCGAGCGCATCAAGTCGGCGCTACGCTCCCCGACAATCGTGGATGGACGCAACCTTTACAAACCTGACCGCATGGCCGCCAACGGCTTCTGCTACATCCCGCTGGGGCGTTGCGGCGGCGGCATCTGCGGCGAGGTAAAATAGACATGCGCATTCTGGTCACCGGCGGAGCCGGTTTCATCGGGTCTCACCTCTGCGAACGCCTGCTCGGCCAGGGGCACGACGTGATCTGCCTGGACAACTTCTTCACCGGCAGCAGGGACAACATCATCCACCTGATGGACAACCACCGTTTCGAGCTGATCCGCCATGACATCGTCGAGCCGATCCTGCTGGAGGTGGACCGCATCTACAACCTGGCCTGCCCCGCCTCGCCGGTGCATTACCAGTACAACCCGGTCAAGACCGTCAAGACCAGCGTGATGGGCACGATCAACATGCTGGGAATGGCCAAGCGGGTCAAGGCCCGCATCCTGCAGGCCTCCACCTCGGAGGTTTACGGCGACCCGCAGATCCATCCCCAGACCGAAGACTACTGGGGCAACGTCAACCCGATCGGCATCCGCAGCTGCTACGATGAGGGCAAACGGGTGGCGGAAACACTGATGATGGACTATCACCGCCAGAACGGCGTCGACGTCCGCATCATCCGCATCTTCAACACCTATGGCCCGCGCATGGCCGAAAACGACGGACGGGTGGTCTCCAACTTCATCCTGCAGGCGCTTGGCAATCAGGACATCACCGTTTACGGCAACGGCTCGCAGACCCGCTCTTTCTGCTATGTGGACGACCTGGTGGAGGGGATGATCCGCATGATGGAGTGCGACGGCTTTATCGGGCCGGTGAACCTGGGCAACCCGGTTGAAAACACAATTCTTGAGTTTGCCGAGAAAATCATTACAATAACAGGCTCGCAGTCTAAAATCGTCTTTAAGCCGCTGCCCCAGGACGATCCCAAGCAGCGCCAACCAAACATCGCCCTGGCTGCTGAAAAACTGGGATGGAAGCCATTGGTCGATCTTGAGACCGGTCTCGGACGGACCGCCGCTTATTTCGCGGCCAGATCAGTAAAAGGGTAACCACTTGAAATTCCCACTGCAGAAAAGAATGTACGCCATCCCGGCCGGATGCCTGGCATTCATTCTCTTTTTCACCGTTTTCGGTGACAAGGGGCTGCTGCGGATTTTCGAGCTGAAACATGATAAAAACAAAATCGAGGCCCGCCTGGCCGAGAGCAAAGTAGAAAATGAAAAACTGAAGTATGAGATCGTTGCCCTCAAATCCGACCGCCGCTACCTCGAAAGCATCGCCCGCAAGGACTTTGGCCTGGTGCGAAGCAACGAAGTCATCTACCAGTTTCCATCAGACAAGAAATAAATCCCGTTTAGCCACATCGCCTTAAGACGCTGCGGCAGACTTTTCGAGGTTACTCATGGCACGACAAAGCTGTGCGGTCTGCGCCTGGCGCGAAAACTGCTCAAAACGCTTCTGCGTTCCCGACGGGGGCGCCAGATGCCCCGACTACTGCCGCGACGTCAGCATTAAAGACATTGACGAGAACGCGGGCAAACCCACCGACCAGAAAGAACAGCCAACAAAATGATGCGAAACAGAATAGCGGAACTTATCCAATCCTCGCTGCACGCCGCCCTCTCCTCCCAGGAATTGAGTACGACCCAACTTCCGGCAGTCATCATAGGAACCCCGGCCAACCCGGAGCACGGGGATTTTTCCTGCAACATCGCGATGCAGATGGCCAAGGGCGAGCGCAAGGCGCCGCGCCAGGTAGCCGAGATACTGATCCGGCACCTGGGTAACGGCAACGGCCTGCTGGCCAAAACTGAGATCGCCGGCCCGGGTTTCATAAACCTCTTTGTCTCCGCCGGGGCATGGCAGGCCAGCCTGCTGGAGATCGAATCCCAAGGTGGCGAATTCGGCCGCACCCTGACAGGCGGCGGTAAAAAAGTGCAGGTTGAGTTCGTCAGCGCCAACCCGACCGGACCGCTGCATATCGGCCATGGCCGCGGAGCCGCTATCGGCGACACGCTCTGCCGCATCCTGGACGCAGCCGGCTGGGACGTGACCCGCGAGTTTTATTACAACGATGCCGGCGCCCAGATCAGCAACCTGGCGCTTTCGGTTCAGTCGCGCTGCCTGGGGATCGAACCGGATGATCCCCGCTGGCCGGCCGACGGCTATCAGGGCGAATACATCAAGGATGTGGCCCGCGCCTACCTGGCCCGCGAATCGGTGGAAGCCAGCGACCAGCACACGGTCGCCTCCGGGAACCCGGACGACCTGGACGCGATCCGCGGATTTGCCGTAGCATGGCTGCGCCGCGAACAGGACCTGGACCTGGCCGCCTTCGATGTGCGCTTCGATGTCTACACCCTGGAATCGGGCCTCTACACCGAAGGACGCGTCGAGGCGGTCGTCGGCAAGCTGATCGCCAACGGCCACACCTACGAACAGGACGGCGCACTCTGGCTTAAAACCACCGACTTCGGCGACGACAAGGACCGCGTCATGCGCAAGGCCGATGGCGGCTACACCTATTTCGTGCCGGACGTGGCCTACCACCAGGCCAAGTGGGAACGAGGCTTCACCCGCGTGATCAACGAGCAGGGCGCCGACCATCACAGCACCATCACCCGCGTCCGGGCCGGACTTCAGGCGCTTGATATCGGCATACCCAAAGGATGGCCGGAATACGTGCTGCACCAGATGGTCACGGTGATGCGTGGCGGTGAAGAGGTCAAGATATCCAAGAGGGCCGGCAGCTATGTCACGCTGCGTGACCTGATCGACGAGGTCGGACGCGATGCGACCCGTTTCTTCTTCATAATGCGCAAGCCCGACGCCCAGCTGGTATTCGACATCGACCTGGCCAAGCAGCAGACCAACGAAAACCCGGTCTACTACGTCCAGTACGCCCATGCCCGCATCTGCAGCATCTTCGAGAACGCCGCCGAGAAAGGTTTCCGCGCGCCTGAGAATCCTGCCGCGGCCGACCTGGCGCTGCTGACCACGGCGGAGGAGCTGCAGCTAATCAAGATGATGAACGCGCTGCCGGACACGATCGATGACTGTGCCGTGCATTTCGAGCCGCACCGCCTGACCTACTACCTGACCGAGCTGGCCGGCTGCTTCCACAGTTTCTACAACAGGAACCGCGTAATTTCCGACGATGCCGTATTGACTTCGGCGCGACTTTACCTTCTCAAGCGTACCGCCCAGACCCTGAGGAACGCCCTTGCGATCCTCGGCATATCGGCACCTGAACGGATGTAACGGAGGGCACATGCGGATTGACTACAACGAACCCAAGAAGTCCTACACATCCCCCCAGCCCGGCGGCCACCGCACCAGGAAAGAATCTTCCAACCCGCTGCTGCTGGCGGTTGTGGTTACCGGAGTAATTTCTCTGGCAGTGGGATTCGGTAGCGGCTGGATGCTGTCGCAGCGTTACGCCAAAAAAGGGTTCCAGGCCGCAATGGAGCAGCAGAGCCTGGAGAACTCGCCCAAGGCGACTCACCAGCCACCGGCAGCCCCTCCGCAGCCGGCCATGCAACAGGCGGCAACAACGCCTTCGGGGCAGGGACAGCAACAACCGGGCGGCACAACCCAACCCGCACCGGGGGCACAACCGGCGCCAGAAACACCGCTGAGCTTTTACAAGACCCTGCCCAGCGGCCAGAAGAGCAATGTACTCGGCAGCGGCATCAACCCCACCGGCAATTCCGCCGCCAAGCAGCCGCTCCAGGCGGCGATACCGGCAAACTACGCAAAGCCGGCCCAACCCCAGGGCAGTGCCAGCGCCGTCAAGCCGCCTCCGGCCGTCGCAGAAAAACCGGTCGTAAAGCAGGAAGCGGCGGGCTTCACCGTCCAGGTTGCGTCTTACAGCCTGAAATCCGAAGCTGACGCGCTTAAAGGCAAACTCTCCAGCAAAGGATACAACGTGTATATCGTCGAATCCAATCTTGGAGACAAGGGGACCTGGTACCGGGTCAGGGTAGGCAAGCGGCTTGAGCAGGATGCCGCCAGGGAATTGGCCGCCAAGCTCGGAAGGGGAGCCCAGCCGATGCCGGACAAGGATTGATAAGTCCCTGTGATTCGGAAAAGAAAAAACAACCGGCATCAGTTTTTTATTGACAACATGTTCTTCAGGCTGATATAAGACGGGTTCAATTGTCGCGGGGTGGAGCAGTCTGGTAGCTCGTCGGGCTCATAACCCGAAGGTCATAGGTTCAAATCCTATCCCCGCAACCAAACAAATTCAGGGACTTGCATAAACTGCAAGTCCCTTTTTTGGTTGTGCCTGCACACCAAAGGTTAATCTCACGCGGTGGCATCTACTACGCAGTATATTATCTCGGAAAGAAGCAGAAACTGGTTTCCCTCGAAACCTCGACTCTGCAACTGGCCAAGGGGGACAGCAAGGGGACGTTGTTAATTTTGCAAAGTAACTACAATATCATGCAACTCCTCGTTCATCTTATATATCTCTTCTCCTCGCCGTGCTGCCAAACTGACTCCGGCGCGGCTAATATTCAACATTCGCGCAACCAAAGCCCCATTAAATCCCATTTTGATAACGGCAATATAACATAACGCGCCTCTGGCCTCGGAAATCTCTTTGCGCCTGCCGCCTTGCCGTAGTGACACAGGTTCTATAGAAAATATGTTCGCAATTCTCCGGATAATTTCTTCCAGTGACACACTGCTGGGCTCTATTCCAAAGGCTTGCGTCTCCTGTTGCAGTTGTTCCACAAAACTCCCGCTGCCAAGGATTCTTGCATCGTACGCTTCATACTCATCTGATCCGGACAATTTATGGGACCGCCGCAATCCGCCGCCAACCAGTTCATCTCTTTTTCCCTGGTGAATTCCGTCCTGTATAAATGCCCGGTATTTTTTTCGCGCACTTCCCTTTCTTGCGTCGAACATCCGGAGTACCTCTTCCACGCCCTGCCCCGCACATGCACCCTTACCCATAATAACGCTATGACCCGACCATGGATACGAACCCAAAACGTCAAGCGATTCAGCCAGACCGGCCCTCAGTGGGTTGAGATGAATATAACGGACCAGCTCAAGAAGATAAGAATCTTCTTCACAAACAATAGATTTGTAGCGATTCTGGAAGAGATGACCGCTGCGACCATGGCGCAGGTTGAAGACGACTGCATAGCCTGTCAGCAGGCGACGCATGAATACAGAAAGTTTGGTGGATTGCGGTCGCAGAAGTAAGTGAAAATGGTTGGACATGAGCGCCCAGGCGAGACAATCGGTTCCGGTAGTGATGAGGAGTTTCGAAAAGCGTTCAAGAAATAGCGCTTTGTCATCGACATCGAGAAATATGTCTCGCTTTTCGATGCCGCGGACGATCACATGCTGGAGAAGACCTGGTATGTCGATACGAGCTGATCTTGGCATGGCAGGGATATTAGCACGGAGAAACAGTCAAATAAACAAACTTAACTACGTCCCCTTATGCCCCCCCTGGCTGGGGGGTAGCGGTAGTTGATGCGCCAGGTTTCGTTTACGGCGTTTTTGTTGGCGGTCAGGCCGTGGGCGGCGTTGTAGCTGTAGCTGAAGAGGGTTTCAGTAGTCTGGGTGGCGGGGTCAAGGTGGTTGACCGTGTTCAGGTTGCCGTTGTCGTAGTCGTAGGTGATGCTGCGGCCGGTAAGGTCGGTGATTTTTGTGATGTGGGTGCCGGTCCAGCTGAGGGTGTAGATGGTTCTGCCGGCGGCGTCCTTGATTTCGGTGAGGGTGTCGCCGTTATAGGTGAGGGTTGCGTTGCGACCCAGGGGGTCGTTTATGACGAGCAGTTTGCCGTTGTTGTCGAAGGTCCAGCTGTTGCCGCCCCGTTGGGTGAGGGTGTAGTTGCCGCCGTTGTTGCCTCCGCTTAGTGTGTAGCCGTTGGGGTAGTCGGGCTGGGTGTTTCCGGCGGCGTCCTTGGGGAAGTAGATGATCCGGCCATCCGAGTCCACCAGGGCGTCGCAGTTGTAGGCGGGGTCGCTGACAATGGCGGCGTTCTTCCAGATGCGCATGGTGAAGGGGGTGTGCCAGCCAAAGCCGAGAG
>JAWDJY010000003.1:0-117954 GCA_032469775.1 Geobacteraceae bacterium | reverse complement strand
CAACCGTGAGGCAACGATCCCAATTACACCAGAATGCCAGGATTCCGATGCAAGGACAATACTTTTACGGTCCCGGAAGGATGAATCTGAAACTATCCGTTGTAAGGCATCGTCAAGTATTGCTTTTTCCAGCACTTGACGATCCTCATTGCTGGCATTCAACTGAGCGGATACAACTTCGGCCCTCTCAGCATCAACAGTCAATAACAATTCAACTCCAAGAGCAGCGTCATCGAGCCTGCCTGCGGCATTGATACGGGGAGCCAGTCGAAAGCCGACCATGCCGCAGTCAACAACTCCGGACACACCGGCTACAGCCTTTAAGGCACGTACTCCGATCCTGGTGGAATCTGACAGCTCCTTCAGCCCATGACAAACAAGGATACGATTTTCATCAGTCAGCGGCACAATATCGGCAATCGTTCCAAGCGCGACCAGATCAAGAAATTCTCGAAGGTTCGGCTCCTTGCGTGATGCAAAGAAATCGTGCGCCCGAAGATGCTTCCGCAAAGCAAGCAACAGGTTGAACACGACTCCAACTCCGGCAAGCGACTTGAAGGGAAAAACGCATTCGCCAAGAAGAGGATTTATCACAGCACAAGCAGAAGGAGTCCTGGCCAGGGGCGTGTGGTGGTCGGTTATAATCAGATCGATTCCGAGAGAAGCACAATAATCGGCTTCTTCAAAGGAGGTTATGCCGCAATCAGCGGTGATGATGACCCGAGCACCTTTTGCGGCAGCGTCACTGATGCCCGTGACATTAAGCCCATAACCCTCTTCGATCCTGTTGGGTATGTAATAAAAACAATCTCCGTCAAGGGCAGAAAGAAAACCGACCAACGACGCGACGGAAGTAACGCCATCCACGTCATAATCCCCATAAATACAGATTTTCTCTCTGGCCAAAAGAGCCAGCCGAAGACGCTCTACAGCTTTTTCCATGTCTCTGAGCAGGAAAGGATCATGTATATCTGCAAGAGAAGAGGAAAGAAAACGGGAAGCAGCTTCAGGTGTATCAATGCCCCGGTTCAGGAGAATCCTGCAAATCAAAGGATTGAAGGATAACTCCTCGGAAAGACATTTTACCCGATTCTCATCAGGTAACGCTATGTTCCACCGTCTTTCCTCTATTATTTGCATGGATTATCCCGAAAAAAAAGCCCCCGGTAGCCGGGGGCATTGTCTGAAAGTTTTCAGTGAAAGTTTATGCCTTGCTGCGTAGCACCCTGTTCTCCCAGAGAACAACAAGAGGACTTGCAACAAAAATGGATGAGTACGTTCCCACAAGAATTCCCACCACCAAGGCAAAGGAGAAATCGTGAATAACCTCCCCGCCGAAAAGGAAAAGGGCCAGAGCTGCGAGAAGTGTGGTAAGCGCTGTTATGATTGTTCTCGAAAGAACCTCATTAATACTGAGATTAAATACAGTCATAAGGGGCTCTTTCATATTTTTATGCATGTTCTCACGTATCCGGTCAAAGACAACAACCGTATCGGTCAGCGAGTAGCCAGCGATGGTAAGAACAGCGGTTATCAGCAGGAGATTTATCTCCTTGTTGAGAATAAAGAAGATGGCGAGGATCGCCAGTACATCATGGAATGTTGCCAGCGCCGCCGCAATCCCGAATTTAAAATCGAATCTCCAGGCAATGTACAAAATGATACCAAGCATGGCAACAACAATGGCTATCAAGGTATCTTTGCGGAGTTTTTCTCCAATAGAAGGACCGATTTCCGTAGAGCTCTCAACGATGAAAGGATTGGCAGGAAATTCCTTCTTCAGAACTTTTTCCACCGTTTCTGCGACGACTCCCGTTTCCAGAGTTGTCTTGCCAACCTTGACAAGCAGCTTGTTTCCATCGGTGAGTTCCTGGAGGCTGACTTCCAGGCCATCCTTGTTCAATGCTTTACGGGCACTTTCCATGGACAAGGGTTTTTCGAACTTCAACTGAAGGGACGTCCCCCCGGTGAAATCGATTCCCATGTTTGCCGCACCACGTGATATCTGGACGATGGCTACAATGCCGATAATGGCAATAATTGACGAAATGGTGAAGGAAATATTCCTCTTACCAATAAAATCCAGCTTTGTTTTACCGATGATTTGCATACATTCCCCCGTATCCAGCCTATATGCTGATTTTTGTCGCCCGGCCACGGCCGAGGAAATAGTCGAACACTACCTTGGTACCAACAAGGGATGTAAACAGATTAATGATTACCCCCAAGCTCAGGGTAACCGCAAATCCCTTGACCGGTCCTGTACCGAACTGAAAAAGAACCGCAGCTGTGATGAGCGTTGTCACGTGGGAGTCCATGATCGTCAGGAAAGCTTTATCATATCCTGCATCGAGTGCCGCCTTCGGCGTCTTACCGAGACGAAGTTCTTCACGTATTCGCTCAAAGATCAGGACGTTTGCATCCACCGCCATCCCGATCAGAAGAACGATTGCAGCAATGCCCGGCAGCGTCAGGGTTGCGCCAAAAGCAGCCAAGGCACCCATCAGAAACACGATGTTCAGCACCATGCCGACGTTTGCAATCATCCCGGACAGTTTATAGTAGAATGCCATGAAGCAGACCACCAGTAGAACGCCGACCAGTCCGGCCATCAGCCCTTTTCGGATGGAATCCTGACCAAGTGATGGACCAACGGTAACATTCTGGAGAATCTTGACTGGAGCAGGCAAGGCACCAGCCCGGAGAACAATGGCGAGATCACTGGCCTCTCTTTCAGTAAAGGAACCGCTGATCTGGGCATTTCCGCCGGAAATGCGTTCGCGAATAACCGGAGCGGAGTAAATATTATTATCAAGTACAATGGCAAAGCGTTTGCCGACATTGGCAGCTGTCACCTGATCGAAAAGCTTGGCGCCAACCGAGTTAAAACTGATCGCAACATAAGGCTGATTGAACTGCGAATCAATTCGCACCTGGGCATCTGTCAGAAGATCACCAGTAATCAGGGTCTTCTTTTTCAAGACATAGGGAATTTCTGATACTGCCAGGGTATCCGGATCGGTTTTCTTTTCCGTTAGAATTTCATCTTCATCGGAAAGAGTACCCTGAGTTGCTGTCGCGGGATTCACCTCTTCATCAACCAGCTTGAATTCCAAGCGAGCAGTTTTACCAATCAGTTCAATGGCCCTCTTCGGATCCTTCACGCCGGGAAGCTGTACAACGATATTCTTGATACCTTCCCGTTGAATTACCGGCTCCGATACGCCAAATTGGTCAATCCTGTTACGGATTGTTTCCAGAGCCTGCTGAACCGCCTTATCCTTACGGTCCTGGGCGTCCTTTTCATTCATCCTGAGCGTTATGGCCGCAAAACCGCCTTCGTCAAAGATCGGGCTCTGTTCATAAGAGGGGTATTTATCCTTGAGGAGTTTCTGTACGTCGGCGGCGGTCCCTTTTTCATACACCACCAGAGAAACTTTATCTGATCCGGTTCTGCTGATACGTTTGAAACGGAGGTTTTTGGAATTAAGCGTGTCCTCCAGATCTGTGGCGACAAGATCCAGTGACCCTTCGACCGCTTTCTGTGTATCCACCTCCATTACCAGATGTGTACCTCCCTGCAGGTCAAGTCCCAGATGGATCTTGTCCTTCGGCAGCAAACCACCCCACCATGCCGGGAGCTGTGCAACCAGTGTCGGGGTCAGGTACAGAAAAGACAGCAGTACAAAAATGCCTATCAGGCTAATACGCCAGCCAGTTCCTTTTGGCATATGGATCGTTTCTCCCTTCCGGAATAATTTGACTAGTCTTTCTTGATCGAAGCGATATAGCTCTTTGTAATCTTAATGTTGACATTGTTGGCGATCTCAAGCGTCACAATCGAATCGTCAACGGCAATGACCTTTCCATGCACACCACCGGCGGTGATAACATTATCACCCTTTTTCATCGCGTCCAACAGTGCCTTGTGTTCCTTGGCCTTTTTCTGCTGCGGCCGGATCAGTAGAAAATAGAATATTGCAAACATGAATACCAGCGGAATAATCTGCTGAAAAGCGGCCATACCGCCACCAGCCTGACCGGCCGCGCCACCGGCGGGACCTGCCATCGCAAAAGCTAATCCAAACATTTAATTACCCTCCTTCAATCGGTTGTTTATTCGCATTGAGTCCACATATTGCTTACGAAATTGATCAAAACTGTTAGCGCTGATTGCACTCCTTGCCTGTTTCATCAGATCCAGATAGTAATGCAGATTATGATAGGTATTCAGTTGAGACGCGAGAATCTCGCCCGCGCGGTAAAGGTGACGGAGATATGCCCGAGAATAGTTCCTGCATACCAGACAACCGCAGGCCGGGTCAAGTGGACCGTCATCTTCTTCGTAAATTTTGGACTTTATGTTGATCCTTCCCTGACTGGTAAACAGCATGCCGTTCCTGGCATTCCTGGTAGGCATGACGCAATCGAACATGTCGTAACCGTGCCAGATCGCTTCAATCAGGTCTTCCGGGGCGCCGATTCCCATGATATATCGCGGCGACTCCTTAGGCAACAACGGAGAGCAGCACTCCATCACTCCATACATCTGTTCCTTTTCTTCACCGACTGACAGCCCCCCCAGGGCATAGCCGTCAAAACCGATCGAGCAGATGTCTTCAATGCTGCGGGCACGCAAATCATAATGCATCCCCCCCTGAATAATCCCGAACAGCTGCTGGCCCTCCCGACTGTGGGCATCCTTGCAGCGCCTGGCCCAACGGGCAGTCAGCTCCAGTGAGCGGCTGACGTAGTCATATTCTGCGGTGGCAGGCGGACACTCGTCAAAACACATGATGATGTCGGCACCCAACGCTTCCTGGATAGCAACAGCCAGCTCCGGAGTCAGCATATGGCGCGAACCGTCAATATGCGATTGGAACCTGACCCCTTCTTCACTGATCTTCCGCAGTTCACCGAGGCTGAACACCTGAAACCCGCCGCTGTCGGTCAGAATCGGCCGTTCCCAGTTCATGAAGCGATGAAGTCCACCCATTTTTTCCACCAGACGATGCCCGGGCCGGAGATAGAGGTGGTAGGTGTTGGCCAATATGATCTGCGCGTTGACGCCAAGCAGATTCTCCGGTGTCATCGCCTTGACAGTGGCATTGGTGCCAACCGGCATGAAGATCGGCGTCTCGATAGCCCCGTGCGGAGTATTCAGGGATCCAAGCCGTGCACCGCAGGAAGCATCGTTATGAATTATCTTAAATGTTCCTGGCACGGAACCTCGCAATCAATATATGAACATCGCGTCGCCATAGCTGTAGAATCTGAATCCCCGCGCCACCGCGTTACGGTATGCATCAAGCACGAATTCTCTTCCGGCAAAGGCGGACACCAGCATCAGCAGAGTAGATTCCGGCAGGTGAAAATTGGTAATCAGGGCATCCACCACCCTGAAATTGTATCCGGGATAGATGAATATATCCGCCTCTCCATCGCCACCGGTCAGCTCTCCGGCAAGACCGGCAGAATACTCCAGAGTTCTGGCGGTTGTGGTTCCGACCGCTATCACCCTGCCACCTGCTGCTTTAGTTCGCCCGACCGCAGCCACGGTTTCAGGCGGTATCGAATACCGTTCACGATGAATCTGATGATCCCGGACCCGCTCCACACGCACAGGCTGAAAGGTTCCCAGTCCGGTATGAAGTGTCAGGAACGCGGTGCCGACCCCTTTGGCAGCCAGCTGTTCAAGAAGGCCGGCAGTAAAGTGAAGGCCGGCAGTAGGAGCAGCCACTGCTCCGGAATTTCTTGCCACAACGGTCTGGTAGCGCTCCCGGTCGCTGGCGCAATCATCTCGCTGCAGATACGGCGGAAGGGGAATATGTCCCTCCCGATCAAGCCAGACGTCAAATGGTTCACAACCGGAAAATTCGACCAGCCAGCTTTCTGAACCGCAACGGGAATCAACAACCGCAGTCATTCCCGATCCGAACAGGATCTGCTGGCCGGGACGAACTTTTTTGGAGCCACGCAGCATGCATTCCCACTGATCCGAATCACCCAATCGACGCAGCAGAAAAACTTCAACCTTCCCTCCGGACAGCTTCGAGCCGAACAGACGGGCGGGAATCACCCTGGTATCGTTCATCACCAGCAGGTCGCCGGGATCAAGATGTTGCCCGATATCCCGAAAGACCGTTTCAGCGACTGTCCCGGAACAGCGATTCAGCAACATCAATCGCGAGCCATCACGCTCCGGAGCCGGGTAGCGCGCAATCAACTCCGCGGGAAGGTCGAACGTAAAATCTTTGACAAGCATAATAATGTTTCTATCGGCTGCCGGACATTTTCATCAATTCTGTGCCCGGATAATAATAAGAGAGGATCTCACTGTAGTTAAATCCGTCAAGCGCGCGCTGTTTTGCGCCCCATTGACACAATCCGACACCGTGACCGTTGCCGCTGCCAGTAAATCTGACATCTCCATCCGCTATCTTGACTGTAAAGCGGGTACTTTTTATCACACCGTAGCCGACAGCTTTCCTGAACTGGTCACCGGTCAGCGACACCCCACCCTTCGCAGCAACAATCACGACCTGCTTAAGCCGGCCCCGTGAATTAGACGGTCCGATTTTTATGCCGGTCACCCCGGATATTTTATAACCAGCCGTCCTCAAGCGCTCTTCAATATCAACCAGAGAAAGTTTTTGCTCCCAAAGAGTAGCGGTTTGCGATGTCTGGCAATACTGGCACTCGACACCTTTCAGATACGGCAGTGCTGAGCCCCAGACATTTTCAGAAGCCTCGGTTTTTCCGCCGCAGGAGGAATGATAAAAGGCCTGAATAATCGATCCACCGTATGTAAGAACTTCGTGTTCGGTTTCGGAAACAGCACGACGTGCACGACTGTCTTCAATCAGACACCCCTCATACACCTGATCAATTACCGATGACTCCAGATGGTAAGAAGCGTTTGCCCGGCTCGCTTTCCTGCTGAGTGCATAGGTCCTGGCTATCACTGCCTGGGCCTTGACCGCTTCTATCGGCCATGCTGAAGAAATCTCGCAATTGATCAATCCAACCAGGTAATCTTCCAGCGATAACTGGTTTACGACCAGGATTCCGTTATCCGTACGCGAAAGTTCGGCAAGACCGCGATAAGGCTTGTTATTGATATATAACGCTGAAGTGGCAGAGAAAACAAGACGACGCATCTGCTTACCATCAGCAACCAAACCATCTTTCGTGAGTCTGACCGTGACAGGTAGATTGAGCACAACCGCCTCGTCTTTGTCACCCGTTACGAGCAATCCCTCTCCGCTCACCGTAACTTCCTGGGCGGATTTGACGATTGCGACCCGAATGGTTTCATCCAGAAGAGCTGCATCGGTAGATCCCACACCGGCCCATGACCAGAGAACGGCAATCGGCATGAGAAACAATATGATATATATTTTAAGTAGACGCAAAACCCAGTGATAGAACCACATAAAGATCCTTCGTGTCAATTTTTTTGATTTATTATACATTTCTTGATATATATTGATAGATAATCTCAATCCACATATTGGCATACATACTGAATAATCAATATTTTCAGTGAAATAAACAATAAAACTGCTCACATACAGATTGGGATCGTTTCACTGTTTGATTGTGCTTCAGACAACCATATTTTCATAACTAGCCGTACCTGTGAGTTTTTGCCTAATTAACACTCTTCCAGCAAGGCACCAACATTAAGTATTTCAAAATATTGGGTTTTTAGCTAAATCGCTTCATATTTGCGGGAAATGACGGCATTGACATCTTATACATGTCAACAGAAATGGAATTATGTTTCTTAACTCTCTAAAAATAAAGATCGTCAGCCTGGTGGCGCTGATCGTGATTGCGGTAATTTCATTCGCATCATGGAGGCACTACCATGAGCAGAAATCCATGATAATCAACCTCACTGAAAAAAGTTCTGTGGCGTTGATAGAGAGTATCGTAGCCAATATCCAGGCAGCGATGAAAACCGGGCATACCTCGGCAGTCAATGATATTCTGAAAAAAGTAAAACGGCAGGACCATGTCAAGGTTCTGCGAATCGTTGATGATAATGGCCGGATACTTCACTCGGCGGAAAAGAAGGAAATCGGCAAACTGCTCTCGGCCGATGAACGTTCACGCCTGACAAACACTGCTCAGGATCATTACTTTTTTTCCAATGACAGAAATGAATTTGATTCTTATACCAGGATCGTCAACTCTCCCGACTGCCATGGTTGTCACGACCCGAGCAAACCGTTCATAGCGGTAATCGAAACTGAAATTTCACTTGATGAACTGACCAAATACATCAAGCTGGAAAAGGTAAACGCGGTGTTTTCCTCTTCCGCAATGATCCTGCTGATCATCGGTGCGCTGTTCTTATTCCTGATGATCTATGTTGACAAGCCTGTCCAGACACTGATCCGATCGATGCAACAGATCGAACGCGGCAACTTTGACGTCAACGTTTCAATCAACAGCTCCAAGGAGATGAACCTGCTGTCGCAGAACTTCAATCTGATGGCTTCTCAATTGAAAGAATTGATGAACACGACCATCATCAACGAACGCGAACTGGCCAAGGCGGAAGAAAAACTTTCACACCACCATGACACCCATCTGATGAATCTCAAGCTTGAAGAACAGTTGCGTGAAATTGAAAACCTGAACGTTTCGCTGGAGGAACGTATCGAAGAGGTTGAAACCGCCAGCTACACAATCGCTGATCTTGCCGGCGAGCTGGAACAGAAGAATACCAACCTGGAACATGCGGTAGAACGACTTTCATCAATATACAAGATCGGTCTGGCAATTAACTCCACCATGGACATCGACCGCCTGTTCAACCTGGTAGTGCGCACCACGACAACCACTCTGAACGCCCAGATCGGTTATATCATCCTCTACGATAAGAATGAGAAGCTTCTCAATGTTACCAACCTAATCGGGGGCGGCAAACTCATAGCCCCTCAAAAAGCCATTGCGATGAAAGATACCAGTGTTTCAACCTGGGTAATCAACAACCGTAAACCGCTGCTCATCGCAGACATAAACCAGACCCCGCAGTTCGATCGTTTCAGCGACCTCGGATATGAACGAAAATCATTGATCTGTGTACCCTTGATTGTAAAAGACGAAATCATCGGCACCATCAGTGTTGTCAACAAAATCGACAACTCCCAGTTTTACTCCGACGAGCTGGAGATGCTGACAACTATCGCCGCCCAGGCAGCAATCGCAATCAAGAACGCGACCCTCTATGAAGAGCAGCAGCAGACCTATCTGAACACCATTCAGGCACTGGTATCGGCCATTGAAGCCAGCGACAGTTATACCAAGGGACACTCGGAACGGGTTACCCGTTACAGCATAGAGATCGGCAGGAGATTCAACCTGCCCAGCGATCGACTGCAGATTCTCGAACGCGCGGCCATACTTCATGACATAGGCAAGATCGGAATTGACCTTAACCTTCTGCACAAACAAGGCAAACTATCCTCACATGACATCAGCGAACTCCAGCAGCACCCACTGATTGGAATGAAGATTCTGGAGCCGATTGAATTTCTGCTTGACGTTCGCACCTGCATAGGTCAGCATCATGAACGTTATGATGGCTTGGGCTATCCACATCGCATCAAGAGCAGCGAGCAGTTGCTTGAAGCGCGCATTCTTTCGGTAGCAGACGCATTTGACGCGATGACTTCCGACCGCCCCTATCGCAAAGCGCTGCCGCTGGATGTAGCAATTGCTGAATTGACCGATAATGCAGGAACTCAATTCGACCCGGAGATTGTTGATGTCTTCACATCGATACTGGAAGAAGGGGCTTTTTTCCACTCCCGCTTTGCCACAGCGCCACAGCGATTCAACTCAATGCCGACCGCATAACAAGAACAAATCCCCTCTTGCGAGTAATCCGTGTCCAACCTGCTGACCATCAAGGATCTGCACGTATCTTTTCCGTCCGCCCACGGTGTTGTCGAGGCTGTCAACGGCGTCAGCATTGCATTGGACAAAGGTTCAGTGTTAGCCCTTGTAGGGGAATCAGGTTCCGGCAAATCCATGACGGCATTTTCGATAATGCGACTTGTGCCGCCACCGGGTATTGTGAGAGCCGGCGAGATTCTCTTCGAAGGACAGAACCTGGCAATTCTTTCGGAAGACGCCATGCGTTCGGTTCGTGGACGCCGCATTTCCATGATCTTCCAGGAGCCGATGACATCATTGAATCCTGTCCTTAAAATCGGCGACCAGATCACTGAACCGCTCCTTCTGCATAACAGAACCTCCAGACGTGAAGCCGATCAGCAGGGTGTGGAACTGCTTAAAAAGGTGGGCATCACTTCCGCCGGCGACCGGATGCGGGACTATCCACATCAATTGAGTGGCGGCATGCGCCAGAGAGTTATGATTGCAATGGCCTTGGCGTGTCAACCGGCATTGCTGATCGCAGATGAACCGACCACGGCACTGGATGTTACAATCCAGGCCCAGATCCTTGAACTTCTGGACGATCTGCGTGTGGACACCGGACTTGGTATGCTGCTGATCACCCATGACCTCGGGATCGTCGCCGAACGCTCCAATCATACCGCTGTAATGTATTCCGGACAGATCGTGGAATCCGCTCCGACAGATCGGCTCCTGGCCGAACCTCGTCATCCGTATACCAGGGCTCTTCTGGCCTCCTTACCACAGTACGCAGAACCGGGAAAACCACTGAATATAATGACCCGAACAGACCTGGACGCCTCGCTGCGTTCGGGATGCACCTACGCATCACGCTGCCTGCTTGCTGATGGAGGCTGCCTGTCCGGGCCTCAAGAACTATGTGAAATTTCTCCGTCACATCTGGTACGCTGTCGGAAACCGATATGAATGATCCCATGATTCTGGCCGGCACAGGGCTGTCGAAAACATTCAGGCTTCCATCGAGACGCGACAAGACAAAGATCCTGACCGCACTGGACGGCGTCTCCCTTCAGCTGACAAAGGGTGAATCGCTGGGAATCGCCGGAGAATCCGGTTGCGGAAAATCGACTCTTGCCAAAATCATGGCGGGGCTCATGCCTCCGGATCAAGGAACCGTTGCTTATCATGGCACTCCGTTGTCCGGATTGCCGAAAGACGAACAGTTTCGCTTCCGGCGCTCCGTCCAGATGATCTTCCAGGACCCGTTCTCGTCCCTGAATCCGCGCATGAGAATCGGGGACAGTATTTCCGAGCCGCTAAACATCGCCGGAATGCCTGCGGAGCAACGGCACCAAGAACTTATCCGGATCATGAACGCAGTAGGACTCGAAATGGATTTCAGGAATCGCTTTCCGGACGAGTTTTCTGGCGGGCAGCGTCAGCGGATTGGAATTGCCCGTGCTCTGGCGGCAAATCCGGAAATCCTGATCGCAGACGAACCAGTATCTTCACTCGACATATCCATTCAGGCCCAGATCATCAATCTCCTGCTGCAAATGAAGAATGATTACCAGCTTTCACTGATGATCATTTCTCACAATCTGATGGTTTTGAGGCACATCTGCAGCAGAATCACTATCATGTACCTGGGTATCGTGGTTGAAAATGCAACCGCCGCCGAACTGTTTCAACGCTGTCGACACCCCTACACCGAAGCCCTGCTGGCAGCCATCCCAGGTCTTGGCAACAGACAGAACACCGGCATCAAACTGCTGAACGACGATCTTCCGTCACCTATGGCCATACCGCCAGGTTGCCGCTTCCACCCACGCTGCAGATATGCAATTGAAATATGCCGCCATGAAGCGCCCCCGCTCACAGAACACTCCAACGGTCACACTGCGGCCTGTCACCTGAGCAAACAATTATTCGGATAGTAGTATCGAACCATTTTATAACAGCGTTAGTTAATCTAATTTTCTCATTGACTAAAGAGAATTCCATATATATGATAATAAAAAATGTGTTACGGAGCCTGAACAAATGGAATTCGACAAGAGCAAGCAGTTCAAAGCAGAGTCAGAAATACTTAAAGTCCTGGGGCATCCGGTACGACTCAAAATTGTGGCCGGTCTCTGCACTCACGAGTGTAATGTAAAACACATCTGGGAATGCCTCGGTCTTCCACAGGCAACCGTGTCGCAACACCTGGCACTTCTGAAACACAAGGGCATTATTGAAGGAAAGCGGGAGGGAGTTGAAGTTCACTACAGCGTAATCGATCCTCTGGCCAAAAAGATCATTGAATCCCTATAGCGTAGCAAGTTCTGCCTTCAAATACAGAACCTTGTAAGTAACAGGTATTCTGCCGTTTTCACCATAATAATCCCGGTATAGCCGGGATGTTTCTTTTATGATGCCCCGCCATGCCAGCCCTCCGTCGGCGCCGCCCTTAACCGTCCCGGCACCAATATTCCTGATGGACCGCAGCAACGATTGAAGGTCGTCATACCAGTCGATCTCGGTTTCACAGTTGACAACCACTCTTTCGAAATCCATACCGGAAAGAATCTGCTCAACTTCCCAGGCACCGTGGAACTTGTGCAGCCTATCAGCGTACCGGTTGTTCTCACAAACGGTACCCACCGCCTCACGAATGCATCTATGCAACTCGCACAGGGTACCCTCACAGAAAAATGCTATCGACAGTGACGCACCCGGCATCATAACCCGACGAAGTTCGCACAGGGCCTGTGACAGGTCGGCTGTCCACTGCAAGGCCGAGGTCGAGACCACCAGATCGAAGGCCCCCGACCTGAACGGCAACCGCTCGGCATCTCCGTTAACCAGCAGGCAAGCATCTCCCAACCTGGCTGCCGACCGCAGGCACATGTTGTAAGCCAGGTCCACGCCGTACAGTGATGCATCAGGCCAGATCGAATGCAGTCTACCCAACAACGAACCTGTACCTGAACCAACGTCAAGGATACTTGCCGGCAAGAATTCCTTACGGGAATGAAGAGCCGTGACAAGATTGTACACAACTCTCTTCTGAACCGCTATGTGTCTGTCATAATCAGCCGCTCTCTGATGAAACGCGGCTGCTATCTTCTTTGCTTCAGGCATTGCTATCACAGATTCTCCCTGCATACTGAATGATCTCTAGATTGAACTGTTCCGAACGGGTAAGAAAAATGGCATGACCGCAGCCGGCAAAAACCTTCCGCTGGAATGACCTGATGTGTTCTGCCAGATAGTCGGATGCCTGAGGCAGACAGATGAGATCCCTGTCTCCGTTAATGACCAGAACCGGCACCGAGATATCCTTAAGCAGCGGTCGCATGTCCGCTGCCGCAAGAGAATCCAGCGCGTCAACTGCCGCTGCGGTATCGGGAGGAACCACCGAAGCAAGCAGTTCCCTGATTTGCAGCCCCTGCTGGTAATCCTCAATCTCTCCATCGGCAAACATGCGACCATGAAAACCGTCCAGAGCCCGCTGGATATTCCGCTCAACTTTAAGGTGCATTCCCGCTGCTTCCTTACGGGGCAGACCGAACGGAAAATCATCCGTGGCAGTAAAGCATGGCGTGGCGGAAACCAGCACCAGGCCGGCCAGCCTGTCATGTAACTGCCTATATGAATTAAGAGCGATCTGGGCTCCCATCGACCATCCGACCAGAATTGCCTGTGAAAGATCCAGGTGCCGAAACAGATCTGCCAGGTCAGCGGTAAAACGTCCGAAATCCAGTTGTCCCGAAGCAGCACGCGATTTCCCATGCCCCCTTAGATCCGGCGCCACAACCCTGAACTTGCCTGAAAGACCGCAGAGTTGCCGTTGCCAGACAACCGAAGACATGCACCAGCCGTGCATAAACACCAGCGGAACCCCGCAACCGGCATCTTCGTACCAGAGTTTTTCTCCCAAACCATTCTCAAACCACGGCATCAGACGACTCCCAGCCTGATGCCGATTTCCCTGATGCGACCGACCGCCCATGCAAGGTCTTCTGGATCGTGAGTTGCCATAACGGTAAACCTGATCCGCCCGGACCCGGCCGGCACCGTCGGAGGACGGATGCCCTGCGCAAAGAGCCCTTCTGCAAGCAGCGCTTCCGAAAAGCGCATGGTGGTTTCGGAGTCTCCGGTTATCAGCGGAATGATCTGGGTAGCGCCGTCCGGAATCTTAAATCCGGCTGCGACCAGTCCGCGCCGGAAATATCCGGCGTTGGCATGGAGGGTCTGACGAAGCAGATCACCCTCGGCGGACTGCACCAGCTCCAGGGCAGCCAGCGATGCCGCCAATACCGCAGGCGGAAGTGAAGTCGAGAATATGAAACTGCGACAGCGGTTTACAAACAGTTCCCTCATCTCTGAACTGACGGCGGCATAGGCTCCAAAACTGCCCAAGGCCTTGCCGAATGTTCCCATTTTTATATCGACCCCGTCTGCGACGCCCAGAAACTCGGCACTCCCCCTCCCCTGGCTGCCGATCACTCCGCTACCGTGCGCATCGTCAACCATCAACAGGGCATCATGCGCCTTCTTGAGCACTACCAGCTCGGCCAGCGGCGCCATGTCTCCGTCCATGCTGAAAACACCATCGGTCACGATCAGGGCGCGCCCCTTGCCGCGATGCCTGTCCAGCAGACGCGACAACTGCAGATGGTCGTTATGCGGATAGCGCACCAATCGCGCCCCTGACAGCAGAATGCCGTCAATGATGCTGGCATGGTTGAGCCGGTCGGAAAAGACGACATCACCACTTTTGACAAGAGCCGGAATTATGCCGGTATTGGCTGCGTGCCCGCTGTTGAACACCAAAGCGGCTTCGCTCCTTTTGAAACCTGCCACTGCAGCCTCCAGCAGTTCATGGAGCTCCATGGTACCTGAGACCAGCCGCGAGGCCCCGCTTGAGGTTCCGTATGTTTCAACCGCATTCATGGCGGCCCTGGCAAGTACCGGATGTTCAGCCAGGCCCAGATAGTTGTTTGAACAGAGCATCAGCAACTCGCGCCCGTCATGGCTGATCCGGGCCGATTGACGCCCGGCAATCAGACGGGTTGACCTGAAAAGTCCGCTATTGGCTATCTCCTGCAATTCACTCCGTATCGATCTACTCACATTACCCTCGCGATAGTCAACCTATTCAAGCGAGCACGGTTGACAATCTATATAAAAAAATATCAGGAATTACAGGGCAGCTCTATCGTAAAAACAGTACCCTCATCGGGAGTGCTTCTGAAAGAGACCTTCCCGTTCAGGTATCGTTCACAAAACAATTTCATGCTATAGGTGCCGATACCGCGGCCTGGATTGGACTTGGTACTGAAGGAGCGCAGGAACAACTGAAGCTGCACTTCGCGCGGCATTACCCCGGCATTGTGGACATTAATGGAAACAACGGAAGAGGTTCGAGTGGCATGGATGGTTACCGTGCCACCGATGGGTGTGGCCTCAAGGGCATTAACCACCATGTTGCCGATGCTGCGACGCAGTACCAGTCGGTCGGTCAATAACGTACAGTCGGGAACATCCGCCAGCACCAACTCCCGACCGGGCGTCCTGTCGTGGTGCCGATACAGCCTGTGTACCTCTTCCAGTAAATCTCGAACCACAACCGGCACGATCTGCGGTTGAAATTCGCCCCGCTCCGCCATCATCAGCTTGCGTTGATGGTGAATCTCCTCCATCAGGTTTCCGGACATCTGCACCAGCCAGTTTTTGTATTCATCCTCCACGTGTGACGGAACGTTCTTGTGTTCGACAAGCAGGGTAGCCAGTCCGTAAATACCACCCGCCGTATTCAGCACATCGTGAAAGAAAGTCCGCTCCAGCACATCCCGCCGTTTTTCGGCGCTTATATCCTGAAGGGCAAGAACAGTGAACTGTTCGCCCCTGATGACAATCGAAGTTGCGTAGACCTTCAGGTCGATTACACGCTGCTCGTTCCCCTTGAATGCGATATGGCACTCGTGACTGGCCTGGCCGGAGGATTGCTGGCTATCCAGTATGGCCAGCACTGCGCCGCATACCGAGCAATGCTCGCTGGTCCCGCAGCCGTTCGGGGCATCGTCGGAGTGGAGACAGTTAAGCGCCTCACCCGGTCGCAGCCCGACCAGGTCGGTAGCTTCGGCAACCCCGGTTACACAGAGCATGGCCGGATTGACCGCAACAATCTGGCGCTGCTTGTTGATAAGCATCACATAACCGGGCAAGGCCTGCATTAGCGCATCCAGCAACTCTTCCAATCGGATGCAATCCCTCTGGTTCTGCAGTTCAACGGCGGATGCCCGCACGGCAGGCGCAAACTCCGTATAAAGCGTATCTACCAAGGATTCCATCGGTGCGTTTCCCCTTACAGACAGGCTGCCTGTCCTTTTGCTTCCAACAGTTCAACCACCTTCCTGACATCCTGACAGCGACTCCGATCGCAGACCAGCAGGGCATCCGGAGTCGAAACGATAACCACGTTGTGCATGCCCACGGTTGCAACCATCCTGCCGTCAGCATAGATCAGGCAGTCGGATGAATCCACCGGAATATGGGCAGAGGAGTTGATGCAGATCGTTCCGTCAGCGTCGGGTTCGACAACTTCCGGCAGAGCGCTCCAGCTCCCCACATCGCTCCATCCCATTTCAACCGGGATCACCTGAACATTGGCTGACTTTTCCATGACACCGTAGTCAATGGAGACACTCTCGATTTCCTGATATATTTTCCCGATCTGCTCTTCCAGATCTGAAAGTGCCCAGACATCGTCGTTGAATGATATCCGCATCAGAGAAGCGTAAAGCGAAGGCAGACAGGCGGCAATTTCGCGCAGAATCACGTCGGCCCGCCATATAAACATGCCGCTGTTCCAGAAGTAATTACCCTCTTCCAGATAGCGGAGCGCCTCTTCCAACGGAGGCTTTTCGACAAATCGCCTGACCGGGAAGGGGCCTTCACCGCGCAGGTCCATGTCTGCCTCGATGTATCCGTATCCGGTTTCGGGGCGTGTCGGCATGATGCCGAGCGTCACCAGGTACCCATTCCGTGCAGCATTGGTACCGTCCACGAGGGTGTCGCGCAGCGCTTCTTCATCCCGGATGAAATGATCGGCGGGAAGAACCGCCATCACACCTGACGGATCATGGGCGGCGATGATTGCCGCGGCCAGACCGATGGCCGGAGCTGTATTGCGGGCTGCCGACTCGGCAATGACGTCGATCGGGACCGAGCGGTAACCCTGCAGCTGGTGCCGGGTTTCCTCTGCCTGCAAATGATTGGTAATCACCATGATTCGTTTGGGCTTCAGTGAGAGAACACGCTCGACCGTCCGCTGCAGCATGCTCCGGTCACCGGTAATCGAAATCAGCTGTTTTGGACGACTCTTGCGGGACAGGGGCCAGAAGCGGGTTCCGGAACCACCGGCCAGAATGACTATGTACATAAAAATCCCTCCCTTTCCAGACCTGGGACTATCATTTGTATTGAATGCGGTCGATGAAATCGGCCACTTCCCGACCCAGATTATTGATCGTCTCGGTGGTATCGATCACATCCCATAGCGTCTGACGGAAATAAGCGACTTCCTGGTCACTGCCGCCATCGTGAAGACTGACAATCACCGAGATTTTGAAACGCCCCACCCGGGTGAAACGTCCCTTCACAACCAGGGTTGACTCATTTACCTGACCGTCCCTGGAAACGTCCCGATAGGTGCGGCGCGACTTTACATAGCGTTCAATATGCCCGGACAATTCGGCCGGTATCTTTGAATATCTGCTTTCGCGGCTGTTCATATCCGCAGCGGATGAATCGGCGTACATCTCCCGTTTCAGATCGAAATCGCGTATTACCAGGGCTTTGTAGGTATACATCGGCTTGGGGTTGGTAACCACTTCTTCGTCGATTATCGTTGTAGAAGTGGTTGTACAGGCAGACAACAGCAGCATAATCAGAATGCAGCACAGCAAAAGTGGTTTCAAAGCAAACAAGCTGAAATCACTCCTCATCCGGTTGACCGCAACGCTGGTAATCATCGTCAAACCGGACGATATCATCCTCTCCAAGATACTCACCGCTCTGCACCTCGATGATCACCAACGGAATCTTGCCCGGGTTTTCCAGACGATGATTCTGGCCGATAGGTATGAAAGTGGATTCATTGACATTTACCATCTGCTGTTGCACGCCGCAGGTCACCAGAGCGGTTCCGGACACAACGATCCAGTGTTCGCTGCGGTGATGATGCTTCTGCAGTGACAGTCTTTGGCCTGGTTGCACCTCGATCCGCTTGATTTTATAGCTGGTGTTCTCGTCAAGAACAGTATAGGTGCCCCAGGGGCGCTCGCCGCGTTCCATTAGTACGTTCCTTTCTAGTTTTGATTAGCAGCACGCAATTCAAGATACTCCTTCAGCGCCTGCCTCCACGGTTGCGGCTCAAAACCGCTGTCGGCAACCAGGGCGCTGCAGTCAAGGGTCGAGTAAAGCGGACGCCTGGCCGGACGGTTCAGCTCCTCGGTGGTCATTGGATCCACCGCAACCGATAAGCCGGACTCTTCAAATATAGCTTTGGCAAAACTGTTCCAGGAGCAGAAATCCCGGTTGGCGGCATGATAGATGCCACGGCAGCCTTTATCAACCAAAGCGATGATGGCTTTAGCCAGGTCCACCGTCCAAGTCGGCGAACCGATCTGGTCGTCCACTACTGTCAAGCGATCCTTCTCAGCGCCCAGGCGCAGCATGGTCTCCACGAAATTTTTCCCATGAAGGCCATACAGCCATTGGGTCCGCACGATCAGATGCTCCGGGCAGGAAGCCGCATTCATCTCTCCCGCCAGCTTCGACTCGCCATACACGCTGAGCGGGTTAACCGCATCATACTCCTGATAGGGAGACCCCTTGCCGCCGTCGAAAACATAATCGGTACTGACCTGCACCAGCAGCGCGCCGATTTCACGACAGGCCATGGCAAGGTAGGCCACCCCTTCACCGTTAACCTCCATCGCCTTTTCAATGTTGGTTTCGCAGCCGTCCACATCGGTGTAGGCCGCACAATTGATCACAACCCGAGGTTTAAGCTCCGAAACCACCTTGAAAACCGATTCGATCGAAGTGATGTCGATTTCGTCGATGTCAACTCCCATGGCCCGTTCGCCCAGAAGCTCCATCAGATCCCGCCCCAGCATGCCTTTGGCGCCGACAACAAGGATCATCTGGCACCCCCGCCATACTGCATCTGGTAGTATTCGCGGTATGCTCCGGAGGTCACCCCGGCGACCCACTCCTGGTTATCCAGATACCAGTCGATCGTCTCGGCAATTCCCTGTTCGAAAGTATAGGCCGGCTCCCAGCCAAGATCGTTCTTAAGGCGCGAGGCATCGATGGCATAGCGACGGTCGTGTCCGGGACGGTCCTTGACAAAGCTGATCAGGCGGCGGTTCTCGCCGGGCTCACGCCCCAGGCGGCTGTCCAGCAGATCGCAGACCAGGTTGACGATGTCGATGTTCTTCCACTCATTGTTGCCGCCGATGTTGTAAACCGAACCAGGGGCCGCAGTTTTGAGCACGACCTCGATCGCCGTGGCATGGTCGCGCACATGCAGCCAGTCGCGCACGTTAAGACCGTCACCGTAGACCGGCAGAGCCTTGCTGTTGATGATGTTGTGGATCAGCAGCGGGATCAGCTTCTCAGGGAAGTGGTATGGGCCATAGTTGTTGGAGCAGCGCGTATTGAGGGTCGGCAGGCCGAAGGTCTCGTGATAGGCCCGAACCAGCAGGTCGGCGCCGGCCTTGCTGGCCGAATAGGGCGAATTGGCTGCCAGCGGCGTCTCTTCGGTGAAGAAGCCTGTGTCACCCAGGCTTCCGTAGACTTCATCGGTGGAGATCTGCAGGAAACGGAACCCTTCCACGGCGCCGGACTGCCAATGCTTGCGGCTCTCCTCCAGCAGCACCTGCGTTCCAAGCACGTTGGTGCGCACAAAGATCTCCGGGCCGGTAATGGAGCGGTCCACATGCGATTCGGCGGCAAAATGCACCACGGCATCGATCCTGCGATCCGCCAGAATCCGCGCAACCAGCGGCGCGTCAGTGATGTCGCCCCTGACGAAACTGTAGTCGGGATTGTTCTCTACTGCGGTCAGGTTCTTCAGGTTTCCGGCATAGGTCAGGCAATCCAGATTGGTGACACGACACCCGGGATTTGCGGCAATGAATGAATGGATAAAGTTGGAACCGATAAAGCCGGCCCCTCCGGTAACAAGGACAGACGCTGGAGCAAATTTCACGTTGCGGACTTCCTCTCGAAGTTAATTAATACCGATTCCAGATCAAGGATGATCTCAAGGCGGCGAGGAATGAGGCAGCGAGGCGTACAGATAAGTACGTTGAGCTGACGAAGACGAGCCAACGAAGAGAGGGCCTTGATATGGAATTGGGATACAAGCGTTCTTTTTTAGCATATTTCCTGCTATGATTGGAACACTTTACTACATCTGATTTTAATTTCAGGGGAGATTCGAACATGGAAAACAATTCTAAATGCCGCTGCGGCGCCGACCATCATGGACACCTGTGCATGCTGCGCAGCAATGGACTGCACGAGGAGATTCAAAAAGCAACCAGCGATCCGAAGTTTTACTGCTTTACCTGCGGCGGCGAGGCCAACTGCGCCGAAAGCCTCTGTGAACCGGCTAAAATCGAGTAAAGATGAACCAAAGCTGTCCCAATCCCCCCCTTTAGCGGTGAGTGATTGGGACAGCTTACATCTGTATGCCCACCTCCTCAATTTCAAATTCTCCAAATTGCATGCTTCCATATGACAATCAGCAGTTTCACTAACAGTTTTCCCATCAGTAAAAAAAATATACAGTTTTGTCGGAAAACTTTACAGCCAGTCATCTATTGATTGATAACTGCTTGTTGAAACAGAACCTTTACGATAGCACATAATGTGCATTTACACGTAACCAACCAATATAAGACAAGATTTATCCTGTTAACTGCCACAAAAAAACAAGCGTTTAAAGGCATAGTCGATGCAAAACAGTTAATAAACATCGAATCAGTAGCGGAGAGGTTGCATACCATGAAAATGATTCCTGTGGTTCCTGTCGCAATCAAATATGTCATAAAAACAGGTGCGCGAGGAGCGCCTCCGAAACGCGAATAGAATTGAGGTGTCATCATGAAACCCCGCCTGCAACTCCTCATTTTTTCTCTCTGCTGCCTGCTCCCGTTGATGGTCCGGGCGGCGGGCCCATTTCAGGACTGCGGTGACGGAACGATTACAGATACCGGCACCGGTTTGATGTGGTCCAAGGATGCCAAACCTGTTGCTACCCAGTATGGCTACACAGATTTTCCGGGTTTCAATGGGCTTTTAACTTTCAATAGTGCCTTTACCCAAATTGCAAGACTCAATACCAATGTTTACAAAGGCTATTCCGACTGGCACCTGCCAACCATAAGCGAGCTCAAGTCACTCGTTTGCGGTGCAGGAGCTCCGGTCTGGGCTTATAACGGCTGTGATGGCAGCAACTCGGCAACTGGATCTGCCAATACTCCAGACAATTGGCTAACTTCCAACGGATTTATGTCAGCTCAGGGTAACTACTGGTCTTCTTCTTACAACGTCTTTGCAACGAACAGCGTCTGGTGGTTAGAATTGAGCGGCGGCCGAATTTTCGGTAACGGCTGTCAGGTAGAATGTGGTATAAACGGCGGCGCTGCTAATGCCTGGCCGGTTCGCACCGGAAGTTGTCCGGTCATTTACGGACAGATCTCCGGCACAGTGACCAACGCCCTCACAACCGCGCCACTGGCTGGCGCAGCGGTTGTCACCAACGGCCAGACCTATGTCACTAACGCGGCCGGCAGATACCTGAGTGGCAACCTGCTTCCAGGCGCATACACCGTGACGGCGAGTATTTCCGGGTTTGTCCCCCAGAGCGCCACGACCTCCGTAATCAAGGGTCAGACCGCAACCCTGAATTTCAGCCTCGTGCCGAATACAATCATCTCCGGTGCCGTCACCAACGCCGATTCCGATCCACCAAACGCACCGCTGGCGGGTGCTACGGTGTTTATCAACGGGCAGCCCTACACCACCGACGCAAACGGAAAATACACTAGCACCAACCTCCCCCCCGGCAGCCATTCAGTTACTGTAAGCAAAATAGGCTTCCTCGACCAGAGTGTCCCGGTGACTCCGCTGGCGTCACAGACCAATATCGTCAATATCAGCCTGGTCCCCTACCCGGTTACGGTTACTACTATTGCAGGTGAATTTCCGGGATCACGCTATTTCCTGCCCGATATCAATCTCCCTATTAACTACACCGCCACAGTCATATGGAACGGACACGTACCCGGCACGGTCAGGTTCATAACCTCGACTAGAACCTATGACGTCCCGGCCACCGGCGCCAGCGTCACCGGAGCAGTCAACGTCGGTCTGGACATAAAACCGTGTGAAACACTCAAGGTGATGGCGGTGGCCGCAACCGGCGATAATACCAGGTCGGCACAAAAAACAGCGGATCTATTTGTTACCACCAAACCACCGCTATACTCGTTATCCCCCATAATCAATTACAACATTGGTGGTACACCCAAGATTTACAAGTTTGATATCGCTCTTACGACTCCTTTCATGAATTCGCTCAACCCGGCGGGCGCCATACCGGCAGAAATCCCCTTCCTTGGAAATATTCCCATCACTACTCAGTGGACTCCGGCGTTTGCCTTTGAATTTGATACTTCCAACGGCCTTGCATCGTATGACATAAAATTGGGCGATGCCACCTATGAAAACGAACTGAGCAAGAAGTATTTCAGCCGTGGTAGCGCATGGGGCCTGAGCGATCTTTACAAGGCCACCCATGATGCTGTCGCGAAAGGTAAAATAGACAGAACAATGCTGCCGTCATTTCAAGCGGGTGGAATTCAGGCGCAGTTTTATCCCCATGCCAAACTGGAATCCCGGTTCACTGAAATAAACTGTTTTAACGGAAAAAACGTCTGGACCAACAGCGGAGACGTGGGAGTGGCCGGGCAGGGCAAGTTCTCCATAGCACGACAATTTCCCACGTTCGGCGCCGTGCCCATTCCCTGGTATCTGAAGGGATCTATTGGCCTGGAAGCAGATCTGCTCTGGAAGGCATCCGATTTTATGGCAACCGGGACACTAGCGGGACAAGCCGCGTTCGGCCCATCCATCAGCGGCACCGTTGGCCTCGGCATCAGCGACCTGATAGGGATTGACGGCACGATAACCGGCAAAGCCACGGTCAACCTGAATTTACCGTCTACGGTCAGGTATGTGGAATGGAAGACAGATGCTGCAGTCAATGGCACCGCATTGCTGTACACATGGAGCCTCACCAATTTCGGCCCCTGGGTTGGTTGCGCACCCCAATCAGAAGCATGCCCCAACCTTCCCGCAGCGGCGAATATTGTTTTTGCCAGCCAGGGTGGCGCAGACAGCGCACTTATTCCCAGAGACTACCTGAACACACCCAACGCCGGCAACTTTACCAGTGCTCCGAAATACACCCTCAAGACCTTTGCCGCGCCGGTGACACAACCCTACAGTGTGGCCATTTCACCCATTGTGAATTCTGTATTCCCGCTCTCGGATTCGTTCCTCTCCTCAGCCGGGAATAACGTCAACCTCCTCTATGTTACCGACAACCCGATCCGCAGTGCAGCCAACCGCACCATGCTGGTCCATTCTACTTTTGACGGCACGACCTGGAGCGCTCCGCAGCCGGTGGCCAATGACGCCACGGCGGATTTCCATCCGGTGGCCATCACTTTCCCTGATGGCTCGGTCATGGCCGCCTGGGAAGATGAAAACACCGTGTTGCCTGATACCGCTACCTTGAGTGATGCCCTGGCAAGGCTGGCGATCAATACCGCTCTCTATAATCCCGTCACCGGAACTTGGGGATCGGCGATGCGCCTGAGCGGCGCTGCCTCGCTGCAGCACTCCCCCAAACTGGCGGGGATAGACAGCAACAATATCCTCCTGACCTGGATCGGCAACGAGAACAACGATATGTACGGCAGTTCCCTTGCGCCGAACAGGATCTGGTACTCATTTTTCAATGGAACAGTCTGGAGCCCACCACAGGTTGCCGCCTTGATCCCCAATGCGCTCAAACGCTACTCCGTGTCCTATGACGGCACGACAGCGCACATCATAGCGGCACTCCACAGCACGGACAACCTGACGTCCCTGGACAACCTGGAGCTCTACCGTATTTCCTGGAGCAGCCCGGCATGGGGAGCACTCACCCGGCTGACGACCGACACTGTCATCGACGACAACCCGCAGCTCACTCTGGACTCCGTAAACAACGTCATTCTGACCTGGGTCAAGGGGGGCGAACTGTCCAACGTGATAAATTTCGATTTTTTCAACCCGACTGTGATCCGGAATGACACCGAATATTCCAGCAGTCTGGCAGACTTCAAACAAAGCGCGACCACAGACGGCCGGGTGGCCATCATCTACGCCCAGCCTTCGGAAACAGGCAGTTCCGACCTGTTTGGCGTCATTTACGATCCGGTCTTCCGGATCTGGGGAAATCCGAAGCAACTGACAGCCGATCCGGAAACCGAGAGTCATCCCTCGATCGCTTTTCTGGGTACCGAAACGGTGATAGCGACCTATAACCGGAAACTGCTGCTCAACGCCGACGGAACCGTTCCAGCGACAACATCCTTTACCGATCTCTACATGCTCAAGCACAACCTGGGCGTGGACCTGGCCCTGGATGGAGCCTACTTCTTAGCCACCCCGCCCAATCCAGCCCCCGGAGTATTGGCAACACTGACCGTCACGGCCATGAACGTGGGCGACAAACCGGTGACCGATGCCGTGGTCAGCTTTTACCTTGGCGATCCGGCCCAGGGTGGCATGAAGATCGGCGAGACTATTCTTACCGGGGTCTTCAACGCAGGTGAAAGCAGGGACGCAACCGTATCCATGTCCATTCCGCCGACGGCGGTTCCGATCTCGGTTTACGCTGTCATCGATCCGGCCGCGCTCCTTGATCCCCTGAACCGCTCCGACAATACCGCTGTCATCAACCTGGTCACGCCCGACCTGACCGTCAGCACGGCCACCTGGAATAATTTATCGGATACCCTGGTCAACATCAGCGCCAGGGTTGCCAATCAGGGTGCTCTGCCGTCAACTCCGACCACCGTCACCTTCCGTAGGGACGGCCCCACCGGGGCGGTATTATCAACCCAGCTGGTCCCTGCACTGGCGGTAAACACTACTCAGGATTTCAGCTTCGCCTTCGACATCAGCGCCCTGTCCGCTCCGAATTACCCGATATTCGTAGCAGTGGACGAGAGCAACAGCGTCACGGAGTACGACAAGAACAACAACAGTTACTCAATCACTTTCCCAGGTAAACCGCAGGACCAGCTCATGCCACTGATGATCCAGTTCAGCGGTAGTGGCGGCGGGACGGTAAGCGACGCAGCGGCCGGGATCAGCTGCATCGGCGCCTGCCAGAAAGATATCGTATGGAATACGTTGCTCAATCTGTCTGCGGCGCCTGATCTTGGCAGCAGTTTCGCCGGATGGTCCGGCGCCTGCACCGGCACCGGCGCATGCCAACTGACCATGAATGCGCTCAAGAACGTCACAGCCATCTTCAACCAGAACAACGATACGATCCCCGACCCGTTCGGCTTCACGGCCCAGACGGACGTAACACCCAACACGGTGGTCACCTCAAATCCCGTAACCGTGTCAGGGATCATCGGTCCGGCGGCCATCAGTATCGTGGGTGGGACCTATTCCATCAACGGCGGCCCCTACACCGGCGCGGCCGGCACAATCGTCAACGGTTCCACGGTGACGGTACAATTGACTTCATCGCCCGGTTTCTCTGTCACGACCTCCGCCACCCTGACCATCGGCGGAATTGACGGGATCTTCAGCGTCACCACTCTGGGCATGAATGTCAGCATGACCGTGAACATCAGCGGCAGCGGCAGCGGCTCAGTCAAGAGCGTACCCAACGACCCGGTCAATGGCCTGAACTGCAGCTACCCGCCCCAGTCGGGGAAATGCTCTTTATCACAACCGGTCGGGGCAACATTCACCCTCAACGCAGCCAACGCCGCAACATCCATTTTTGGCGGCTGGGGAGGCGCCTGCATCGGTTGCGGTTCAAACCCTAACTGCCTGATTTCCACGGACCTGAACCTGGTCTGCAGCGCCACATTCAACCAAATACTGCCGGTCCGGCTTGGCAACACCGACTATCTGACCATACTCGATGCCTATGTGAATGTCGCAATCGATTCGGTCATGAAGATCCAGGCGACTGCCTTTACCGGTGGCTTTACTCTTGACAGGAATATTCAATTGACGCTGGACGGCGGCTACAACGCCGACTACTCGGCCAAGTCCGGCACGTCGACCATTGCGGGAACGGTAACTATCCAGAAGGGGAGCCTGATTGTGGACCGTATGATTATCAGGTAACGGCTGTAATGCTGTACATCACGGCTCCGGCAAGGAGGAAAACCGGATGAGAGCGATAATTAGCAAAATAATTCTTATGGCGGTTGCCTTTTGCCTGGCGCCGCTTGCAGCCCGGGGCGAAATGGCCCTGGTCCCCCAAAGCGGCCAGACCGCATGCTATAGCGATACCGGAGCCATTATCCCCTGCGCCGGAACCGGCCAGGACGGCGAAACGCGAATGGGGGTCCCATGGCCGGAACCAAGGTTCACCGAACCGAACCCGCCCAACGGAACGATTACCGACAACCTGACCGGGCTGATCTGGTTGAAGAATGCCAATTGTAACGAGACTGTGGGAGGTGTTTCGAATGCCATCGGGTATCATACTTGGCCCAATGCTTTGATCTGGAGCAACGCCCTGGCCTCCGGGAACTGCGGCCTAACTGACGGCTCGACTGCGGGACAGTGGCGATTGCCGAACCGGAATGAGCTGGAGAGCATGGTAAACCGTCAGTACGGGGATCCTAGAACATGGCTGACTGGAATAGGATTCACCGGAGTTGCCACAAATTACTGGTCATCTTCTACTAAAGCAGCAAACTCCACAATAGCATATGCTCTCAGGACGTTTAGCGATCAATCCGACACAGAAAGCAAGACCAACTCCAATGCAGTGTGGCCGGTTCGTTCGGGGCAACTCGGCACTGGCACCATTCAAATCCCTCGTACCGGCCAGACCGCAACGTATGCACCCGGTGACGACGGTGCTTTGCAAATTGGGGTTATCTGGCCTAATCCACGCTTTATTGATCTGAATGATGGTACGGTCTATGACAAACTCACCGGCATCATTTGGCTTAAAGATAGCAAATGTTTTGGTTTGTCGACCTGGAGTGCCGCAATCTCATCAGCCAACGGACTGAGCAACGGTCAATGCGGGCTCATGGACGACTCGGTGGCAGGTGACTGGCGACTACCCACTCTGCAACTGCTGGAGAGCCTTGCAGACATATCCCAACCTCCCCCCTCTGCCCTGCTTCCAGCCGGGCACCCTTTCGCCAACATGATCAGCGCAGCTAGCAGTGTTTACTGGTCGTCTAGTTCCATGATTAATCCCAGTGTCCCCAACGTAGCCTGGAGTTTTCACTTTAATGACGCCTCAATATTCAGTAGAAACAAGACCACCTCTACCCATTACTCATGGCCGGTCCGGTCGGGGCAGTTTTGGATTCTGGATAATTTAGTCGTAAAAGGTTATTACGGATTTGTTTCCGGCAACATGGCGCCATTGCAAGTCCCGCTACACAACAAAGGAACAACACCGCTTGCAGTCACCGATGTCAGCCTGACTGGAACTGACTCAAATCAATTCACCATCGTCCCTGGCGGAGTATCTCCATGTTCCAGCCTCACCCCCACCCTGGCAGCTGGTGAGAAATGTACCCTTTTACTAAGCTTCTACCCGACAAGCACAGGGAAAAAACGCGCTTTGTTGACTGTGGCTGCCAATGGAAAGACTCTGGATATTCCCGTAACCGGTAACGGCATCGCCACCATATCTGGCACAATCCGCGATCTTTCAACCGGCAACCCTCTGACATCCGGAACTGTGGCTATAACCGGTGGAGCTACTGCACAGAGTGACACATCCGGCAATTTCATTTTCTATCAGGCGCCACCACCCGGTATCTATAATGTTACCGCAAACAAAACAGGGTACGGCAGTGTCACTATCAACGGAGTAACCATCACAGCCACTCAGGGCGCTACGCTGAAGCTTGGTCTGACTGCGGTTGGTACGCTCGCCATCAACTCCACAGTGCCTTTCCCGCCGGCCGAAATCGGCAAACCCTATGTCAGGCCGGTCATCACCAACGGCGGCTCCGGCCCGTTTGTGTTTTCCGTGGACCCGGCAACTCCCCTGCCGCCCGGCCTTACCATAGACCCTGTTATCGCCACGATCAACGGCACGCCGACCACGGCCGGCACATACCCTTTCACGGTCATTGTCACTGACAGGCTTAATGCGCAGGCTCGAGGCTCGTTCACTATCGAGGTGCCACCGGTCCTGATGATTACCTCCGCCGACATCCTTCCCCAGGGAATCCGGACATTCCTCTACACCCAGAGCCTCATCGCTACCGGCGGGACCGCGCCATACACCTTCAGCTATTCAGGGGGGCCTCTCCCCACCGGCATGAACATCTCGACCGCCGGAGTCATATCAGGAGTTCCTTCAAATTCGGGAACCTTTACCTTTATCGCCAAGGTCACCGACAGTAACGGATGGACAGCCTCCAAGAATTTTTCTGTCACTATCATGGACCTCACCACACCGGGACCGCTAAATATCAACGACACTGTGCCATTTCCGCCAGCAGATACAGGGACGCCCTATGCCACACAGCTCTACGTTGCCGGCAGTGCCGGGCCTTTCACGTTCACAGTGGCAGCCGGCGGCAGCCTGCCACCAGGCGTAACGCTTGACCCGGTTCTCGGCGTCATCAGCGGCACTCCGACCATGGCGGGTACCTATCCGTTTTCGATCACCGTCACCGACAACCTGAACCGCCAGGCAACCGGCTCTTTCAGCATCGAGGTAACCGCCCCACTTGCCATCACCACCGCTGATACCCTACCACGTGGAACCCGGACCTTTTCTTACAGCCAGACCATTGCAGCCAGCGGCGGGGCCAAACCATATACTTTCAGCATATTCAACGGGACTATTCCCGGAACTCTTCCCACCGGTCTGAATTTATCGCCATCAGGGGTAATTAGCGGAATTCCCACATCTGTTGGAATCTATTCCTTTATAGTGAAAGTGACCGATAAAAGCGGCCGGATAGCGTCCATGGGCTACACCATCGGCATTGTCGACCCACTTGTCCAGACCACAGTAACCATGCCGGACGGGTCGCTGACCGACGGGATCGTCGGCACCCCCTACACCGCCACACTGACCGCCTCCGGCGGCTATGGCGCCTACACCTGGTTTATCTTCTCCGGAACCCTCCCGAACGGCCTGGCGCTCAACGGTTCCACCGGCGTCATCGCAGGCACGCCCTTGACGGCCACCCGGCAAACGGTCAGCATCTCGGTCGTGGACGTCGAAGGCAGGAGCACTTTCAAGACCTATATTTTCAACGTCTATAACCCGCTGCAGATCCTGAACACCACCCTTCCCAACGGAAATGTCGGCTTACCCTATGTGGAAGCGGTTCTGGCTGCCGGCGGTTCAACTCCGTACAGTTTCACCATAACCAGCGGGACTCTCCCCGCCGGCCTTACGCTCAGCCCTACGACCGGGGTTATCTCCGGCACTCCCACGGTTACTGGGACCTACGCCTTTACCGCCAAGGTCACCGACAACGGAGGACGGACCGCATCGCAGAACTATGCCATCACCGTCGTCCAGCCCCTGGTCCATACCACCGGGCCGCTTCCGGATGGACTGATCGGCACCCCATACACGGCGACCCTGACCGCCTCCGGCAGTGCCGGCATCTACACCTGGAGCATCTACTCCGGATTCCTGCCGGCCGGCCTGGCACTGAACAGTACCAGCGGAACAGTATCGGGAACGCCGACGGAGGCCGCCCGACAGACAGTAGTCATCGCAGTTCGGGACATCGATGGGCGAATCACCCTGCGGGCCTACAACTTCAATGTCTATACACCGTTGCAGATGTCAGTCACACCGCTGCCCGACGCTTTCCTCAGTGTTTCTTATGCGGAAACGATCCGGCGGATCGGCGGTAAACCACCGTTCACCTTCAGTTACGTTGGAGCATTACCGACAGGGTTGAGTCTCAACCCGGCTACAGGAACGATCACCGGGATTCCAAGCATCAAGGGACTCAAGAATATTGATGTCACCATCAGCGACAGCCTGCTGCCCACCGTTCAGAGTATCACCCAGAGCCTAAGCCTGCAGGTTGTAGACGTTTTGACGATCACTACCGGTGCCGGCCTTCCATCGGGCAGACGAGGAGTGGCCATCACTCCGGTCACGATGACGGCCAGAGGGGGAGCGTTGCCTTTCACCTGGAATCTGGTCAGCGGATTGCTCCCCGATGGCATCACACTGGATGGCATGACCGGCACACTGAGCGGCACCCCCAAAAGAACTGGTGATTTCGTATTCACCCTGCGATGTACAACCACTTCTCCTCCGGGCACGGCGGACAAGCAGTTCTTCATGCGCGTCTCCGACAACCTGGTCGTCACCACTGGCGCTCTCCCGGACGGTGCCTTGAGAAGTCCCTACATTGCCACCCTGGCCTCCATCGGCGGAATCAAGCCCCAAACCTGGGTCGTGAAAACCGGCGCCCTGCCGGCGGGGTTAAGCATCGATCCGGCAACCGGGACGATCACGGGCACACCGACTGCAATAATCACCGGCAGTTTTACGGTCGAGGTAACCGATAGCGACACCCCTGCCCAGACTGCGTCCAAAAGCTTCACCATCGATGTCAGGGACAGCCTGACCATATCTGAAAACAGCCTTCACAACGCCCGGCAGCACCAGCCCTACAGCGCCAATGTCCGCGCCATACGCGGCTATCCGCCCTACACTTGGCGCGTGGCCAGTGGCATCCTGCCGCCAGGCACAACCCTCACCCAGAGTCCCGGTGTTGCCACCATCGAAGGAACGGTTACAACCGGCGGCATCTACACCTTCTCGCTGGAGGTCAGCGATAGCGGCATCCCGGTACAAACCGTCAACCGGGCCTACACCGTCAACGTGGATCCGGTGGATGTCAGCACAACGCCTATGCCCGACAGCCGCCAGGAATTTTCCGCCACCACGCTTAAGGACGGACGGGTACTGATCGCAGGTGGATACATCTCCGCGCCTTTGGGTGTTTCAGCGTCGGGACTCATCTATGATCCGGCCACGACCGGTTGGTCCACGGCGGGCTTGTTCAATGTCCCCCGTTACAGTCATCAGGCTGTACTGCTGGAAGACGGCAAGGTGATGATTTTGGGCGGTTGGAACGCCAGTTTTTCGGCCCGCATTCCGTCAGCTGAGATATATGATCCCGCAGCAAATCTCTGGACCATTGCAGGTGACATGCTGTTGCCACGCACAGACTTTACTGCCAGTGCGCTGCCCGGCGGTAAGGTACTGGTGATTGGCGGAAGGACCCGCCTCCCCTCAGCTACTGTGTCCACAACCACGAACAGCGTAGATATCTACGATCCGCTCACCAGATCCTGGCAGGCGGTTCTTCCGCTGGCCACCGCACGGGATTCGCACCAGGCGACCCTTTTGACGGACGGACGGATACTGGTCACCGGAGGGCATAACGACGTTGCCAGCCTTGCAAGCGCCGAAATCTTCGACCCGGCTTCCGGTGGCTGGACTACCATTGCTCCAATGAACTTTGCCCGCAATACCCATCGAGCCACGCTTCTGAACGATGGCCGCGTCCTGGTGTCGGGTGGCTACAACAGCCAGACAGGCGCAATACTTGGCGCGGAGATCTATGACCCGCTGAACCCGTCCCTTGGCTGGCAACCTGCCGGGACCATGACCGCCGCCCGTGCCTCGGGCCACGCGACTTATCGCCTTTCAACCGGCCAGGTGGTGGCGGTAGGCGGCGACACTCCGGGCACCGTGGAGAGATTCAATTCCGCCACCGGCACCTGGGAGCAACTCGGTGTCCTCAACCCGGTTTACGGCACCTGGGCCACCGCCATGCTGCAGGATGAACGCATATTGGTGCTCGGAACAGATCAGAGTTTCATAGGAACCGGCAGCAGCATGGGAACGGCCGAGCTGTTTGACCCGAAAACCGTTGTCAGTGGCGCACCGTCCAGAACCTGGCAGCCGGTTACTATCACTCAGATCGGTGGCAATGTTTCCTATGTCGGCCTGCCATGCAGCGGATCGGTATGCGACGTATTCTTCGAGACAGGTTCACAGGCACTGCTGGTCGTAAAATCAGTGACCGACGCAACACAGGAATTCAAGGGATGGTCCGGAGACTGTATCGGCACCAATGCGTGCTCTCTGACCATGGCCACGGCAAGAAACGTCACCGCCACATTTGGACCAGACACCACGCCACCGGTCATCACAAGTTTCAGCGTACCGGCCAACAACACAGATTATTCTGGCACAACAACACCGGTTGTTTCCTTCAACTCACTTACTGTAAGCGAGGGGGGCGCCATCAGCGGATACCTGTTCAAGGAAAATGCGACTCAACCGGCTGCGAATGATCCTGGATGGTTAAGCTACAACCCATGGGGGTATTCATTCAGTAGTTATGGCACAAAGACCCTCTTTGCATGGGTGAAAGACGGGGCGGGAAATGTTTCCGCCCCTGTTTCGGCAACGCTCAACCTCATCGACGGAACCAGGGTGGCAAGCATCACGGTAACCGTGAGCGGAGCTGGATCGGTTGGCGGATCACCTGCGGGATTCAACGGCGCCATCAACTGCGTCAGTGGATCCACGTTGAACTGCAGTGCTACCTATGCCTTAGGAACTCCGGTTACCCTGACTCCGATTGAAACAGCCGCCACCCAGTTCATCGGATGGACAGGTGGCGGATGCAGCGGCCTTGGCGCCTGTGTTGTGACACCTCTTGCCGCCACAGCGGTAACGGCGACATTTGCTCCCAAACCGGTCCTGACCTTGAATCTGGCCGGTAACGGCAGCGGAACAGTCACCGTATCGCCGCAGAATGCCAACAACACCCAGTTCCCCTGCATGGGTGGTTCAACAGCCACCTGCAGCGGGACTTTCGCCGCAGGAACCCCGCTGACCCTCATGCCGACCGTCAGCGGCAACTCGACTTTCGGTGGCTGGTCTGCCAACTGCACCCTGTCAGGCGACAACTGCCTTATCACCATCAGCACCAACACCACGGTCACCGCCACCTTCAACGCGCCGACCGGTTTACCGGTACAGCTGGCCGGACCTCCGGCCATGAGTTTTGCTCTCATAAGCGGTGCCTACAATGCCGCGCCGGCAGGCGGCAACAGCACGATCAAGGCTCAGGGGGTTACTTTGGTTGAGAACGTCATCATGAACCTGGTTGGCAGGAGCATCAATCTGATGGGTGGATTCGAATCGAGCTTCACCACCCAAACCGGCTTCACGACTCTGCAGGGAGAACTGATTATTGAGCAGGGTAACCTGACGGTTGATCGTTTGATCATCAGGTGATGAAATGAAAGTATGAGTAATAAATCAGCAAAACATGTATCGCGAGTCGTATCTGGTAAACCGCAACTGTGGTAAACCGTGCGACTGGCTCCGGGAGGACCGCCATGAAGACAATAATCCAAAATATTATACGCTCAGCTACCGTCGTAGCGTTTCTGCTGATTAGCATTGCAAGCATGGCACAGGGAGCCGGTTTCAGCACGGTCGCGCCAATTACCGATTATCACTGGGGCGGTCATACGGCAACGCTCTTGCAGAATGGCAAGATTCTTGTTGCAGGTGGATTCGGCTTCGGCGGAATACTCTCTTCTGCTGAATTGTACGATCCTGGCACAAACAGCTGGGCACCAGCCGGCAATCTGGCAACAGCCCGCATGCAACATACGGCAACACTCATGCCTGACGGCAAAGTGCTTGTGACAGGGGGAAGTGGCAGTATTGACACCATGCTTTCCTCTGCCGAGCTCTACGACCCTGCCACAAACAATTGGACACCGGCCGGTAGTCTGGCAACAGCACGCTTTGAACACACGGCCACCCTACTGTCAAACGGCAAGGTACTGGTAGTGGCAGGTCGATATGACAGTGTTACTTTTGAAGCATTCACTTCCGCCGAAATCTTTGATCCTGCTGCCAACACATGGTCTCCGGCAGGCAATATTTCAATTGGCAGATCGCAACACACCGCAACGCTTTTGCTTAACGGCAAGGTCTTTGTTACTGGAGGCGTTACAACTGCCGGAGCTGCAAACAATGCAGATCTTTATGATCCAGCCACTAACAGCTGGTCTTCTGTTACCGGGGGGGCAGTCACCGCCCGCAGCGGCCACACGTCGACACTGATGCCCAACGGCAAGGTACTTGTGGCTGGTGGCACAACAGCAACCCCAACGATTGAAATCTATAATCCTGTCGTCAACAGCTGGTCGGCAGCTGGAAATTTTACTGTTAATCGTGCCGGTCATACCGCAACCCTGCTTGCAAACGGAAAGGTACTGTTTACCGGGGGACGAGATCCAGTTTCCGCCGAGCCAGACCTGACGTCAGCAGAAATTTATGATCCGGTCAGCAATGCCGTGACGTCAGTTGCCGGTACCATGGCAACCGGCCGTTCGAATCACTCAGCCACTATACTTGCCAGCGGCAAGGTACTGATTGTCGGAGGAAATCCCTCCGTATTCAATTCGGTGGAACAGTATGAGGCGCCGCTGTCCGGCAGTTGGCTGTCGGCCCCGCCGATGGCCAATGATCGCTACGGGCACACCGGGACCCTGCTCAACAATGGCAAGATCCTGGTAGTCGGCGGTAACGGTTTCTCGGCATTCGACCTGAAGTCTGCCGAAATCTATGATCCTGCAAACAAAACCTGGACCTCCGGCGGAACCACCGGAACGGCACACTCATATCACTCCGCCACGCTGCTTTCCAACGGCATGGTGCTGGTGGCCGGCGGATATGATGCTACCGGTCCGATTGCATCGACGGAACTGTACGACCCGGCGACCAACAGCTGGACACCTGTGCAAAACATGAATACAGCCAGGCATAGCCATACTGCAACGCTTTTGCAGAATGGCAAGGTCCTGGTGACTGGCGGCTACAATAATACTAACGGTTACCTCGCAGCGGCTGAAATTTTCGACAGCCAGACCAACACCTGGTCAACAGTTTCGCCGCTTGGGACTGCACGGAATTATCATACAGCCACCCTGTTGCCGGACGGTAAGGTACTCGTCACGGGTGGATTCAACCTTGCCGGCAATCTTGCATCGGTAGAAACCTACGATCCCGCTACCAATATCTGGGAACCCGGTTTGGATATGACATTTGCCCGAAACTCGCATACGGCGACACTGCTTGCCAGCGGCAAGGTGCTTGTGGCCGGTGGAGACGCTATTTCCAGCACTTCAGCCGAACTTTATGACCCGGTGCTGAAAAGCTGGAGCAGTGCCGGCAACATGACGTTTGGACGTTCGAAACACTCGGCCGAACTGCTCCGCTCCGGCATGGTACTGGTGATAGGCAATACCGCCACGACCGAAATATATGACCCGCTTACCAATACCTGGGCCACTGCCGATGATCTGGCCATTTCCCGCTATCGCCACATTTCTGCAATACTTGCTGACGGGTCCGTTTTTGTGGCCGGAGGTGTTGTTTCCGGGGCAGTATACATCACTGCTTCAGCAGAGCTGTACTCTCCTGCGATAGAGGCGCCCAACCTGGGTACGGCCCGTTCCGGGCACACGGCGACAACGCTCCCGGACGGCAGGATACTGGTCACTGGCGAAGGTTTTGGCGGCCCCGCACTTGCATCAGCCGAACTATTCGATCCCACAACCAGAGCCTGGGCAGCTGCCGCCCCCATGGCCATAGCCCGTTCGTACAACAGCGCAACGCTACTGCTTGACGGTAAAGTACTTGTAACTGGGGGAAGCCAGGTTGGCGTTCCTCTTGACTCGGCCGAGTTGTACAATCCCGCTACGGATACATGGGCGGCAGCAGCCAAAATGATAGTGGCACGTCAGCGGCACACATCGACGCTGCTTGCAAACGGCAAGGTCCTGGTGGTGGGTGGAGGGAGCAGTGCGGCCGAGCTGTATGATCCGATGTCGAACACATGGCAACCCGCAGGAAGCTTGAGCGACAACAGAAGCGACCACACCGCCACCCTGTTACCCAATGGGAAGGTGCTGGTGGCGGGCGGAAGCGGCAGCATCAGCACCACGCCTTATTCCGCGGAACTATATGACCCGCAAAGCAACAGCTGGAGCCTGGCATCAAGTATGACCTACGACCGGTATTTTCACACCGCCACGCTGCTTCCAAATGGCAAGGTTCTGGTTGCGGGAGGGCAAAGCACAGATCGTGCATCGGCGGAATTGTATGATCCGCTTCTCGATACCTGGACTCTTGCAGCAAGCATGAATGCTGCCCGGCAAACCCACGCCGCTGTATTGCTTCCGAGCGGCATGGTGCTTGTTTCCGGAGGGGAAGCGGTCGTTTCGCTCGATTCGATCGAACTTTATGATCCGGCTACCAATCTCTGGACATTTGCCGGAAAACTGGCCGGCTCACGCCACAGCCACAGTGCAAACCTGCTTCCCGATGGCCGGATATTGATTGCCGGGGGATTTTATGCGGTGTATCCGTCATTCTACAACATCGCTACCACTGAAATCGTGAACACATGGCCGGACTTGCAGGAAAGCCGGCGACCGCTTGTCTCCAGCGCGGTTTTTGATCCGGCAGTGCCTACGCAGCTGACTTTCTCCGGGAGTCGCCTGCGTGGTGATACGGAAGCTTCTTCCGGCTCCACAAACAACTCTTCCACCGGTTATCCGCTCCTGCTGCTGCAGAGGCTCGACAATGAGCAACTGCATATCATAGCCTCCGATCCTGCACGTAACTGGACAGACACCTCCTTTGTTTCACTGCCGGTACTGCAACTCCCGGCTGGTCATTATCGTGCGAACCTGGTAACCAACGGCATTCCGAGCGTTAGCAGGATAGTTTTGATTCACGACACCGTGACTCCAACCATAGTCTCTTTCACGGTGCCATCCAATTCGGCAAGCCTGACAGCCACTCCAATCTCTGTCAACGCTACCGACAACGCCGGTGTAACCGCCTATTGCCTCTCGGAGAACAGTGCGGCAACAGGTTGTGCCTGGTACGGCTCACCCCCGGCAAACTTCACTTTTACCAGCGATGGAGTCAAAACATTATATGCTTTCGTTCGTGATGCACACGAAAACGTATCGGTTCCCCAATCCAGGAATATCACCATCGACACTACCCTGCCGACGATCAGCTCATTCACTGTTCCGGGTGTATGGAACAGTTACCAGGTGCCGGTCAACACGTTGGTCGGCTCAGATAATCTGGGTACGATTGCCGGTTATTGCATATCCGCAACGAACTCGGCCGCTTCATGCACCTGGAGTACCGTCAAACCGGTTTCGTTCACGCTGACCCCTGATCCGGTTCCAAGCCTTACCCCGAAAAACCTGTATGCGTTCGTCAAGGATCCGACCGGCAACATCTCACTGCAGGCCACGGTCTCGACGGTGATCGATACGGTCAAGCCTGTGGTCAACAGCTTTACCATACCGCCCACATCAGCCAGTGCCACAATCGCCGTCATTGCCTTCAGGGCAACTGACAATCTGTTGCTTGCCGGTTACTGCATAACAGAGGTGAACAATTCGGCAAATTGCCTCTGGAACATAAACCCTAACCAGGACTACACATTCCACACTTCAGGCACCAAGCTGTTGCATGCCTGGGTCAAAGACACCGCTGGAAACATATCTTCACCGGTAATCGCAGTAATCAACATTACCTCCGCAACCTACCCCCTGACCTTGACCCTTGCCGGGAGCGGTGGCGGTTCTATCAACGGTGACATGAACTGTGTAACGGGCTTTGCATGCTCGGTTGTCCAATTTGTAATCGGCTCCACGATCACGCTGATACCGACTCCGGATATCAACTCTGTATTTGAAGGGTGGTCCGGCAGTTGTAGCGGAAGCGGAAATTGCACCCTGACAATGCTTTCGCCCAATGTGGCAACAGCCACCTTCAACCTGGCGTCGTTCATCCTGAACCAATCCAGCGGATTGTCATACATTGCACTGCAGGATGCTTACAACAATGCGCTAAATGGCAATGTAATCCTGATTCAGGGCGGAACGATACTGTCAGGGGATCTGTCCATAGGTAAAGCGATCATGGTAACGATCAAAGGCGGGTACAGTGCAGACTATCTGACACAAGGCAGCTATACGACATTACAGGGTAATCTTACGATCGGGCTTGGGAATCTGGTGGTAGACCGGCTCATAATCAAGTAAGCGCCATTGATCCATGGAGTTGCCATAAAGAGCTGCAGCGGGTCAGGCAACCTCAATCCAATCCCGCTTGCAGCAGCGGGAAGGCGTAACACCTTCTGCGGTGAGCAGCATGGTTACCGCATTGGCGACCTCGTCAGGCGTGATGGTTCGCAGGCACTCGGCATTCCGGGGGCAGGAAGGCGTGGTTCCGAATGTTGTACAGGGCGAGCAGGGCAATTTCCGGTTGATGACGATATGCCGGTCACCCTGCGGCGCCCACTTCTTCGCCCTGCCCGGCCCGAACAGCGACACGGTCGGCTTGCCAAGGCCTACCGCAATATGCAGCACCCCGGAATCGCCGCTCACCAGCAGCGCGCTCCGGTCAATGATTGCAGCGGTAACCTGCAATGACGTCTGTCCGGCAAGGTTTAATCCCAAGCCTCCGTCAACAATAGTTTCACCAGCCTGACGATCCTCTCCCCCCCCGACGACGACCACCTGAACACCAAAAAACGACAGCTGTTCCACCACACGGCGAAAACTATCGGTTCCCCAGTGGCGTTCCGGAATGCTGGCCCCTGGAAAAATAGTCACAAACGGCACTGATTCGTAATCACCCACCAGCTTCGCAGCGGTGACAGCAGCCTCTTCCGGAATGGACAGGTAACGTCCGACTGCCCCCCCGGCCTGAACGCCCAAAGGCTCCATCAAATTGAAAAAACTGACCGCCTCGTAATCATCGTGTGAATAGCCTATCTGATGGGTAAACAGCCGGGAACGTTCGTTGGTGGCAAATCCGGTCCGTACCGGCGCACTGGTCAATCGAGCCACGACAGCCGAGAGCCGGTGCCACTGTTCGCTGTCGATTACCACATCATAACGCCCACGCACTGCATTCAACAGGTCCGGGGGGCTATCGTAAAGCAGAACCCTGTCCACCGCAGGGCAGAGCCGGAACACTGCGCTGTTGCGCTGTTCCGCAAGTATGGTGATCCTGGCGGAGGGGAATTTTTCTCTGAAGGCAAGTATGGCCGGGACCAGCAGCACCGCATCGCCGATGCCGCCGGGACGGATGATGAGCACAGAACGGATGTCGGCGGGAACGGCAGACCTGGCGGGACGCGGCAGCAGGGAGACCACCACTCGTCCCAAGAGGTTATCCACTGTTTTCATAAGCCTGATATTCATCCGGCCAGACCGTTTAGCGTTGATTCTGGTTTTCCAGTCAGCAAGCGGTCAACAAGCTCGACCCCCTGCATGAAGGAGTGGTCCATGTTACCGACCTCATACTTCCAGGCACCGAAACGCCCTCTTGAATAGACCGACCTTGATTCCAGGTAGGGCTGAATCTTTGCCAACGCCCTGTCGCGCCCCAACGTAGGCACGGGATAGGAGTACGGGATGTCTATCAGATAACTGCTCGCGACACGCTCCTTCAGTCTAAAATCAATCATGCCGCTGTCAGTCAACCCTCGCAGCGTTGACTCCAGAATACCGGCACTGTCCACCGGTTTATTGCAAGAATAGGTAGTTTCACACATCAGTGAAAAATAGCGGTCTGTATCGCCATCAGGCACATTGAAGCGGGAATAGTTATGGAAATTGGTGACGCGATAGAAGGGAGAATTGCTTTCCGGGAAATACATCCAGCACCTGGAGTCGTCACGCCTGCCTTCAAAACCGAGCCCCGCGATCAACCCGCCGTTATGGACCAGATCTCCGGCGGCCGTTGCCACTTGTTCCGGAATTGCACGACAGCGTGAAACCAGCAGGTCCAACGGCGAGGTATTGACCAGGACATCATACTGTTCGGTCCTGCCATTGGAAAAGGTCACACGCTTCCGCTCCAGATCAATTTCCGTCAGCTCGTGACACAGATGAATCCTGTCGTGCAGTGGTCTGGCGATGCCTTCGTAAATGGCGCCGGTTCCGCCGTATTTTGGAAACTTGAAAACATTGTTGGGTCCCCAGCTCAGATCGTCGCGCCGCTCACGAACATTCCGTTCAACACGGGCCAGGTCCACCACGCTGACCCGTTCTGCAATCCAGTCCTTGCTCATAGTTTCCAGTGGCACTCCCCACACCTTGCGGTTATAGGGTTCCATGAAATACTTGACAATGCCATGACCAAAGACCGTGTCCATCCATTCCCGGAAATTCCGGCTGTCCGCTGGACTTCCAGATAGTGTGCGCAAGCCGTCCACACACTCCTGAAGCGCATCATCAGGCAGGTAGCGGACGTTATTCTGGAACGGGTACGGAACCCAGCGTTGCAGGATGCGAATCCAGCTTTCGCGCTGATGCTCATAATACGACTCGCCCAGCGCCCCGGCAACCGCTCGGTCGAAATAGTCGTAGTGGGAGAACAGCACATGACCGCCCACGTCCCATGTAAAACCGTTGCCGTCAACAAATGAGGCTGAAAGGCCGCCGACATGGGCGTTGCGTTCGAACAGCCGCCAGTCGCCATAACCAAGCTTGTCGAGATGATGGGCGGCGCCCAGTCCGCAGGGACCGGCGCCGATGATGAGTATTTTAGGGGTGGTCATGGCTATTGAATTCCCCTCCGCAGGCGGGCCTTGAGGTCCAGTATCCGCTGGGCTATGTGTTTGCACAGGAATTGGCTGTATATAAGAGGCCGGTTGAAACCATGAGCCTCCAGTGCACGCACGTTTTCGCTAAACCCCTTGTAAATATGCCTGCCGCTGGCACCTCCGGCCTGCATACGGACAAAGACCTCCGGTACATATCGAATAACAAGTCCAGCGTTCATCCAGCGCAGAAAGAGTTCGAAATCCATGTGGGAATGGCAATAGCTTGTATCAAAAAGTCCGCATTTGTCATAAACATGCCGACGGACAAAGGTGGTCGGATGGTTGAACAGAATCATCCGCCATGGGATCCACCAGTAGCGCGGGGGCTTCAGTCGTTTCAGAAAACTAGCACCGTCATAGAGCAGCAGGTCGGCGTGCAGTATTTCCGTTTCAGGATACTGGTTGAAATAGCGTTCAACCTTTTCCAGGGTTCCGGGGAGAAGCGTATCGTCGGAGTTTATAAATCCTATGATGTCTCCTTCAGCCAGACCTATTCCCTTGTTGAAAGCATCGGATATCCCTTCGTCCGGTTCGCTGATGTATTTGCTGATACGCTCTCCGTAGGATCGGACGATATCCATAGTATCGTCGGTCGACCCACCATCGACGATGATGTACTCAAGAGTCCCGCTTGGTTTTTGTGACAAGACGCTTTCAATAGTTTTATGAATTGTTGCTGAGCTGTTTCTGCAAATCGTAATTATTGAAATCATTTTCTCAATTTCCAGACTTCCTCATACAAACTGATATGGCGCTGTGCCATTAACTCTAGTGTAAAGCACTCTTCAACTTTGCGGCGGCCGTTGGCAGACAGAAGCTCCAAGCGATCCTGATCTTCGAGCGACCAGATTATGCCCCGTGCAAAATCCTGAACGTCGTAGGCCTTCGCCATATAACCGTTAATGCCATGATCCAGCAGGTCGGACATGCCGCCCGCGTTAAAGGCGATGCAGGGGGTACCGCACGCCAGCGCTTCCAAAACCGTGGTTGAGAAGTTTTCGAGCAGGGCCGGAGCAAGATAGACATCGGCGGCATTATACAGCAGAGCAAGCGTGGCATCGTCCTTCAATTGTCCGAGAAAACGGACCGGAACCGGCAGATCTGGAAAGCCGGCCGGCGCGGAACAACCTGCGACAATCAATTCCGTTGAATCCCTGAATCCCTCTGCACTGGAGCACTCAACCAGTGCTCGCTCCAGTAGATGAAAGCCTTTGTGGTGGTGCCTAATACCATCCAGGGCACTGAAGAGCAGAATATTCCTGTTCTGTTCAATACCCAGCAGTGTGCGTGCGACCACCTTGTCAAACGGCTTGAAACATCTGGTATCAACGCCGTTCGGAATGACTTCGATCCGCAGATTGCCCATCAGTGAACTTTCGGCGGCAGATGCCGCAAGCCATCGACTCGGACTTACGACAACCGGCTGCAGACGGCTCAGCATGCGGCGCTTTCTATTCCATCCGCTGCGTGAAAGATCCCAACTGAACGAAGAGCCCAGCTGCGGACAGCATCCGCAGCGTTGCCGATATGCGCTGCAGTCATGCGGCACATGGCATCCCCCAGTAAACGGCCAGGAATCATGCAGTGTCCAGATCAGCGGCGCCCGAATACGCGACAGACTGCCGATGCTGGCTAACCCCTCGCAGATCCAGTGCAGATGAACTATGTCGGGACTGAGCAAGTTCAGCCGTGAAACCGTATCGCTGGGAACAAAGGAAACCGAGAAGAGCGGGTTATGACATCTGCTAAACAGGTTGAGCGGCAGCCCATCAATCCGATTGCGGGCCAACCCAAGTCCGCCTTGCCACACGTTTGCAGGACCGATCACATACGGGTCATCGGAGAATTTGCGCTGCACCAGCATGCGGGCATCGGTGCCCAAATTGCGCAAGGCACCCTGAAGACGGTAGGCCGCCCTGGCCGCCCCGCCAAAGATATCGGATGAATTGAGCGCCAGAATCTTCATACGTAGAAAAATCCGTTCAGTTTTTCCCTGAATTGATCCAGCGGCCAATTGCGCACCAGTTGTCGCGGAATCTGCAATGGGTCACTCCAGCGATGGACCTGTCCCGGAAAATTGGCCGCTACGCGCCGGAAACCGGCGTCTCTACAGATCCCTAATGTGGTCCGGTCATAATCGCGGCGACAGCCGAACGGATACGAAAATACCGTGATTTCCTTTTCACAGAGTTCCTCCAGCCGCTGTTTCGACTGCATGATTTCGTATCGCTGTTCAGCGGGGGCAAGATTGGAAAGCCGGGTGTGCGTAACGCCGTGGGCACCTACCGTTACCCATTCGCTGGCTGCCCCAGCTTTCAGCTCCGCAATGGATAGGGCCCTGTGAGTACTGCGACCCACAAGATCACATCCAGCCCATGATCTCAGTTGTTCGATCCAGGCCTCGCGTTCTGCGGAGGTCAACCTCCGCAACAGCGGATGCAGTTCACGGTAGAACGTGAGCCTCTGTGCGCTATCACCGGTTTCCCAGACCATGTTCCGTCTATTGCCGTTCAATCGGCAGCGTTCAGGTCGGATATCGGTACCAAGAATCAGGCGTTCCAGTTCATCCCACCAAAATTCTGTAGTCGAACCGATCACATCCGTACTTATAAAAAATGTGGCTGGAATCCCGACCGATTCTAGAATCGGCAACGCTTCGAGAAAATTGTCAGCATACCCGTCATCGAAGGTGACTATCACAGAAGGTTCCGTTATTCGGCCCCAATCGGCCTCAAACCTCAACACTGGAAAATTGTCACGTAGGTAGCGCATCTGCGCACTGAAATTTTCCGGCGAGACGGCAAGCAACTGTGGATCGTTGGGCAGGTCGGTGACGCGGTGATAGATCAGCACAACAACCGGCTTGTCAATAATATTCAGAATTCTGTTTCGTATCGAAGTGATACCGTTGAGGCTGCTTTTAGCCAGCGATCGTATCATTTCCGCCCCTTGCGAGCAATGATCGTAAGCAACAGCTGATAGTCCGGATCAACGACATCAAGCAGCGTTGGATCCGGCAGATCCTCAACGGACAAACCCTGCAGAAATGCGAGGGTAACCGGAAGATTACCGTGGCTGGTTATAACGACCCCATCTCCGAAAACAGGAGTGAAAAGGCGTTCGAGAGATGCGGTGGTAAAGCGCCAGTAGTCCCCCCATCGATCCATGTCGTAACGGCTGACTTGGCTGATCCCGGCAACTGTAGCCAACAATGTTCCGCCAGGTTTAAGCAGGTGTAGCGCCCCTTCGACTGCTTTGGGTACGTCGTAAATAAAATTCAACGTCTGAGTACAGATGAAACAATCCATCTGCTCAGCAGGAAGACTGGTCGAGTCCGATAAATCACCTATAATCATCCTTTCGTGTTCATGCGTACCTTTTGCAGCCAAGACATGCCCATGCGAAACGGCATTACCGCCAAAACGCCTTGTATACAGATCAGAACCGATCTCCAGCACTTCCCCACGGATCAGGTCTGATCTTTCCATCAAAAAACGCTCGATGTAAAAGCGGTCAACCGGTGTACCCCGCTCCAGGCCAAACACCCTGCTGACCGGATCCAAGCGCTCAATATCACCAAAGCTTACCGTAGTCCGGCTCCGTACCAACGAATTCAGGTAATGCTTCAGCATGATGTTTCCCGCCAGGCAAAAATATTTAATTGCATGTCATAGCCGCCATGTACCGGACGGGAAACAAGCGGAGATTTTGAGTGGTGTACCGATTCCACATAGTAACGGAGACCGGCATCTGCAAGCACATCAAGTATTCCATGTAGCTGCTGAGAACGATCAGGGCTCGAGTGGTACTCAATCAAGACATGGCTTACATTCCCAAGCAGCCCCCTGCAAGCCGGCATTACTGTATCCTCGGCTGATTCTATATCTATTTTCAAAACATCAAACGATCCTTTTTCAAGAATTCTTTTGATATCGTAGGCTGTAACTTTTACCGTTCCTCCCATGGACAGCGGGCAGATTCGGCCACCATCGGCTCCTTCAGAATAAAAATCAAGAGTTCCTTCTTCATGCCATGCAGCACCCTGAACAAGTTCCACATCAGAAAGAAAGAATGATTTAACGTTCTTTTCCAAGTATTCAAAGATTACAGGGTCAGCCTCGTAAGCTGTGATCACGGCATCTGGAAATATTGATTTAAAATAAATTACCGACAACCCGATATTTGCTCCAAGATCGAGTATACGTGGGGATTTGTTGGAGGAATTGAAGCGGTACGACTGTTCTACAAAAATTTCACGATAGGTAGAGAGGAACGATGCCACATCCGGAACTGACAACGCCCTCCCCATCACACTGATATTGCGCGGATGATGACGTGGAATATTTCCCATCCTGGATGCCATCAGACAGTAATCGCGATAAATACGGTCTGTTGCCAAACGGGCAATGTGCTTTACAGGTGCCACCGCGCATGGCAGGAACAGACCGTCCGTAAACATTTGCTACAACCTCACGATGCTGCGCAGTGCAGCAATGACACGATGAGCCATGCGAACAAATCGTAGTTTATGCAAACTGAAAAAGTAATCTCGTAACTGTTTCCTTACTGTTAGGTTTTCTTCAACAGGAATAAATGTTACTTTAACCGGTTGATCAGCAAGCTTAACATCAAAAACATTCGTTCCCGTTGAATGTACTCCGCTGTTATCATGTCCGATATTATTTACCAGCGATATCCCCGGAAATAGCGTCAGCTTCTGTTCCAGAAAAGCAGAAGCCTGCCAACGTATATCCCAAGTATCAATTAATCCGAGTACATGCTGATTAAGCATTTTAGTAAACCCAAAAGAGCCATCCATATCAAAAACGTAGGAGATTCTTCTACGATAAATTTCTTTTAGCAGCCACTCTCCATCCGGGTTGAACAATCTCCATCCACGACGCCACGTTGCCCACCCCCAACAACCTGTGTCCCTGATAAAAAATGTTTCCGGCAATTCGCCATGGACCGGATACATATAACCATGGACACTAATTACACGGTCTTCATTTTCATAGTAATTAAGTGCATCATTCATGAATCTAAGAAAATACGGCGACGTTACCAAATCATCTTCAAGAATTATGACCCTCTCGTAATCTCTGAGTACATCAGATATTCCGGAAATGATTGATTGAGCAAGCCCAAGATTTTTATCACGTTCAATAATTGTTACTGAATTAAACCCAGTAACAGCACGGCAATACTCACGCACTTCTCGTACACTCTCTATGGATTCGTGCGACTTGGCACCATCTGAATAAATGAACAAATTACTCTCAACAGCAAGCTCATTGTTCTGCAATGCTACCAGGACTTGGCGTGTATGCCAGAGACGATTATAGACAAAAAGGATAATGGGTGCCGTATTCATTTCCGCACGACGTTGCTACTGGATTGCAGACTATCAAAGATATTTGAGTATTTGTTTAGCATTATCAGAGCATTAGTTTTCATCCTCACTATTTTTTTTGCTGATTGGGCAAACTCATGACTCAGCTCCTCTGAAAACAATAATTTCAGCGACTTGTTGACAAGTTCATGAACGTCAGGAAAACGGACTAAATACCCTGTAGAACCATCTTGGATTATTTCACAGTTGCCACCGATATCAAAGGAAACAACAGGAATTCCAAAATATTGAGCTTCCAGGAGTGCCATGCTGAAATTTTCGATAATTGTCGGGCTTACGCAAAGAGTACACGCTTTAACATAGGCAAGATTGTCATGATTGGCAACGGTGCCTGGAGCAAATATTCTAACTTGCGAGGGCAGAGAATCCAGACTTTTTCTCAACTGGTCATCAATATTTCCCGAAAGATAGAATCCAATTTCTTTGTTGTATCTGCTGTATATTTCATTAATTATTTCAATAACAAACGATCGTCCTTTATACACACTTCCTGCAGAGGGTATATAAATTACGGGTGTAGAAAATGACAGGCACATCATATCCTTTAATAGCGCTGCCTTGATTAAGTCCATACCTTTTTCATTTATCATGTTTGGAATTACATCAATAGGCCCAGAGTAATCATAAGTTTCCTCGAAAACATCTTTCATATAATGAGATGGGCATATAACAAAATTCGCTCTGTTTATTGCACATTGCTCCAAATATCTTCCCAATCTGGCATCAATTTCCGAATGCTTTCCAAGAAGTGGCGTACGATGAAATCGCATTGAATTGTGGTGAGAAACATAAATAATTTTAGTACCGATGAGTTTTGGCCAGAAAGCAGAGGTGGGGCCTTGGTCGGGAACAATAATAATATTAGGTTCAAACTCCCTGATTGTTTTGATGATTTTCAATCCAACCAATGCGCCAAATAGTGCATCTCTAAATTGATAGACTATTCCTCTCGATCCTATAACAATAAGAAAAAGTTTTATAAATGCTCCAAGTATCTTTTTTGACGTGCAAGACAATCCATTCCTGAAAAGTCTGCTTTCTGGGTTACAGGGAACGGAGCATTCATTATATGTATAGATATTTACTATATATTTATCCTTAAGCAGCATAAACAGATTATAATGGCTTGAAGAAATCCCATCGGTTGAGAACGGTGGAAGGGATGGAGTTACTAATGCAATTTTAAGTTTTTCACACATAAAATATCTGCCCAGGCAAATTATCAGGGCAAACAAATTGCCGCTGGAGACTACACGAGTTCAGAAAGGACACTACGATCACTCAACTTTATTTTTATTAAATAATAAAATGACAATACCGGAGATATTTTGAAAGCTTTTACAAAAGTAGTGATTGCCAGCTTCCATTCACTCTCTTGCACAAGAATGGATGCAACACTCAACCAACCAGCTAACATCTGTTTTGGAGAAAGCCATTTGATGCAAGGCAGGTTTCTTATCAGTAAGACAGCATGTAATTTAGATATTTCACGTTGTTTTAGCGCAGTCAATGATCGACTATGTGTCCGATAAATATATAAAGAATCTTTTAGTGGAATCATACGATTTGAACGGGAAACCCGTAACCAGTAGTCATAGTCCTCCACGAGAAAAAGTTCTTCATCGTAGCAACCAATTTTTTCTGCAATGGACCTGGAATACAAGAAACAGGGACCAACGAAATTACCCAATACGAGGTGTTTTTGATCAACTGCCGACTCAGATGCCAACCATTTACCGTGTTCATCAATCAATTCATATGCTGCATACACTCCAGCGGCTGTAACGTCTTTACTGAGAGCAGTAATCATAACTTCAAGGGCATTAGGCTTATAGCAATTATCATCTGAAGTCCAAGTAAAATATGTTCCACGGGCTAAATTAAAGCCCGTGTTCAACGCAGCCGGAAGCTTTCTGTTGCTGACATGACGAACACTCCTGATGCGACAGTCCTTGGCGATATATTTATCAATAATCTGCGGGGTCGAATCATTAGATGCATCATCAACTATAATGAGCTCCCAATTAGTAAACGACTGGTTCAGACAACTTTCAACAGATTCTTCAAGATAGCGTGATCCATTGAACGTAGGCAAGACAATAGAAATCACTGGCAGTGCCATCATTAGCTCCCGAATGTCAGCACGACAAAGATACTTTCATCTGTAACTCCTTCATCATTAGGGTTGGGCCTTTCAGATCGTTCAAAACGTTCTGAAATAAGTTGGGCAGATTTTGCATTTACAAAATCTTATTTTTTTGTTGCTATCCATCCAAGAAACAGGTTGTCTCTCCCGTCATGTCCATCGTATGAAAGGTTCTGTTCAATATGAACTGTGAACCCCTGTTGTTCCATGGCACTTGCTATTTCCAACGGCAGAAACCACTGTTCCCATTCGGCAATCTCCAGCGAACCAAGACGTTCTCGATTCTTGTCTATGATTACCAATGTGCCGCCAGGAGCCACAACTCGCGACAACTCGCGAATTGCAGAGGAAATGTTGACAGAGTGTTCAAGTGCTTCCACGCTGAAAACAAGATCAAACATTCCGTCTGAAACTGGAATATTGAGCAGGCTTCCACAGAGAGGTTCAACCTTGTTCGGTAATTCTGAAATCATTTTATCCGACAGATCAAGCCCGTAAAGTTTTATCTCTGGAAAGTCATCAAGCAAACGCCGCAAGAAGCGCCCCTTGCCACAACCAGCCTCGAGGACAGAACGTGGAGCAACTTTTCGCACGACATGTTCAATCAACCGATAGCGACCGTCACCGCCAGATATTATTTCTGGAAATATATTCGCTTCATTGTCAAATCTGGAACGGATCTTCCACCACAATGCGTCCAGGAAGTATTTTTGGGCCCAGCTGATTTCCTCACGTTTAAAGTAGTTGGCACCCCAGCCATAACTCCCAAAAAAACCTCCGCTACGATTTTGCAACCTGCTGGCACAATTAAAAGCCCGATCTGCTCGTGAAAGGTCACCCAATCTGTACCATATTACAGCATACTGGAAAAGGCCCGTAGAACAGACCCATCGACTGTCACTGTAGCCAGGAATCAATCCATTCCGCGATTGCAAGTCAGCAGGCTCAGTCATTGCCTTAGTCGCGGCCTTAAGTTGTCCCAAATCAAGGAGTGCCTCAACGATATAGGCATGAAAATGCGAAAGAGTATCAAAGCGGGTCAATGACGGATTCGCAAGATAATAGGAAAGCGATCTTTCCACGGCTTCTTCGTAGGCTGGAACACCCCATTTCCGCCCCGCATCCCTCAATGGTTCAAGAGCGTACAAATGGATCGATTCCGGAACCACTTTGCCAGCAGGAAGCAACCAGTGTTGAGTATTGGGAGTAGTAACTCGACCGTCAGGCTGCACCTGTTGCAACATCCAGTTGCATCCGCGGCGAATCACATCATCATATTCCTGGCTTTTCTCACTGAGAGCAAGAAGCCCCTTAAGAATTTGTCCTGTATCGAAGGTATATGGTGCCTCGCCGGCCGGATCAGACCAGGATCCGTCAGAGTTCTGAATGCTGACAAGCCACCTGCCATACTGGCTTGCCAACTCGTGCTCTCCCCATTTCAGAAGAGTTGGAATCAGGTAACCGCTCACTTCCGGATATGGCTTGCGGTCTAGGTTAGTCACAGCAACACCGGCCCCAAGGCAAGTATTCAAGTGAAGCCAACCCAGTGTTCGTGAAAAACGCTCCAATAGTGTTAATCTTAAATTATTGCTGAACAGGATTGACGTTATCATGATCTAAGCTATGCCACCGCTGGGTGTTTTTTACTTCTTGCACGTGCTGACCTTCGCAACAATGCCATCCCTAGAGAAAAAAGACGCGTTGCAGCCAATCGCATGAAGATTCTATCGATTGTGGTAACGGGCTCATCCGCAAAGAGCACAAGCGGGCGACCATAGTCAGGTGAGTGCATTAAAGTCACCACTTCTCCATAACCAAGGCGGGCCCTGATATAATCAATCTCTGCCGCAACACTCCCACGCTCAGGGTAATAACGTTCCTGTGTTGCAAACTCCGCCAGAATCAACGTTGGGCGATTACGCTCGAGAGAAGAAAGGAAGTCGTCACGTGACACAATATGGTGATACACGGAGAGCAAGGTACATACATCAACGCCTCCGTAAGCTATTTCATCAAAATCAGATTCACCGCAGACAAATTGTCTGAAACAGACCATACTTGAATCGGTAATAAAGCGTATAGCATTGGCCGCTTCAACATATCGATCGTAAGCTTCCAACCCTATCGATTCAACATCAAACGGCTGTTTTACAGCTAAAAAACAGAATATGCCAAGGTTACTGCCAATATCTACGTGACGTATGACGCTACTTTTTCGCTGAGATTGTCTGAATAAAAAGTATTCAAAAACGTTTTTTCGACTATCACGCACTGGCCGCTGTCCTATGACGTTGAGCCCAGTGAGATTAATTGACTGATAAATACGAGGATCTTCTTCTTGCAGTATATCGCTGTTGAAAGGGCAGTTCTGGTCAAAATTGCATTCTGCTAGGCAATCACGCAACCGCTTCAGGACCAATGACTGGAAAACTTTTCGCAATCGCACAAGACAGGTTAGGCCGCCAATACCCTTACCCGTCTCTTCCGGAAACGCCCCTACGTCACCAAAGTTATTTTGACCACAGTAATCAAGAGAGATTTCGAATGGCTGATCCTGAAAAAGCATCCTTGCTTCCTCAAAATCACAAACAACCAATTCGTCTTTCCGAAAGCAGAGATTACCCTCATGTAAATCAGTATGAACTATGTTTAGGGAATACATTCGACGGACAAAAGATTCAAGTTTGTCCCAAGAGAGCAACAATTGATTTGCACTCATGTGAGTAACAGCCTGTTCGAATGGTTCGAGATATTCTAGAGCTAGAAAGGAATAGTCATTCCTCTCTTCATAGAAAATAACTTTCGGCGTCTGAGGTGAATTAAGCAGGTCCAAAAAAAGTGCTTCATTTTTCAGAGAAGGAATATGAATGAACTCCGGTTCAGATTCCAGACGGCTCTCAACGAATATGCTACAATGTTTGACCTTTAGAAAATATCTCTGGCTTTGAGTATTTATTAGATAAAGGCTTGCGCCACCCCCAGGTTCCCAATGCCGACTCAACATCTTGAGTTCGAAAGGAACACGAAGGTTGTTGGACACAACGGCACTTAACAGTTCAGGAAAAGCATTTATTGAGTCCAGATATTTTTTTTTGAGGGTTATGGCTTCTTGTGAAAAAACCATCAGATACGACCTTTATCTACTGAGGTTGACGGTTTTTTTAATACAAGGAATTCTCTCATTTCAGATGCATACATCGATTTATCAACATCATCTATTAGCCCAGACTCCAACAGTTCGAAAGTATCCAAAAGTACACTGCGTTTATCATTCCAATCATTTTCTGCATCAATTTCGTGACTTTCGAAAAGAAGAATACCGCCTGGTTTCATACATTCGCATAACAAAGCAAGGTAATTGGAAAATCTGAGGCCAGACCAGCCGTGCACTGCAGTACTAACGACCAAATCATATTTGAAGTCAGGCACATACCCCTTGAGGGACTGGACAAAGAAAGAAGCATTGGTAATACCGCTATGCACTTGTGCCAAAGTGGCAAGAGCAATATAGTTTGCATCTATATCGAAGGCATCTATTCGCTTGAGATAAGGTGCCAGAGTAAGCGTAAAAAAACCGACATTGCAGCCGATTTCAAGTCCATTCATATCCTGGTGCAGGTATTTGCATATCTCGTATATTTCCAGTCGTTTGGCTGATGGACGCTTGCCCTTAATATAAAGAGACTCTAATCCCTGGTAGGTACGTAGAGTAGGGATTTTTGATTTTGATGAGAACGGCGCATTAAAGGACTTGCCCCCTTGACGCATAAGTATTCGCACACGACAGCGAAAAGCGGTATCTGGATCACAGCGGTCTATGAATTCGTCCCGTTTCTTATGAAGCAGTTCGATTTGCTGAGCTGAGAAAATTTTTTTAAATATTCTTTCATCAGTACGATCATCAGTAAAACGAAGGTTAAAGGTTACATTTTTTATCCCAAGAACAATCGCAATTGAACAACGATGAGAACCTTGAACAAGTGAATATTCATCTGGATTAGCATAGACCGGTCGAAATGGATCTAAACCATTCCGTATTACACTTTCAATAAGTTGAATGAAATTATTGGGGGTATGCTCTTTGCGTTCCGCAGGAAAATGCCTGATGAATTGATTATAGAGCTCTTTTTCGACCTGATAATTCCCGTTCAGATATGACTCAACAAACATTCCGTATAGTGTCAGTCCCAAACGATCCCCAAGAAGAATAGCTGGATTAAAGGTTTCAACATAGTTCATTGGTCAACATCCTGGAATTTGCTGTCATTGCAGTATAATAAAGTGATAAATATAAAGTTGATAAGGTTCCACTATAAAAAGGCTAGATCATTTGAAAGGGAAAGTCGACCAGTCTTGCTCAACCAGCACTAATCCTCCCCAACTATTTTCCGGCATACGCCCTGTACCAAAAAAATCGCCATCTTCAACCTGGAGCTCGAAAGCTCTGGGTAGAAAAAAGATTACATCTTCAGAAATTCTCAGTTTGAAATTGATACGATATCTGCCTGGAACAAGTGAGACACATGGAATTGTACAGCGGATAATTGTTCCGGGCGGTCGTAATGCAACGTCAAAACCGGATACAGCATTGTGTAAGGCAAAAACCCGCACATCATCAATTGTATCAACTGTAATAGATACCAAGCAGTGTTCATAGGGAATCTGACAGGATAAACAGAATTGAAAAGAGCCTCTCTTTCCCGACTCTAACGCCACTGTTGGCATACCGTTAGCATTTAGAATATGAAATGAGTCAAGCACTATACCAAAAGAATTGTTGACAGCAAGGGGACCATTCGTCTCTGCACTCTCTAGCCATATCGTCTGTAGATATCCCTCGATAGTACAGTCCACTTTACCTTTAGAGATAGTCCTTCCATCAGCTAAAAGAATTGCAGAAGTACACAAATTCCGAACAGCCCCCATATTATGGCTGACGAACAATACCGTCCTACCGTCCTTGGCAGACACGTCCTCCATTTTGCCCAGGCACTTCTTCTGAAACTGAGAATCCCCGACCGCCAGCACCTCATCGACTATCAGTATTTCCGGTTCCAGATGCGCGGCAACCGCAAAGGCCAAACGCACATACATCCCGGAGGAATAACGCTTTACCGGCGTATCCAGAAACTTTTCAATCTCGGCAAAATCGACAATCTCGTCAAATTTTTTCCTGATTTCCGCCCGCCCCATCCCCAGAATGGCGCCATTCAGGAATATATTCTCCCTTCCGGTCAACTCCGGATGAAAACCGGTTCCCACCTCAAGCAGGCTGGCAACCCTGCCTTTTATCCGGACACATCCGGTAGTAGGTTCAGTAATTCTGCTCAGGATCTTGAGCAGTGTGGATTTACCGGCTCCGTTACGTCCGATGATACCGATTCGGTCACCCTGGCTAACATCGAAAGACACGTCTTTAAGCGCCCAAAAATCTTCGGAAGTGGGACTCGGTTCAGTGGATACCTGGAACGGATGGATCAGTTTCCGGGCAAATGCCTTAATACCATCAGTAATCACATCGCGCATTGCAGTGTACTGATCGCGCTGCTGATGACGCAAGGTATACTTCTTGCCCAGATTTTCAACCCTGATGACAGGACTCATCCGGCAATATTAACTATCGGAAACAGTCTGAATAAAAATGGATCTCGTGTCACGCTTTTACCCTCATTAGCAGACTATATCACATCAGCAAAGCTACGTTCCATGTTTCTGAAATAGAAAAGTCCGCCTACAAACAGCAGCAATGTAAAACAGGCGGATAATGCCAAACCGGGCCAGTAAACCGGGAATGCGTCTCCAAGAATAGCCCAGCGAAACCCGTCAATTACACCAACCATCGGATTGAGGAAATAGATCATGCGCCACTTTTCAGGCACTATTGCACTGGAAAAGCCAACCGGCGATATGTAAAGTCCGAACTGGACCAGAAACGGCACCACGTAACGGAAATCACGATACTTTACGTTGAGGGCAGACAGCCACAATCCGGCTCCGAACGATGCCAGAAAAGCAAGTACAAGAAAGAATGGAAGCAACAACATCCGTATATCGGGCAGGTAACGATACCAGGCCATGATCCCGAAAAGGATCACCATGGAAATGAAGAAGTCAACCAGGCTGACAATAACAGAACCTGCAGGTACAATCAGTCTTGGGAAATAAACCTTCGTCAGCAGGTTGGCATTATCTATCAGAGAATTACTGCTCTCGGACAGGGAATTGGCAAAAAACTGCCAGGGTAGCATTGCGGCATAGACCATGATCGGATAGGGGACACCATTTGAAGGCAACCCGGCCAATGCACCGAAAACAATGCTGAAGACAACCATGGTTAAAAGCGGCCTGATAACACTCCAGGCAATACCTATGGCAGTCTGCTTATAGCGGACCAGTATGTCGCGCCAGGCCAGGAAAAAAAACAGTTCGCGATATTTCCAGAGATCACGCCAATAGCGCCGGATACCACCACCGGGTTCTATGATTAGATCGTAACCATCACTCATCAGCCGTACCTTACTTCTCTGCCACCCAGCAGACCTTTGATTACACCAATAAGGAAACCGATTCCAAACCTTCCCATCTCGCGGTTATATCGTCCGGGCAAAAAATACAACGGAGCATGGCGCATGCAATTTAGAATTACAAGAATCCACAAAACCATCGAATACCGTTTATGTAAACCTGAAAACGACATGCCAACAGCCATCGGCTTATTGAAGTTGCCAACCAGTAATGGAGGGTGAAAGTAGTCCAGTTCTTGAACGTTCAGGCTCTTCTTGCCGGAAAGCAGAAATCTGATAACAAACTCCACATCCTCCTGGCCGATGAAGCTGCTGACAAATCCGCCAAGCTCTGTCAGCACAGTACGGCGATACGCGGTACATCTGCTGGTCATGAAAAAAGGGTCATGGTAGTCATAACGCCCTTCAATTATCGAATATGAAGCGTTTCCATGCGGCACGAGTGCATCTGCAGACTGAGCGTTTTCAAAACATGAGACCAGGGTCGAGAGGAAATCTCCCTGAAGAAGCACCGTGTCGTCATCCAAAAAAAGGACGTAACGTCCGCGGGAATGAGCCAGCCCATAATTACGTGAATATCCCATTCTGCCATAATTCGCATCAAGCGGTAAATAACGCAATGGAAGATAATCCGAGAACCGATCGACGACCTCCCGACCTTCGGCTGTCCCACCCCTGTCCTCCACCAGTATTATTTCTAACTTTTCGCACGGGAAGTCCTGTTGCTGGAGAGAGTAAAGAATTCCCTCCAGCAGCTTGATCCGTCCATAGAAATTGATGACGCATGAGATAACGATTCCATCAGACTCCGCCGATACCAAGCAATCTCCCCTCACATCAAACGGAAACCTGCGGTAGAGAGTTTTCAGAACAGTTTCACGCATCGATCAGCTCTCTTAGACTGTCAGCCATATATCCCCCACCCCACCAATATCACCCATGCAAGCCCGACTATAAGCAAAGGAAAGTCGCGCGTCAATGATTCCGTCGGATCCCCCCCCTTGCCGGACTGAACCCGGAGGATGTAACGAAACAGCCCGAAACATGAAAGCGGCACTGAATAAATCAAGACTGAAGAATTCCTGGAAAGGACATACATCGTGTAAGTTACTAGAACTGCACCACCGGTCATATAGATGGTGCCCTCCAGGAATTCCTTCGGATAGGCAGCAAGCGCCTTGCGATGATGTTTTGCAGAATCCCCCAGGCGCTGTTTTTCGCTCAGGCGTTTACCGGTGCTAAGGAAAATAGACAGCAGGAATACACTCAGGAACAGCCATTCCGATATCTGAATGCCAAAAGCCGCTCCCCCGGCCTGGAGTCGAATCAGAAATCCGGATGAAATACAGAATATATCCAACAGGACCAAAGACTTGAGGTAGGTGCTATAAGCGATCGACAACAGGAGGTAGGCGACCAGATAGGCCAGAAATGGTAATGAAACGGACCATGCCATGATACAGGCACAAAAGGCAAGAAAGGCAGCAAGCATGGATGCAGACCGTAGCGGGATTCGACCGCTGGCAACCGGTCTGTGACGTTTTTCAGGATGGTGGCGGTCGTTATCCCGATCAAACAGGTCGTTAAGGATATACGATGCGCTGGAAGCGGAGCAGAAAGAGAGTACTGGGAGAATGGCATTGGAAAGAAAACCGGCAGCCAGAATTTCACCACCCAGAAACGGCGGGAAAAACAGCATCAGGTTTTTCAGCCACTGAAGCGGGCGAAGCAACGTCAACCATGCTTTCACAGGCAACGAGACCATGATGATATCTTTTTAAACAAACTGTTTACGGAGCTGTACATCTATCCTTCCAACGCAGCTTCTCTGGATTCTTCCAGCATGGCCTCAAGTTCGACGATCTGTGCAGCTGAAATATCCAGAACCTCCGCTTCTCTGGTAGATATCAGGACGATTTCCGGCTGGTGTTTCAGTCCAAGTCCGATACGGTTGCAAGCCAGGTTAACGAACCTTACAATGGCCAACATTTTATTGACGGTATCCCATTCCTCCACATGGTGATCACGAATCACGTCGCAATACATGGAAGGAAAGTTCCAATGCTGCATCAGCCGATATCCCTGCTCTACATGCATTACTTCAAAAATTTCCAGGATCAGTTCATCATCAAACATTGAATTGATCACTCCGGCCACAACCAAACGTTCAATAGACTTCAGCAGATAGAGCTTACCCACATCGTGCAAAAGAGCTGCCAGGTAGGTTTCATCGGCAACACCCCTCATGCCGCAGGAATGTGCAAGCCATTTGGCTCCGAGCGCACAACCGTGGCTGTGGAGCCAGAGTTCCTTCATGTAATGGTCAAGGGCAGGATTGGAAGACGAATGCACCGAGGCCTGGGATGCCGCAATAACAAGATTAATAACCTGCTGGGCTCCGAGCCTGATCACCGCCTCTTTGATTGTGGCTACCTTGGAACGCCCCATGTACATGGGAGAGTTGGCAATTTTAAGCATCTGGCTGGCCAGAGACATATCCTCGTTGGCCACCTGCGCGACTTCATCCACAGTAAAATCGTAATCCGACAGCATTCTCTGGAGTTTCAGGGCAACCGGATGAAATATGGGCAGTTCGATCGGCTGAGAAGCAAGCAATCTCCTGACCGTTTCAGGAATTGTGGTTGATGTCATAAAAGCTCCTCCAGACAGAATGTAACTTTGCGTTAGATACTAACAGCATCCGGACTCTTTACGAAACCTGATATTGAAACCAGCCAGCCATTTATTGATCATGCCGCTGGCGCACCCGACACCGGTCTCCACTGCGATCGCATTGACCGGACAGTTCAGAGAGCAGGCACCACATTCCATGCAACCGTTCAGGTCAGAAATCATGGACTTTCCGGAACGCATTTCGAATACATTGTGCGGACACACCATAACACAGGCACCGCAGCCAATGCACGTCTGTTGATTCAGTTCGAGCGTGGCTACATCCTCCAGATAGCGGAAGCCTTTCACGCCGCAAGCACCTTGATCAGCAGACAGACCACTGACGAGGCGATGGCAATGGCCATGACAGGCAATGCGAGAGCCATTTCCCTGAGCACACCGGATTGCGAAGTATAGGGCGTGCTGCCTGTAAAATTCATCGCATAAAAAGCACTGACGGTTGAAACCACAAGTGTCAGCGCGATCATCTCAAGCAAGGATGTTACACCAGACAGCCACAACCAGACCGCGGAGAGCGCCAGTCCCGTAAGCGCCCCCTTTATGGCAAACATGCGGCCTGGCAGCCATGGCAGCAGTACCGGAAAGACCACGGTTCCGCATAATACGGCTGCAACATACAACGCCAGAAACAACCAAAACCTGATCGGCAAAAATTCACCATCACCAAAACCATATAAGACAGCCAGTGGAGTACCTGCAAACAAAACTGATTTAAGGGCTGTCACCAACTCCACTGGCGTCAGAACCAATCGCTCTCGGATCGTAAAAGTGAGTTCCCGCATGGCCGGAGTGGCTACCAAGCCACGTTCGAGATACTCCGGCATATCCTGAATGCGGAGTGTGGCGAAGCGCACTTCGAAACCGGTCTGTTTCTTCACCTCAATGGCTTTGACACCTGCAGCCCCCATGATCGGCAACAGCAGGCGACGATGGCCGACAAGTTTATCCAGGTTTGTTTGACCTATGCGCCGGATCAATTCAGCTGTACCGAAAGTTCCCTTACCCGCCGCACACCAGACATTGATGCCGAAAGTTTCCAATACCAGCAACCAGATCGAATGGTCTTTCATGGTCGAGCGCACCAGGTCGTAACTCATCTTGTAATTGGCGCTCACCAGTACCGGAGATTCGCTGTCCGGCGTACCGATAGCGTAGACTCCTGGCGGGACTAAATATGACATGCGGCCGATTCCCCAGCGCGCTTTCCAGGCTCCGATCGTATCTGCAGTGCCAAGTTCGCCGGATATCACCGCCACTGGTCCGGCAACGCTCTCCATCCAGCAGCTGAAGCCGGGGACACCCTCGTTTATTTCCCCACTGACCGCGGGAGTTTTAGGGCCTCAGCATGGGGGTTCGTCGATTCTAGCTTTATCCTGTTCACACAAGTTGTCTGCCATGAGGGCTCCGTCCTGGCGATCACAGCCGGCCTCTATCTTTTGCATAAGAGCAACACATCCAGCAGAACGTGCATGTCTCAGCAACCGCAACCGCAGTTATGGCACACCTTGCGAAACTCCCCTGAAGGAGCTATCGTTTCCGGAGCAAAGGCGATGCGGCGTACAGCGATCCTGATATCTTCCTGGATATCCAGGTTCTGGCTTTTGCCGATAATATGTCCGATACAATGATTGTTATGACCCTCATCAAGAGCAGAAAGCTTTACTACATTCAACAGATCAGCATAACTGTTGATCGTAATTGTCGCATTCCGGTTCCAGACAAGTTCAAGGTCAACGCCCATTTTGTTCATATCTTTGGCCAAGGTTTCATAAAAGCTCTGAAAGCCGGAGCCTTCGAAATCATACATCCAGTCAGTTCTGGCAAAGTTTCTTTCAAGTATTGTCAACCTGATCTGTTTCATGGTTTTACATTCCATTGATACACCCTCCCGGATAATCGTCAGAAGCTGGCTGGGCATTCCTGATCCCAGAGAACAAAGCCGTCTCCAGTAATGCCCAAGAAAGAATCAATCCGGTTTTTATAATATTCGTTCTGATCCGCTTCCTGAACAATTAATGCCAGTTCGTCAGCAGATATCATATGCTGACTGTGCAGGTAGCTGTAAAAGGAAACTATTGCCGACAAATGGCGATCCAGCATCTCCATTTCAGGGTCCAGCGTATGCGTAATAAACCATGAACCGGCAAATTTTTTGATGATTCCGGGCTGCGGCCGAACCACGTTCTGACGCGCGAAATCAAGCAGGTAGTCGCGCAGATACAGGTCGGCACTGAAAGCCATATCAGAAGCAAGTTCGATTGCCATACCGCGTTGCTGGAGATAAAGGTAGAAACGGTTCAGAAGCTGCTGACAACGCTGATCCACCAGCAATTCTTCATCAATGGTGTCAAATTCGAAATCATCATGCTCAAACTGGATATCGGTGGAGTGTAGCTCTGTCATCAAGGCCTCTCTCAGGCAGGATTAAGTTCAAGAAGGTTCCGGTGTACAAACCGGCCGTTTTTCTGGATCAAAACATCGTCAAACCAGATTTCACCGTCGGAAAGAATCCGCACCAGGTCCCAATGCACCGCAGAACGATTGCCGTTGTCGCATTCGTCATAGGCCTGGCCGGGTGTGAAATGTATGGAACCGAAGATTTTTTCGTCAAAGAGGATGTTGCGCATCGGCTGGCGAATTCCCGGGTTGACGCCGATGGCAAATTCGCCGATATAGCGGGCTCCCTCGTCGGTATCCAGAATCCTGTTGAGCGAAGAGGTCATACCGGACCCGGCGCTGGCCTCGACAATTCTGCCGTCCTTGAACTCAAAGCGGACGCCGTTGTACTCCTTGCCCTGGTAGATGCTGGGACAGTTGTAGGTGATATGACCCTGAACGGAATTCCTGACAGGAGCGCTGAACACCTCGCCATCAGGCATATTCAGGCGACCGTCGCACTTTATGCCCGGCAACCCCGCGATACTGAAACGGAGATCGGTATCTGGAGCCACGATTCTCACCTGCCTGGCCGCGTCCATCAGTTTTTTCAGTTTGTCCTGCTTCCTAGATTCCGCCTTCCAGTCGATGCAACAGGCCGAGAAAAGGTAATCCTCATACTCATCCAGGCTCATACGAGCCTCCTGAGCGGCTGCATGGGTCGGATAGCGGGTAACAACCCAGCGGGTGTGCTTGACACGCTGATCTACCAGAGGCCTGGTAAGCTTCTGGTAGGCAACCATGGCATCCTGACGGGCGTTGGCCATAACCATCGAGTTGTTGCCTGCAGAGATGCCGATGTAGACTGTAAGTGTCTTGTAAAAATCGAGTTTATGCCGAGGGAAATGATTCAACTGCTGTTTACTGGCACCGTCGTAGAATTTGCGGTCGATCTCCGGCACCGAAAAGGAGTATTCGACGTACCTGGCGCCACGGTCGAGGCATAACGCATACAACTCCTTTACAAGCGGCATCGCTTCCAGGCCGGCAGCGCTTATCAGCACGACATCGCCTTTTTTCACCCTGGTCGAATAATCGACGAGAACTTCCGCAAACTGCCTTATTCTGGGATCATTCATTGGCTTTAACCCACTTGAAACAGATTCAGGACTCAGTGCATCATCAGACGTGTGACACCCAGCACCAGTCCGCTCTGCGGACCGGCCAGCAGATGTACGCCCATATTAAGAAACGGAGAGATCACATATGAAAAGAGGTTAGTAAAAAAAACAAGCACGATAATGATGATCATTCCGTAAGGCTCAATGCGACTCACATAAGCTGCCTGACGGTATGGCAAAAGTCCCATCAGCACACGCCCGCCATCCAGAGGAGGAACAGGTATCATGTTGAATATCGCCAACAACAGATTAATATAGACAGAAAAAGACAACATCATTACCAACGGTTCAACCAGCATTGAAACCGGTGAAGCTGAGGCTGCCGGATTGCCGATGGCTACTATGCCGCGCAGAAGAAAAGCCGAAACAGTCGCCAGCAGAATATTGGTGATCGGCCCGGCTGCGGCAACCCAGACCATGTCCCTTTTGGGATTTCTGAGATTTTCATACGTAACCGGCACCGGTTTGGCCCATCCGATACCTATGAAAAATATCATCAAAGTTCCAATAATATCAATGTGCTTTATGGGGTTGAGCGTCAGACGGCCAAGCATCCTGGCTGTCGGGTCACCAAAACGCCACGCAACATATCCGTGTGACACCTCATGACAGACGATAGCAAGCATACCCGGAACAAGCATTACGGAAAGTTTTAGGAAGAAATCTTCCATGCAGATCCTCTTTTTTAGCAAAATACGATCTAGTTAATTACCATGAGTAAACCGCTAAAGTCAATCAAGCCCGCAAAAACAAAGAGGGCGGGATATCTCCCGCCCTCCTCTTCGTAACCTGTAAAACAGTTTAGATGTCGTAGTACAGCTCGAACTCTAGCGGTACCGGACGCATACGGACCGGGTTTACTTCGGCTTCGGTCTTGTACTCGATCCACTTTTCGATGACGTCAGGCGTGAAAACATCGCCTTTGAGCAGGAACTCGTAATCATCGGCAAGACATTTGAGAGCCTCTTCCAGGGTACCCGGAGCGGACGGAATATCCTTCAGCTCTTCCGGTGTAAGTCCGTAAATATCCTTGTCCAGCGGCTGGCCCGGATCGATCTTGTTTTCAATACCGTCGAGGCCGGCCATCAACATGGCGGCAAAGGCCAGATAGCCGTTGCAGGAAGGATCGGGTGTACGATATTCGATGCGCTTGGCTTTGGGGTTGCTGGAGAACATCGGGATACGGATCGAAGCCGAACGGTTACGAGCCGAGTAAGCCATGTTAACCGGTGCTTCAAAGCCCGGCACCAGACGCTTATAGGAGTTGGTGGTCGGGTTGGTGAATGCGCAGAGAGCCTTGGCGTGCTTGATGATGCCGCCAATGTACCAGAGCGCCTGCTGTGAGAGTCCGCCGTATTTGTCGCCGGCAAACAGGTTGACGCCGTCTTTCCAGATCGACTGATGGCAGTGCATACCTGAACCGTTGTCGCCGTAAAGCGGTTTGGGCATGAAGGTTACGGTCTTGCCGTTGCGATTGGCTACATTTTTTATGACATACTTGAACCACTGCAGATCATCGGCCATATCTACCAGTGAGTTGAAACGCATATCGATCTCGGCCTGGCCACCGGTAGCAACCTCATGGTGCTGGCATTCGACACGGATGCCAACTTTCTGAAGTTCAAGAACCATTTCGTTACGGAGATCGTTCTGAGAATCAGTAGGAGAAACCGGGAAATAACCCTCTTTGTGACGCGGCTTGTATCCCAGGTTGGGGAATTCTTCACGGCCGGTGTTCCATGCGCCTTCAACTGAATCAACAGCGTAGAAGGACTGATTGGCGCTGGAGTCGTAGCGCACATCATCAAAAATGAAAAACTCGGCTTCAGGGCCAAAGAAGGCGGTATCGCCGATACCGGTTGACTTGAGGTAAGCTTCTGCCTTGATAGCGATGTTGCGCGGATCACGGGTATAGCCTTCCTTGGTGATCGGGTCAAAGATGTTGCAGATCAGCGACAGGGTTGGCACTGCTACAAAGGGGTCCATCTTGGCGGATTTCGGATCCGGTACAATGATCATGTCGGAAGCGTGAATCGGCTGCCAGCCACGGATAGACGAACCGTCAAAGCCCTGGCCCTCTTCAAAGGTATCCTCACTGAATTCACTCATTGGAACGGAAAAATGCTGCCAGATACCTACAAAGTCCATAAATTTGAAATCTACCATCAGGGCGCCATTTTCTTTGGCAAATTCTACTACTTGCTTCGGGGTCATCAGTTGCTCCTTTCAGGGTATGTTATACAATAATTACTATAGTGCATCTTCGCCGGCTTCACCCGTTCTGATGCGAATTACTTCTTCCACATTGGTGACAAATATCTTTCCGTCGCCGATCCGTCCGGTCTTGGCTGACTTCTCAATGGCCTCGACTACTTGCGGCAGAATAGAATCGGATACGATTATTTCTATTTTTATTTTCGGAATAAAATCAACCACATACTCAGCACCACGATACAGTTCGGTATGACCTTTCTGGCGCCCGAATCCTTTGACCTCACTGATTGTAATACCCTGAATGCCTATTTCATTCAGAGCCTCCTTGACTTCGTCCAACTTGAACGGCTTTATGATGGCATCGACTTTTTTCACGACTTGACCCTCCCGATACATAAATTGTGAGAGCAGGAATTATATGAATAATAGAACAAAAAGCAAGCGCAATACGCACATGTTTTACAACTTTATTTGCAAACCTCTTGCCAACTGAATTTACAAAATCATATCATTAATTCCGGATAGATAGATGATACTAGCAAGCTCACTCAGCTCCTTACACACCAAACTGTGCACAACTTTTAATCACGCAAAACCACCAATGCCTAACATATAATCACCAAATTAATATTTCAGGCATTGATATCTTTCAACTCCCTGATGATCTCTATCTGACGCTGATTGATATAGTGTGCAATCTGTTGCTGAGAATGTTTGTCAGAATGAATTTCAATAATACAGGTAAACGGAGCACTCTCACCAACCACCTTGACAACGGTGGCTTCCGCCTCCACCTCTACCACCGAATTGGTCTGCAAATCAGGCAACTTGAGAACCATCCCAGTATTCCTGCCGGGGACCAGCAGTTCTGAAGACATGGTGCTCATGGCGGCTCCGCCCAAAGATATATCCTTTATATTACCTTTAAGGATGTTGTCCTCAAACACAAGATCGACCTCCACCGGACGGTCAAGCTGCACCCTGACGAATCTGCGCATATCCGAACGGATACGGGCATAGGCAAAATTGCACAGGATGGCACGCTTTCTCGTGGAATTCACATAAAAAGCCTCACCGATCATGTCTTCACGGAAAGGGCTTTTGGCATGCGCGTGTATCAACGCTTTGCGCTCAATACTGATTACCTTGGCTTGATACTCATGTATTGCAAATTCAGCCATTTCGTTTTCAACGCTCAACAGAGTTGCATCATAGGAGACCGGAATCTCCTTGTAATAATTCAGAAAAGAAAATGTCTGTCCGATCATCCCCGAAAGAAACTGAAGAATAACCATCTTATCTTCGGTCTCGGTGCCCCTGACAGCTTTATCGTAGTATTGAAACACTCAGTGTACTCCAGAATATGATTAATTGAATATTTTCTTCAAATACAGTATATTGAGAAACTGATTTACTAACAGATATTTTCCCGGACGACAAGCACTATGAAATATACTTCAAAACCATCCTGTTTATATTTTCAGGCTTTCATCCGGGTCACAGCACTGACAGCCGGACTCATGATCTTTTTCAGTTTTCACATGGCACAGGCCGATATTTACCGCTTTGTCACCGTCGATGGAGTAGAAACATTCACTGACACTCCAAACACTAAAGAGGCCAAGGTTGTCATCAAGGACCATTCCGGTTCCCCATCAAAACGCCGCAAAAATTCCAAACAGCAACGCACACACGACATTTCCCTCAATGAAGTAGTCGAGAGAGCCGTCACAGCAACTCTTGCACCAAATGAAACAAACAACGATTCCTTTGAAGCACGTCTGCCGGATGTGGGCGGAAGCATCACATCCAAAGTCGGAATGCGCATCGACCCGATTGACGGTGTCTGGCGTCAACACAACGGAATTGACATATCAATCCCTACCGGCACACCTGTAAAACCGGTAGCAGCTGGAGTAGTCGTATATTCCGGAAGTCGCTCGGGTTACGGCAACACGGTTATAGTTGAACATGATAACGGTGTCATAACACTCTACGCACACAACAGCAATCTGATGGTCACAAAAGGTCAACCGGTGACACCGGCATCCGTTCTGGCCCTATCAGGCTCAACCGGCAGATCGACCGGTCCGCACCTGCACTTTGAGGCATGGCGGTCGGGAAACAATATCACGGCGGCTTTTCTGCCCGGCAGCAATATGACAATTCCCAAATCCACCCTGGTTGCAAAAAATCAGCGTGCTCCCCGTTTTCGTAGTGAGATCCTGTCGGACGGTTCAATCCTGTTCACCAACATCCCCTGATGCTTGATCAGATCAACAAATACACTGACAAGTTGATCGCCGATCGCGCTGCAGCTTCCGGCTTGATTGCCTTTGCTGCCCAGGATGATGTCATGATATCCAACGGCGACAAACACCTTGCATCACTGGCCGCCAAGATCCTCTCCAGACTCAATTGCCTGGCTCTGGCCGCAGCCCGCCCTTCCCTGCCCTTTGCTGATTTCCTTGTAAGAAGGTCGGCAACTGACCAGCAGATGATTGTTCCACGCGACACTGAGACACGAACATTTCTTCACGACATTCCAATCCTTAGGACATCTGATCTTGGCAATAATCCGGCCGGCATCATTGCTGAAAAACTAGGCAGCCGCAAGGGAGTGATTGTCGAAGGAATCGGAATCATCGCGAATGGAGCACTGACGGTTGAGCAGGCCTACATCAACTGGTCTTCGGTTTTCCATTCAACCTACATCAAGTACCTGGAAGATGTCCTTGAATCCGGCTTCATACTGCCGGAGGAAGAAAATGCATTCAAGAAGTTCCGCGGTGAATGGCTTACCGCACTTTCGGCTCAAGGCCTGGCTTTTCGAAAGGGGCCATTCAGCGACAGAGCCGAAATACTGGACGAAATTGCCACGGTCGGTCGCTACACAGTTCAGAGGGGCCTGGTGGACTCCTTCTTCGGTAACATTTCCTATGCGGACAAAGATCTGATCTACATATCCCAGACAGCCTCCAGCCTGGACGAACTCCCTGGATGCATCGATCCGGTTCCCTTCGAAAACAGCTCCACCGTCGGCATCACAGCCTCCAGCGAACTGGTGGCGCACCGCGCAATCTTCGAGACAACCGGCTGCCGCGCGATTCTTCACGGACATCCCCGTTTTGCCGTAGTAATGAGCATGCTGTGCGAAGAAAGGGAAGGATGTACAACCGAAAATTGCTGGAAAGATTGCGGCAAAGTCCGTTTTCTGGACAATACGCCGGTTGTTGCAGGTGAAATAGGGGCAGGCGGTATTGCCAGGAACGTTCCGCCGGTAATAGGAGCGGCCGGGAGGGCAATCGTCTACGGCCACGGTGTATTCAGCATCGGAATGAACGATTTCAAAGAAGCTTTTCAGGCACTGGTTGATGTGGAAAACTGGTGTCGCAATGAGTATTTCAATAGATTTGACAAACGATGGAATCCAGCTCAAGCATGACATGAACTACTCTGCGCAACCTCCTGACCATGCGCACCCATCTCCCGCACCAGTAGCCCCCCATCTCATTTTTTAATGCACTGCCATCAATCAATATACATCTATAAAGATTTGACAACCCTCAGTAAAGCCTGTATTTTAAGCAATATTTAATTGTACTATTCTTATCCGACAAACAGATGACAACTAGCAGACCATCTTAAACCAGGCCGAAGTTGGCACTTTCGCGACTCACGGTTGCTGGGACCAATTTGGCATTGAAACGGAAGGAAACCAAATATGAGAAGCCTATCCTTGATTACGGTAATTATGGTCATGTCACTGGCTTTCGGCACAGCCCTTTGCCTGGCTAATGTACCGGCGCCTCCCGCCGACCAGAACCTGGGACTGTGGGACAGAACGTTCAACAACATGAGTGAGTCTGACTGCAGGGGATGCCACGGCAATGCGGTAAATGAACTGCACCACCGGTTAATCACTACAAAAAACCTGTTTTGTACTTCATGCCACAAACTGGATTGCAGCACTGGAACATGCCAGTTCGAGCCTTTTCGGGACTGTTTCCAGTGCCACAACCAGACAGCCGGACAGGCGTCGGTTCACCATATTGGCCAGACAGCCCAGAGCGGAAACTGCAACGCGTGTCACGGCAACCTGGTTCAGAACCGCGATGACGGGCACTATATCCCTGCTTACGCCGAATCAATGGTAACACCCCGTCCGTCTGAAGGAACAGGAATAAATGGGAAGGGAGCCTGCGACTATTGTCACTCATGGGGAAATGATCTTGGTACCAGCGAACTGGTTTTTGCCAACAAGGAAACCCACCATGGAACCGGCCTGGGACAGGACACCAACAAGTGCACATGGTGCCATGATTTCCAGTCCAGCGCCGGACTCAAGATGAGGTCCTGTGAACAGTGCCATGCGCCGCAATCATTGCACAATATCCAGCTCGACACCAACAGCGACGGCAAAGTTGTTCCGGGTGCCGAGCTGCCATACCGGGGGCATATCGGAAGCAATGAAGACTGCCTTGGTTGCCACGGCGGCTCTTCCGGCCAGTTAAGCATCGGTGGCGGCAGTGGTGGCTGGTCCTTGTACAACCCCACCAGGCACCACCTCCTGGTTCAACAGAGTGGCAAAAAGTGTCTAGACTGCCATACAATGTATCGCAATGATCAGGGAATTTTCGTATTCAAGGATTTCAGGACCTGCTCTGTATGCCATAGAAGCGGAGGCAGGCGGCCCTGACAGTAAGAAAAGGAGGGCTTGCCCTGCTCCGGTCATGGACTGGGCCGGAGCGGGCATGTACAGCACAGTTCAGCCTGCCGTAATATGATCTGCAATCGTCATTGCAATCTTTTCCGGTGTATTTCGGTCGTTATTGAACAGCAGGTCGTAATGGCATGAATCATGGTCGTCCTGACCCAGGAAGTCCTTGGTAAAACGATCGCGCAAACGCTGCTGCTTTTCTACAATTTTTTCGGCATCTTCGACCGGAATCCCCAGTCTGCGGGCAATTGCGCCAACCTTGAAGGCTTGGGAAGCATACAGCCTGAAATGATGAGCATTTTCAAAATGCCGGGTAATGATGGCGCCGCCCAGTTCCACAATGATCACATTACCCTGCTCCGCAAGAGAAACCACATGTCGGCATAACATTCGGAAATAATCCTGGTCACTGGTCCAGCGCGGTGAAAAGGTAGAAAGCACCTCGTTCAAAATCCGGTTTTTCTCTCCCAATCGCATCAAAATCTCTTCGGAAATGTTATGCCGACGGGCAAGTTCTTCAAGAACGGCTCTGTCGATCAGCACCCATTCCTCTCCGGTCTTTCGCATCAACATTTCACGCAAGAGCTCCGCCACAGGATACCCCTCGCAGCCGTACTCCCGTGAAACGGTAACACACGGGCGCGGTTTCGGCATGTGGCGATTTGAACCGGCCTTCAGCTTCTGCTGGCGATTGTACTCCTCCAAAGAACCGATCCTCAAATCAACCGATGGAATCAACAGATTTTCCGGCATTGGCAAACGCCTCCTTCTCCCGTTCTTCATTACAACTAAACTTAAAATCCGTTGAACCGGTTTAAACAGTCAACGGATTTATTTTGAAACAAATAACTGAATCGACTCAGGTCATGTTCCAGATCATCATTTCCAGAATATCCTTCCAGCTCTTACCGATCTCATTGACAACCGTCGGTTCGAAACCGCAGTGCATCATGCACTGGGCGCAACGAGGGTCTTTGCCAACCCCGTACTTGTCCCAGTCGGTCTTTTCCATCATCTCCCTGAAAGTCGAATAGTGTTCATCGGTGATCAGATAGCAAGGAGCCTTCCAGCCACGCGGATTACGGGTCGGATTGCCCCATGGTGTACACTCCAGCTTCTTTTCACCCTTGAGAAATCTCAGGTACATGGGAGTCGAAAAGAAACGGTGCTTCTTGCTCATCTCATAAACTTCGGCAAATTTGCGTTCAATATCACGCCGCTCCAGAAAAAGCTTTTCCCCGACGGCTTCATAACCGAATCCGGGAGCAACCAGCAGACCATCTACGCCGATCTCTTCCAGATGCGTGAACAGCATCTCGATTTCAACCAGGTCGGTTTCCTTGAAAATAGTGGTATTTGTACACACCCTGAAACCAAGTTCCTTAGCCTTTTTGATAGCCGCCATACCGATTTTGAAAGCGCCCTTGCGCTCCAGAATGCGGTCATGGGTTTCCTCCAGACCATCCATATGAACATTAATCGTGAAATTAGGATGCGGCTTCATCGAGTCGAGCGCTTTTTCAAGCAGAATGCCGTTTGTACAGAGATAGATATGCTTGCCACGATCAAGCACCTCTTCGATGAGCTGGTAAATATGCGGATAGAGGAAAGGCTCGCCACCGGTTATGGTAACCACCGGCGCCGGACATTCATCAACCGACTTAAGGCAATCCTCCAGACTCATCATTTCCTGTATCGTATCGGCATACTCACGGATCCGGCCACAGCCGGAACAGGCAAGATTACACAGATGGGTCGGCTCCAGCATCAGCACCAGCGGATACTTTTCAACCTTGTTCAGTTTGTTACTGACGATGTATCTGGTCAGATCATAATTGAGACGCATCGGAAAACGCATTTGGTTTACTTCCTTTCGAATGTTACTGCCTGATGGTTTGTATTTTAAGAGTTAGTTCCCGGGAGCAGTATTAGCGCTCCCACATTTCCTTTTTATCCTTGCCCAGATAGGCGCGTTTCACTTCGGCATTTTCCAGCAGTTCGTCCGCCGCTCCTTCCAGGATAACCTTGCCGGTTTCCAGCACATAGCCCCGGTCAGCCAGCTTGAGAGCCGCCTTGGCGTTCTGTTCAACCAGCAGAATGGTTGTTCCGCTCTCTTGACGCAGACGTTCAAGCACCCTGAATATTTCCTGTACGACCAGCGGCGCCAGCCCCATTGACGGCTCATCCAGCAGCAGCAGTTTCGGGTTGGCCATCAGGGCACGACCGATGGCCAGCATCTGCTGTTCGCCGCCCGACATGGTGCCGGCCAGCTGTTTGCGCCGTTCCTCCAGGCGCGGGAACAGCGCGAATACCTTTTCCATGTCCTTTTGAATAGCGGCCTTCCCCTCGCGCCCACGGTAACGCAGATAGGCGCCCAACTGCAGGTTGTCTTCAACCGAAAGCGGCTTGAAGACCTGCCGTCCTTCCGGCACCTGTGAAATTCCGAGTTTTACAACCCTGTCCGGCTGCAGAGACATGACCGGTTCCTTGCGGAACAGTATTTCACCATTCGAGGCGGGAGTCACGGCAGAGATGGAGTTGAGGATCGTGGTCTTGCCTGCGCCGTTGGCGCCAATCAGGGTGACGATCTCCCCTTCGCCCAAATGCAGTGAAACATTTTTAAGAGCATGCACCTTGCCGTAATAGGTGTTGATGTTTTTCAGTCGCAGCATCAGTCGTCATCCCCCAGATAGGCTGCTATCACCTCAGGATTTTCCTGTATCTCGCGCGGAGTTCCTTCGGCCAGTTTCCGGCCCAGGTTAAGTACTACGATCCGGTCACAGATATCCATTACCAGCTCCATGTCGTGCTCCACCAGTACCACCGTAATGCCCAGATCCCGGATTTTTTTTATCAGTCGGGCCAGCCCCTGGGTTTCCTGACTGTTAAGTCCGGCGGCCGGTTCGTCCATCAGTATGATGCGGGGTTCTACCGCCAACGCCCGGGCTATTTCCAGCAGGCGTCCCTTGCCGAAAGGAAGGTTGCCGGCTTCAACCTCCGCCAGATCGGTGATACCGGTAAATTCAAGCCATTTCATCGACTCGTTGCGGATCCGGCGTTCCTCGGAAATGCTCCAGGGCATCTTCAGTGCACATGACAACAGACCGCTTGAACTTTTGGTGTGCATGCCGACCATCACATTTTCATGCACGGTCATACCTCCGAAGAGTTCGATATTCTGGAAGGTGCGCACCATCGCCAGCCGTGCCAGTTTCTCTGGCGGCAGGCCGGATATATCCTTGTCCTCAAAAAACACCTTGCCGGATGTCTGGTTATAAATACCGGTAATAATATTGAAAAGAGTGGTCTTGCCAGCTCCGTTGGGGCCGATGACACCGGTAATGTCACCCCGGTTGACCCGGAACGTCACATCTTCCAGGGCGGTAACTCCTCCGAATATCTGGGTAATACCGGTGACCTCAAGCATGATCGGCGCCTCCTCGTGACTTGAAAACCTTCCTGAACAGTTCAGGAATACCACGCACCAGCCCTCCTGGCATGAACATCACCATGACCACCAGCAGTCCTCCGTATATTATGATATCGTAGTCCTGGGCCGCCCGCAGGAATTCGGGCAGCAGCGTCAGTAGCGCCGCTCCCAGAAACGACCCGTAGACGCTGCCCAGACCACCGATCACCACCATGGTCAGCAGCTCCACGGAGAAGTTGAAACCGAACGACGCCGGAGAGATGAAGGTCATCGTGTGGGCATAGAGACTTCCGGCCAGCGAAGAAATGACCGCGGACAGGGCAAACACCTGCACCTTCAGCAGACGGGCATTGACGCCGACTACCTGGGCAGCCACCTCGGAATCATGCACCGCCCGCAGGGCGCGTCCGACACGGGAGTTGGCCAGATTGATCGAGAACAGGACCACAGCCAACGTAACCCCCCAGATCAGGTAATAGTTTTTCACATCGGAATCAAAGACGATCCCACCTGCTTCCAGGCTGGGTATTCCGGAAAGTCCGGACGGACCGCCAGTAAGATCGATGGTTTCGTTGAACACGATATAGATGATGATACCAAGACCGAGCGTGGCCATGGCCAGATAATGCCCTTTGAGTTTCAGAATCGGAAATCCGATCAGGAACGCCATGCAACCGACGACTATCGCGGCGACAGGCATGGCCTGCCAGGGATTCCAGTCATATGTAGCGGTCAGGACACCCGACAGGTAGGCTCCCAGACCGAAGAAACCGGCATGACCGAGCGAAATCTGACCGGCGTAACCCAGCAGCAGGTTCAGCGCAATCGCCAACATGGTATTGATGCCGACGAAGACCAGTACATTCATCAGATATCCGCCATTGAACAGCAGCGGCAGCAACAGTATCAGCAAGGTAAAAGCGGCGAATTTCAGCAGTTCTCTTTTCATGGTATCAGACCCGCTCCGAATCGGCTTTGCCGAACAGCCCCTGCGGGCGGATAAAGAGGATCAGCAGCAGTATGATGAACGCTATGGCATCCTTGTAACCGGACGAAATCAGCCCGGCGCCCAAAGATTCCAGCACCCCCAGCAGCAAGCCTCCCACCACCGTGGCAATGCCGCTGCTCATGCCGCCGATGATTGCGGCGCAGAAACCTTTCAGACCGAGCATGACGCCTACATCATAGGCGATCATCGTCAGCGGAGCTACTATGATTCCGGCTACCGCTCCCATCGCTGAACTGATCATGAATGAGAAAAGGACCATACGGCGGACATCGATACCGACCAGACCTGCGGCCCGTCGGTTATAGGCGCAGGCCCGCATGGCCTTACCGCTGATGGTATGGTAGAAATAAAACTTGTTGATCGCGATTATCACCACAGTAATGGCAAGTATCCAGAGATGCTGCGGCAGAATGGTAGCGCCGCCGATCGCAATCGGCTCATCACCGCTGAAGGATGGTATCGCATGGGTATCCTTGCCCCAGATCAGCATTGCCAGGCCACGGATCAGGATACTGCCTCCAATGGTGATAATTACCAGGTTGATCGGGGTTGGTTGCCTGAGCGGCCTGATTGCCAATCGCTCGAACAACAGGCCCGCCAGGGTTGAAACAGCCACAGCGCATGGGATCGCAGCCCAGATCGGCAATTTCAGCAGATCCAGACAGGTCAGTGTCAGCAATCCGCCCAGCATGACAAATTCCCCCTGGGCGAAATTGATGATACCGGTTGCATTGTAGATGATTGAGAAACCGATGCCGATCAGCGCATAGATTGCGCCGGTAGACAAACCAGACAAAGTATATTGAAGTATTTGATCGAACAGCATTTTGTCCCGTTTCTGAAATAAAAACTCCCTCACCATCAAGGTGAGGGTTGGGGTTTGGGTGGGGATAAAAAACATCCCCCCCTGACTCCGACCCTCTCCCCAAGGGAGAGGGAGCATATTATATTTGTATTTGACTACTTGACTATAACCCAGTCCCTGTTCTTAATCTCAACCAGCACGAAGGCATCCTTGCCAAGTCCTGCGTGATCCTGGGCACTATAGGTAAATGTGCCGCCTATTCCGCAGAAGTTCTTGGTTTTTTCCAGCTGGTCCCGGATGGATGAAGGTGTGTCAGCGCCGCGCTCAATAGCATTTTTCAATAGCATGACTGCGTCCCAGGCATGCCCTCCGAAATGATCACCCTCGGCCTTGTAGTGATTCTGATAATCCTTCACGAAAGACACCAGAGATTTTTTTTGGGAATCGGTTTTTGGCAACAGGTCACACACCAATACCTTTCCGGAAGGAAGTTTGACACCTTCCGCCGCATCACCGGCCAGGTCAATGAATTTCTTGGATGACACGCCATGGCTCATGAACAACGGGGTCTTGATGCCTAGTTGACGGGCATTTTTTGCAACCACGGCCGGCCCTGGATTGGTACCCCAGCAGATAATGGCCTGGGCATTGGAACCGCGAATTTTGGTCAACTGGGCAGTCATATCGGTGTCTTTCGGGCCATAGGTGTCATCAGAGACGATTTTGATACCGAACTTGCTCGCCTGTGACTTCAACTGCTCACGTCCCGAAGCGCCGAAACCATCGGAAACGGTCAGGATGGCAACGTTGGTCTGTTTGTGTTTCTGCAGGTATTCAAAAATCCGGCCGACCGCCAGGGCATCATTCTGGGCTGTTTTGAATACCCACTTCTTGACCGGGTCGGTTATTTTGCTGCCGGCGGAACAGGAAATCAGCGGAACCTGTTCCTTTTCGACCACTGGAATGACCGCCATCGTTTCACCGGTAGTGCTGGGACCGATGATGGCAACGACCTTATCGTCCTTGATCAACTTGGTGGCAAGCTGTACAGCCTTGGTGGCATCACCGGCGGTGTCGTACGAGACCAGTTCCAGCTTGCGCCCCTTTACTCCCCCGGCCTTGTTGATCTCGTCAACGATCATCTTGGCTGTGTTACGCTCAGGTTCTCCCAGAAAAGCAGCTGGGCCGGTCACGGCAAACAGAGCACCGATCTTGATCGGAGCGGCTGCAAATGCGTTTGTGGAAAGCAGCATGGTAACGGCTGCAAACAAAAATGAAAGAAGGCGGAATTTCATTGAGTGTCCTCCGTTAGACTTGAATTTTTATTACTTGATCAATACCCAGTCACCCTTGCTGACTTTAACCATTTCAAAAGCCGACAGGTCGAGCCCATTGTGATCTTTCGGCGACATATTGAAAACTCCTGAAATACTGGTCAGTTTTTTGGTCTGCTCGATTCCGCTGCGAATTTTATCAGGGGTTGTTCCCGACTTTTTGATAGCAGCGGTTGCCAACAGCCAGGCATCGTAGGCATATCCGCCAAAAGTGGAAGCCTCGACGCCATGCGCTTTTCTGTAGGCTTGGTCATAATCCTTGAGCAGCTTGTACTGGATGTCGTTTTTCGGGAGCACATCATAGATGGCCAGTTTGCCTGCTGGAAGCATCACGCCTTCGGCCGCATCCGGACCGGCCAGTTCGATGAACTTTTTGGATGCCACACCATGGCTCATGTAAAGCGGAATCTTGATACCAAGCTGCTTGACATTCTTGGTGATCACGGCCGGTCCCGGATTGGTGCCCCAGCAGATGATCACATCCGGCTTGATGCCGCGAATCTTGGTTAACTGGGCTGTCATGTCGGTATCTTTGGGTCCGTAGACTTCATCGGCAACTATCGCAAACCCTTTCTGTTTGGCCAGTGTCTTGATCTGCTCACGTCCGGAAGAACCGAATCCGTCGGTGACTGTCAGCAGCGCAATGTTTTTCTGCTTCTGTTTTGCCATGTAATTCAATATCTTCTCAGCGGCGACATGGTCGTTGGCCGGCGTCTTGAACACCCACTGTTTGACCGGCTCGGTAATCTTGATGCCGGCTGCACAGGAAATCAGCGGAATCTTTTCCTTTTCGGCAACCGGGATGACCGCCATCGATTCGCCGGTAGTGCTGGGTCCAATAATTACGGACACCTTGTCGTCCTTGATCAGCTTGGTGGCAAGCTGCACCGCCTTGGTGGCGTCGCCGGTCGTGTCGTAGATGACGACCTCAACCTTCATGCCGTTGATGCCACCCTTGTCGTTGGCCTCCTTGGCCAGCATTTCCAGAGTTTTCTTCTCTGGTTCACCCAGGAAAGAAGCCGGCCCCGTCACCGCAAAAAGACCACCTATCTTGATGGTGCCGGCTGCGAACGACATTGTTGCGAACACGAGACTGAAACAGAGCACACCGCATACCGCAAAAAACTTTTTCATTGTAACCTCCGCTTGAATGTAACTTACATGCTGTACAGACGTTCACCTTCCAGAATGTTGAAGTTCTCGGCTTTCAAAACAGATATGGCTTTATCGGTTTCATCGAAACGGAATATTATCACGGCATTACCGGCACAGCGCTCGACAAAGGCATACATGTACTCGACATTGATCTGTTGCCGGTCCAGCACCTGCAGTATTGAAGAAAGGCCGCCGGGGGTATCCGGCACTTCGACCGCTACAACTTCAGTCATGTTAACGGTAAAACCCTTTTCCTTCAGCACGGACTTGGCTTGATTGCCATCGTTTACAATCAGCCGCAGGATTCCGAAATCGGAGGTGTCGGCCAGCGAAAGTGCACGGATATTGATGCCGGCCTCCCCCAGAATGCGGGTTATTTCGGCCAGTCTCCCGGATTTGTTTTCAATGAAGATCGATATTTGTTCTACTTTCATGTGTCTCCTCCTGTGGTCAGAACATCACACTGAAGCGGGTTACAGTTTCCTGTTATCGGTAACCCTTTTGGCCTTGCCTTCACTGCGCTGGATGGTTTTGGGTTCCACCAGTTTCGCGGTGCATGTAACACCCAGCATATCCTTGATCTCTTTTTCAACCCGACGGGATAACGCCTGCAGCACCTTGATCTCGTCCGAGAAAAGCTCTTCACTGACCTCAACCTGTACGGTCAAGGTATCCATGGTGCCCTGACGATCTACAATCAGCATGTAGTGCGGCTCGATCCCCTCGATTCCGACCAGAATCGCCTCGATCTGGGACGGGAAGACATTTACGCCGCGGATGATCAGCATATCGTCCGAACGGCCGCTCATACGTGCTATGCGGGCGTGGGTGCGTCCGCAGACGCATGGTTCGTAGGTCAGGCTGGTGATATCGCGGGTACGGTAACGGATCAGCGGAATCCCCTGTTTCGTGATGGTGGTGATTACCAGTTCGCCCAGTTCCCCTTCCGGCAGGCGCTGACCGGTGACCGGATCGATAATCTCCGGAATGAAATGGTCTTCCCAGATATGCAGCCCCTTCTTGGCTTCGATGCACTCGATCGCAACGCCAGGGCCCATGATTTCGGACAGACCGTAGATGTCGATCGCCGAAATGTTCAATTTCTGTTCGATTTCATCCCGCATGGCCTCGGACCATGGTTCGGCACCGAAGATCCCGACCCTCAGTTTGAGTTCCTTGAAGTCCACTCCCTCGGCCTTGGCCTCTTCGGCCATGAACAGCGAATAGGATGGTGTACAGGTCAGCACCGTTGAGCCGAAATCCTGCATGATCATGATCTGGCGCTTGGTGTTGCCGCCGGAGATCGGAATAACCGATGCGCCCAACCGCTCGGCGCCATAGTGGGCGCCAAGACCGCCGGTAAACAGGCCGTATCCGTAGGCATTGTGGATGATGTCGCCCTTGTGGGCGCCGGCAGCCACGAATGAGCGGGCCATCAGGTCGGTCCAGGTCGCGATATCCTTCTGGGTATAACCGACCACGGTCGGTTTGCCGGTGGTGCCGCTGGAAGCGTGAATACGGACGATATCCTCCATCGGGGCAGCGAACAGGTCGTACGGATAGGAATCCCGCATATCCTGCTTGGTGGTAAATGGCAATCCCTGCAGATCGTCAAGGCATTTCAGGTCGGACGGGGAGAAACCGGCCCTGGCAAAGGATGTCTTGTAAAACGGTACGTTGGCATTTACCCGCTCAAGCACGTTTTGAAGGCGCTTGAACTGCAGCGCCTCCAGTGCCGGACGCGGCAGCGTTTCGAATTCCTCATCAAAAAACATACGATTGTACCTCTGAAAATAACAGTCGCGGCATAGCCGCCAAAACCGATCCGGATTACATCCAAGCGACTATACGCAACAGCTTCCCAAGTGGGTTTCTCTGGAAGGCTCCGAGACTAATCCGGCGGCAAAACTTTCCCTGGTATAGCCGTTCACCACCACGTCAATATGTCCGTCATTAGGGCAGAACAGAAGTCCATGGATAGGCACATCCTTGGGTATCAACGGATTATGCCTGATAATCTTCACCACCCGTTCCACGTTTTCCACCGGGTGCGCAAAGATGCCCAGCCATTGTTTCAGATCCGGGATATGAATATCGATGATATCAGGGGATATGCCACGACTTATCATATCCTTTTTGACCGATTCAGCGTCAATCTCGGCCATACCGCAATCACGGTGGCCGATCACGAAGACTTCATCGACACCCAGCATGAATATTCCGGCCACCAGGCTGCGGATAACCGCGCCTGACATCGGATCCACGATGGTGTTGCCGGCGTTCTTGATCACCTTGGCCTCGCCCCGCTTGAGTCCCATGGCCGGTTCCAGAAAATCGACCAACCGGGTATCCATGCAGGTAAAAATGGCCAGTTGCTTTTGCGGGGCCTTGGGAAGCGGCGGAAAAGCCTCAGGTTTCACAAAGTTTTTATTAGCGGCAATTATCAGATCAAGTTGTGTCATTTGTATTCCCTGCCCAACTGGAATGCTTTTTTATTAACGTCAAGCGCCCTGGACGGCACCATCTTTTCAAGGGCCTTCATCCAGTGCTGTTCCGCGATATCCAGTTTCCTTGAAACAGCCCCCAGAAGGACCGTGTTGGCAGCACGGACGTTGCCGGCGCTGCCGGCCATTTGCTGACCGTCAAGAAGCATGAAATCGGGGAAACGTGCCTTGATACGTTCCACAAGACCGTCTGGATAAAGCTCCTGCCCCATCAGTACCGACGGAGGAGATATTTTAAGGTCATTGGCCACCACAGTTCCGCCCGGTTTCAAAAGCGGCAGCGAACGGCAGGTTTCCATCAACTCGAAACCGAACAGGATGTCCCCCTCCCCCTCCGGTACAATCGGTGAAAAGACCTGTTTGCCATATCGCACATGTGATACGACACTTCCGCCACGCTGAGACATGCCGTGTATCTCGCTCTTCTTGACATCATAACCGGCCAGCATCGCCGCTTCGGAAAGTATTTCGGAGGCCAGCAGAATGCCCTGCCCGCCGACTCCAACCAATAGTACGTTTGTAATCTGCTCGTTCATTATCTGCTCCCGATCGCATCAAACTTGCACAACTGGCGGCATACATCACAACCGGTACATAGCAGCGGATCAATGTAGGCTTTGCCCTTTTTGCTGCCGTCACCCGCCGGACGCCATTCAATGGCAGGGCAGCCGATTTTAAGGCAGGCGCGGCAACCTGTACATTTTTCTGAATCGACCGCATAGACCGGCCCCTTCTGAAACACGTCATCACGCTTGATCAGCACGCAGGGCTTGTTGGTTATAATTACCGATGTCTCGGGACGTTCCATCTCCTCTGCAAGCACTCGCCTGGTTTCTTCCAGGTCAAGCGGATTGACGATCCGTATATTCTTCACTCCCAGCGACTTGCACAACAACGGAATATTGATTGCGTTGGCCGGCTCGTCCATCAGCGTAAAACCCGAAGCGGGATTATCCTGACGTCCGGTCATGGCGGTAATACTGTTATCCAGGATCACCACCGTTGCCGGCGAGTTGTTATAGACCATGTCCATCAGACCGTTGATGCCGGTATGCAGGAAGGTTGAATCGCCGATTACAGCCACTACCTTTTTCTGCTCTTCAGCAGAGACGACCTTGGTGACGCCGGTGGCCATGCCGATCGAGGCTCCCATGCAGACGCAGGTGTCCATCGCGGAAAGCGGCGGCATGAAACCGAGCGTATAGCATCCGATGTCGCCGGTAACGTAGGCCTTTAATTGATTAAGCGCAAAAAACACACCGCGATGCGGGCAGCCCGGACACATGTTTGGCGGACGGCCTGGCAGTTTTTCTGCGGGAGCAGCCTCCGGCTGCGGCAAACCGAAGGCGCTGCGGAGTCGACCGGGAGTCAGCTCGCCGCAGAGTGAGATAAGTTCCTTGCCAATGGCGTCGATTCCCATGGCCCTGACCTGCTGTTCGATAAAGGGGTCCAGTTCCTCGACAATGTAGAGTTTGTCCACCCGTGAGGCGAATTCACGGATAAGATCATAAGGCAGGGGATTCACCATGCCCAGCTTGAGGGTGGAGGCATCGGGCAGCACTTCGCGCACGTACTGGTAGCAGACACCGGAGGTGATGATGCCGATGGAACTGTCGCGCAGTTCAGAACGGTTGATCGCCATGGATGATGCTGCGCCGGAAAGTTTTTGAAGCGACGCCTCGACCAGCGGATGACGAACACGGGCATTGCCCGGCAGCATCACCAGCTTGGCGGGATCTTTTTCCAGCTTTGGCTGGGGCAACCCGGTGACGCGCTCCCCAAGATCCACGATCGACTTGCCGTGTGAAATGCGTGTGCAGCTTCTGAGCATGACCGGCATGTCATATTGCTCAGAAAGCTCGAAGGCCAGCCGGGTAAACTCCTTGCATTCCAGCGAATCGGACGGCTCAAGCATAGGGACTTTTGCAAAACGGGCGTAGTTACGGCTATCCTGTTCATTCTGGGACGAATGCATTTCCGGGTCATCGGCCACAACCAGCACCAGCCCACCCCTGACACCGGTGTAGGCAAGAGTGAAAAGCGGGTCGGCCGCCACGTTGACGCCAACATGCTTCATGGTGCAGAGGGCGCGACCACCACCGAAGGAAGCTCCAATGGCAACTTCAAGAGCGACTTTCTCGTTGGGTGCCCAGGATGAGTTGATTTCCTTATACTTGATAGTATTTTCCAGGATCTCGGTGGAAGGGGTGCCGGGGTAGGCGCAAGCCACGAGACAGCCAGCTTCAAATGCGCCGCGGGCTATGGCCTCGTTGCCGGAAAGGATTTCTTTCATCAGTATTATCCTTGAAGATTACGGTGTAATGAAATTTAACAGGCTGGACACTATACTAAAAGTACCCTGAGAATGCAATTTGTTTGAGAAAACAGACTCAAAGCGGTGTTATTTTTATTCACACCAAAAGGACTTTCCATTGCAGTATATATACGCAGCAAACATGCCACGTACATATTGATAATGATTTGGAATGCCCCCTCTTCACTTGACAAAACGCCCTCAGGGGTCAATAATCCGCGAATACTGTATACACAACCACGAAGGGAAGTTCATCCATGCGTATCGAAAGTGATTTCCTGGTCATCGGCAGCGGCATCGCCGGTCTGTCATTCGCCCTCCAGGCAGCCAACCACGGCAGCGTCGCCGTCGTTACCAAACGAGATATTTCTGAATCCGCAACCAAATATGCCCAGGGCGGCATTGCCTCGGTTTTTTCAACAGAAGACTCCTTTGATGCCCATGTGGAGGACACTCTGGTGGCCGGTGCCGGCATCTGCCATGAAGACGTTGTCAGAATGGTGGTTGAAGAGGGACCTCAAACTATCCGCAACCTGATCGAATGGGGAGTTAAATTCACCACCAGCGGGGAAAAGTACGACCTGACACGAGAAGGCGGGCACAGCGCCAGAAGGATCCTGCACGCCGAGGATATCACCGGTCGCGAGATCGAGCGCGCGCTGGTGGAAGCGGTACTACAGCACCCCAATATTCAGGTTTACGAGCACCATATCGCCATCGACCTGATCACCTCCGCCAAGGTTGAGCGACGCCAGTCGGAACGGTGCCAGGGTGAAACAAACCGCTGCCTGGGCGCCTATGCCCTGGATATAAACAAGGACAGGGTAATCACATTCTCCTCAAAGATCACACTGATAGCAAGCGGCGGAGCCGGCAAGGTCTACCTCTACACCTGTAATCCGGACGTTGCCTCCGGTGACGGAGTGGCGATGGCCTACCGGGCCGGCGCCACGGTTGCCAACATGGAATTCATGCAGTTCCACCCCACCACCCTCTTCCATCCATCGGCCAAGTCATTCCTGATCTCCGAGGCGGTGCGCGGCGAAGGAGCAATTTTGCGACGTCGCGACGGCACCGCCTTCATGGAGAAATACCATAAACTGAGGGATCTGGCCCCGCGCGACATAGTTGCCAGAGCCATTGACAACGAGATGAAAACCAGCGGCGACGACTGTGTTTTCCTGGATATCACCCATGAACCGGCCGATGTGGTACGCAACCGTTTTCCAAACATCTATCAGACCTGCCTGGAGTTTGGACTGGACATGACCAAGGAGGGACTGCCGGTGGTTCCTGCCGCCCACTATCTTTGCGGAGGCATCGCAGTCAACGGCAACGCGGAAACCGATATTCCCGGATTGTATGCCATAGGTGAAGCAGCTTTCACCGGCTTGCACGGCGCCAATCGCCTGGCCAGCAACTCGCTTCTGGAAGCTGCGGTGTATGCAGGGCGCGCTTTCCGGCATTCTTGTGAAGCTGTAAAATCCATGCAACTGGATCGGCGTGATATTCCTGCCTGGGATTCCAGCACCGCCACCAACAGCGACGAAATGGTGGTTGTTTCCCAGAACTGGGATGAAATCCGCCGTACGATGTGGAACTACGTCGGCATCGTCCGTTCGGACAAGCGCCTTGCAAGGGCCATGAACCGCATCAAATTGATCCAGAGCGAGATCGAGGAATACTACTGGAACTTCAACATCACATCGGACCTGATAGAACTGCGCAACATATCCACGGTGGCGGAACTGATCGTCACCTGTGCCCAGATGCGCAAAGAATCGCGTGGCCTGCATTATAATATTGACTACCCGGAACGGGACGACGTCAATGGCAAAAAAGACAGCTACATCAAGAAACAGTTCTGAACGCCTAAAATCCTAACTGATAAACAGATATGTTTTTTGGATATATTTAATATATAATTCCAGTCATACCTGTTAGCTTTTTATTCATATCAAGGGGGTGCAGCATGAAAATCCTGCTCTGTTGTCTGATGTCAATCGGGTTGACTTTTTTGCTGCTTCCCTCACACGGCAGCTGCGCCGTAATCGCCGGGTCATCCCATTTCCCCGCCAGCGTAGGCAGTTCCTGGAATTACAACACCCAGGCCCTGACAATAACTGGAGCAACAACCGGCATGAGGTCCGGTACCGAGACAGTTCAGGTTCAGGCTGGCGGCAGTTTCAGGTCTGATTTGAGCCTCTCAAACGGCAACTCGGTACTTTCATATACCAACTACGTCAACCTGGGACAGGCCATATATGTCACCGACACACAGATAACCATAACCACCGTAGACACGGTACCACTTCCGGTCATTGGTTCTTATTGGACTGAAACAACGACGGTCAACACTTATACCCCCAGCCAGTTATCCTTCCCCTCCAGCGTAGTAACCGGAACCCTTGAAACATCGACCAGCACCGGAAACACTCACCTGACAGGGGTAACCCACTACACCGGTATTCCTGATGTGCAAACGCCGCCTACTGACACTGTCACCACGCAAGTAGTCGACGTGACCGTCGGCCCGACGGAAAGCGTGACAGTCCCTGCCGGAACATTCCAGGCGATCAAGATCACAAAAGTATTCACCATCACGGAGGGCAGCACCACCAATCCACCCTTTACGGTCTTCGAATGGTATGCCGCCGGAGTCGGACTGGTCAAAATGGACGCTCCCACTCTGAAACGTGAACTGACTTCATATAATGTCATCCCGGTCACAACTCAGCTGCTCACCGTGACCTTCCAGGGAACCGGCGGCGGCAGCGTGCACAGTTCACCATCCGGCATAAGCTGCAGCAGCGGGACAACCTGCGCGGCGGCGCCCTTCAACAGCGGTGAAATTGTGACGCTGACAGCCGCCGCTGACGTCAACTCGACCTTTACCGGCTGGAGCGGCTCCGGATGTTCCGGCACAGCGACCTGTGTCGTCACAATGGACGCCGCTAAAAGTGTCAGTGCCAGTTTTGACCCTCTGCCGGCAAGAGTCTTCATCCTTGGCAGCCCGACCCCCTATCAACTGCTGCAGCAGGCCTATGACGCCGCAACCGATAATGACACCCTGCAGCCGCTGGCGGAAGTTTTTACCGAGAATCCGCTCACATTCAGACACACTGTCGACATCATACTGGCCGGTGGATATGATGCCGGCTTCCTGAACCAGACCGGATTCACCACGATCCAGGGGCAGGTCGTCTTCCAGTTTGGAAGTGTGGTAGTGGACAGGCTGGCCATCAGATAAGCATCTAATACGGCCAGAGCATATACTCACAGGCCTGAACTAATTAAAAGCCCTCTGCATCAGAAGAGGGCTTTTAATTATTGCCGGATGTGGTAATATTACCAAGTTATTTTATATTCGTATTTGATCAATAAACAGCAGATTTATATAGGGGGTACAGCATGACAAGTACATCAAGACCGGCCAGAGTTTTCCTGACCACCATGATCATGGTAGTATTCATGGCTGGCATGTCGTGGGGCGCAACACTGTCCGGCTCCATTACCAATGCTACCGGCAAAAGCGGACGACTGTATGTGATGCTGATCGATCAGAACAGCGGCCAGGCTTCCGGATATGGCACCAGTGTCGCCAATGTGGCCGCCAACGCCGTAAACGTCCCCTACACAATCAAGGGGGTCCGTCAGGGCACTTTCAGTCAGGTAAGAGCCTTTCTTGACACACGCAACACAGGATTTCCGTATGCCGCGTCACCGATCGGCTCCACCAACCCCGCCACCCCGATAAACGTCAGCACAAGCGACATTCCAGGACTGAATTTCACCATCCAGGACCAGGCGGCCCAAACTCCGGTCGCCCCCATCAACCTTAAAGCAGCCCCAATGAACGGCGGCGCGCTGATCCTCTGGGACATCCCCAAGAATACCGCCGACATAGAAATAGCCGACACATACAATGTTTACTGGAGCACAAGCGCCAATCCTGGCCCGGGGCAGATAGCCGGTGGCGGAAGCCTGACAGGCATTTCCTCCAGGGATGACGGTCACGTCTTCATTCCGCTAACAAACGGAGTCAGCTACTACTTTGCGGCAGAGGCTGTTCTGGGCGCATCAACCGCAATTTCAAGAACGGTAACTCCTACAACAATCGGTTCACCCGCGGGAGGCAACACAGTAACGGTTCATATCAATTTCACATCGACTCCTCCGGTCGCTCCACTGCTGGCGGTACTAATCGGTAACCAGGGACCGGGTGGCGGCGCCCTGATCACATCACCGGTCCAGAACCAGACCATCAATATCGCCGGCGTACCGGACGGCAGCTACGAGCTGTATGTGATATTAGACAAGAACAATAACAAGCGTTTCGATACCGGGGATGTAAATTATTCCGATAACGAGTGGGTTACACCGAGAGTGACCGTACAGGGCGCTCCGGTGGACATGGCGCCACTGAGCATGTCAGTAACCCGCAATCTTGAGGCATCCGTGATGACGGACATCCATACCAACAGTCCGACGCCGTATCAACTGAATTTCGAATTCAACGGACAGATCAAAAGACCGGCCCATATCGTCATCAACAGCGGCCAGCAGGTGACAGAGACCAGCATCGGACAAAACTCCTGGGGCAGCTTTTCGCTTGAGGTGCCACTGGCGGTCACTCCCAAGGTCGGCGACAGCTATAATCTGACCGTCACCTACACCGACAACACCGCTGAGTCGATAATTCTGACGGTTAACAACGTAATGAACAAATCGCCCAACCAGACCTACCCGATCGGTGTTACCGCCCCAAGCAGCACCAATCCGCGCTTCGCCTGGAATACTGTATCCGGTGGCCCCAACTCGGCTTTCATGTACCATCTGGCACTAATGGAAGCCAATACATCCGGTGACTATCTCTGGGAAAAATACCTGACGCCAGATCAGGTATCGGTTCAGTATGAGGGGCCTGCCCTCACAACCGGAAGGACATACAACTGGGGCATCAATATGTACGACAAATACGGCAACCGTACGACAAACTGGCAGCAGTTCACACCGCAAGCCAGCGGACCGAGCATCTCGTCCCTGAGCACCACTACTCTGCCCTGCGGTTCAGGAACACCTATCACCATCAACGGCAGCGGTTTCAGCAGCACGCCAGCCAACAACGCGGTTTATTTCAACAACACCTTTGTCGCTGTGACTCCAACCGCTGCCAGCAGTTCCCAACTGACGGTGAATCTGCCGGCATGTTCCAACGCACCCTCCACCGGACCGATCATAGTTGCCACCAATGGCCAGACGGTCGCTTCGGCGGTCGAATTCACCCCTACCTTCACCTATAACTATTATGTGACAGACTTTTCGAATATTGTGATGTCGGGAGTGCAGGTGGAAGTTGCCGACAAGCCCTCAGTTCCGGCCGTGCTCAGTAACGCCAGCGGCTTCTTCAGCCTGGCCGGAATTCCTACAGGAGTTATCTACCGACTGAAACTAAGCAAGCTAGGTTACATGCCGGTATACACTGCCTTTTTCCTGAATTATTCAAATGTTCCTACTCCGGTTGATTCATCTTATAATTTTGCCCTCGCCCAACAGTCCCATTTCACGAGCTGGGGCATCCAGCCCGGCAAGGGAGTCCTCAGGGCCAGGACAAGAGACGGCAGCATTGCCAGCAGCACCAATTACCTGGGAGGGGTGACGGTTTCCGCCTACAGTAACAATCACGATTCCTACAATTATTACACGGTCGCCTACACCAACCCGGCCAACACGACACAACTGATCAGCGGCACCAGCACATATACTGACGGCAAATATTATGTGCTGAATGTTGAAGAAGGCGATGTTATAACCGTCACTGCTTCAAAAACAGGCTACAACTTCCCGAACGCCCGCATTTTCATCGGAAAAGCCGATGCCATGGGACAGTCCAGCATCTACGGAGTTCCGGCGGTCAGCATCTCCGGTTTCTCGCCGTCAAGCGCCATCCCCGGCGGCAGTATTACAATTACCGGTTCAAATTTCAACACCAACGCCGCTTCCAACCAGGTATGTTTCGGCACGCAGTGCACCACCCCGAACAGCGCCACATCAACCCAACTGGTCGTAACGGTACCGTGCGGCGCGCAGAATGGCCCGATCAGCGTTTCGACAAACAACCAGACCGCATTCAGCAGCACCAGCTTCACAGTCCCTGCTCCCACCATTACCAGCATCTTCCCGACCCAGGGGCCGCTTAACGCCAACGTGGTGATAAATGGGACCAATTTCAGCAACTGCCAGAGTAACCAGGTCAGCTTCAACTACCAGAATTCATTTAATGTGAGCTGGTTCTCTTCCAGCCAGATTTCGGCCTACGTGCCATTCGGGGCTACAACCGGGCTGGTCAGGGTCACCACTGAGGGTGGCACGGCCACCGGTCCCACCTACACGGTATTGCCAAATCCCAGCATCTCATCCTCATCGCCGGAATCTGGCCCCGCAGGCACGGTCGTGACCGTAACCGGCAGTTTCTACGAGATGAACCCCGCCATGTACCAGATTCTGGTGGACGGAATAACTGCTACGGTCAACAGCGTCACAGCCAACACTCTGACGTTCACGATTCCGGGCGGGACCACCAACAGTATGACCCAATATTACATCGGGTATTTCGGTATTCAGTACTGGAATGCAACCTTTACCGTGACTCCCAAGCTGACCGTAACCATCACCGGAGCGGGCAACGTCAACGTAACCAGCCTCCCCACCGGCACCGTCTGCGTCGGAACATGGTGCAGGATTTTCGATTTCAATACATCGGTGACCTTAACCGCCTCGCCAAGTGCCGGATATGATTACGGCGTCTGGGGCGGCAACTGTGCCGGCACGGCATCGACCCCCTGCACGCTTGCCATGGATGCAAACAAGGCGGTCACGGCAACCTTCCCGATTCAGGATAACGCCCGCCTGAATAACGACCCCACGCCGTACGGAACTGTCCTGAGCGCCTACAACGCAGCCACTGTCAACGGTACGGTGATAAAGCTGCGCGACAAGGCATTCTCTGAATCCCTGAATGCCGACAATGGAACCGTAGTCACACTTTCTGGCGGTTATGCCGCAGATTTCGGCACAAGTCACACCGGCATCACCTCGATTACAAGTCTGATCATCAGCCTTGGCAGCTTGACTATTGATAACCTGACCATCAAATAGCGCCAGTTATCAGAAGCAGCTAGTTAATAAACAGAAGGGCCGCCCGATCAGGTGCGGCCCTTCTGTTTATTAAAACACATGCAAGAGAATGGTTTAAGTTTCAAGATTGACGGACCGGGAAAACACTGTTAAACTTTTTTCGTCTGTAACGCCGCAAATTCAAACATTTCCAGCCGCATCTGCATAGTAGTTTACAATATCGATACTCGACGAGGGGGTATTTTATGAAAACACGGTTCTCTCATTTAGTTATGTTTTCACTGGCAACTCTGTACCCCTTATCCTCGCAGGCATCAACTATCCAACTTCCCAAGACCGGCATGACAACCTGCTACGATGCCGCAGGAGCAGTGATAACCTGTACCGGCACCAGGCAGGACGGCGAGCTGCAACAGGGAATAGCCTGGCCGGCCCAGCGTTTCAACAACCATGGCGACGGAACCGTTACAGACAACCTGACCGGCCTGACCTGGACCAGGGATGCACGTACACCGGGACCGTCACAATGCAATCCCGGCGGAAACAAAACCTGGTCTTCAGCGCTCAGTCACGTAGCCTGCCTGAACTCCAACCTCTACCTTGGTTCCTCAGCCTGGCGCATGCCGAATATCAACGAAATCAGGAGTCTTGTGGATGTGACCCGCAGTTATCCGTCACTTACTTCCGGGCATCCGTTTACTAATGTCAATGTGATGGCTTCGTCATCCAACCATTTCTGGTCATCAACCACACTGAGCGGATCACCCGGCTATGCATTTGATATTTACATGGAAAACGGCACATTGGGCTACACAAACAAGGATGACGCCCTTCCGGTATGGCCGGTCAGGGACGGCAGCACGCCAGGAACGGTACAACTTGCCCGCACAGGACAGACCACCTGTTATGATCCCGCTTCACTGCAGACAACCGCTTGCACCGGCACCGGGCAGGATGGAGAGCTGCTAAAAGGTGCGGTCTGGCATAATCCGCGTTTTAGCAACAACGGCACAACCATGACCGACAACCTGACCGGGCTGATGTGGCCTTCCTCGGACACGATCAGCTCCGCTCCAGCTGGATGTACCTTCTATATGAAACTGACCTGGGATGACACTTTCAGCAAAATTGCCTGTTTCAACAGCCAGAATTACCTGGGTTACAACGATTGGCGCCTTCCCAACTTCAACGAAATGTCGAGCCTGTTTAACCGGGAAGAGTCCAGTCCTGCAAGTTGGCTGACTTCAAGCCAGGGTTTCCAGTCATTTTTTGCCGACGGCTACTGGACATCCACCACCCACGTCAACGACCCGCTCCTGAGCAGCGCCCGGGCCGTATCCATGTATGACGGTACCGACTTCGCCTGGCCCAAATCATCATCGCCTGCTTCCGGGCTCTATTTTGTCCCGGTAAGGGCAGGAAACTACACCCCCTCCAGCCTGTTGACACTGGCATTCAGCGGAGCCGGCAGCGGCGATGTGAACAGCAACCCGTCCGGCATCAACTGCAGCAGCAGCGATCTTTCATGCCAACCGGCCCTCTTTCCTAACGGGTCAACGGTATTATTGACCGCAACCCCCAGCCTGTCCGCTTTCGGAGGCTGGAGCGGTTGTGACAGCGTTAACGGGACAGCATGCACTGTTAATATAAATGCACCCAGGACCGTCACCGCCACATTCACAACCCTGCCGCCACGAGTTATCAACCCGCGTTTATCGACAACCCAGGGTTATCAGACCCTGCAATCAGGTTTCAATGCGGCGACCAGCGCGGATACCCTGAAGGCCTTGGCGACAACTTCTCAAACTGATTTTATCGAAAACCTGACGGTCAACGGCGGCATCCAGGACCCTTTCAACATCACACTTCTTGGTGGTTACGAATCCACGTTCAACACCATCACGGGAATAACGACACTGCAGGGCCAGGTGACAATCCAGACAGGCACTTTGACCGTTGACAATATTGCAATTCGATAATCTGGGGGAAATGTGGAAATCAATGAAATTCGAAAACGGATCGACCTGCTGGACGATGTTCTTCTACGCATCTTCAACGAGCGGGCACGCTTGGCGCTGGAAATCGGACATGCCAAAAAGGAGTTGAATCTTCCTGTCTTCGACCCGGCCCGTGAAAAACGTATTTTCAACCGGATGAAAGAGGACAACCCGGGACCGCTGGATGACGACGCAATTATCAGGATGTTCGAGCGCGTGGTCGATGAGTCGCGTCGACTGGAACGAATCATGTCACACAAAGAAGAGGATTAGGGGAGAAATCTGAAAATGCTTATAATCATGAGAAAACATGCCGGAGAAGATGCGCTGGATTCAATAAAGGAGTATCTTATCAACCACGATTTTGATATTCATCAGTCAACCGGGGCCAACCGCACCATTATCGGCGTCATTGGAGACACTGACACCCTAAACGACCATGAAATTGAAGCCATGCCCGGCGTAAGCCAGGTAGTCAGAATCAGAAAAGATGATTAAACGGGGAGGTATAATGCAGGATATTTTGTTATTGTTAGGAATCGTAGTAATCTGGTTCGTGGTCAACAGATATATTCTGCCCAAAATGGGCATCCAGACCTGAATGTCGAACACCTGCTCTCCCGCGGCGCGGGAGGAAAAGAAGGACGATAATAAAAATTAATTCGAGTCGGGTTATTGCCCGGCTTTTTTTCTGGATTCAACCAGCTCATCCAGAACGACCAGGTATCCGTCAGGATCGAAACACCACATCTCCTTGATTCCGTATGGTTTTATCTCGAGTGGATAGAGGACTTCCAACCCTTCCTCCATGATGGCATCGCTGATCTCTTCGATGTCGTTGACTTCAAAATGCAGCGTAACGCCGATGCCGCGCGGAAACATGTTGAAGCGCGTTCCCAGCATCGGGTGGGATCTGATTACATCGGACTCCTCCACAAAGACGATTGCAATTCCGTCCATGTCGATTACCAGATGATCGGGTGCACCCTGTGCTGTCAGCGAACGTCTGACCGGAAGATCCAGAATACCTGCGTAAAAGGCTTCAGTAACAACTAACTGCGAAACTACCAGCTGGATTGAGTGACGGGAGTCATGGGGCTTCATTCAAATCCCTTGAAGAGAATTCCGGCGTAACCGGAGAGACGAGACAACCAGTTGGTATAGATCAATACACCAACCAATATCAGGAAAACGCCCGTGATAATCTCGAACAGGCGGATAAATTTTTTAAAACGGTTAAACACCGTCAAAAACTGGTGCATGGCCAGCGCGGATATGAAAAACGGAACTCCAAGTCCAAGGGAATACAGCAACAGCAGGATTATCCCCTGGTAAACGCTTTCCTTGGTGGCGGCCACGGCCAGGATAGCAGCCAGGATCGGTCCTATGCAAGGTGTCCAGCCCGCGGCAAATGCGATGCCGACCAGAAAGCTGCCCACATAACCGGACGGCTTGTGCTTGATGGAAACCCGCTTCTCACCCAGCAGAAAATTCAGCGAGATCAGTCCTGTAACATGAATTCCCAGCACCACCAGCAGGACACCGCCGACTTTTCTGATAATGGTGGCATTGTGACTGAGAAACGAACCTATGTAAGTTGCTGAAGCGCCAAGCAGAACGAATACGATGGTAAATCCGCAAATAAAGAAGAATGAATGCAGAATTGTTTTCTGGCGGATTATGTGGGACGGGTGCTCCGCCTGCAAATCGGCGAAAGAAAGACCGGTAATGTAGGTGATATATGACGGGATCAGCGGCAGAACACACGGCGACAGAAAAGAAAGCAAGCCGGCGATGAATGCGCCTATGTAAGTTACTTCCTGAGTATGCACCTGAAAGTCCTACTTCATCAAACCTTCGAGAAATGATGCAACTTCAGGTGAATCCCAGGCAAGCCCACCAATGACTTTCTTGACGATTACACCCTGTTTGTCGATGATGAATGTTTCCGGAACACCGGTAATACCGTACTGTTTTGATGCGTTTCCGTCAGGATCAAGGTAGACCGGAAGCTTGTGCCCGCTTTCCTTCAAGAAGGACTCAACATCCTGTTTGCCACCCTCATCAATCGATACCGCCACCATCTGAAACGGCTTGCCGTTCATGGCGTTATTGAGTTTGACCATTGAAGGCATTTCCTCGCGGCAGGGAGGGCACCAGGTCGCCCAGAAGTTAAGCATAACAACCTTGCCCTTTAAGGCTGAGAGCTTGGTTACAGAACCATCGGCAAGTGAAACAACGGATATCTCAGGCGCCGGGCTTTTTTCCTTAGCCACGGAAACTGTTTTGGCGGTATCGCTTTTGGTACAGGCGCTAATGGCAAAAAGCATGCAAGCTGCCAAAACAAAGAATATCCGTCGCATGAGACCTCCGGTGTTTTTAACTTAAATTTGACTGGCCAGGATTATTTGCTGCGGGTGACAACATAATCGGCCAATTGCAGCATTGCATCACGAACAATGCCGTTTTCAAAAGGCTCCAGATGGGCAACGCAGTTCGATATGTAACGTTTTGCGGCATCGATCGTATATTCAATACCGCCATACTGCTTTACCAGCCCTGAAACGTGACGGAATTCTTCCAGAGACATCTCGTCTTTATCAATAACCGCTTCGATTGCATACTTCTCATCGTCACTGCACTGTCTCAGGGTATGGATCAGCGGCAGGGTAATCTTGCCCTCTTCCAGGTCGTGTCCGATGCTCTTGCCGAATTCCTCTTCAGTGGCTATATAGTCCAGCGTATCGTCCATCAGCTGGAAAGCGATTCCCAGATCCATGCCGAAATTTGCAAGCGCCTGCTGCTTTTCGGGAGGCATGCCACCCAGTACTGCACCTGCTTCGCATGCAGCCGACATAAGTATCGCTGTCTTGGAGCGCACCACTCCGATATATCGGTCCTCTGCAAGGTCGAGTTCCCCGGTGCAGAGCAGCTGCATCACTTCTCCTTCTGCGATGATTGTGGTCGCCTCTGAAAAAATACGCAGAATATCCAGGCTGCCGACCCCAACCATCAGGGAAAAAGATTTGGAAAAGAGGAAATCGCCGACCAGCACGGAGGCTTCGTTGCCCCACAGGGTATTGGCAGATGCGATGCCACGTCGCAAGGTGGCGCTATCGACAACATCGTCATGCAGCAAGGTCGCCGTGTGAATGAATTCGACCACGCTGGCCAGCGGAACAGCCTTGTCTCCGCTGTAACCGCAAAGGCGGGCGGACAGGAGCAGCAGTGCCGGTCGCACACGTTTTCCGCCGCTGGAGAGTACATATTCGCCAACCTTGCGGATCAAGGGAACGTCTGACTCCAGGTCTTTGCGGAATTGTTGTTCAACGAGAATCAATTCTTCGCCGATGATGTTGAGTGCGGACTGCATCGTTATAGTATCCTTAATGTAAATTCGAGCCATACTAATGGAATGGGTTCGGTTTTGTCAAAGCAATTCTGGCGTTTCCAAAGCTGGCAATGAGGTTGCGCCAACTGCCCCTGCATTTTTTATAAAAAAATACTTGCCTTTCTTATTCATCACCTGTATAAGTTTGGATTCTTGGAATTGCACAGAACACAATGTGTAAATCAGGTCACGCAATTGGTAGTCAGGGGGTTGTAGCTCAGTTGGTTAGAGTGCCAGCCTGTCACGCTGGAAGTCGCGGGTTCGAGCCCCGTCAACCCCGCCATTATAAACAAGAGGCGCCGGATTTATTCCGGCGCCTCTTGTTATTCATGCATATATAAAAGCAGCGACAGCCGCCGTTTTCAAAATTCAAGCTTGAGTCGCTTGATCTTTTCAACCATCGTGGTTCGGTTTATACTTAGCAATTTAGACGCTTTTGCCTTATTGCCGGCGGACAGTTTCAATGCCTGAGAGATCATGGTCCGCTCGATTTCGCCAAGGGTCGCCACCAGATCCACCCCGTTCTCGTTTAAATCTATCCTGACACCGACACTGCTTCTTTTTTCCCTGACAAGCCCTGCCGGCAAATCATCACTGGTAATGACAGTTCCGTCCGTCAGCGCAATGATCCTCTCGATCAGGTTCTCCAACTCCCGAACATTGCCGGGCCAGGAATAACGCTCCAGCACCTCAAGCGCCTGCTTGTTGACGCTCATCATCGATCGCCCCATCAGCTTGCAATACTTTTCCAGGAAATAACCGACCAGCGGCATTATGTCCTGCTGTCGCTCCCGCAACGGAGGAAGATGCAGCGGTATGACATTGAGGCGATAGTAAAGGTCCTCGCGAAACTCACCCTGACTCACCTTCATTTCAAGATCGATATTGGTTGCCGATATGACCCTGACATGGAGCTTGACCGGCTTGTTCGAGCCGACCCGCTCGACTTCCTGTTCCTGCAAAACCCGCAACAGCTTGGTTTGCAGATGCAACGGCATGGTGCCTATCTCATCCAGAAAGATCGTACCATGGTTAGCCGCCTCGAACTTTCCGGCTTTATCAGAAATAGCTCCGGTAAAAGCCCCCTTCACATGGCCGAAAAGCTCACTTTCCAGCAACGACTCGGGAATTGCACCACAGTTTACCGCTATGAACGGCTTGTCCTTGCGGTTGCCATTATAATGCAGGGCGCGGGCAACCAGTTCCTTGCCGGTTCCGGATTCACCGGTAACCAGGACCGTTGAATCCGTTTTGACGATTCGCCGCATGCGTTCGAAAACAAACTCCATCGCGGGTGAACTGCCAATGATGTTGCTGAAATCGAAACGTCCCTGAAGCTGCTTGCGAAGATAAACATTTTCCGAAAGAAGTTTCTGCTTCTCTATCGCCTTGGCAACGACTATTTTCAGCTCGTCGAAATCTATCGGTTTGGTTATGTAGTCGAAAGCCCCTTCCTTCATGGCCCTGACAGCAGTCTGGGCAGAGGCGTGACCGGTGACCACAATTACTTCCGTTGCCGAAGATACTTTTCGCACACTCTGCAGGATATCAAACCCGCTTTTGTCCGGAAGAAACAGGTCTGAAACTATAATCTGGAATTGTTCCTGGGAAATGATATCGAGTGCATCTTCACCATTGGCCGCCGAAGCTACAGAGTAACCGACCGACTGCAAGAGGAGCGAAAGCGCTTCCCGGCCGGAGCTATCATCGTCTATTACCAGAATTCTTATATCATCGGACATCGGGGCAACCCCATAACAATGTATTGAACCGGCATTAAATCGACAATTCAAATGAAAAGCAACGATAAAAAAACAAATAAAAACCCCGCCTGTCAGCGAGGTCTTGACCACCCTTAACAGGATAGGAGCGAACCAGCTAGCAACCGGTAACGGACTGTATCGATCGATACAGTCCGTCCAGCAGCAGGTCCAGCTCCTCATCGGAAATCACCAGGGGGGGGAAAATCACCACCGTATTTCCCAAAGGTCTGGAAAAGATTCCATGCTTACGAGCCTCAAGACATACACGCACGCCGGTCTTAAGCTCCCAATCGTAAGCCCGGCGGGATGCACTGTCCTCAACCAGCTCAATACCGGCGGCCAGACCGCACTGACGGATATCGCCCACGTGGGAGAGCGACCTGAAGCGTTCCAGACGCTCGCTCAACCGCAAGATCCTGGATTGTACCCCTTCCAGCAGCCTGTCATTTTCAAACAGCTCCAGGCTCTTTAGCGCGACAGCGCATGCCAGCGGATTACCAGTAAACGTATGACCGTGAAAGAATGTCTTCAACTCGGAATACTCTCCCAGAAAGGCCTGATATACAGTGGAAGTTGTGATTGTGGCCGCAATCGGCAGATAACCGGCCGCTATCCCCTTGGAAACGGCCATGATGTCCGGCGCCACATCCTCGTGCTGACAGGCGAACATTGCGCCGGTCCGGCCAAACCCAGTGGCCACCTCGTCGGCGATCATAAGCAGATCATAACGGTCACACAGGGCACGAACCCCCCTCAGGAACCCTGGAGGCTGGACAATCATGCCACCGGCCCCCTGAATAAGCGGTTCTATCACCAACCCTGCCGCATGGCCTGACTGTTCCTGAATGATATGCTCAAGAGCCTCCAGGCATTTCATGCCGCAAGTACGACTGTCTCCGCAACCCAGTTCACAACGATAGCAGTATGGTGACGGCGCCTGAACCGCCTCGAACATCAGCGGCTTGAACGTGGCATGATAGATATCTATGCCACCCACGCTGACTGCGCCGAGGGTATCGCCATGATAGGCATTCCTGAAAGTGATGAAGCGGCTGCGTTCAGGCCGTCCACGATGGGCCTGGTACTGATAGGCCATCTTGACCGCCACCTCCATCGCGGTCGAACCATTATCGGAGTAAAAAACCCGGTCCAGCCCGGGTGGAGTGATTTCTGCCAGCCGGGCTGCCAGTATGATGCTCTGTTCACTGGCCAGACCCAGCAACGTGGAATGCTCCAGCCGGTCCACCTGATCCTTGAGCGCCTGGTTCAACTCGGGCCGGCAATGACCATGGACATTGGTCCACATGGAAGCGACTCCATCCAGGTAACGCCTGCCTTCCGTATCAATCAGCCAGCAGCCCTCACCCTTTTCGATCACTATCTGGTCGTCACGTTCCCAATCCTGCATCTGGGTGAAGGGATGCCAGACGTGATCCCGGTCCCACTGTCGCAACTGTGCCGTCGAATACCTGCTCATAATCCCAGCTCACGCAGCACAATGGCAGTTTCCGGCTGGCCGTCCAGCCAGGCCGCCAACTCGTCGACGATTTCCATCTGGTCGGCTTCATCGCGAAGCGGCCATATTCCCAGCACCGGCGCGCCACAGAGGGAACCTATATGATGCGAGGCGCTCTTTTCGGCGGTTCCCGGATTATCCGGCATGCCGTTGACAATCACTCCGGCCACGCGCAGCCCCATCTGCTGTGCGGCAAAGCAGGTCAGGACTGTATGGTTGATGGTACCAAGACCCGGCCGCGCCACGACCAGCAGCGGCAGTCCTAGGTCCCGAGCGAGATCGGCAACCAGCAGCCCTCCCGACAATGGCACCATAAGCCCGCCGGCACCTTCGACGATCACGTAATCATGAATCTCGGCCAGACGAAGATAAGAGTCCCTGATTCGTGCGAAATCAACCCGCACACCATCGATCCTGGCAGCTTCGGCAGGTGCCACTGGTTCACGGAGACAGTAGGGAGCAACATCCTCGCCATATGCAACTCCTGCCGCCTCGCATAGCAGAAGTGCGTCATCAGAGACCAGAACGCCATCGACTTCACTGCAACCGCTGGTTACAGGCTTCATCACTCCGACATTTATTCCGTTCACGCGCAACAAACGTGCAAGCGTGGCCGCAGCTATGGTTTTTCCGACCCCGGTATCGGTTCCGGTAACAAAAATCCCCCGCCCGGCCATCAGCTGCACCCGCATTTGGCAACGGCCAGCCCCAGATCGATCAACATCCGGCGGTCGTCTTCCGGGTTACGTCCGGGCTTGGTCAGGTAGTTGCCGGTCATCATGCCGCTGGCGCCGGCCATGAAAATCCAGGACTGCAGCTCTCGCAGATTCCGTTCACGCCCGCCGCAAACCTTGATCTGCCGGTCAGGAAGCAGGAAACGGTATATGGCTATAGTTTTAAGACACTCCATGGGAGTCAGGTAATCGGCGTTGGCCAGACGGGTACCCTCCACCGGGTCGAGAAAATTGATCGGCACCGAATCCACATCCAGCTCACGCAGGGTAAGGCCCATTTCGATACGCTGTTCCATGGTTTCGCCCAAACCGAAAATGCCGCCAGAGCAGACTTTCAAGCCGGCTCGCTTGGCCACACGCACAGTTTCCACATCCTCTTCGTAGTCATGGGTGCTGCAAATCATGGGAAAATAGCTGCGGGCGGTTTCCAGATTGTGATGATAGGTCACCATGCCGGCCTCACGAAGAAGACAGGCGGTCTCGTAGTCAAGAATGCCAAGAGAGCATGAGGGATTGATATTGGTTTCATTTCTGATGCGTCGCAGCGTGGAACAGATCTGATCCAGCTCCCTGCCCTTGCTGACGGTGGTGCCGCTGGTGATTATGCCGTAGCAGGAGGATCCGATGGATTCCGACATCTTGGCACAGTGGACCAGCTCATCCTCATCCACCAGCGGATATACGGCCACACCGGTCTGGTGATGAACCGACTGAGAACAGAAAGCGCAGTTTTCCGGACAACGCCCCGATTTGGCATTTATGATCGAGCAGAGCGTGACCTCGGAACCGATAAAATGTTCCCGAATGCGTCCGGCTTCCGCCAGCAGCATGCACAGGTCGTTTCCCTCGGCCGAAGCCAGTTTTATTGCTTCGGAGGCATCTATTTGACGCCCCTGCAGGATGGATGACGATAATTGGCGCAGATAATCATACATGAATTGAATTTCTCCTTTGTACGGACTTGAATATCATGGTCGCGAACAAATTGTCAACCACAGCACCAGCAAAGTGGTTTACAAGCTCAACATCAGTCAGCTGTAACATTTTTTTACATCAACCCGACACAAACAACTTCGTAAAAGAGTAAACACTCAATATCAGACGATTTTACATCGTTTTTAACACACAATAACTTGGCCTATTATTTGCTAAGGATGAATGCCGGATAATTTGTATACGGTTTCACCACATATCAAGTGCTGACAAGACTCATACATCTGAATGAATATATCGTATCGGGAGGTCGCAAATGAAAGCTGATAGGAACCCGTCACAAAGCCTGTTTATCGGACTGGTGATGTCAATCCTGCTGACAATCGCATCGGCAGGAGTTGTCGGTGCGGCAGGGACCGCCGCTTTGCCTGACTATCGCAAGCCTGTTTTGCTGCCATCCTCCCAGACCAACGCCTGGACCAACGTTGTTCCCAACGCGCTGGCCGATTATTTCACCTACATCCCCTACACCACCGCCGACGCGGTCAAGCTCGGATTCCCCAGCAGTTGCGGACGGCTTCCGGGTGATGCGGCCAGTACCGAGGATTGCTACACCATCACAGCCAAGAAGTTCCAGCAGCAGTTGGCTCTTCCAGGCATCTTCGGCGGCGGCAACGGTCTGATCGATCCGGCGACCGGTTTTCCATTTGCTCCGGCCAACTACCCCTGGGTCTACGGCTACGGTTCCGGCGGCGCAGGCTGGCTGCTCCCCTACTACGACACCACCAAAGCAGGGGTTGTTGCCAACACCCCGGTTACCGGAAACGCTCCGGCTCCGTTTACAGACGGGACATTTTCCTCAACCGGAATCTGGCATTTCCCGGCCCCGACCATCAAGGGCACACAGGGACGTCCTGTCCGGGTGCAGTGGTTGAACGAACTGCCCAACGAGAAGCCGACCGGCTTCGATCCGACTGTCTGTGACGGTGCTCCGTTTGACTGTTTCCCCTATAACCGCATCGTCACCCATGTCCACGGCGCCCATGTAGGACCGGAAAGTGACGGCATGGTTCATTCATGGTTCACACCGGGATTCACCGACAAGGGACCGTTGTGGGAATCCACCCGTCAGTACGGCCCGGAGGGGACCTACTACTACCCCATGGACCAGGAAGCATCCACCATCTGGTATCACGATCATTCCACCGGTTTGACTCACAATAACACCAACATGGGCCTGGCCGGTTTCTTCCCGATCACCGACGCCAACGAGAAGCGACTGCAGGGTATCGGCGGTCCCAAGTATCTCCCCACCGGTGCGCAGGAGCTGGGTTTTGCCCTGCAGGATCGCATCTTCTACAATGACGGACAACTGGCCATGCCGGATGCGCCGATCATCGATGCGGCCTATACAACCTGCGCCTACACCATCGACCCGGTCAGCGGCGACATTACCCCCACCGTGCCGGCCAACTGTGCTCCGCTCTTCATGAAGGATCCGATTGACGGCCACCTGATCCCCTACGTCAATAACGGTACCAACGTCCCGCTGCTCGCCACCAGCGCCACCCTGGAGTTCTTCGGCAACATGCCGGTGGTCAACGGGGTCACCTACGGCAAGTACAACGTGGACAAGGGTGTCTACCGCATGCGCTTCCTCGGCGGCACCGATTCACGCGCCTGGGCTCTCAGGCTCAAGGTGGCAGCATCCAACCCGGCGCGCTATCTCCCCTTCTGGGTGATCGGCACCGAACAGGGACTGCTCAACAACCCGGCCAAAAGCGAAAGTTTATTGATCATGCCGGGTGAGCGTTATGACGTACTGGTGGATTTCAACAGCGCCGAAACACTGTTAAGTGACGGCACTACTTCGGCCGGACCGATGGATTTGGCCAACCAGCGCGTGATCGTCGAGAACTGGGCCGGAGACGGCCCCTACGGCGGAGAAGTAATCCTGCCGCCAAATGATCCGCTGGCGGCAGCCTTCCGTTCGGTGGATATCCCCGAGGTAATGGTATTCGATGTCAGCGCAACAGCACTGGGTGCGGCGGATGTGCCGGCGCCCACTACCGCTCTTGCACTGCGCCCCGCAAACATTCAGCCACTGGTGGCGGATGCGCCGACCCGCACCGTATCTCTGGTCGAGATCGTCGACAATTTCGGACGCATCATGCCGACCATCGATGCCCGCGGTTTCATGGAATTCCCGGTTACCGAACTGCCGCAACTGGGCAATACCGAGCAGTGGGACATCGTCAACACCACCGTGGACGCCCATCCGATGCACCTGCACCAGGTGGCCTTCCAGCTGATCAATCGCGAGGATATAAATGTTCTCGGCCTTGATCCTGTCACTGGCGATCCGATTTTGGATGTTGTTCCGGCACAGATCGTTCCGCCCTACAATCCGGCCAGCTATACCGTCACACAACCGGCAGGCTCCACGCTGGTACCAGCCGGAATCCATGAAGCCGGATGGAAGGACACTGTCATGTGTCCACCGGGCAAGGTCACCAGGGTGATCGCCAAGTATGACATTCCCGGCATCTATGTCTGGCACTGCCACATCCTCTCCCATGAGGAGCATGACATGATGCGTCCGCTGGTGGTAACCACACCAGCCACAAGCGTAACGCTGGATGCGTCCGGCGTCTCGCAGCCCAGCAACGCGACCATGACCCCGGTAACCCTTACCGCCCAGGCCTTCACAGGTATTGCGGCCTATCCGGTCGGTAGCGGGTTCGAGTACGAGTTCGTCGTGACCCAGGGTGCAACCGTGATTCCGGAACAGCCGACCCGCATCGCCTCCAAGATACTCAGCTCCACGGTTGACGGCTTCAATATGACACGCAGCGCATCCTGGACACCGCCAAGCACGCCGGGAACTTACACCATCACCGTCAGCGCCAAGGCAATGGGACCAGCAGGACCCGGTAACCCGCTGCAAACGGCATCCGTAAACTATACCGTCGCAAATGCAACGCAAACCATTACCTTCACACCGCCGACAACAGCAACCTTCGGTGATGCGCCGATTATTCTTTCCGCCACGGGCGGCGCGTCAGGAAATCCGGTCACTTTTGCGGTAACCAGCGGACCGGGAAACATTACCGGTGGAAACACCCTTAACATCACCGGGGTCGGCACCATCGTGGTAACTGCAAGTCAGGCCGGCAACGCCACATACAGTGCGGCAGCCGATGTTCCGGTCAGTATCGTGGTCTCGCCGAGAGCGATAACAATCGCGGCCAACAATGCCAGCCGCACTTATGGCGCGGCCAATCCGCCTAATCCCGGTTATTCGATCATAAGCGGGACTCTGGCGACCGGAGACAGCATCGCCTCCGTCAGCTATACCTATCAGAACAGTGCGACAGCAACCGCCTTTGCCGGCACGACACACAGCATCACCCCTGGTTCCGTGGTGTTCTCGACCGGATCCGCCGCGAACTACGCGATAACCTATGTCAACGGACTGCTTAGGATCAACAGGGCTCCATTGACCATCACTATCAACAACCAGACTAAAACCTACGGAACGGCATTCACCTTCAACGGTAGCGAATTCACTACCATCGGCCTGCTCAATACAGATCAGGTAAGCTATGTTGCAATGACCAGCAATGGCGCCCCGGGTTACGCCACAGTAAGTGGCTCACCCTACCCGATCGTGCCCAGCACGTCTTTCGGCACCGGACTCGGAAACTACAACATCAACTATGTAAATGGAGCGATGACCGTAACAAAGGCAACCCCGGTGATCACCTGGGGCACGCCGGCACCAATCACTTTCGGCACCCCGCTTTCTGGCACACAGCTTAATGCAACCGCCAATGTGGGCGGCACATTCACATACAGTCCGACCGCCGGAACAGTACTGAACACCAGCAGCGCAGTGCTATCGGTTACATTTACGCCGACCAGCACAGCCAACTACACGACTGCAGCTGCTTCAGTAATCCAGTTAACCGTTGCCGGCGCGTCATCCGTGGCCAGGATCGGCACCGCGCCTCCCTATCCATCCATCCAGGCGGCATACAATGCAGCTGTTAACAATGACGTGATCGAAGTAATCGGCACAAACGTTCCTGGCAATTTCACTGCAAACAAAGCGTCGACGACCGTTACCATCAAGGGAGGCTACAGCAGTTCGTTCACACCGGTCCCGGCAAATACGACAACGATTCAAGGCACTGTGACTCTGCAACAAGGCACTGTGATCATGGATGGTATTGTTGTACAATAGATTCATTAAATGACCGGTTATAACCATGAATAGCCGCCCGTTGTTACGCGGGTGGCTATTCAACTGGTCCAAACAGGACATATGACAGATAACATCAAAAGGGTGTATTTTTTGAACGGCTCGAAACAGTGCAACTTGTCATATGAAGGGTGTCTACCATGAAAAAAATAATTATTTCGTCACTGATGTTGCTCACAACTTCAGCTGCCTGGGGACAAACAGCCTGTCGAACAGTTGATTATCCGGATCACACTGAAGCCATCTGTGTTGGCGATGAAAAAGCTGTTCCGGAAAGATCATCTTCCCAGGCACAGAGGATAACACCTTATCTCGCAGTTAAAAGTAACCAGATTGCGGATTCGTCCGTAACGCCTCTGAACCCTGTAAAATCGCAAGCGGCTTCAACACCGATGCCGGCGAGCATCGAAGCGGTGTCTCCCACACATCGCGAAACCACTGCTGAACACCTGGCCAGACGCAAGGCCCATGCAATACGGAATACCGCCGTTCTGTCCAACACTTATCCTTTAGCGTCACCGGTAGAACCGGGTAAAAAATGATGCCTGATAGACAGAGCGCATCGACAGTTCGGCAATCCAGAATTACAACAAATAATTATAATGGTTACCATGAATAGAGTATTCAGATTAATTATAAGCACCATAATTATATTGGTTTCGCTCATCCGAAGTGATGTTTATGCACAGCAAGAATCAACACACCACGATTCCATGGATACTCACTCGCTGGGTGAGAGGCTTTATCGAGATGGGTTACTGCCATCCGGAGAGACCTTACTCGGCACCATCAAAGGCGATCTTCCTGCGCCCGGAAGCTCCTTCACCTGCATCAGCTGCCATATGCGCAGCGGCCTTGGTTCCGTAGAAGGCTCGGTTTTGACAACACCCACCAACGGCAAGTCTCTGTATTCCCCAAGATCGAACCCTCCCACTCTTCGCCCCGGAATGAGCACCATGGGTGTTTCCGACAAGGGAGCGCCGGCCCCTCAGCCGCCACCGGCAAGACCAGCCTACACGGATGAGACACTCGCTGCAGCACTGAGAGGTGGTGTCGATCCATCCGGAAGAGTATGGGATCCCGTAATGCCGCGCTATAAACTCCAGGACAGAGAAATGGAAATTTTGATTTCTTATCTGAAATCACTCTCTTCCGAGTTTTCGCCTGGAGTGGACGACAATACGCTCCATTTTGCTACGGTGATCACTGACGACCTCGCTCCCGATCGCTATCAGGAACACCTGAATCTGCTGGAAGAATTCATCAAAAGAACCAACGAACGCACCAACTACATTGAAAATGAAGTCAGGAATCCGCGGGTCAAGAGACAGCTGATGGTTTCTGGTCGCGTGGCTTACCGGAAACTTTCCCTATCACGATGGATATTGAAGGGAGCACCCGACACCTGGCGTTCCCAGTTGGAGGAGTACTACCGCAAAGAGCCAGTATTCGCACTGATCGGCGGCATCAGCGGCACTGTCTGGAAACCGGTCCACGATTTCTGTGAAGACAACCATATACCCTGTTTATACCCGCAGACAGACTTCCCGGTGATTTCAGAGTCAGACTGGTACACACTGTACCTGTCGAAAGGATACTATCAGGAAGGAGAAGCAGCCGCACGCTTCCTGAACCGTAGTGATGATTTTCCCGATCACGGCAAAGTACTTGTGATTACCAGAGGATCCCGGGTGGGAAGAATGCTGAACGACGGTTTCAGGGACACATGGCGAGCTCTTGGGCGCAACGAACCGATCAATATCCAAATTGCAGAGCAAGAGCTTCTGACACCGGAGCGCCTTACCTTGCTGGTAAAAAATGATAAACCTGATGCCCTGGTAATCTGGGATAATATGCCGGATGCAGTAAATGCTCTGGCGGCTAATGCCATTAAACCGCCGCGAAAAATAATTGTGTCCTCCGGATATATGGGCAAAGAGATCATGAAACTGCACGATAATATCCGCGAAACCACCTTCATCACCTATCCCGAACGACTTCCGGAGGATGAAAAGTCACGCGAGACGTTCTTTTTCGGCACACCGCCGAAAAAAATGAAAAACGGTGATAGAATAGACAAGTCCGCCAAATTGACATATCCATTGATCAAAGTTCTGGAGCGGGCGCTTCGCGAAATGAAAGAAAATTTCTACCGCGATTACCTGCTGGACATCATCAGCATGGGCATTGATCTGGATGTTCCACTTTACGAACGGATGAGTTTCGGACCGGGACAGCGTTATGCTTCAAAGGGATGTTATATTGTACAACTGGGTAAAGGTAATAATCCGGAACTTGTAAAGAAGAGCAGCTGGGTAATTCATTGATTTGGAAATACAGATCAATTTTATTTTGTTTTAAATGATAATTTATGCAAAATTGACATTATCAAAAAAATTTGAAGAAAGGAAAAGCATTATGAAAAAGTTATTAACAGTTTTTGCTGCCGGAATCATGTTTTCTTCTCTTTCCCACGCCGCCGAACCCCAAAAAACAGATGAAGAAAAAACCCTCTACGCAGTGGGGGTCAACATGGCCCGTTCCATATCCGTATTCAACCTGACACCAAAAGAATTCGAGCTGGTTTTGAAGGGCCTTCAGGACACACAGTCCGCAAAAAAGCCAGACTTCGACGTTGCCTCCTATAACACTAAAATACAGGAACTAGCCCGCGCCAGGCGCAAGGCCTTGGGCGATAAGCAGGCTGAAGCTGGCAAGGAATTTCTGGCTAAAGCTGCCAAAGAAAAGGGTGCAATCAAAACTCTATCCGGTATCGTCTATATTCCGATTATCGAAGGCAAAGGAGATTCACCAAAAGCAGCCGATACGGTCAAAGTCAACTACCAGGGCACCCTCATTGACGGTAAAGAGTTTGACAGCACCTATAAGCGCGGCAAGCCGCTGGAGTTCCGGCTTGATAACGTGATCAAGTGTTGGACCGAGGGACTGCAGAAAATGAAGCCGGGTGGCAAGGCAAAACTTGTCTGCCCTGCCGACCTTGCATATGGGGACAAAGGTGCCGGTGAGTTGATACTGCCGGGCGCCACCCTGAATTTCGATGTGGAACTTCTCGAAGTCAAACGGGCACCGGCCATCCCGGCCAAAGCAGTAGTGCCTCCGGCCTCTCCGGCACCAAAACCAGCTGCCAAGGCGACAAAATAATGTTGACAAGTTTCAGTGCTTAATAGTGCTGAAAACAAGGAGCCCGATATAAATGAGAATACCATTTCCGCGAATATCATCATTAATTGTGATGTTTTTGTTTGTTTGTATTTTACCTGTCCTCCCGACACATGCGGCTGACATTAAATACAAGCGATCAATAGAGAAATACAACATTCCCGATGTGGTGCTCATCAATCAGGACGGTAAGAAGGTACGACTCCAATCGCTGCTAAACAGCGATAACCCTGTCATAGTGGATTTCATATACGGAACCTGTACCACGATTTGCCCGGTTCTGTCCGCGGGGTATGTCAATCTGCAGAGAAAGCTTGACGCCGACAGCCAGAAGGTACGGCTGATATCTATAACCATCGATCCCGAAAACGATTCTCCCAAGGTGATGAAAGAGTACCTGAAACGTTACCGGGCCAAACCAGGCTGGGAGTTCCTGACCGGAAGCAGGGCGGACATTGACGCCGTCATGAGGGCGTTCAATGCCTACATACCGGATAAGATGTCACATTACCCGTTAAACATGATCCGCATGCCAAAAAATGGATACTGGGTGCGACTTTTCGGCTTGATGAGCACTAAAGAGTTTTTGAACGAGTATCAACTGGCCACTGCTAAATGAAAGACTTGTTCAGGCCTAAATCCGGACATCGTTTCCGTATGGTACAGGGATTAGCCGTAGTGGCCATTCTGTTTTTACTACCATTTTCAACAGTTGGCCATACGGAGTTCATTCCGCCAACCGACCTCTCGAATTCGGAGATAATGCGACTTGGCGAACGCATGTACCGGCAAGGCATTCTTCCGTCCGGTAAAGTGATGGAAACTTTCATCCGGGGTGACGTAGCGGTTGACAGCAGTGCTTTTTCCTGCTCCAGCTGCCATCTCCGGGCCGGTCTCGGCTCCTTCGAAGGCGGCGTGGTTACACCTCCAACCACCGGTAACAAACTTTACAAACCGTATCGTCGGCCTCCATCCTTCGGTGATGTAGCAGACCGGGCCGGACGTTATATCTATGCGAAGACAGTAGTAGAGCGTCCTCCTTACACTCGTGAAACCCTGGCAACAGCTATGCGATTCGGCACCGACCCGACCGGTCAGGTTTTCAATGACGTCATGCCTCGATATCCACTGACTGACCGTGACATGTCTATCCTGATCAGTTATCTGGAAGCGCTTTCCTCAGAGCCGTCACCGGGAGCCAGCAGCAAATTGTTCAAATTTGCAACCATTATTACAGACGATGTCAGTCAGGAAGATCGCAAGGCGCTGTTGCTGCCGCTGCAGAGCTTTATCGCCCAGAAAAACCAGCAGGTGGGGATGTTCGAAGACTTTGTTAAGTTCGGCTATAGCCCCACAATAGACATGAAGTTTGCATTCCGCTCTGCATCTCTGGACATTTGGGAACTTAAGGGACCTCCTGACAGCTGGCCAGGACAGCTATCCGCCTACTACAACGCCAATCCGGTCTTTGCGGTGCTTGGTGGAATATCCAACCGTGACTGGAAACCTATACATGAATTCTGCGAAGCACAGAGACTTCCCTGTCTTTTCCCTATCACGGATTTTCCAGTAGTCTCTGAAACGGATTGGTACACGTTTTATTTCAATAAAGGTTACTACCAGGAGGGAGAGGCGGTTGCCCGTTATCTCAATCGTCTGGAGACCATATCCACCGAAACTCCTGTTCTTCAGATAGTACAGGATTCTCCGGTAGGCAAGGCACTGGCAGCCGGATTTGGAAAGGTTTGGAATGAATGTGAACGACAGGAAGTAACCACACTGACACTATCACCACAACAACTTCTCGACCAGACTTCAATGAACAAGCTCCTGACAAAACATAAACCGGAAGTGCTGATACTCTGGACCGACGCTGAACTGCTTCCGAATCTGCCGGAACTGGCTGCCAAACTGCCTGCCAAGGGAATGGTTTTCGTATCGTCCGGCTTCCTTGGCAAAAAGACCGCCACCATTGCCGAATCAGTTCGTGAAAAGGTTTACATTACCTATCCATATCGCCTGACGCCATATGTCGGTTCCAAAGTCGGCGGATTTGACGCAAAGATTCCGATATTGCCCAGTTCCAAGGATTTCGGGAACCGCAGGATAACCTCGCGCAGCATAGCCATGCTTCAGCAGACAACCTTGCAAGGGCTTAACCTTATTTACGACAACCTCTACCGTGATCATCTGCTGGACATAATAAGCATGCAGATGGACGTGACGGTTCTGGACTACGAACGGTTCAGCTTTGGACCGGGACAGCGTTATGTTTCCAAAGGATGCTATATTATCCAACTTGGCCCAGGACTTGATCCACCACTGCTGCAACGTAGCGACTGGGTCACGCATTAAATCAGACGACACACCTGACACCTGCCATAACCCGACCGGTCTTGTCGCACATTGCGACAAGACATTAAATATTTCGACAAGTCAGAGCCGGCATCAGCCGGAGTCCCTCCATGTTTTCCTTGATATTCAGCAACATAGCGAAGATATCCATTTGGCATGATACCTGCTTTCCAAACTATCAACATATTTAAGACAAAGATGTCTCCAAGACATCTGATTCCATCTGAGCACGAGAACCTGGTAAATAATAGAATTGAGAAAGGAGATCAGAATGAAAAATAGAAGATTAGGTTCAATCGTATTGGTATCTATTATTGCAGGCCTGCTGTCACTGGCAGGCACATTGGCCTTAGCTGCCCCCATGAAACCTGAACTGGCTGCAAAAAAGGAAAACTACCGTAGACAGAAGGAACAACAGATTACTCCGGAAAAACGAAAAATTGCCGCGGAGGCGCTCAAAGCCGAGAGGATAAAAGTTTACAATGCCAAACAGGCTGCCAAACAATCGACTCCGGCCACCATTAACACCAAATAGTCCGACATACCGTACAAGGAGGAGTTATGAAAATTCAAAGTACTATGAATACTTGGAGATACGGGTTGATGCTTGTACTCTTGTGCATCTGCTCAATCTCCGGCATTGCGGGAGCAGGGACAGCGCCTCCGATCCCGATCGGACCGCTTGACGCCAACCTGCAGCCGGCAACACCCGACTACTATACCACGGCCAACTGGGCAAACAGTCCCCCACTTGCCAAGTTTGTCGACACGCTCCCCGGCCTGGGAAGCACCAAGGCAAACAATCTGGGACAATACCTGTCAGTTGCCAAACCTGACATAGTTACATACCCTGGTTCGGACTATTATGAAATCGAACTGGTAGAATTCAATGAACGCATGCATTCCGACCTGCCCCTCCCCGGTACCAAGCTTCGTGGTTACCGGCAGACCAATTTCGGCACCGACACATCCGCTTGCGGTGGTCAATTGCAGCCTCCCTGCGATGCAAATTTCAACACACTCGTACCTGATCCGGTTCATCAACTGGGACCAACAATCATAGCCGATCGTGATCGCCCGGTCCGGATCAAGTTCACGAACAGCCTTCCTACAGGATCGGGTGGAGATCTTTTCATCCCGGTTGACACATCGGTTATGGGAGCTGGCACCGGGCCGGCCTACATGGGCACTGTTCGCGGTGATGGCACCCCCTGCGACAACACTATTGAGCCAAACACCTGCGCCAGCTACACCCAGAACCGTGCTGCCGTACATCTCCATGGCGGCAGAACCCCCTGGATCAGTGACGGCACCCCGCACCAGTGGATCACACCTGTCAATGAAATTACGCCGTTCACCAAAGGCGTGAGTTTCCAGAACGTACCCGACATGCCCGATCCGGGTGACGGTTCGATGACCTATTATTACACGAACCAGCAGAGCGCCCGTTTGATGTTCTATCACGACCATGCCTTCGGCATCACACGACTCAATGTTTATGCCGGTGAAGCTGCCGGCTACCTGATCACCGATCAATTTGAGAAGGATCTCGTCGCTCGCGGGCTGATACCTGCCGACCAGATTCCGCTGATCATCCAGGACAAGACCTTTGTTAACGCAGCGAATACGACAAAATATCTGTACAATACTGCAACCGGACTCTTTGACATACCTATCACGGTTCCGACCATACGTGCCACCGACCCGCTTTGGAACTGGGGCAGCGGCACTCCGGACATCAATGGCGTACGCCCGCCTGTGACCGGTGATCTCTGGTTGCCGCATGTATACATGCCAGCCCAGAACCCTCTGGCAGGCTCCGGCGGCGTCAACCCCTTCGGCCGATGGATGTACGGTCCCTGGTTCTACCCGGCCACAGCTGTCACTAAAGGCCCCGTTGCCAATCCATACTACGATGCGGACTGCAGCAGTCCATTCCCGGCAGATTATGCTAACTGCTCTACCCCAGGACAGCCACCAATGATTCCGGGAACACCTAACGTATCCATGGGCATGGAAGCGTTCCAGGACAGCGCCGTTGTCAACGGCACAGCATTTCCGTCCTTGACAGTAGATCCACGCGCTTATCGCTTCCGCATCCTGAATGCTGCCAGCGACCGTTTCTGGAACCTGTCGTTTTATGAGGCCGACCCGGCCCAACCAAGCCCGGATACAAGACTTCTTGCTACTGGAAAGTCCAACCTGACAGAAGTTAAAACGCTTCCGGCATCTGCAAATCTTGCCGCAGCAAATAACTGGCCAGCAGACTGGCCTGTTGACGGACGTGACGGCGGCGTTCCCGATCCGGCCTTAAGCGGCCCCAGCTTCTTCCAGATCGGAACTGAAGGCGGATTCCTGCCTAAACCGGACATCAGGGTTCCACAGCCGGTAACTTACATTACCGACCCGACCGCATTCTGGGTCGGCGTAGTAGACAAAACCGGCCTGGCTCTCGGACCCGCGGAGAGGGCTGACGTTATTGTTGATTTCAGCGCTTATGCAGGGAAGACCCTGATCCTCTACAACGATGCACCTGCTGCCTGGCCCGCCAGGGTACCGGGCTATGATTACTTCACCGGAGCGGCCGACATGCGTGATTCCGGCGGATACGGCACCGGTGGAACATTCAATCCGATCACCGGCTTCTGGGATGGCGGTACCGGTCCTTTAGTCGGCTATGCACCGAACACCCGCACAGTGATGCAGATCATCGTAACCGGCGGAACATCAGGCCTGCCTGCTGTCGATGCTCCATACACCTTCAACCAGGCAGCACTGGAAGCCGAATTCACATCTGCGGCAGCACCGACCGCACTGAATCCTGCTCCGGTTAAGACTTTGTTCGAAAGGTCACAGGAGCCGATCATTGTTGGACAGACCGCATACAGTTCAGCTTACCCCAATTCCTACTTCCCGCCCAACTTCCCGTGGGAAGGTATCAATCAGATTAACGATCATTTCCTGAAGTTCGTAACCCTGGCAGGACAACCGGTAGAGATGGTCACAGAGCCCAAGGGCATTCATGACGAAATGGGCGCGTCCTTCGACCCGGTCTACGGTCGCATGAGCGGCAACCTGGCCATGCAGCTGCCGAACCCGACAACACTGAATGCATTGCTGATACTGTACGGATTCTCCGATCTGCCGACGGAGACCATCAACAACTCCACCACTGTGGATGTTCAGGTACTGGGTAGTGTTCCGACCCCGATTCCGTGGCAGGTAACCGACGGCACCCAGATCTGGAAGATTTCCCACAACGGTGTCGATACTCACCCGATCCATTTCCACATCTTCGACGTACAGCTGATAAACCGCGTCGGCTGGGACGGCCAGATCGCCCTTCCGGAAGCAAACGAATTGGGCTGGAAAGACACCGTCAAGATAAGTCCTTTGATGGACACAATAGTTGCCGTGCGTCCGCGGGCTCCGGCGCTTCCATTCGGAATCACCAACAGCCTTCGTCCGCTCAATCCGGCCATCCCGATCGGCTCGCCGATGGGCTTTAACAACGTTGACTGGCAGACCGGACAGGCAAGGCCGACACCGGTAACCAATATCCTTTATGACTTTGCCTGGGAGTACGTCTGGCATTGCCACATCCTCAGTCATGAAGAGATGGACATGATGCGTCCGATCGTACTGAATGTAACCAGCGTGGTTCCAGACACGGTAACCGGTCTGAACACTCCGGCCACATTCACAGGCGGAGTAGTCACTTTGAACTGGACCGATCCGACCCCGGCTCTGGACGTAGCGACTCCGGGCAACCCCAAAAATGAAATCGGATTCAGGATCGAACGCTGCGCCGGCCTGAATTGCGTGAACTTTGCTCCTGTCGGCACCGCGCTTGCCAATGCGACATCCTACACGGAAACGGTGCTGTCCAGCGATCGCTACAGCTATCGCGTAATAGCCTATAATGCCGCCGGTGAATCGGCCGCTCCGACTTTCGTCACAACACAGAGCTTCGATATTATTGACGGGGTTTGCGGCACCAGTAACGGCCAGCTCTTCGCTGCCATACCAACCACGGGTCTGTGTGCTTCCGGGACAGAATCAGTTGTTACCAATAACTTCGGAATTCTGACATGGAGTTGCAACGGCATCAACTCCACTATCAACGATGTCTGCAGTGCAACCATACCGACCTATTCCGTCAACTTCATTGCCGGAGCCAACGGAACCGTGAATGGAACCGTATCCGTATCCCAGACGGTAACATACTCACTCGATGCAACCACTGTTACCGCCGCACCTATCACCGGCTACCACTTCGTTAACTGGACCGAAGGAGCTACTGTTGTAAGTACCACTCCGGCGCTGACAGTCACCAACGTTCTGGCTAACCACACCTATACGGCCAACTTTGCCATTGACACATTTACCGTCGACTTTGTCGCCGGTCCCAACGGCACTTTGACCGGAACCACCAGCCAGGTAGTCAACTACTTCACCAATGCAACAACGGTTACAGCCGTGCCTAACCTTCCCGGATACCACTTCGTCAACTGGACAGAGGGCGCGACTGTAGTAAGCACAACCGCAGCGTTGACAGTCAACAACGTCACGGCAAATCACATCTATACCGCCAACTTCGCCATTGACACATTCGCGGTAAATTACGCCGTGGCAACCGGAGAACACGGCACACTGACATTCGGCACAAGCACTGGACTGCCACTGGTTAATCAGACTGTCAACTATGGCGCCAATGCGGTCACGGTAAGTGCCATCCCGGATGTCAACTATCACTTCGTCAACTGGATGGAAGGGGCTACGGAAGTCAGCCTGCTGCCCGACCTGACCATAACCAACGTCACAGCGGCTCACAACTATACCGCCCACTTTGCCCTTACATCCTATGCGGTGTCACTGGATCAGTGCGTTACCGGGCCGACCATAGTTTCCTCCGGTGACATGCCGACCTACAACTTCAACACCAACGGCTTTGATGTTACGGCCCAGATTAACGGCACTCCGATAGTCCTGACCGGTTCGAGCTACACCTATTCGACCGGTGTGACCGGCAATCAGGTTATCACGGCAACCTATACCGTTAATCCGGTGGGCACCACTGCCGCGGCCAGGATCGTAAGAGGTGCGACAACACTTGATTTCGCAACTCTGCAAGCGGCCTACACGGCAGCACAGGATGGTGAAACCATCATGCTCAAGGGTGGCACACAGGCAGGCTCATTAAATTTGAACAGGCCGATTTCTGTGACACTTAAAGGTGGTTATGATGCCTCGTATACCGCAAACTGTTCATTCACAACAGTAGGAGCCATTACATTTGGCGGAGGCTCAGTAACATTCGATCGAGTCTCCTTGTAAACAGAACGTATTAACCCGCTGAAAAGAACTGCCGTTTAGCTCAATGCTAAGCGGCAGTTTTCATTTCGGGATATTTTTCCTATCGAACTTCCCGCCATATCATGATAATAATTTACTACTGAAAACGTCCTATCCGCATACAAATCATCATTCGTATTCAGCAGAAGACAAGGAGTATCCCATGGCCATGATTCGCAACTTCAGGCAGGTTGTGTACGCACTTTTTCTAGTGATAGCGACAGTTCAGCTTTCACTGGCCGCATCGACAATCGTGGTCGAACAATCTGGAGTAGTCAACGGCAGCGGAATGGACGGCGTGGCCGGGATTGACCTGACCATCACTTATGACACTGCGATATTGGCATCGCCGACCGTTTCAAAAGGCAACCTGGTGTCAGTTGGAATGCTTACAGCAAACACAACATCACCGGGGTCGATCCGGATTGCAATTCTCAGTACAAAACCGTTTTCAGGCACTGGACAGATAGCAACTGTTGTTTTTGCTTCAAACAGCGGAAACGGAGGGATCAAGACCGCTACAGCATCAATAATTGACGTCAAAGGCAATCATATGCCAGTCCAGACATTGGTTGGTAGTTCAACAACGGGCTCAATCACGTCAACATCAAATGAATCACCCGTATCCGCAACAATCACTACCCCAGGCATTCCGTTCTCGTCAACAATGACTTCATCCTCAACTTCGACACCGATACCATCCGCAACACCTCAAACTTCAACAATCGGACATACCACCAGCACTGTTACGATACAGACCGATACACTGCAAACCAGGACAGAAACGCCACCACCTGCAGATCAGTATCCAGCTGTCACCGAAGCTGTTATTCAACATCAGCCTGGACCTGTTGATTCCGTTCCAATGCCAACGGCTACAGCAGACAAAAAGGTAGTTGAGAGCAGAGTCGAAGAAACCGGACAGCATTTGATCTTCAAGAGTGTTGCCGACCGTTTTAAAACATATATGGGTGAAAAGAGCCTTCCGATCATGACAGCGCTGTTCAGCAAGGAAGTTTCAAAATTCATCCACCAGGAGCCAGCAGCAGCTATAAGTGATGGAAAATCGAGGATCAGGATCGTAATTGATCTTCCCGCCAGCAATAGTGCGACATCACCCAATTTCGCCATGGATAGTGCGACAGTTCTGTCGGTTAAAAGGGAGGGCAGCAATAACCGTCGCTGGATTATTGAATCGGTGCCTGAAGCTAATGCTTGGAAAGCGACCCTGAACATCATTGCCGGCGCGGACAGCTTTGAATACCCCCTGACTGTGGCGCCTCCGATCGGAAATGAGCTGAAGCCGGATCAAGCAGGATGGAATGCTTTTATAAAAGAGGAAGGTTCATTGCAGAAACTGCGATATGATTTCAATGGAGATGGTGTGCATGACTATATCGACGAATTTATTTTCGTTGCAAATCATCTCTCCCGCAAATAATCTGGGCCTGATCCAACGACTGCGAACAAACAGAGAAGGCCTGTTTCCTCAACGAAAACAGGCCTTCTCTGTTTGAACTATTTTACTTTATTTACGCAAGGTCCTTCAGTGCTTTGCCCGGAGTAAATTTACCGCTTGTTTTTGCAGCAATCTGCATCTCTTCACCTGTTTTGGGATTCCTGCCGGTTCTCGCAGCACGAGTCACGGCGCTGAATACGCCGAAGCCTACCATGGTTACCTTATCGCCGGACTTGATGGCTGCGGTTACTTCTTCTACAAAGGCATTAAGAGCCTTTTCAGCCTGAGTCTTGGTTAGTTGTGCACTTTCTGCCATTTTTGCTACAAGTTCTGCCTTAGTCATGTTTCCTCCGTGGTTTGGTGTAGTGCTAATGTTTATAACACAACAGATTGATTGAGCGCCAGCTTCTTTGTTGCCTGAACGGCGGAAATTTTGCGGCCCTTCAACCGGATAGACCGGCCTCTTTGGCAAGTGCGCTCCAGGCAGGCAGACTCCGTTCGATCATACCCTTATCCACACAATATGCGATGCGGAAGAAACCAGGCGCACCGAAGCCGGCACCTGGTACAAGCAAAATATGGTGTTTCTGGGCCAACTTGACGAACTCCACATCATCAGCCAATGGAGATTCAGGAAAAAGATAGAAAGCGCCGTCCGGCTTTACCATATTGAAGCCCATGCCTGTCAATGCATCTACCAGAAGGTCACGTTTGTCCTGATAATCGGCTATATCTACTGATTCATCCTGCAATTTTGCCACCAAGCGCTGCATCAGAGCAGGTGCGTTGACAAATCCCAGCACACGGTTGCTGAAGACGGCGCCTTCCATGAACTGCAAAGCGGTCGCCATGCGCGGATTAGCCGCCAGGTAACCGATACGTTCGCCAGGCAGTGCAAGGTCTTTGCTGTGTGAAGTCACCACCACAGAACTTTCCACCAGTGGAAAAATATTGGGGACATGTTTACCGTCAAATGAGATTCTGGCATAGGGTTCATCGGATATTACATAAATCAGGTGCCCACTTCGCTGATGGATATTTTTCAGAACATCGCCCAGACGCTTCAGGCTTTCGGCCGGATAGATAACTCCGGTCGGATTATTGGGTGAGCAGATGATAATGGCACGGGTTTTGGTTGTGATCGCTTTTTCAATGGCATCGATATCAAGCTGGAAAGTATCATGGTCGGTCCAGACTGCGACCGGCACACCGCCATGATTATCGATGTAGAACTTGTATTCTACGAAGTATGGCGCCAGGATAATAACTTCTTCACCAGGGTTCAATATGGTTTTCAGGACTACGTTGAGTGCACCTCCAGCACCACAAGTCATGATGACGTGCTCGGCGCCGACAATTAAACCAGAATCCGCAGAGAGTTTGTTAGCAACGGCCAAACGCGTTTCTTCATAACCGGCGTTGTTCATGTATCGATGCATACCAGGCAGCGGATTTTGCGCAAGGGCCAACAACTCGCGGCCAAACGCTTCCGGAGGTTCAACATCCGGGTTGCCTAGCGTGAAATCATAAACCCTGTCCGCACCGACTTCCTGGCGCAGGCGCTCACCTTCTTCAAACATTCGGCGAATCCAGGATGATTTGGATATGTGACTGGCAATCTTCATGGCGATAGCCATAACTGTTCCCTCCGTGATAAGTTGTCAGTTAAATTAATCAGCTCGGAATTCTACAACAAATCCCGGAGAACTCAATGAAAATTCCTCTTTACCCTGACTCCAGAGCCATTGAGATGGCAGACAAAAAGCTGTTGGACAGGATATTTTCAGACCTTGAACCGCGTGTGTCTGAATTGTCTTTTGCAGGTTTGTATCTTTTCCGTGTTGCACATGACTATCGTTTGACCATGATCGGAGATGCTGTAGTCGTTATCGGAAAGGGGTATGACGACAACCGCTATTGCCTGCCTCCGCTGTGTGGAGACATTCAAAAGGCCTTGACGGTACTTTTCTATGATGACTGGTCTATTTACGGTGCCGATGAGCAGTTTTCCAGACAATACTTTTCTGCTGACAACATCCAGTTAACGGAAGACCGTGATTCGTTCGACTACCTTTACCTGCGGCAGGAACTGGCGCTCCTCCAGGGAAACCGCTTTCATAAAAAGAACAACCGGATAAATTACTTTACCAAACGCCATCATTACCAGTTATCTGAATATTCAGCCCAATACTGTGGCGGCTGCCAGGAACTGCTGGACAGATGGTTTCTTGCTGTTCGTGATAAAACCGGCCCTTCACTTGCTTTGGAAGTTTCGGCAACATCTGAAGCTTTGCGTATTACTGCTGACTTGGGCCTAAGCGGTATAGTCGTCATGGTGGACGGCATGGTGGCTGGCTTTGCGATTGGTGAAAAACTGAACAGTGATACAGCTGTTTGCCATTTTGAAAAGGCAGACCCGTTCATTGAGGGGGTATCGCAACTTGTAAATCGAGAATTTGCGAGACAATTGTTCACTGACTGCCGATATATCAACCGAGAACAGGACTTGGGTGATGCGGGATTGCGCAACAGCAAACTTTCATATCATCCGGTTGAGCTGGTAAAAAAATATCGGGCTTCATCGGTTCATTCATAAAGATTTTGTTGCACTTTTCACTGGGTAGTTGTATAAAGATCGTTCTTTTAAAGACGGCATCAGTGCCGAAATCTCCTTGTTCCGGGTAGGACCGGAGCTAGAATCCGTGAGGAGGATTTACAACATGAGGAAGTACGAAACAATTTTCATCCTCCATCCCGAGCTTAGTGAAGAGGACATCAAGTCCGTCACCACCAAGGCTCAGGACGTAATTTCGTCTTACAAGGGCGAATGTTTCAGGATGGACGACTGGGGTATCAGAAAGCTGGCCTACCCTATCAAAAAGTCCGCCAGAGGACGCTACTATTACCTCCGTTTTGACGGAAACAGCGCTTTGATCGCCGAACTTGAACGGCGTCTGCGTCTGGACGAGAAGGTTCTGCGCTACCAGAGCATAAACATCACTTACCTGCCGGAGCGTTCCGTGCCAGAGAAGAAAGTTGTCACGCCGGAAGCAGAAACGGTTGAGA
>JAWDJY010000002.1:0-118155 GCA_032469775.1 Geobacteraceae bacterium | reverse complement strand
TACCGTCAGCCGATCACACGCGCCGAGATCGAGCATCTGCGCGGTGTCGATTGCGGTGGTGTCTTGAAATCATTGCTGGAAAAAAGAGTGGTCAGAATACTCGGTAAAAAGGATATACCGGGCCGCCCGCTGATTTACGGTACGTCGAAAGAATTCCTTGAAATATTCGGTCTTAAGGATCTGAAGAGTCTGCCGACACTCAAAGAAATACAGGCGCTTGACGAAGTGCCGCAGTATGAGCGCCAGGAAGAGTTGCCGCTGGGGCAGGAGAGTGCAGTCCCGGTGGAAAGTGATTTGCCGTTTGAGTGATTCGGATTTATACTTCTGAAAAGCTTGACAAAGGAGGTAAGTCATGCAGCGTCAACCGGTTGTAGCGGGCCAGTTTTATCCAGGTGGCATCCAGCAGCTTAAATCGACTCTGGCGGCTCTAGTTCCTGAAAATGATACCAGGCGAAAGGTACTCGGCATTATTTCACCCCATGCCGGTTATGTCTATTCCGGGGCGATTGCCGGCCAAATCTACTCACAGATCGAAATACCGAATACGGTGCTGATCATCGGCCCCAACCATACCGGCAACGGCTCTCCAGCCGCTCTTTATCCGGATGGTGAATGGCTGACCCCGTTGGGAACTGTGCCGATAAACTCCCGCCTCAACAGTCTCCTGCTTCAACATGTGGCATATCTTCAACCCGATCGTGCCGCTCACCAGTACGAACATTCCCTGGAAGTACAGCTCCCTTTTATCCAGTACCTGAGACCGGATGTTTCCATCTCGGCGATCTGCCTCGGACACGGCGATTATCCTGCGCTGTCTGCGATCGGCAGCGGCATTGCCGCGGCTGTCCGTGAATATGGTGGAGATGTTCTGATTGTGGCCAGTTCGGACATGACCCACTATGAATCGGCTGATTCCGCCCGCAGTAAGGATGAGCTGGCGCTGGAGAAGGTCATGGCTTTCGATGCCAAAGGTTTGCTGGATATCTGCCGCAGCCGGCATATAACCATGTGCGGAGTTGCCCCCTCCGCAGTAATGTTGGAGGCCACTCGTGAATTGGGGGCCTTTACGGCCGAACTCGTTGCTTACGGCAACAGCGGGGATGTGTCCGGCGACCATCGTCAGGTGGTCGGTTATGCCGCGGTGACAGTTTTCTGAGATTTTGATGCATGAACAAAATAGCCCCCGATTCAGGGGGCTTTTTTGTTGTCAACTATTGAGAAGACGGTTACTTGACAATCTTTGCCCGGATCGCTTCAACTACATGGTAGGCGTCATTGATTGCGGTATAGATCAGGTTGGGATGTTTTTCCTCTACAATCGAGCCCTCGGTGATTTTCATGTAGGAGGGTGAAATCGCTCCGCCGATCACGTAGACACCTTTGCGGGTGGATTCAAACTCGGAAGACAGCAGCACCAGCCGTTCTCCCTCCTTGGCGATCTTGCAAACCCCCGACGCGCAGGCGATCGACTGTATGCCGAGTTTGTCGAAGATCGGTACCGGTCCCTGGGAGCCGATGCAGGCGATTACGTTCTGCATCGGGAAGCTCAAGGCGTGGTAAAGGTCGATGCCGTCGGCCTGTTTGAACTCGTTGATGCGGATGACCAGCCGATCAACCCCCTCGTCATCGACTTCACCGATGCGCGGAGTAGCTCCTGGAAGCAGCCTGATGTTACCACCCAGCAGGATCTCTTCACCCAGGCGCTGGGCGGTCTCCTTGTTGACGTCAAATATTTCGGCCTTGTGAGCCCAATAAACCGGCTGAGTGTCATTTACTTCACGTTTGCTCTTGAGGATGTTGATGATCACATCAGCTGCGGTGTTGCCGCCGCCGATCACCAGAGTCTTGATGCCGATATATTTGCCCGGATCATCTACGTTCTTTGCCACCATCTTGGCATCGCCGTAAACCGAGAGTTCGCGGGGAATATTGCTGCCGAAGGACAGTACAACTTTCTTCCCCTTGTAGTTGCCCTTGGAAGTGATAACCGTAAGTCCGTCGCGCTCGTCCTTGATGTCTTCAAAAGCCACATCGGTCTGCACATTCAGGTTCTCATGCTGTACGAAATGCTGCACATACTGCAGGTAGCTTTCCACGGTCACCGGTTTGTCGGGAGGGCGGAGCTCCTCGACCATGAAAGGTTCCGGCGCGTCCTTGGGTTTGGAGGCGTATACCAGTTTCCCTTCGGGATAGGTGTTGGCAATCCCCTGGAAAATGGCCTTGCCTGATTCCAGTACCAGGTAGGAAAGACCGTTTTTATGACACAGGTAGGCGGTTGAAAGTCCGGCAGGTCCTCCGCCGATAATGAGAACGTCATAGGTAGTGCTTTGCATGAATAATCCTTTGAATTAGTAAAGTTAAATGCATAGTAAAGAGGTTATATGATATCATCTCGAGCGTTAAAGATAAAGTTTTCATATCGAGTTTCGACATCCGAAACATCCCTTGGAACCCCTGTGTTTACGTATACTATTGGCAGGAATTGCATTTATCTATTGACAAAAACGGGCCGGTGTTGTTCTACTCCCACAGGCATTATCTGAAGCCAATAAACCCTGCGTCCATGTGGAAGCGACAATAAACAGGAGGAGTACGATGAATCCATTAGCACAGGAACTCAATGATCAGCTTAAGCAACACAGCCCACACGTTTTGGAGATGTTGTCCGACCTCGGTAAAAACCTTTTTTTCCCAAAAGGTATTTTGACCCAGTCGGCTGAAGCAAAGGAAAAAGCGCACAAATTTAACGCTACCATCGGCATTGCCACCGAAAACGGCGGCCCGATGTTTCTGCAGTGTATTCAGGATAAACTTTCCGCCTTTGATCCGAAGGATATTTACCCTTATGCGCCTCCGGCCGGCAAGCCGGAGCTGCGTGCCTTGTGGCGTGAGAAAATGTTGCGGGAAAATCCCAGCCAGAATGGCAAGCATTTCAGCAACCCGATTGTCACCAATGCCTTGACCCACGGTCTCTCCATCGTGGGCGACATGTTTGTCGATAAAGGCGATCATCTGATCCTGCCGGATATGCTGTGGGGTAACTACAACCTGACCTTTGGTACCTGCAACGGAGCTATCGTCAAGAAACATCCTACATTTACCGCCACCGGTGGCTATGATGTGGAGGCCTTTAAGGCTGAACTGAAAAACACCGCCGAGGAAAAGGGCAAAGCAATCGTACTGCTCAATTTCCCAAATAACCCAAGTGGCTATACACCGACCGTTGCTGAGGGCGACGCCATTGTGGCAGCCATCAAGGAAGTGGCCGAAGCTGGTTGCAATGTTGTCGCCATTTCAGATGACGCCTATTTCGGTCTGTTCTACGAGGACAGCCTGAAAGAGTCGCTGTTCGGCAAGCTGGCCAACCTGCATCCGCGCATCCTGGCAATCAAGTTGGATGGTGCTACCAAGGAAGAGTTCGTATGGGGGTTCCGTACAGGCTTTATTACCTTCGCCGATGGCAACGGTTATGAAAATGCTCCGGTCATGACAGCCCTTGAAAAGAAGGCCATGGGTATTATCCGTGCCAAGATCTCCAACTGTCCGCATCCTTCCCAGACTTTTGTCATCGAGGCGCTTCGCTCACCACAATTCCTTGCCCAGAAGGAGGAGAAATTCCAGGTGATGAAAGGTCGCGCGCTGAAAACCAAACAGGTGCTCAACAGCGACAAATATCAGAAAGCATGGGATTACTACCCGTTTAACTCCGGTTATTTCATGTGCCTGAAACTGAAAACAGTGGATGCTGAAAAGTTGCGTGTCCATCTTCTGGATAAATACGGGGTCGGTGCCATTTCCACTACCAAAACGGATCTGCGTATCGCCTTTTCCTGTATTGCCGAGGAAAATATCCAGGAACTGTTCGATATCATTTATCAGGGAGTGCAGGATCTGGCCTGATAGCTTGCTTCCAAGATGATCGGCTCACAATAAAGGCCCGCCATTGGCGGGCCTTTATTGTGCTGATTAGGTCCCAAATGCGCGATCAGACTTTTTTTAACCCGTATTTTTCTTCAGCTGCGATGTTTGAAATGACCCTCAGCATTGGCGGTCCGGCTGGAAGCATTGGCTCAACCGGAGCTAGTTCCCATAACCGTCCGTCCGTGTTGTCACGGTAGAGCTGTTCTCGCCCATCCTTTGACGATGCCAGTAACTCCAGGTGGTTTGCAGTCAGATCATTGATCCGTTCCCAGTTGGAGTCTGGTGTCATCGAACTTCCGGTGTCCAGCCAATATCCTTGCAAGTAGGTCTCTTCTGGCATGATGGTTACCATGTATGCAATGCCTCCTTTTCTTTGATTGCCGGATTTTAGGTCATAGCCAAATATGAGGTCAATTGCAAAATAATAATGGGGTATTCCGGGCGATTCGGATATCCGGTTATCTCTAACTGGACGAAAGTGTCCGACTGGAGTAGGGTGTCATTCAAGAAAGAGGGAATCTCATGTTTCCGACAGAATTTTCATCGCTTGACCTGAAGCCTGCCATGCTCAAGAACCTGGTCACCCTGGGCTATACAGCGATGACGCCGATACAGGCTCACAGCCTGCCGCCGATCCTGGCGGGCAAGGACGTGATCGCAAGGGCCAAAACCGGCAGCGGTAAGACGGCCGCCTTCGGAATCGGCCTGCTGTCAAACCTGGAGGTCAGCAATCTGTGCGTCCAGGCACTTGTACTGTGTCCAACCCGGGAGCTAGCCGACCAGGTGGCCAAGGAAGTGCGACGGCTGGCGCGCTATACCGACAACATCAAGGTGCTGACTCTTTGCGGAGGTGTTCCCTTCGGGCCACAGCTTACTTCTCTGGCACATGGCGTCCATGTTGTGGTTGGTACACCAGGGCGCTTGCTTGATCTTGTGCGTCGTGGTGCTCTGGATCTTGGATGCCTGCGGACGCTGGTGCTGGATGAGGCTGACCGCATGCTTGACATGGGGTTCCAGGACGAGATCAGCTCGTTGATTGCAGCTGCCCCTGAAATGCGTCAGACCCTGCTTTTCTCCGCAACTTACCCCGGAGAAATTACCGCTATGAGTGCGTCTGTCCAGCATGATCCGTTTGAGGCAAGTGTCGATGAAGCCCATGATGAGGGCGTTATCGAGCAGTTAATGTTTGAAGTGGACAGCGCGGAACGGACCGAAGCCGTGGCACGGATACTTGGTCACTATCGCCCTGAATCAACGCTGGTCTTTTGCAATACTAAGATCGATTGCCAGGAACTGGCCGATGCCCTGGTCAAACGCGGCTTTTCAGCACTGGCTATACATGGCGACCTGGACCAGCGTGATCGCGATCAGGTGCTGGTGCGTTTTGCCAACAGGAGTGTTTCGGTGCTGGTCGCAACAGATGTGGCCGCCCGTGGCCTGGACATCAAGGAACTCTCGGCGGTTATCAATTACGAATTGCCACGCGATCCTGAAATTCATATCCACAGAATCGGCCGTACCGGACGGGCCGGAGAGCAGGGGCTGGCGCTAAGCCTGGTCACAGCACAGGAATCGCGGCGGGTTAAGGCGATTGAAGATGCTCTGGACAGCTGTATACCCCGTGGGGGTCTCGATTCGCTGGCTTCAGCAGCGGCAAGGCCGTTGGTGCCGCCCATGGTGACATTATGCATTGACGGTGGGCGTAAAAACAAGTTGCGCCCCGGTGATATTCTGGGCGCGCTTACCGGTGGGGATGGAATTGCGGGGAGCGAAGTCGGCAAGATCGATGTACATGAGTTGCACGCCTATGTGGCGATCGTGCGCTCAAGCGTGGAGCAGGCTCTGGCATGTCTGGGCAAAAACAAGATCAAGGGGCGCTTTTACAAAGTTCGCAGGATCTGCTGACCTTTGTCATGATTGGCTTGAGATATTCTTCTGCTGGAGTACAATGTAGCAAAGAAAATAAAAAGGGGGATGTCATGGAAGAGAGAGATAAAAAAGTTGCGGCGGCGGCGTTGTTGATTTTTGCGGGTGGAGTTATCGGGGCGGGGCTTGCATTGCTGTTTGCGCCGCAGTCCGGAACCAGAACCAGGAAAGATATCGTACGTTATACCAAAAAGGTCCGCAACCGGGCCGATGAAGTGGTTGATGATCTTGCTTCAAATGTGAACAATCTGGTCGAAACAATTGGTGATAAAACCGACGAGTTGGTTGAGAAGGGCAAAGACGTGGCCGGCAGCGCCCGTAAAGACCTGATACGCCTGATTGAAGAAGGCGCATCCAAGCTGGAAAAGTTCAGGACAATCCTCAGCAGAATGTAACCTGAACTCAGGGAATTACCTGTGCCGGAGCAAGCGGCACGTTTGGCGTAGTCACCGGCGGGTTATTATTGGTTTGACCTTTCGGCTCCGTTTCTTTTTGATGATTGTCCTTGTGAGGCTGTTCCTTCGGAACGGCCTCCCTTGTTTTTTGCTCCCTGGTTTTTGACTCCTCCTCTTTAGCCGCGGATATCAGGCTTATATCACCGTAATATCCGACAGCGTTTTCACGGGTATTGTCACTGTCGGTCATAATCGCAATTGCGCCTACCTTGGGCGCCTCTTCGCCAAATGCCGTCCGGTAATCCTCATAATAATTGCGTTTGTGAGAAATCCACTGGCCGGCGGATTCGTCTCCCGAATCCACCGCTATCATGACAACGTTATTGGAGTAGGGGCTGCGCATCGATTCACCCTTACGCATCACGTTGCCCCAGACATATTCGATTGCGCGGGTTCTGAAAAAAAAGCCCCTCGAAAAAACCACGTACAGGCGGGCCGCAAAGTCATGTCCTTCCTTAACCTTTTCATTTCCGTTCCTGACGGTGTGATCGATTCTCCAGGACCACTTGATGACCGGGTACAGTTTTGGATCGATTTCAATTTTGTTGATCAGTCCGGAGGCACTGTTACTGCTTTTGCCCATCAACGCTTTACCGCCGTTTTTCGGCACGAACGAATAACTTGTCTTCTTGGAGTTCCAGATAGTTTGTACTTTCCAGCCGTCAAGGCAGCCGGTGCTGAACTTGCCGATTTGCAGTTCGTTTTCCGCCGCAAGGGCGATGGATACCGAGTTCAGCATCAGGATTGTCAGGCAGACAGAAAGAATTCTCATGCAGCAGGTTCCGAATTGTTTGAATTCAACGAGATTTTACTAGTGCCCTGTTTCGGTAAGAGTCTGTTGAAATATTCTATGGTCTGGAATCGTTCCGAGGCCTGGGGCGTGATTCTGGAGCTGTAGCGGCTGATGTAGATCAGATAGCGAATGCCGAACCGTTCGGCAGTTGCAAGGTTGGTTTCGCTGTCTTCAGCCAGCATTGTCAGTTCGGGATCATAGCTGATAAAATCCTGCAGTTTTCCCCAGAAACGGACATCCTCTTTGGGGAGTCCGACCTGGTGAGCTGATATGATTCCGTCAAAATAAGGCCCGATGCGGGTTGTCCGCATCTTCAGATCCAGCGTTTTTGAATGTGCGTTGGTTACCAGCCAGACCTTTTTGTGATGCTGCTTCAAAAAAAGCAGAAATTCGACAACATGCGGATGAACTGCTATCAGGTGTTCTATCTCCGTCTTCAGGAGCGGAATGTCGAGTTTGAGACGGTCGGACCAGTAGTCCAGGTCGGTCCAGTTGAGGGTGTTTTCCTGGGAGCGGAATAACTCGTAGAGATGTCTCTTGGCATATTCGATGGTAGTGTGATTCTGGACCGCCCAGCGCTGCGGTACATGTTCCAGCCAGAAGTGATCGTCAAAATGGCGGTCCAGGATTGTTCCATCCATATCCAGCAGCACCGTCTCTATACAGTTCCAGTCAATGATCATCGTTTGATCTCTCTGTCAATCGTCCTAAAATTTGTATTATTACTTCTTCGACTCGGAATTTGTCAAGGTCGCAATACTGTTAGAATACGGGTAAAAACCCAATTTGATTGACTTTACAGTATTTTAAAGAGTATATATATCAGTTCTTATGATCGATAAACTTATTTACATGGAAACCTTTGGTTGCCAGATGAACGTGAACGATTCGGAGCGGATCGTAACAATGCTTTCAGATCTGGGATACGCTCCGACCAACGATCCGTCCGTTGCCGATATGATCCTGCTGAATACCTGCAGTGTCAGGGGGGGGGCAGAAGAGAAGGTCTACAAGCGCCTCCAGAACCTCCGCATCTACAAACGTGACGGGAAGTCGCAGATTATTGCTGTCGGAGGTTGCGTTGCCCAGCAGGAGGGAGAAGAGCTGCTGAACAAGTTCCCCTACCTGGATCTGGTTTTCGGCACCCATAACCTGCACCTGTTGCCGGATATGGTCAGGGGGGCCGAACAGGGGCAGCGCCGTTCGGAAACCTCATTTATTGACAATGACCAGCGTCTGGACCTGTTTCCGTCGATCAGGGCAAAATCCAGTCTCTCCCGTTTTGTTACCGTGATGCAGGGGTGTGACAACTTCTGTTCCTACTGCATTGTACCTTATGTCCGGGGTCGGGAGATCAGCCGCCGTTCTGCGGATATCCTGGCAGAAATCCGCCAGTTGGCCGATGAAGGGGTCAGGGAGGTCGTGCTGCTCGGCCAGAACGTCAATTCCTACGGGCTGAAGGCCGAGAGCGAGCCAAGCTTCGCGGAACTGATCCGGCAGGTGGCCGAAGTTCCCGGAATAGAGCGCATCCGTTTTACCACATCTCATCCAAAGGATATGTCAGATGATCTGATTGCCTGCTTCGGAGACGTGCCCAAGCTGTGCGGCCAGATCCATCTTCCGGCCCAATCCGGCAGTGATGAAATACTGAAACTTATGAAACGCGGATACAGTCGTGAATCTTATCTGGACAAGGTGCGCAAGCTCAAGGCTGCCCGACCGGGAATCGTGATTACCGGCGACATCATCGTCGGGTTTCCTGGTGAGTCTGACGCAGATTTTGAACAAACTCTCTCGCTGGTGGAAAAGGTGCGTTACATCGACCTGTTCACTTTCGTTTATTCGCCGCGTCCCGGCACCAAGGCCGCCGAACTGACGGAAGAACTTACGCGCAACCAGAAACTTGCCCGCCTGGATCGTCTGATGACGCTGCAGAAGCGCATCAATCTGGAAATATGCCGTGAGTATGTCGGAGGCCTGCAGACAGTTCTGGTTGAAGGCAAGGGAAAGCTGACGGGACAGGTATCCGGCAAGGCTGATAACGGCCGTATCGTTAATTTTAGCGGAGACACTTCACTGATCGGCAGCTTCGTACAGATACGTATTGCCAAGGCCTATCCCAATTCGCTTCTGGGCGAATTGGAAAAATAGCACCCGAGAGGTTCATCATGACCACTATCGAACAGACCGCACCATCATCCAACAACTTCCTGCGTACTATCATCGACGATGACCTGAAGAACGGCCGGCACAGCACCGTAGTGACCCGTTTTCCTCCGGAGCCCAACGGGTATCTGCATATCGGGCATGCCAAGTCGATCTGCATTAATTTCGGTCTGGCGCGTGATTTCGGTGGCCGTTGCCACCTGCGATTCGATGATACCAATCCGGCTAAAGAGGAGCAGGAGTATATCGATTCGATCAAGGAGAGCGTTCGCTGGCTCGGCTTTGACTGGGGAGAACATCTTTATTATGCATCGGACTATTTCGGGCAGCTCTATCAGTGGGCCGAATATCTGATCTGCGAGGGCAAGGCCTATGTCGAGGATCTGAATGCGGACGAGATGCGCTCCTATCGCGGAACTCTGACCGAAGCCGGTAAGGAAAGTCCCTATCGCAACCGATCCGTAGAAGAGAATCTTGATCTCTTCCGGCGCATGAAGGCCGGAGAATTCCCGGATGGAACCAGGGTCTTGCGGGCCCGTATTGATATGGCGTCGCCCAACATGAATCTGCGCGACCCGGTTCTGTACCGAATTATTCACGCTACGCATCCTCACGTGGGGGATGCCTGGAAAATCTATCCCATGTACGATTTTGCCCATGGCCAGTCGGATTCGATCGAGGGAATCACTCATTCGATCTGCACGCTGGAATTCGAGGACCATAAACCGCTTTACGAGTGGTTTCTGGAGAATCTCCCGGTGCCTTCCAAGCCGCGTCAGTACGAGTTTGCCCGGCTGAATCTGACCTACACCGTGATGAGTAAACGCAAGCTGCAGGAACTGGTTCAGCTGGGTATCGTCAGCGGTTGGGATGACCCGCGCATGCCCACCCTGATGGGAATCAAGCGCAGGGGCTATACCGCCATGGCGGTACGCGCTTTCTGTGATATGATAGGAGTCGGTCGCAGCGACTCTTGGATCGATATGTCCATCCTTGAAGAGTGTGTGCGTGCAGACCTGAATGAGACCGCTCCCCGGGCAATGGCGGTCTTGCGTCCGCTCAAGCTGGTAATAGACAACTGGCCGGCCGGACAGGTGGAAGAGATCACCGCGCTGAATCATCCCCAGAAGCCGGAGATGGGAACCCGTACGGTTCATTTTTCCCGCGAGATCTGGATTGACTCTGACGATTTCATCGAAAACCCTCCCAAGGGCTTTCATCGTTTGACGGTTGGTGGTGAGGTCAAGCTGCGTTTCGGCTATATCGTCAAATGCACCGGCGCTGTCAAGGATGAGGAGGGGCGTATCCTGGAACTGCACGGCGAATACGATCCCGCTTCCAGGGAGGGTATCCATACCGCCGATGGCCGCAAGGTCAAGGGGGTCATCCACTGGGTTGCCGGTTCCCATGCCGTAAACGCCGAAGTACGGCTGTTCGACCGCCTTTTCAGCGACCCCAATCCTGATCGCGGCGGTGCCGACTACAAACAGTACCTTAACCCCTTGTCGGTGGAAACGCTGACGGATTGCAAGCTGGAGGCCGGCCTGGCCGATTCCGATATAGAAACCCGCTATCAGTTCGAACGCCTCGGGTATTTCCGTCAGGACCCGAAAGATTCCGAGCCCGGCAAACCGGTCTTTAACCGTGTCGTGACGTTGCGTGACGCCTGGACAAAAAAGTAAAACATGAAAGAATGGTGTCCAACTAAATGAAAAACAAGAAGAGTACGTCTGGATTTGTTTCCATCATCGGTCGTCCAAATGTGGGCAAATCGACTCTGTTGAACCACATTATAGGGGAGAAGATTGTCATTACCTCCGACAAGCCCCAGACCACCCGCAACCGTATTCAGGGCATTCATAATATTCCCGAAGGACAGATCGTCTTCATCGACACGCCCGGCATTCATGAAGGGCGCTCTCGTCTCAACAGGAGTATGGTTGATGTTGCCAGGTCTGCCATCAGCGGGGTTGATCTGTTGCTGTTGGTAGTCGATGCAACCGGAAAGGCAGATGAAGCGTTTGTTGCAGATATCCTGAAAAAAGTGACCACTCCGGTAGTGCTGGTGTTGAACAAGATAGATCTTATACCCGAAAAAAATAAGATACTTGAGAAAATATCAGCTTGGTCTGCTCTGTACCCATTCAAGGAAATTGTCCCGATATCGGCCGGATGTGGCGACGGGGTTGAACATCTGGTTTCGGTAATCACCGGCTATCTTCCCGAAGGACCGGCAATGTTTCCGGACGATATTCTCACCGATATGCCTGAAAAGTTCATAGTTGCCGAGATGATCCGCGAGAAGGTTTTTCGCCTGACACGTGACGAGATTCCATATTCGACCGCAGTTGTGGTGGAGAGCTTCATCGAGCGCGAAAACGGAGTGATAGCGATTTCGGCGGCTATTATGCTGGAGCGCGATACGCAAAAAGGGATCATCATCGGCAAGCGCGGCGAGATGCTGAAGCGTATCGGCAGCCAGGCCCGACAGGACATCGAGCGCTTGCTCGACACCAGGGTATTTCTGGAACTGTTTGTAAAAGTAGTTGAAAACTGGAGTGAGCGCCCCTCCCAATTGAGAGAGCTGGGGTACGAATGAAACCGTTAGTAGCAATAGTAGGTCGCCCCAACGTAGGTAAATCGACTTTTTTCAACCGTCTTCTTGGTCATCGTCGTGCCATCGTGGACGATACTCCCGGTGTGACGCGCGACCGCAATTACGCCGATATTACCCGCTTTGAAAAGCCTTTTATCCTGATTGACACAGGCGGATTCGAGCCGGTGACCGAAAACCGCCTGCTGCAGCAGATGCGAGAGCAGTCCAGGCTGGCCATTGATGAGGCCGACGTTATCATATTCATGATGGATGCCAGGAGTGGTCTGACTCCGGCTGATATCGAAGTGGCCGGTATGTTGCGCAAAGTTAAAAAACCGGTCTTTTACGTTGTCAATAAAGTCGACGGCGAAAAGCTGGAAAACGATTCGATGGAGTTTTATTCGCTGGGAGTAGACCAGCTGTACACAATTTCTGCTGAACACAACCGGGGCGTGATCGATCTTGTGGAAAACATCATTGAAGTGTTTCCACCGGCCGATGCAGCTGACGCCGAGCAGAACGTGACTCGCATTGCCGTTGTTGGGCGTCCCAACGTCGGCAAGTCGTCCCTGGTAAACCGACTGCTCGGTTATGAACGGGTTGTGGCCAATCCGACCGCCGGCACCACCCGTGATTCGGTTGATACTCCCTTTGTCTGCAACAAAAAACCTTACGTTCTGATCGATACTGCCGGCATACGCCGTAAGGGCAAAACCACTGAAAAACTGGAAAAGTACAGTGTCTGTGATGCGCTGCGCAGCATCGAAAAGGCTGATGTGGTACTTATGGTGATCGATGCCGAAGAAGGTGTTACGGAACAGGACGAGCGGATTGCCGGATATATTCATGAGGCCGGCAAGGGCTGCGTCTTTGTTATAAACAAGTGGGATGTCCTGGAAAAGGATAATGCCACCCTGGGCATTTACATCGACAAAATCAGAACCGGATTCAAATATCTTGCCTATGCGCCGATTGTCTGTGTGTCCGCCAAAACCGGGCAGCGCACCGGCAAGATAATAACCACCGTGGATGCCGTAATGGAACAGTTCTGCAAGCGGGTCTCCACTTCCGAGCTGGTGCAGGTGTTCAACGAGGCTACCGAAGCGCACCATGCCCCTCTTTCGCATGGCCGCAGGGTTAAATTCTACTTTGCCACACAGGTAGCCACACGTCCGCCTGCCTTCGTTATCTTTACGAACCAGCCTGAGAATATCCATTATTCATATGAACGTTACCTGATCAACAAGTTCAGGGAGGCCTTCGGTTTTGACGGCGTTCCCCTGCGTATCATGTTCCGGGGCAGGGACAAGACAACGACTTCATCCCGCGCGAAATCAGCCGGTTCCAGAACATGAGCAACCCTATAAAGGCTTTACTTTGTGGCAGTTGTTACGGTACTATTCGTCAGTTTTTATTCCTCTTTCAGCTTAGGATAAGTTCTGCATGAGCCTGGTAGGTAACCTCGAAGATCTGGGACTTGGAGAGATTCTGCAGATTGTCAGTCTCAGCAGGAAGACCGGAGTCCTTTCCCTCAACAGCAGGGGCAGGGATGGTTCAATATATTTTCGCAAGGGGCAGGTCGTCAGGGCATCATCCAGTACCTTTCAGCAGAGTCTTGGCGAGGTATTGATTCAAAAGGGAGTGATCGATCTGGCCCTGCTTCGCAAGGCCCTCTCGCTTCAGCAGGAACAGGGCTTCCGCGAGCGACTGGGTGTCATCCTGGTCAGAAACTTCGGAGTGTCACAGGAAATTGTAGAAGAAGTAGTTCGTGAACAGATTGAAAATGTCGTATTTTCTCTCTTTGCATGGGTCGAAGGCTCTTTTAAATTCATTGTGCAGGATGAAATGGAAACCATCGACGGTACCAGGATGGATCCGTTGCAGTTCATGCTTGACCAGGGCTTGAATCCCCAGTTTCTTGCCATGGAGGGTACCAGGATTCTGGACGAACAGCGCCATGCTGCCGCGAATGGATTTGATGCGGACAGTTCCATGGCGGATGATGGCGATCTTGTTTTTGATCTGGTGGATGCAACCGTTACCAAGTCTGCCAAGGCGGATGATGCCAAACAGTCGGTAGTTTTAGTGGACGACGATGGGCCGACCTTGCGTGCAATCACGGAGGGACTGTGTGAGTTCGGTTTTGAAGTGCATGCAATGTCAAAAAGCGAAGATACCCTGATCAAGGTTGACACACTGTGTCGCGGCGGAGACCTGCCAGTTGTCGTGATTGACCTGATAATGCCGAAAATGGACGGCTCCGGCGTGTTGGGCGGTATCGAACTGCTTGAGCTGCTGCATAATAATTTCAAGGATCTTCGGATCATAGTTATTTCTGATTATCATCATGCCGATGCCGAGGCCAAGGTTCATGATGCCGGTTACCAATTCCTGTTAAAACCCAGACGGGTGGAAATAAACGACAAGGCCTCGTTGCAGAATTTTATTTCCCAACTGCTTTTTAATATCCGTAACCCGGCAGGTGAGGCAGGTAATGCTGATTGCAGGGATCGCTACAATCTCGGTGATGAACTCCGCATAGAGATGGGTGATGACGAGGATGTTCCGTCCTTACCTGAATCAGTCGCAAGTAGCGGAGGTCTGTCGCTGTTGCGCGGTATGCTGGAGGAACTCAATAATCCGGAGTTGCAAGGTGGCATACTGCTGCTTGTGCTGCGTTTTGCGTCCGAGTTTTTCAATCGTGCGATTGTATTCACGGTTGAGAACAATATCGTCTACGGATCCGGTCAGTTTGGTATTTCCGGCGGCAAGTCAGGTGGCGACGAAAGAGTCAGGGCAATCCATTTTTCTCTGGATGCGGATTCTATTTTCAAGAAAGCGCATCTTGCAGGACAGTCGGATGCATTCAAACCAGCGTTGACAGCGGTCGACAAACGTATTTTCGAACAACTGGGCGGTGGGGTTCCGGATCAGATATTTGTCGGTCCGATAGTGAGCCAGTCAAGACTGATCGGGTTTTTATATGGTGACAACCTGCCGGGCAAAGAACCCATTGCTGATACTGACTCACTGGCAATATTTCTTTCCCAGGCTGGAATTGCCATGGAGAAGGCTATTTTAGAAAGACAACTGCATGAAAGGGTTAGCGCGTGAGTAGAAAAACAATCTTGATTGCAGATGACTCGGCAGCAATGCGGGCCATGCTCATATCAATAGTTGAACCTCTTGGCGATTTCAGGATCGTGGATGCGGCCAGCGGTTTTGAGGCTTTGAGACTGCTGCCGCGAGAGCGGGTTGACCTGATTCTGACTGATATCAATATGCCTGATATCAATGGACTTGAGTTGATCAGTTATCTTCGTAACAACCCGAACTATGCCCATATTCCTGTCTTCATTATTTCAACCGAGGGCAGTGCCAAAGACATAGAAAAGGGCAAACTTCTCGGTGCAAACGAATATCTGATCAAACCGTTTGATCCGTCACACCTGCAGAAGCTGATCGAGTCATACCTTAACAAAGTCCATTAATTCCACCAGGGATTCATATGAGTGATCACGGAACATCGGCACATAACAAGGCCATCAAGGATTTTCTTGCAGAGGCGGAGGAGATAGTCGAACAACTCGGAACCGAGTTGGCTGACCTTTCCGACATGGCCGAGGGTGGCGACTTCAATCCCGACATTCTTAATTCAATTTTCAGGGGCGCCCATTCCTTGAAAGGTCTGGCGGGAATGTTCGGTTTTACCGAAATTTCCGAGCTTTCCCACAATCTGGAAAACCTGCTTGACTGGTTACGGCTTGGTAAAATCCCTCTGAATCAGCAATTGATGCCGGTTCTGTTCGATTCTCACGACCTTTTGACGTCCCTGGTAAGAGCCCTTTCCGATGGTGAGATCCACAGCAAGTCCAATGAAATCGCGGCGTGCATTTTAAAAATCAATTCCTGCCTTGCTCCTCCCGAGAAAACCTCCGGAGGCTCCCCACTGGAATCTCTCGGTCTGTCGGAACAGGTTACAGGAGCATTGACGGAGTATGAGGAACATCGCCTGCTTGATAACATCTCCAAGGGGCGCACAATTTTCAATGTTCACACTTCCTTTGACTTATGTACATTTGATCAGGAACTGGCCGCTGTTACCGATATTCTTAAAACCTGCGGCGAAGTAATCAGCACGTTGCCCAGTGTGGGTGGAAATCTGGAAACCCACATAGACTTTGAAATCCTTTTCGGGTCAACGCGACTGCTTGACGATCTGAAATGCATGGTTGAGAGCGATTCGGTTTCAGTAAAGCAGCTGGGAGCGTCGGCAGCGACGGTAACTGCCGTTATTCCGAAGCCTTCCGAGCCTCCACGAGTGTCTAACGTTGTGCCCCAGGCACCGGTTTCCGGTAGTAATACAAATATTCCTGTTCAACAGCCGGCATCAGCTCCACCAATAGCAGTTCCGGCGACTGCAGGCGATGAAACCGCATTGAGCGCGAAAAGCATGAGTAGAACGGTGCGCGTCGATATCGGAAAGCTGGATGAGTTGATGAACATCGTAGGCGAACTTGTGCTGGCGCACTCTACCATCGCTGGTGTCACTGCAAAAATGCGCAATGAAGGTTTCTCGCGCATGGCAATCGAGTTGGGCAAAGCGGCCAAGGGACTGGAGAGGAAACTTACCGATCTCCAGAAGGGTGTTATGGAAATACGCATGATCCCTGTTGGTCAGTTGTACGAAAAAATGTCAAGAATAGTCCGCAAAATATCCAGAGAACAGGGCAAAAAAGTTGAACTGAAGTTTTTCGGAGCTGATACCGAACTCGATAAATTGATTGTGGAGGATATATCGGACCCGATGATGCATATCATTCGCAATGCCATCGATCATGGCATTGAACCACGAGAAACACGAATCGCTCGTGGCAAGGATGAAAAGGGAACTATCCGTATCTCTTCTTTTCAGAAGGGAAATCATGTAGTGATCGAGGTCGAGGACGACGGTAACGGTATTGACGTTGAGAAGGTAAAACAAAAGGCTCTCCAGAAAGGTCTGGTCAGCGATGTCAGCTCCATGTCCGAGCGAGAAGCCATTGACCTGCTGTTCCTGCCAGGGTTCTCCACGGCTGACAAGGTAAGTGAGGTTTCAGGTCGTGGAGTCGGAATGGATGTTGTTAAGAACAACATCGCTGCAATATCCGGCATGGTTGACATCGAGACCCGCAAAGGTGAGGGGAGCCGGTTCATCATTACGCTGCCGATTACCTTGGCGATAATCAAGGCATTGATAATCAGCTGCAGCGGCAGGACCTACGCTCTTCCGATTACCTCGGTGCTCGAGTCGCTGCTGATGACCGACAACGAGATCATGACGGTCGAGCGTAAAGAGGTAATTCAGCTGCGCGAGTCAACCTTGCCTTTATTACGGCTTGAGCGTTATTTCGATATCAAGCGATCTGTCGAGAGACCTCAGGAATTCTATGTGGTTGTAGTCGGTGTAGCAGAAAAGCGTCTCGGTATCGTGGTTGATGATCTGCTTGGTCAACAGGACATAGTGATAAAGCCGTTAGGTGAGGCGTTCAAACGTTTCAGAGGGATATCCGGCGCCGCCGACCTTGGAGACCAGCGCACTATTCTGGTTCTTGATGTTGGCGGAATAGTAAATGAAACGATGCGTTCAGGAAACTGACAATCATGTACAAGAGTTATTTCGGCTTCAGGGAAAAACCGTTCAGCAAGACACCGGACCCGCGTTTTCTGTTTTTGAGCAGGGTCCACGACGAAGCTCTGGCCCGTTTGGAATTCGTAGTTCATGAACGTGAAATAGCCGTGTTGACCGGTGAAATCGGCTGTGGAAAGACTACCCTGTCGCGTGCGCTGATGGACCGCCTCGGAGATGGCTACAGGTTTTGCTATATTGTAAATCCGCGCCTGAACGCAATGGAGTTCCTGCGTACTTTTGCCAGGATACTGAATGTTGATCAACCTGCTGGCACAAAAGATGCTTTAATTGATCAGATACACTCAGCAGTGTATTCGTCCAACCAGAATGGAATCTGTCCGGTTCTGATTGTTGACGAAGCCCAGATGATTACAGATGCAGAAGTCTTTGACGAGATAAGGCTTCTGACCAATTTCCAGCTTGACGACCGAAATCTGCTGGGTGTTGTCATCATGGGACAGCCGGAACTAAGGCAGATGATGTCAACCAGTCGCTTCGAGCCGCTGCGGCAGAGGATATCGCTGCACTATCACCTGCCACCGCTTGCTATTGACGAAATAATGGAATACCTGGATTTCAGGCTTGAAGCTGCCGGTGGTTGCAGTGGACTTTTTACACCGGATGCGGTGCAGCGGATACATGAACTGACCGGCGGAGTACCACGCAAGATAAATACCATGGCCACCAATGCTCTGCTGGTGGCGTTCGGGAGCGACGCTGCCCTGATTGATTCAAATATTATCAACGAAATCAAAGATGAACTGATGATATAGGCGGTACAGGCATGGATCTGGCAAAAATAAGAAAAAAGTCGCTGCAGGCTCAGGAACAATCGGTTCAGGAATCAGTACCGCAGAAAACGGCGGTTCCTGTTGCAACAGCTGCGCAACGTGAATCGGCGGATGTCGCCACTACGTTGGAAGAAAACGATTTTTTTCAGAATGTAACATTTCCGGTGACAGGCGATTGCGATGCTTTAAAGTCACTTTCCATTGCACCTGGTTCTCAAAAATCTGAGCCTGTCCGTGATCCGATTGAAGTTATCATGGCCGGCAGGGCAGCTGCTGGGTGCGATGAAGAAATTGCTCTTGCTGACGAAGAATTTTCCATAGAGGTGGCATCCGACCTGGAATTTCTCTGCTTCAGGGTTTCAGACGAGTTCTATGGCATCAATATCATGGACATCAAGGAAATAATCAAGCCTCGCGAAGTCACCGAGGTTCCGCGCTCCCCGGACTTCGTGACCGGGGTATTGTCGTTGCGCGGTACGATTATTCCGGTCATCGACATGCGTTTACGGCTTGGTCTGGTTCGCGACCAGGTCACCGGAAAAGAGCGAATTGTAGTTATTAAGAAAAGCAATGATTCATTCAGCGGACTGTTGGTGGATGAGGTGATTCAGGTCGTTCGAGTTAACAAAGAAGCGGTTGAACCTGCTCCAGCAATCCTGGAAGGGATCGACCGTGATTTCGTTTTCGGTATAGGTCGATCCGAAGGCAGGTTGTTGATTATCCTGAACCTTGAAAGTATTGCTGATATTCACTTGTGCTGAGGGGGGTATATGCAGAAAAAAAGAATTCTTGTCGTTGAGGATGAAGAAAGCCTTCTCAAGCTTGAGACGATCCTTCTGACGATAAAAGGCTTCGAGGTAGTCGGAGCTTTCACCGGTAAGATGGCTATTGAGAAGCTGGCTGCCGAAGAGTTTAATCTGGTGCTTCTGGATATCATGCTTCCTGACATCGATGGATTCGAAATATGCCGTCATATTCGGCAAACCCCCCGTACTTCGAAACTGCCGATTTTGATGCTGACAGCCAAGAAGTCCCAGGAAGATCATGATCGAGGGTTGCTTTGCGGAGCCAATTCCTATCTGCACAAGCCGTTCAAATCCGCAATGATAATTGATGAAATTAACAGACTGTTAAATGAAGCTGAGAATGGCAACTGTCATGGAAGGTGATCTGAATGATATCCAGCTGGCATGTTTCAGTCTGGGAGAGAAACTCTTCGCTGTAGATATCATGCGAATCAGGGAAATAATTCTTCCCCAGAAACTTTCCGGTCTTCCTCGTGCCTCCGATCTTCTTGACGGCGTCATCAATTTGCGCGGCAATGTGATACCGGTCATGAACATGCGCAAGCGTTTCTCCATGCCTGCCGAGGAGTCAGTTAAAACCGGCAAGCTGTTGATTGTATCGCTTGCAAAACAGATGCTTGCATTGATGGTGGACGACGTGATGGAAGTTATCACAGTTTCCGCCCGAGATATCAAACCGCCTATTCTGATGTCATCCGACGTCGGTATGGAATTTCTGGTTGGTGTCTGTCTTTCCAACGAGCGGGTTTTTATGATTTTGAATGTTGATTCGCTTTTGGGGGCGAGTGATCTTCCTCTTTGTAATCATATAAGCAATTCTGCCAGGTAGTACCGGGAACCACCTCTTATATCTTCGGAGTAGCCCTTAAATGAAACTTCAGGAAATTGAAAACTTATTATTGTCGGAAGACGAGGAAATACGTCGTTCCGCTCTCAAATCGCTTAAAGGCATTTCCTTGCAGGATTCGCTGTCTGTTGTCATTGCTGCAATGGGTGACCCAAGCTGGCGGGTTCGCAAGGAAGCCGTGGAAATTTTTCTCGGTTCAACGCCCGATGAAGAATCAATCGAAAAGCTGCTTGAACTTCTCCGCAATGAAGACAACGCCGGCTTGAGGAACTCTGCGGCTGAAGCCGTTATCCGGCTTGGATCTGCTGTTGCAGTTCCGTTGATTAAGAGAGTACGGGATGCGGATACAGATGTCAGAAAATTCATAATTGATGTGATGGGCGCCATAGGTGACCCGGTATTTGTTCAGCCTCTGTTGAATGCGCTGAACGATCCCGATGTGAATGTGTCATCAGCAGCGGCCGAACATCTCGGTGCACTGGGGGACTCAAAAGTGACCCAGGCGCTTGTAAGCGCAATTGTTGCCAACGATTCGGTTCTGTTTCGCTTCAGCGCCCTTGAGGCTTTGGGTAAGCTTGCTCCAAGCGGATCTGTTCCTGATGAGATTCTTGGCCTTGCAGAACAGGATATTCTGCGCAAGGCTGTTTATGATTATTTGGGGAATACTTCCGACATCAAATCAGTTTTGTCATTGGTAAAGGGTTTGTCATGCCGTCAGAACAGTGCCCGCGCAGCATCCATAAAGGCCCTTTACAGAATCAACAATCGCTCTTCCCGTGACGATCGTAAATTGATCTCTGACCAGTTGAGAAGTCTGAGGGGAAGCGATGCAATACCTGGTCTGTTGGAGCTGTTTGACAGCCGGGATGCGGTACTGATTGATGCTCTGATCTGGTGCAGTCATGTAACTGGCGATTTGAGATTCGTACCACTGCTTATTGAAGCATTTGTTGTTGACCGTTTTGCTGAAGCTGCATTATTGTCACTTAAGTCTTTTGGTCAGGAAGGTGTGGCCGAAATAGTTGCCCGCTATTCCTCCTCTGATGAAAATGCCAGAGCCGCTCTCTGCGTGCTGGTTGGCGAGTGCGGTTATGCTGCTTACGGCGACATGGTCAAAAGTGCTTTGAAGGATAACTATCCCACTGTTAGGAAAGCTGCGGCTGTTACGGTTGGCAAGCTGGGTCTGATTTCTTCGATACCGGATCTGGTTGAATTGATCGATGATGCAAGTCAGGATGTCTGCTCCGCAGCGGTAGCGAGTCTGCAGATGTTTGCTTTGCTTGACCGTGACACAGTCCTGAGTATCTCGCGTCGTTTGAGTGACTCTGAAGTACCGGGACATCGCCGTTACGCATCACTTCTGCTTGCATCACTTGGCGAGAGCGAGCGGTTGATGTTGCTGGTTAATGATGAAGATCCCAACGTGCGCAGGTCTGCGGTGTCATCGATCGGGACATTGCGTGCAGGAACAGTTTCCCAGGTATTGAGAATGGCTCTGGCGGATGAATGTCCGGATGTTCGCATTGCTGCGGCAGATGCTCTCGGACAGATGAAGGAAAAAAGTGCGGTTTCTGATCTGGAAAAAATACTGGAAGACGAGGATGTCTGGGTGCAGTGTGCTGCCATGAAGTCAATCAATATGATTGAGCCGGAAAGCATCATGGCGATAATCAAGCGTCTTGGCGAAAGTGTTGAAGGTTTGCTGATGATTACATGCCTCCAGTTGCTAGAGTCAACCCGCTCTCCTGAAGCTTTGAGTTTCATTAAGCAAGCGCTGGAAAACAGAGATCCCGATGTTGTGCGTCAGGCCCGAAAGTCTCTGGAAATCTGTAAATCAAACATCAATTAGGGTCTCCATGTCTTTTAACTTTTCAAATGAACACACCATGTCCGACGATGAGTTCTGCCTTCTCCGTGATTGTATCTACGGTCACTGTGGCATCTATTTTGATTCAGACTCCAAATACATCCTTGAAAAACGTCTTTCCAGGCGCCTGACCGATCTCAATCTCCTGTCGTTCTATGACTATTATCATTATTTAAAGTACAACCGTAATAAAGATCAGGAACTGATGGATATTATGGATGTACTTACTACAAACGAAACTTATTTTTTCCGTGAGTCGTTTCAACTTAAGGCCTTCACAGACGAGATTATTCCCGAAATAATCAAAATCAAGGGTTCCAGGGGCATGCGTTCATTGCGAATCTGGAGCGCCGGTTGCTCAACCGGTGAAGAACCTTATACGATAGCGATGCTGCTGAGCAGTATTCCGGAACTCAGGGGCTGGAACATAGAAATAATCGGTACCGATATAAGTCAAAGAGTTTTGCAGCATGCCAGGCGTGCAGTCTATGGCAAAGCCTCATTTCGCACCACCGAAGACCATTATCTGCATAGTTTCTTCATACCCCAGGATGATGGCTATAAAGTCAATGACTCTATCCGTAAGCTGGTGACAATCAGTCATCTCAATTTATTTGATACCGGCCGCATGAACATGCTCGGTAAGATGGATATCATCTTTTGCCGTAATGTAATCATATATTTTGACAGGGCAGCCAAAAAACGGGTTGTGGAATCATTTCACAATTCATTGTACGATGGTGGGTTTCTTCTGTTAGGGCATTCGGAATCGTTGATGAATGTGACAACCCTGTTTACGTTGCGTCATTTTAAAAATGACATGATTTATCAAAAGCCTGATCGGATCATTTCCGGAGGCGTCTTATGAAAAGGATCAGGGTCGTTGTTGTTGATGATTCGGCTTTCAGCAGGCGCAGCATTACAAAAATGCTTGAAGACATGCCTGCTATTGAGGTCGTAGGTTATGCGATAAATGGCGAGGAGGGTATTCAGAAGGTAATTGCTCTCAAGCCGGACCTGGTTACTCTTGATCTTGAGATGCCCAAGATGGACGGGTTCACGCTGTTACGTATCCTGACTACCCGTTTTTCGCTTCCGGTGATTGTCGTGAGCGCACTGAGCGAAGCCGATAAGGTTTTTAAGGCATTGGAACTCGGGGCTCTCGATTTTGTCGCCAAACCGAGCGGTACCGCTTCGATTGACCTGCTATCAATCAAGGAAGATTTGCAGAAGAAAGTGCTTCAGATGGTCTCCTGGAAGCCGGGCGGAGCATTGCGCAGCAGATCCTTTGTGGAACCGGAGCCGCCGGTAGTTAATATTCCCTCCCACGGTATAATTCCCACGGTAAAAAACCAGTCCATAGACATCGTGGCGATCGGTTCATCGACAGGTGGTCCGCCGGCGCTTCAGCAGATATTTTCATCGTTCAAGCACAAGTATCCGTTTTCCATAGTAGTGTCTCAGCACATGCCTGCCGGGTTTACCAAGGCTTTTGCCGACCGCCTCAACAGGAGTTCATTATTTGACGTAAAGGAAGCGGAGGACGGTGATCTTGTCCTTCCGGGAAGGGTCCTGATCGCTCCCGGTGGGAAAAATATGATTTTTGAAGTGGTCGGAGGGCAGGTGGCGGCACGAGTGGTAGCCCCGTCGGACGAGGACCGTTATGTCCCATCGGTTGATGTGATGCTGGAATCATGTGCAGGAATCTATAGAAAGCGGGTGGCTGCAGTAATTCTGACAGGGATGGGCAATGATGGCAGTCGCGGAGTTTGTGCAATCAAGAACAAAGGCGGTTATGTCATTGCTGAGTCGGAAGAGAGCGCGGTTGTTTATGGAATGCCGCGCGAAGCTGTTGCTACCGGAGTTGTTGATCGTGTAGTCCCGTTACAGCGTGTCTCGAATGAAATTATAATGCATGGCGGGTTTGCCTGATTTCTTCTGTTTTTTGAACCTTGAAAGGTTGGAAGATGAATTTGTCTATAATTCTGGTCTTGGCTGGACTCCTGCTTACAGTTCCGGTAGGTCTGCATGCGGATTTCATGAAGACTCTTTATTTTGATTCCCCGAATGCCGGAAAAGTTCCTTTTGAGCACGAGAATCACCTACGTCATACTGGCAATAACTGTTCCGCCTGCCATAACAGCATCTATCACATTGTACGCAAAAACAACGCCGTAGTGACGATGGCCGAAATGGAAAAGGGCAAGTCATGCGGAGCCTGCCATAATAAAAGCAATCTCCGTACGCCGCAACTCAGCAGTTGTTCCACTTGTCATCCGGTTGATTCTGTGACGATAACGATTCCTGATTTCGGATCACTGGTGTTCAGTCACAAAATTCATCTCGGCATTTACAGCTGTGCCGATTGTCATGACGGATTGTTCAAGACGAACCGGACTAATCCACATTATTCTATGCTGCAGATGGAGCAGGGCAAGTCCTGTGGAAGCTGTCACGAAGGCAAAACGGCCTTTTCTGTAAAGGGTGATTGCATCAAGTGCCATCAGGTAGGAGATATTACGCTGGCCGGGGGATCGGTATTCGGCCACAAAGTACATCTGGATATGACCTTTTCCTGCTCGGATTGTCATAACAAACTGTTCGTACCCGGTCCAAACCGGGTAAGTCAGACTATGCTTGATATGGAAAAGGGAAAATCATGTGGCGCGTGCCACGATGGTAAAAATGCTTTTTCCGTCAAAAGCGACTGCCAGAAATGCCACAAAAATGTGAAGGGTATCTCTTTCAAGGCCTTTAACGCCCGTTTCAGTCACACTTCTCATCTCAACTTTTTCAAATGCGAAGAATGCCACAGCTCAATCTTTGTCGGGGGTACGCGCAGCACCCGTTACTCGATGCAGGAAATGGAAAAAGGCAAATCCTGCGGCACCTGTCATGATGGCAAGAGTGCCTTTACAGTATCTGCCAACTGTGAAAAGTGTCACTTCGGAAACCCTGCCGATGTCACATTTGCGATAAAAAATGCCGGCAAGGTTGTATTCAGCCATTCCAGGCACCGTTCATTGTTTGCCTGCAGTGATTGCCATAACGCTATAGTCGGCTCTGGAAGCGCTTCAAGGCGTTTCAGCATGGCAGAAATGGATAAAGGTATGTCGTGCGGCGCCTGTCATGACGGCAAAACCGCCTTTGGTGTCAAGCAGTGTGGCAAGTGTCATTCCGTCAAAGAAGTGCTGTTCTCTCATGATGCCCGCTTCAATCATGATCGGCATTTGTCGGTTTACTCCTGCAGTGATTGTCATAACCAGCCCTATAATGCCGGGCCTGACAATATCCGAGTGACGATGGCCCAGATGGAAAAGGGCGCCTCGTGCGGGAGTTGCCACGACGGTTCTACGGTATTCAGCGTCAAGGGTGATTGCGAGAAATGCCATAAATCTACTGTGGATGTTACATTCAAGGTTAAAGAAACCGGAGATACAACCTTTGGACATTCCGTGCATACGGCCATGTTCAAATGTACAGAATGTCATAACGGCATATTCATAGCCGGAAAATCAAGCAAGCGTAACAGTATGGCTTCGATGGAGTCAGGAAACTCCTGCGGTGCGTGTCATGACGGCAAGACCGCTTTTGGAGTCAAGGCTGACTGCCAGAAATGTCATGTTGTGAAACAGATCAATTTCCGCCCCGGCAGTGCCGTGTTCAGTCATACACCGCATATTGCCGCCTACAGTTGCAAGGAATGTCATCCGGCGCTCTACAACCCGGGGCCGGGTAACAAACGTTTCAGCATGCTGCAGATGGAACAGGGAAAATCCTGTGGCAGTTGTCATGACGAAAGCACCGCCTTCGGAGTCAAGTCAAATTGCCAGAAGTGCCATCCGTCCACACCCAGAACTATTCGCTATGAACTTTCACCCAATACCGGAAATGTGGAATTCAGCCATAAACCGCATTCCGAAAAGGGATATGTTTGCATTGATTGTCATTACACCGTAGTACCTTCCGGTAATTCCGATAAACGCTGGGTCATGAAAGAGATGGATCAGGGGAAATACTGCGGGGCTTGCCACGGATTCAGTATGGCATTCAGCGTAAAGGACCCGGCCGCCTGTGAACGTTGTCACCAGAAAGAATCAGATTGGCGTCCACAGCAAATGCAATAGTAACTTCAACTAATAAAATATATGCCGCAGAGAAAGGAAGACGCCGTGGAAGAGAAGTACTCGCCTAAAGATATTGAACAAAAATGGCAGCAGCACTGGGAGAACGATAAAACCTTCAAGGCCAGGGAAGATAAGAACAAGGAAAAATATTACCTGCTGGAGATGTTTCCATATCCGTCCGGTCGTATCCATATGGGACATGTCAGAAACTATTCGATCGGAGATGTTATCGGACGTTTCAAACGGATGAGAGGATTCAACGTGTTGCATCCGATGGGGTGGGACGCTTTCGGGATGCCGGCGGAAAACGCGGCGATTCAGAACAAGAGCCACCCGGCTACCTGGACCTATGAAAATATCGACTACATGCGCAAACAACTCAAGAAAATGGGTCTTTCCTATGACTGGGAGCGCGAACTGGCGACCTGTGATCTTGACTATTATCGCTGGGAGCAGAAGATTTTTCTTGAGATGTATTCACGTGGGCTGGCCTACAAGAAAACATCTTTTGTAAACTGGTGTCCCAAATGTGAAACTGTTCTGGCCAATGAACAGGTTGAGGATGGCGGCTGCTGGCGATGCGACAGTGAAGTAAACCTGAAAGAGCTTGACCAGTGGTTTTTCAGAATCACCGATTATGCCGAGGAACTGCTTGAGAACACTTTCAAGCTTCCGGGCTGGCCGGAGAGGGTACTGGTCATGCAGCGCAACTGGATTGGCAAGAGTTTCGGTTGCGAGATCGATTTTCCGATCGAAAACAGTGCCGGATCAATCCGTGTTTTTACGACAAGACAGGACACTGTCTTTGGAGCGACTTTCATGTCGCTTGCCCCTGAGCACCCGTTGGCAACCGGACTTGCCACTCCTGAGCAGGCCGAGGCCGTATCAGCTTTTATCGATAAAATCAAGAAAACCGACCGTATCAAACGTACCGCCGATGACTTCGAAAAAGAAGGGGTGTTCACCGGTTCCTACTGTATCAATCCATTGACAAAGGCGCGAATGCCGATTTTTCTGGCCAACTTCGTGCTTATGGATTATGGCACCGGGGCGGTTATGGCCGTGCCGACCCATGACCAGAGAGATTTCGAGTTTGCAAAGAAATATGACCTTCCGCTCAAGGTTGTGATCCAGCCTGCCGATGCCGCACTTGATCCGGCGACCATGCAACAGGCCTTCACCGAGGTCGGCATAATGGTTAACTCTGCACAGTTCGACGGTATGCAGAGCGATTTGGCCAAGGAGGCCATAGCAGACTTTCTGCAGGCGGAGGGGCATGGTTCGAAAACGGTCAATTACCGTCTGCGTGACTGGGGTATTTCACGTCAGCGTTACTGGGGTAATCCGATTCCGGTGATTTACTGTGAAACTTGCGGGGTGGTGCCGGTACCGGAAAAAGATCTCCCGGTGATACTGCCGAAGGATGTCGCATTCTCCGGTGAGGGCGGCAGCCCTCTGGCAAGGATGGACTCCTTTGTTAATTGTACCTGCCCTCAATGCGGGAAAGCCGCACGCCGCGAGACCGATACCATGGACACTTTCGTACAGTCGTCCTGGTATTTCCTGAGATACTGCTGCCCGGATTTCAAGGATGGAATACTTGATCGTGAGCGGGTTGACCACTGGATGTCCGTAGACCAGTATATCGGCGGTATAGAACATGCGGTGCTTCATCTGCTCTATGCCCGTTTCTTTACAAAGGTACTGCGTGACCTGGGACATGCCACTGCCGACGAACCGTTTATCAACCTGCTGACCCAGGGGATGGTGATCAAGGACGGCGCCAAGATGAGCAAATCCAAGGGGAATGTCGTCGATCCGGATGCGCTTATCACAAAGTACGGGGCCGATACGGCACGCATGTTTTCTCTGTTCGCAGCACCACCGGAAAAGGACCTGGACTGGAACGATCAGGGTGTTGACGGATCGTTCCGTTTTCTCAACCGCATCTGGAAACTGGTTCATGAGCATCTCGATGCCATCAGGGCTGCCGGCCGTGTGGATGTCGCATCCCTGACTACGGACGAGAGAAGCTTGAGGCGGGCAGTTCACAAAACCATCAGAAAGGTCACTGAAGACGTTGAAGAGCGTTTCCATTTCAATACCGCGATTGCATCGGTAATGGAACTGCTGAACACACTCCAATCCTTTGAACAATCTTCATCCGGTTCTTCCGCTGTAATCAAAGAGGCTCTTGAGAGTGTCGTGCTGCTGATGGCTCCGTTTGTGCCCCATATTACAGAGGAATTGTGGCAGAACATGGGCAATACCGTGCCGTTGTCCAGTACTGCCTGGCCGGAGTATGACCGGGATGCCGTTGTCGATGAAGAACTGCTGGTAGTTGTACAGGTCAACGGCAAGCTGCGCTCGAAAGTCACTGTCGCCGCCGGTACCGGTGAGGAAGAGATTAAAGCGCTTGCTCTGGCCGACGAAAAGGTGTTGCTGTTCACGGAAGGCAAGACTATTCGCAAGGTCATCTTTGTGCCCGGCAAACTGATCAACATCGTAGTGGGGTAGGGGTATGACAGTCAGAACGTATTTCCTGCTGCTGTCCCTGATTCTTTCATGGACATTGACAGGGTGTGGTTATCAGTTAACTAACTCCACTTCTGACCGGCTTGTCACTGGTCAGAAACTATGGGTGCCGTTTATCGGCAACGAGAGCGTCAGTCCTACCGCCCAGACGGTGTTGCGACGAGCCCTCTACGATGAAAGCCATGCGCTCAGGGGGCTGGTGGCGGCAGAAAACCAGGCATCGGCCGATCTTTTTGTAAAGGGCCGGCTTGTCTCGTATACCACCAAGGTGGTTTCATACAGCGCAGCTGACCGGGCCCGGGAAATCCGCCTGACGCTGGACGTTGAGCTTGAGCTGTATCGACGGGGAGAGACGTCACCGCTCTGGAAAGGTATGCTGCAGGCATCCAAGACATATCCGACCAACGATAATCTGGCTCTGCAGCGTAATGCCGAGGAAAGCGCCCTTGATTCCGCGGCTCGTCTCATTGCCGGAAAGTTTGTCTCAGCTGTCGAGCAGAACTTTTAAATATGACTCCTCAGGAATTTGAGACATCACTCAAAAAAGGGCATATTCCCACCGTATGCTATCTGTACGGAGAAGAACCGTTTCTGGTTGAGCGGGCGGTGCGCATGCTTCTGGAGCGAGCCATTGACCATTCTCTCAAGGATTTCAATCTCAACGTTTTTTTCGGAAACGAATCAAAGGGTGTGGATATTATCGATGCCGCCCAGACACTGCCGATGTTTGCAGACCGGCGTGCCGTTCTGGTAAAACGCGCCGAACTGCTGAAAGCCGATGCGCTTGAAGTCATGTTGCCCTATATCAAAAACCCCGCTGCCGGCACTTGCCTGTTGTTGACCGGCAGCAAAATAGACCAGCGGAAAAAATTCTTTCTTGAACTGAAAAAACATGGGGAACTGGTCGAGTTCAAACGACTTTATGACAATAAACTTGGCGGCTTCATACAGAGTGAAGCCGGCGTTCATGGAAAACCGATCGATTCCGCTGCGGCAGAGCTGTTATCGCACCTGATAGGAAACAATCTTCAGGAACTTTCGTCCCAGATAGAGAAACTGGCGGTCTATGCCGGTACTAGACCTCGCATAACAATTGATGATGTACGCACCATGTCCAGCAGCAGCAAGGCCTTTAGCGCTTTTGAACTTGCAAAATACCTGGGATTGCGTGACCTGCCCAACTCTGTCAAGAGTCTTGATGCGCTTTTTCTGAATGGTGAAGAAGCCCCTATGCTGATAGGAGCGCTGACACGCCACTTCCGTCAGTTATGGAGAGTCAGGGAACTGATGGATAAAAAAATGCCCCAGGCCGATATCGGCAAAGAGCTTAACATCCACTCTTTTTTTCTGGGGGAGACGGTACAGCAGGCCCGCAACTTTACGCGGAGCGAATTGAAAAATATCTTCGACGAGTTTTATCGTTGTGACATTGAATCAAAATCCGGAGGGCAGCCATACACGCTGCTGCATGGACTGACAATGAAAATTTGTGGCATAGCCTGATTACTGTGGTCGGAAACGAGAAAAGGGGGCATGCATCGAATGCAGCCCCCTTAAATGAAACGATAATTTTCCGGATCAGCCGAGCGTGTTGACCAGTTTGGTCAGGCGTGAAACATTCCTTGAAGCATTAGAGCTGTGGATGACGCCTTTGGATGCGGTTGCATCAATAACCGGAATTGCTGCCTTGAGAGCTGCTACCGCGGCATCCTTGTCTTTTGCTTCAACCGCTTCACGAACGCGCTTGATATATGTTTTCAGAGTAGAGGAAACATGGCGATTACGTGCGTTCCTCTTTGCATTCTGCTTGATCCTCTTGATTGCCGACTTATGATGAGCCAAACCACACCTCCAATTAATTCATGCCGCTTTTGAGTAATAAAATCGAGCTGAATTCATAGCACTTAAGTTCATCCGATGTCAAGACAATTGTATTGAATGCTTCGAGTAAAAGCATGACCTGTACAGTGGGAATGATTTTAATAACTGATGGCGACTGTCGTTGTATTTGTTGCTTCTTGGCGTATAACAGTCGGTATTTGTTGATATAGATGCCGGTTGGATCTTCCCTGTAAATTTTGTATGCCTCAGATAGATGTTTACTTATTGATTTTTATATGGTATTAAATCCAGCTCCAACAAAGAATAATTGGTTTTATTATTCTGATATATTACCCAGGTGAAGGGAGGTGTAGACAGTGCTGGCAACCGAAAAGAAGCAGGAAATCATTAATGAATTCAAGAAACATGACAGCGACACAGGTTCTCCGGAGGTTCAGATTGCAATTCTGACCGAGCGGATAACTTATCTGACCGAGCATTTCAAAATCCACAAAAAGGACCACCACAGCCGTCGCGGGCTTTTAAAGCTCGTCGGCCAGAGGAGGCGCCTTCTGGACTACCTGAAGGGCAAAGAGCTGGACAGGTACAAGAAGGTTATCGAACGACTCGGCATACGCAGGTAATGGAAGGCAGTATACCTGTCCCGTGCAGGTATATTGCCGACACCATTTCATTGCTGTAGGCATTTTGAAAGAGGGCTTCGCGGCCCTTTTTATTTTTGTTGGGGACGTGGGTAGAGTTCCTCCCTTATGGAGGGATTGTAGCGACGGCCCCAACGCAACCGTAGAGGAGAATTGGAATATGGAACAAATTGTACAGGTTGAGTTTGGCGGCAGAACGATTACGATGTCCACCGGCAAGATGGCCAAACAGGCCAGCGGCGCCGTGGTGGTCAGCAGTGGAGATACGGTGGTTCTGGTGACTGCCGTGGCAGCAAAAAGTGCCAAGGAGGGGCAGGACTTCTTTCCCCTGACAGTCAATTATACTGAAAAAGCATATGCCGGCGGAAAAATTCCCGGCGGCTTTTTCAAGCGCGAAGCAAGGCCTTCCGACCCGGAGACATTGACCTGCCGTCTGATCGATCGCCCGATCCGCCCGCTTTTTCCGGAGAACTTCCTGAACGATACCCAGATCATGGCGACTGTCGTATCCGCGGACAAGGACAATGATCCTGCGATACTTTCGATGCTGGGAGCTTCCGCCGCATTGACAATCTCGGATGCGCCCTTCAACGGACCGATTGCCGGTGTCAAGGTCGGACGGGTAGACGGCAGGCTGATTTGCAATCCTTCAGCCGAGGAGCTTGAGAAGAGCGATATTGAAATAGTTGTAGCCGCCAGCCGCGATGCGGTCATCATGGTCGAGGGCGAAGCCAAGTTTGTTTCTGAAGCGGACCTGCTGGACGCAATCTTCTTTGCCAAGGAAGCGGTGCTGCCGCTGATCGAGGCCCAGGAAGAACTCCAGCGCAAAGCCGGTGTTCCCAAACGTGAGATCGCTCCGATCACCGTTGACGAAGCTCTGTTGTCCAGAGTTCGCGAATTGGCCTACGACCGGATCGGCGAGGCTGTCAAACTCAAGACCAAGCAGGAGCGCCACAACCAGATTGATCTGATCAAGGCTGAAACCATCGAGGCCCTCCAGGAGGAGTTCGAGGGTTCCGCCAAGCAGATCAAGGCTTTCCTGGGCGACTTCGAATATGAGCGCGTACGTGCCGACATCCTCGATACCGGCATCCGCATCGACGGCCGCACCACTACCACGGTACGTCCGATCAGCACCGAGGCCGGTCTGCTGCCCCGTGTTCACGGTTCAGCCCTGTTTACCCGTGGAGAGACACAGTCGCTGGTCACAACTACATTGGGAACATCCAGCGATGAACAGCGTATTGACTCGCTCTATGGCGAGTCGCGCAAACGCTTTCTGCTGCACTACAACTTTCCTCCGTTTTCGGTCGGAGAGACAAGTTTCCGCCTGGCTCCCGGGCGTCGCGAGATCGGCCACGGCATGCTGGCCGAGCGTGCCCTTTCGGCTGTTATTCCGCAGCATGATGATTTTCCCTACACGATCCGTATCGTGGCAGAAACACTGGAGAGCAACGGTTCCTCTTCGATGGCGGCTGTTTGCGGCGGATGCCTGTCGCTGATGGACGCTGGTGTTCCGGTGACAGCACCGGTGGCCGGTATCGCCATGGGTCTGATCAAGGAAGGCGAAAAATTCGCGATTCTGTCCGACATTCTGGGAGACGAAGATCATCTGGGCGATATGGACTTCAAGGTTGCCGGCACTGCTGAAGGCGTTACCGCGCTGCAGATGGACATAAAAATCGGCGGTGTAACCAAGGAAGTCATGCAGCAGGCTCTCAAACAGGCCCGCGAAGGACGCCTGCACATTCTGGGCAAGATGGCTGAAACCTTGGCCGCTCCTCGCGCCGAGATGTCGGCCTACGCTCCCCGCATCACTACCATCTGGATCAAGACCGACCGCATCCGCGACGTGATCGGAACCGGCGGCAAGAATATCCGTAATATCACCGAGACAACCGGCGTTACCGTCGATATCGAGGATACCGGCCGCATCAACATCGCCAGCACCAACAAGGAAGCCTGTGACCTGGCTATCCAGATGATCCGCGGCCTGACAGACGAAGCCGAAGAGGGTAAGCTCTACATGGGTACCGTCCGCAAGATCATGGATTTTGGCGCTTTTGTTGAAATCATGCCGGGCACCGACGGTTTGGTTCATATATCCGAGCTGGATACAACCAGGGTCAAGGTTGTTACAGACATACTTAACGAAGGTGACAAGGTTCTGGTAAAATGCATCGGCATTGACAAGAACGGCAAGATCAAGCTGTCCCGCAAGGAAGCTCTTGGTCTCAACCTGGATGGTTCGTCTGCTTCTGCAGAGTAATTCCCGCTCCAGCAGCCGCAATTAAATGATGTGTTAAAAGGCGGAGCCATTCATGGCTTCGCCTTTTCTTTTATCTGAAGTTGAGGCATAGTATCCGCAACCCAAGTCAACCGGAGGTGTATATGAAAAAGAGTCGTCTGGCTGCGATAGACATAGGTACCAACTCGATTCGTTGTATCGTGGTGGAAGTCGATTCACAGGGGCGCTTCATGGTTCTGGATGATGAAAAGGCCACCGTTCGCCTGGGGGAGAATATGGCCGCGAGCGGCGCCATATCTCCTCCCGCATTCGCTCGGGCTGTTGATGCGATGTCACGCATCCGCAAGTTGATTGACGGTCTGAAGGTGTCCGAAGTTGAGGCAGTTGCAACCAGTGCTGTAAGAAGTGCATCCAATGGTGCTGAATTAGTTGCTGTTCTTACCAGGGAGCTCGGGCGGGAGATACGGATTATATCAGGTGAAGAAGAGGCTGAATTGGTAGCTCTATCGGCGCGTCACAACTTCGATATGAGCGGCAAGCGTTACATGATTATCGATATCGGCGGGGGCAGTGTTGAAATAATGAGCGCTGTTGCCAACCTGGTAGAGAGTTGCTATTCGCTGCAACTGGGGGCGGTCTTGATGACCGACCGTTTTCTTCTGTCCGATCCGGTAAAGGAAACTGAAATTGAAAGGCTCAGGCGTCATGTCAGGACAGAGCTTAAAAATTTATTCAGCGACGAAAAGCCGATTGTGCAATCCTTCATCGGTTCTGGTGGCACCATAACGGCACTGGCAAGCATGGTAATGAGTATGCGACGTCAGGATTTTTCGTCGCTGCACGGTTTTGAGGTGCTTCGTTCCGAAATCGTGCATCTGCTGGCGATGCTGGTTCGCAAGGACATCAAGTCCTTGAGAAACGTACCGGGATTGAATCCGGACCGGGCGGACATCATCGTGGCCGGTCTGGTGGTCATTGACGAGCTTATGAAATTCTTCTCTGCCAACATGATGCTGGTCAACGAACGTGGTATCCGCGAGGGGTTGATTATCAGGTGTATGAAGCGACTGCAGCTTTTGCCGGAATCCTCGATACAGCGCACCTGGAAAGCTTCTGTGCTGGAGTTTGCCCGCTCCTGTCACTTTGACGAGCCCCATTCACGGCATGTCGCCAAGATTGCGTTGAATATCTTTGACGAGCTTGCGAAGGAGTTCAAATTCAAAAAAACTGATCGGAAACTGCTGGAAGCTGCGGCCTTGCTGCATGATGTCGGTTATTTCATTAGCTACAACAGCCATCACAAGCATTCGCATCATCTGATCCGCCATGCCGAGCTGTTCGGATTTACCCCGCGAGAGCGCGAGATGACTGCGCTGATTGCGCGCTACCACCGCAAATCACTGCCTAAAAAGAAGCATGACGAGTTTGCCCGGCTGGATGCAAAAGACCAGCTGCTTGTGTGCCAGTTGGGGGGCATTCTCAGATTGTCCGACGGTCTTGACCGTCGCAGGAGCGGACTGGTTGAGGTCGTAGCGCTCCGTCACGATGTTTCGGCATACAGATTGCGTCTGCTTGGAACCGAAGACATATCGGTGGAAATATTCGGCGGAAACGCTAAAAAAGACCTGTTTGAGAAGTCCTTTGCAGGTAACGTGGTTTTTGAGTGACTTAAACCTTAGATGCAGGATTTCTCCGTGCAAATGCGGGCCGAGGAAGAGCGTTGCTCATCAGTGTCACCGAAGCCATTATGACATGGACTTCAAAAACATAGGTACCGCACAGAATCTCAGGCCTTTCCGGCCTGACCAGCTGTAGCGTGTTTTTATGAGACTTCTTGATAACATCGGGGTTCAAAACCAATGATAATACCTTCTAACTATCGTATGCTTATTGTTGATGACGAGGAAGGAATCCGCTATACGCTCGGATTGCTGTTGAAAAAGGAAGGTTACCTGGTTGATGTCGCCCCTGATTTCAACACAGCTCTGGAATCTCTGCAAGCAGAGAGATATGATCTGGCGTTTATCGATATCATGTTGAGCGGCGAGAGCGGTATCGGGCTGCTGAAGTACATCAAGTCCTGTTATCCTGAAATTCAGGTGATAATGTGCACCGGCTTCCCAAAGGTTGAGTCGGCTTCCGAAGCGGTTCGTTTGGGCGCTTTCGACTACATTACCAAGCCGATTCGGCATGAGACCTTGCTGCTGGTAACCCGCCATGCTCTTAAAGCCAAAATTATCAACGATGAGCGTGAACTCTACCGAGCCAATCTGGACGCAATCTTTCACTCGATTTCAGATTCCATAATCATGCTTGACAGGGAAGGACGGCTGTCGCAGTTCAACGCAATGGCGGAGAATGTCTGCGGCTATGAAAGCAGTATGATCGGCAGTGATGCCTCATTGCTAGATATGGGTTGCGGCGGTGTCTGTCGTAAAGCTTTGCTGGAAACATTGCAAACCAGAACCCCCAGAGTTCTTAACCGTATCGAGTGCAATACCAGTCAGGGAACCTCCCGCATAGTCAGCATCAACATGAATCCTATTACTGAAGCTGATGGCTCGGTCAGGGGGGCTGTTGCGGTAATTCGTGATGAAACTCAATTGGCCGCCATGGAACGTACGCTGAAAAAACGCGGACATTTTCATGGTCTGATCGGTACTTCCGAGCCGATGCAGAAGGTTTTCTCGCTAATCGAGGCGCTGTCCAATGTGCCGACTACCGTACTGATCAACGGTGAAAGCGGAACCGGCAAGGAACTTGTGGCGGCTGCGCTGCATTTCAACGGTGTGCGCAACAACAAGCCGTTCGTCAAGGTCAATTGTTCGGCCCTTTCAGAAACTCTGCTGGAGAGTGAGCTTTTCGGTCATGTGCGCGGCGCATTTACCGGTGCTGTTTCAGACAAGGTCGGACGTTTTCAGAAAGCCCATGGCGGCACTCTTTTCCTGGACGAAATCGGAGACATCTCGCCGGCGGTGCAGATGAGGTTGTTAAGGGTTTTGCAGGAGAGCGAATTCGAACGGGTAGGTGAGTCCACTCCCACTAAGGTTGATGTGCGCATCATAGCGGCAACCAATCAGGACCTTGCGGAAAAGGTGCGTCAGGGGAGTTTCAGGCATGATCTGTTGTATCGTTTGAATGTGATCCGCATCGTACTCCCATCGCTGAAAGAGCGCCTGGATGATCTTGCATCGCTGGTGGCTCACTTCATTGCAAAGTTCAACGATAAATTCAACCGCAATATAAAAGATGTCTCCGTTGATGTTATGGGCATCTTTCGTTCTCATGGCTGGCCCGGAAACGTTCGCGAGCTAGAACATGCAATTGAACATGCCAGCATTCTCTGCAAGTCAGATATAATATCAGTTCATGATTTACCCATGGACCTGCTTGACGCTGTGAACTCTCGCTTGAAGACGGATTCTTTCTACGACACCACACAAAAACCGGTCAAGAGTTCCATGACACTTGAAGAAGCACTTGCCATGGCTGATGGCAACAAAACACGTGCCGCCAGTCTGCTGGGAATCAGCCGCAGAACCATCTATCGACATCTTGATGTGTAATTACCTTCTATAATCCCGCAGAAGAGTGTGACATGGCACATGTAAGTTGTGTCATGTCACACTTCAAAGCGTGTCACACGCCTCAGACATTCATCTCATAAACCTCTCTACACCCTCATAATCCCTGTTTTACAGCTGCCTGGCCCTGTCGCAGGCCATTGGCACAGTCATTGTAAACACTATTTCCATAAGAGTTAGCGATTCGAGTGGAAGAGGGGGGTTTATGGCTGAGGAATTACAGACAAACCAGTATCTAACCTTTACGTTGGCAGAGGAAGTTTTTGCGGTCGATGTAGCGAGAGTCCGGGAAATACTGGAGATTACCAGTATTACCAAGGTGCCGCAGGTGCCGGATTTCATGAGGGGCGTCATCAATTTGCGTGGTTGTGTTGTGCCGGTGATTGACCTGCGCCTTAAATTCGGCATGCCGGAAACGGCTCAAACCGTCAACACTTGCATCATTGTGGTTGAGGTCGAGATGGATGGTGAGAATATCGTTCTCGGATCACTGGCCGACAGCGTTCAGGAGGTGATCGAAATGGAACCTTCACAGATTGAATCGGCACCGCATATCGGCACCCATCTCAAGACCGAATTCCTCAAGGGGATGGGCAAGCACAATGAGCACTTTGTGATGATACTTGATATCGACAAGGTCTTTTCCGTTGCGGAGCTGGCAACTGTGAAAGGTATTGAATAACTGTTACCGCCATACACAAATAACAAACTGAAATGGAGGCATTATGAACTGGTACTACAATCTCAAAATCAGCGTTAAACTCTTGTCGGCATTCATCGTTGTTGCTGCTATAGCTGGAGTCATCGGCGCAATTGGCGTCATCAAGATTAAGCAAATTGAAAAAGCAGACACAATGCTGTACGAAAAAGCCACGGTTCCAATTGGCCAATTAGCCGAATTTTCGATTGCTTTCCAGCGTATCAGGGTAAACCTGCGGGATCTCATTTCTGCAACAACTACAGAAGAAAAACAGAAGTATGCCGGTAGAATCGCAGACTTGCGTAAAACGTTGGATGAAAATGCGGCTGAATATGAAAAGACGATCATGTCAGATCATATGCGTAAGTTATTCGATGATTTTAAGAAAACCAGGGAGGTTTATGGTCCCATGATGGCTAAGATGCAGGCTCTGGCATTAGAGAATAAAACGGCCGAAGCCTTTGCTCTGATGAAAGGTGAGGGTGCTAAAGCATCACGAGATGAACAGAACGCAATCGAAAAACTTATGGAGGCAAAGCTTGCAGATTCCAAGAAAATATCAGATGAAAACACCTTGGTTGCCAACACTGCTTCAAGGCTGATGATCATACTGGTCATTGCTGGTGTAATCATTGCGCTTGTGTTCGGGTTCTTCATATCCCGCATCGTCAGCAATCCACTGCGTCAGGGAGTTCTGTTCGCCCAGGCGGTTGCCGCTGGCGATTTGACACAGAAAATAGCATTGGATCAGAAGGATGAGATCGGGCAATTGGCCACAGCGCTGAATGAAATGGTTGCCAAACTAAGCAGTATTGTCGGCGAGGTCATGACGGCCTCCGACAATGTCGCATCCGGGAGCCAGGAGCTTTCCGCTACTGCCCAGCAGATGTCTCAGGGGGCAACGGAGCAGGCCGCCAGCGCCGAAGAGATCTCATCCAGCATGGAGGAGATGGCTTCCAGCATCCGCCAGAATACCGACAACGCCATGCAGACCGAGAAGATATCCATCAAGAGTTCGGTCGACGCCAAGGATGGTGGTAAAGCTGTGGTGGAGACGGTTGCGGCGATGAAGGAGATTGCCACCAAGATCAGCATCATCGAGGAAATTGCCCGCCAGACCAACCTGCTGGCACTGAACGCAGCGATTGAAGCGGCACGTGCCGGTGAGCACGGCAAGGGTTTCGCCGTGGTCGCCTCCGAGGTCCGTAAGCTGGCCGAGCGTAGCCAGTCTGCCGCCGGTGAAATTTCAGACCTTTCAACCCGCAGCGTAGCGATTGCCGAACAGGCCGGCGAGATGCTGACCCGCATGGTGCCGGACATTCAGCGTACCGCCGAACTGGTGCAGGAAATAACCGCTTCCAGCAAGGAGCAGGATACCGGGGCCGAACAGATCAACAAGGCCATCCAGCAGCTTGACCAGGTCATCCAGCAGAACGCCAGTGCCAGCGAGGAAATGGCTTCAACTTCGGAAGAGCTCTCCAGCCAGGCCGAGCAGTTGCAGGATTCAATCAGCTTCTTCAATATCGGGAACCAGTCACGGCGACAGGTTTCCTCAGGCGTACGGAAGTCTTCCAGAAAAGTTCAGATAGCGCATGCCAAGAATTCGGCGGTGCCTGCCAAGCGATCATCGGGTGGCATTCATCTGGAATTGGGACATTCGGGGCCGGATCACCTGGATGACGAGTTTGAGAAATTCTAAAGACCGAACATGCATGGGTCAATTACAGTGAATGGTTTCTTCACTTGTAATTGACCCATGCCATTGAGATCATGTGCCATGAGACGTACATACAGAAACAAACAGGGATTGTCTCCGCCGGCGGAGATTACAAAGTCAATGGCTGTGCTTGCTGACAGTATGGCGGATGACTTTAATAATATCCTGACAGTAATTCTCGGCGCCTGCTCACTCATCGACTGCGATTCCAAATCACCACCGGAACTGTCCGTGTGCGTTGCTCTTATTAGAACATCCGCGGAACATGCCGCGTCCCTGTCCAATCGATTGGTACAGATGTGTACGGTCAGGAAGCATCACAAGCACCCTAAAAGATTAAAGAAATCTTCTGGATAAATGTTTGCATCCAGAGTCGGTTCATGAGAATATTTGCAAATCAACAAGTCGTGCAAAAATATGATTTGCTGCTATTATAACTAAACGCAAGCATATTTGATCTAAATAGCAAGGAATACGCCGTGACGACTTCCAACAATGACAAGGATCTGCTCAAACCGCATGTACTTGTGGTTGACGATGAACCGGAAATCTGCCGGATGGTGTCGCTCTGTCTGCAGAAGACCGGCTACGATGTCAGTTCTGTAGACAGTGCCGATGCAGCTTATGGCATGCTTGAGATGAATTCATACGATGCAATTGTGGCCGATGTGATGATGCCGGGACAGGATGGCATCGCATTTCTTGGGCGCGTTCATCGTGCCTGGCCGGAAATACCTGTGATTCTGATGACCGGTTTCGCCCAGTTGCAGATGGCTGTTAATGCGATAAAAAACGGTGCCTTTGATTTTATTCACAAACCGTTCGATTTCGATCATCTCAGAAAGATTGTTGACCGTGCGATCAATTATACAAAGCTTAAACGGATCGAGAAGAATTATCGTGAAGAGCTGGAAGAAACGGTGTCCATCCGTACCCAGGAACTCAGAAATGCCATGGTCGAACTGGATCACCTCAGGGCGGAACTGTTAAAGACTGCTACCGCAAAGAACAATTTCATGGCTAATATATCCCATGAGATGCGTACACCGATGAATGGAGTAATCGGAGCACTCGACCTGCTGGCGGAGGGAGGACTGGTCGGAGCTCAGGCCGAGTACCTGGAAATGGCCAGGCAATCAGCGAATAACATGCTTACAATGGTCAACCAGCTGTTGACGTTCAATACTGTTTCGTGTCATTCGTCCGCAGATTCCGCCCGCTATGATCTTATAAATCTCAAAACCCTACTTGAAAGTTGCATTGCTAAAGCCGTTTCAGACTTCACGCGCAGGGGACTTTCTCTGAAGCTTCAACTCGCCGATGATGTTCCCGTTCAAATCTGGACCGATAGGGAACATCTGTCCAGATTGTTGGAAATACTGATTGATAACGCTCTGAAGTTTACCGAAAAGGGGGGGGCTGTACTTGATGTAACCAGGAACAAACCCTCCGATGCTACGGCTTTTTTAACGTTTTCCCTGACCGACACCGGCATCGGAATTCCGGAGGGCATGCTGGAGAGAATCTTCGAACCGTTTGCCCAGGTGGATGAGTCTCTTACCAGACGTCACGGAGGAGTCGGCCTGGGCCTTTCGATTGCCAGGCAATATGCACAGCACCTTAATGGGAAACTGCTGGTCGAGCATGTGCCGGGCGGAGGCAGCAGGTTCATGCTTGTTCTGGAAATTCTTGACCCCTGAGCCGAAACCATTTCGGGACAGTTTTTTTAACTGTATACTAGTGTGAAAAGTGGAATGTTGACTTCAAACTTGCCGGGAGAGCTATCGTGAAATGCCTGATTGCAGAAGACCACCTGTTGTCGCGACGTATCCTGAAGGATATGCTGTCTCCTAACTTTGACTGTGATATAGCGGTTAATGGTCAGGAAGCGATCGATTCGTTTATCATGGCCCATGAGTCAAAGCGTCCGTATGAAGTGGTATTCATGGATATAATGATGCCGCAGGTGGATGGGCTGGAGGCGGTGCGTCGGATACGCGAACTTGAAAAACAGATGGAATTGCCACCCGGTCTCGCCGTAAAGATAATCATGATATCCGCGCTTGGCGACCCGCACACCGTTATCAAGTCATTCAACGAATGTGGCGCCGATGCCTACATTGTAAAACCTCTGAGCAGGCACAAGCTTGCCAAGGAATTACGTTCGCTCAAGCTGATGGAATAAACGAGGGTCGAGGATGCAATTCAATAATTTAGAGAGCAGGTCTGAAACCGTTGTTGACTCCGGATCGGAAGTGTTTTGTGACTGGCGCGGCATACTCGTTCCAGCTATCGACTCGTTACGGCAAATGGCCGGCAACACCGAGGACCAATTTCTGCAAATCGGCTCTCAAATGCAGGATTTTTATCGTCGTTCTGATGATATTTCGCGGATGTCAAATGAATTGGTCGGCGTTGTTTCCGGTGAGAGTGGTCAAAGTCTGACCGATCGGTTACAGCAGATGATTGCTGAGATGGAAGATTACCTTGCCAGTGCCCGTGTACGTAGCGGCGACAGTTGCAACACACTCAAGCAGGTTAATGACCTGCTGGATACCTTGTGCCATCCTCTGGAGGGTTTTCAGAAGATGAACAAGACCTTGCGTATGTTGAGTATTTCCACCAAAATTGAAAGTTCAAGGCTGGGCGAGCTCGGCAGCGGCTTTGTCAATCTGGCCATGGACGTTGAAAAGCTTTCACATCAGGTCAATGACAAGTCGGTGTCAATCATGGCACATCGTGAACTGCTGGCCAAAATGATCACCTTAAATCTGGATGCTGTGCGCACAAGTAACTCCAGTCAGGACCAGCAGATCGGTTCATCCCTTAAAAATGCCGGGGAAAGCCTGCAAGAGCTGATCTCGGTCAATGAGCGCTGCAGTGCGTTTGCCGGCACAGTTTCTTCCATTTCCCATGATGTGACCGCTAGCATCAGCGAGGCGGTTTCATCGATGCAGATGCATGATATGACCCGTCAGCAGATGGAACACATCATAGAAGCACTGGAACGCCTGTCCGCTGATCTGCCGGTTTCCGGTGAAGTTCCGATCGACGGAGAACGCCGTCGTGCCCTGATCATGGAAGCAGGCGATGTCTGCGAATTGCAGGAGGCTCAGTTGCGTTTTGCCTCTGCCGAACTTTATTCTGCTGTGCGGGGAATTATTGACAATCTGCACGACGTTGCCAGCCGGCAACAATTGATGGTAAACGAAACCCAAAGCGTAACCGGTACCACCAATGCAGGTGGCAGTTCGTTCGTGGAGGTGATCAGCCAGGGTATGGGCGCCATAACAGGCGTCCTGGAAACCTGTGCCGAGACCGACCGCAACATGATGGATACTATGAGAAAGGTTGCCCAGACCATTGGTGAGATAGCAACATTCGTCACGGACATCGAGGAAATAGGCACCGAAATAGATCTGATTGCATTGAATGCCCAGATCAAGGCGGCCCATACCGGGCCGGAAGGTGCTGCACTGGGTGTCCTGGCCGAAGCGATTAAGCGCCTCTCTGATGAAGCTGTACGCCAGACAAACTCGGTGGCATCAATCCTGAACAGCATTAACGCTGTGACGGAGCATCTCTCGGTAGAATCCGGCTGTGGGGAAGAACAGGACGGATTGCGGATTTCAAACATGCAGGAAGAGTTGAGCCTGATCCTGAAAACTCTCGGTCAGATGAACAGCGAACTCTTTTCACTGCTGGCCGGCCTGAGCAGCAATGTAACCAGCCTTACCGATGATGTTGACAAGGCAACGGCCGGAATAGATGTGCATGAACGGACAAAGAGTATGTCTAATGACATACTTTGCGACCTGGAGCGGATTGTTTCCCAGGCGCGCAGCATGGAACCCGCCAGCAATGAATTCAAACAAAACCTCCTGCACATGGAACAACGCTATACTATGGAGAGCGAACGCCATATCCATGAAGCCCTGGCCCGAAAACGAAGCGGTCAGTCAGCTCAGGAGGTTAAGGATGTTTCAAGATCGGGCGCGGTGGATGATTCGGAGTTTGGCGACAACGTAGATTTATTCTGATTGGGGGTATTATGCCGCTTAACAGTTCATGCCGTGAAAACGGCGAGATCATCATCACCAGCGGTGACCGGCTTACAATCGAAAATGCATCCGAGTTTGCGCGTATCATTCATGAGGCGCTGGACTCTTCAAAAAGTGTTGCAATCGAGTTCGAGTCCGCAGTGGAAGTGGACATTACAGGATTGCAGCTGATATGCTCCGCCTGCAAGAGTGCTGCAGCCAAAGGTTGCAGCTTTTCATACCACGGTAACTTGCCGCCGTCCCTGAATGAAATGATCATAGCCAGTGGCGCCGCACGACATGCAATTTGCAGGCACAACAATGATTCTACATGTATATGGTTTGGAGGTACAAATTAATGGCAAAGCTAATTATGACAGCCGATGATTCGGCCAGTGTCCGGCAGATGGTGGCTTTTACCCTCAAGCAGAACGGCTATGATGTAATCGAGGCGGTAGATGGACGCGATGCGCTGAACAAGCTGGCAACACAGAAGGTTGACATGCTTCTGACCGACCTCAATATGCCTAATATGGATGGTATTGGACTGATTAAAGGGGTCCGCGCCGGAACATTGAACAAATTCATTCCGATCGTGATGCTTACGACTGAATCCAACGATACCAAAAAGGGCGAAGGGAAAGCCGCCGGAGCCACCGGCTGGATCGTTAAGCCATTCAAGCCGGAGCAGCTGATTGCGGTGATCAAGAAGGTACTGGGGTGAAACCATGATGGAAGAAGCGGTTGCAACCTATCGGGAAGAGGCGGGAGAGCTGCTGGCCGAGCTGGAAACATCACTGCTCGAACTGGAGGAAACGCCTGATGATAACGATCTGATCAATCGGGTATTCCGGGCCATGCATACAATCAAGGGTTCGGGAGCAATGTTTGGTTTCGATGAAATCGCCTCCTTTACGCATGAGGTCGAAACCGTCTTTGACATGGTGCGCAATGGAAAGATGACCGTTACCAAGCGCCTGCTTGACCTGACTCTCAAATCACGTGATCATATCTCATACCTGCTTAACGCTCCCGTCGGAGAAGATGTTGACCGCAGTGCGGGAGATGAGATTATCGCAGGACTCCGTCAGTTGTTACCGCAGGCCGAATTGCCGCAAAAAGGTTCCAGCGAGGTTCCGGCTATACATCTTCCCGAAATTTCTCAGGATGAACTTCCGAATGAGTGTACCTGGCGTATCCGTTTCCGTCCGGCTCCCAATATCATCATGTGCGGCACCAATCCGATTTCTCTGATCAATGAACTGCGCGGACTCGGAACAGCCCAGGTAGTGGCGCAATTTGACGAGATTCCCCCCCTTGACGAGCTGGTGCCTGAAAGCTGCCATATCTACTGGGACATCATCCTGACAACGTCGCGCGGGGAAGACGCCATCCGAGATGTCTTCATCTTTGTCGAAGATGATTGTGATATTAAAATCGAGTTGATTGACAGTAGCGGTCTGATTGACCGGGAAGAGGGTTATAAGAAACTGGGCGACATCCTGGTTGAGCGTGGTGACCTGTCGCCGGTCGAGATGAAAAAAGTTCTGCTGCTGCAGAAACGCTTCGGCGAACTGCTGGTTGAAAAGGGGATAGTCTCTCCGGAAAAGGTCCAGTCTGCGCTGGTCGAGCAGCAACATGTGAAGAGTGTCCGCAAGGAGCGCAATGAAGCTCCGCAGCAGGAAGCCGCTGCCAGCATCCGCGTACCGGCTGAAAAACTCGATCAGCTGATCAACCTGGTGGGCGAGATGGTCACCGTGCAGGCACATCTCTCCCAGGTGTCTCTGGCCGGCGGCGATTCTGTCTTCATCTCCATTTCTGAAGAGGTGGAACGCCTGACCAACGAACTGCGTGACACCGCCCTTAATATCCGCATGCTGCCGATCGGCAGCACATTCAGCAAGTTCAAGCGCCTGGTGCGGGATCTCTCCGGCGAGCTTGGCAAAGAGATCGAAATGGAGACCTTTGGCGCCGAAACCGAACTGGACAAGACCGTAATTGAAAAGTTGAATGATCCGCTGGTTCATATCATCCGCAACAGCATCGATCACGGCATCGAGATGCCGGATGTACGGCGCTCCGCCGGCAAGTCAGGCATCGGCAAGGTCTATCTTGGTGCTGAGCATTCCGGTGACTCGGTGCTGATCACTATCCGTGATGACGGCGCCGGACTTGACCGCGACGCCATTCGTGCCAAAGCGGTTGAACGCGGTCTGCTGCAAGCCAATGCCGAAGTTTCCGACCGTGAAATTTACTCGATGATTTTTGCTCCCGGATTTTCGACCGCAGCCAAGGTCACCAGCGTTTCCGGGCGCGGCGTAGGCATGGATGTGGTAAAGCGCGGCATCGAAGGGTTGCGTGGTTCGATCGGAGTTGACAGCGTACGTGGCAGCGGTACTACCATCACGCTGAAGATACCACTGACACTGGCAATCATTGACAGCCTTCTGGTAAAGATCGGCAAGGATCACTTCGTATTACCATTGGCCTCGGTTGAGGAATGTGTTGAGCTGACACGCGAGGACATCAAGAACTCTCATGGACGTAACCTGGCCAATGTGAGAGGCGCAATAGTTCCCTATATCCCGCTACGTCAACATTTCGGCATAACGGAGCAGTTACCCGAGATCGAGCAGATCGTGATTGCCGATATCCATGGCACCAAGGTAGGGTTCGTGGTGGATCACGTGGTCGGTGAACACCAGACCGTTATCAAATCTCTCGGCAAGATGTACCGCGATGTGAAGGGGGTCTCCGGAGCGACCATCCTGGGTGATGGAACCGTGGCGCTGATCCTTGACATGGGAACCCTGCTGCAAACGATAGAGCTGATGGAACTTTCGACGAAAGGATCATGAGGTGGCAAATCCTCGTGACAGCATCAGACCTCAATTGCCCGCCACGTTGCAGGATCGTGAATTCCAGCGATTCAGCTGTCTTATATATGACAGTGTCGGTATTAAAATGCCGCCAGCAAAGAAGACCATGCTTGAAGCACGACTGCAGAAACGCCTGAAAGCCCTCTCCATTGCAACCTTTGAAAAATATGGCGATTATGTCTTCAGCCCTGAAGGACGGGCCAGTGAGTTGGTGCACCTTATAGACGTGGTCACAACCAACAAGACTGATTTCTTCCGAGAGCCGGGACATTTCGATTTTATGGTCAAGACCGCATTGCCTAATATTTTGCAGTATCGAGGCAATGATCATCGTGAACCACTGCGGATCTGGAGCGCCGGTTGCTCAACAGGTGAAGAACCTTATACGCTGGCAATGGTTCTGGCGGAATTTGCCGATAGCCATCCTGAGTTTAGGGTGGCAATTACCGCCTCGGATATCTGTACCCAGGTACTGCAGACCGCTAAAACCGCCATATATCCTGAAGAAAGGACGGATCCGATCCCTCTCAACCTCAAAAAGAAGTATCTGCTGCGCAGTCGTGAAAAATCGAAGTCTCTGGTACGCATTTCGCCCAGGTTACGCTCGCTGGTGTCGTTCCGGCGCATCAATTTCATGGACGATGACTTCGGAATAACTGAAAAAATGGATATCATTTTCTGCCGCAACGTAGTCATCTATTTCGATAAACCTACGCAACAGACCCTGATGAGGAAATTTCACCGGCAGTTGCGTCCCGGTGGATACCTGTTTATCGGACATTCCGAAACCCTGACCGGTCTGGATGTGGATTTCAAGGCGGTAGCTTCCACCGTGTACAGAAAAGAAAGATAGGGCGGGTGTATATCAGAAGCACGGTTGTTTGATCAGGGGATTATTTCATGAAAAAGATCAAGGTGCTGGTAGTCGATGATTCGGCTCTGGTGCGCCAGACATTATGTGACATTCTCAATTCCGATCCCGAAATCGAAGTCATAGGTACCGCTGCGGATCCCATTCTGGCGGCAGAGCGGATGAGGAGTGTGGTTCCGGACGTCATCACGCTGGATGTGGAAATGCCACGCATGGATGGCTTGACTTTCCTGCAGAAGCTGATGAGCCAGCACCCGATTCCGGTAGTGATGTGTTCCAGTCTGGCCGAGAGCGGTAGCGAGACAGCGTTGAAGGCGCTTGAATACGGTGCGGTGGACATAATCACCAAGCCCAAATTGGGTACAAAGCAGTTCATCGAGGAATCGCGGATGCGTATCTGCGATGCGGTAAAAGGCGCAGCTGCGGCCCGTCTGGCTCCATTGCGAGCCATGCGGACCATGAAGGAAGTATCGCCAAAATACACAGCCGATGTAATCATGGAAAAACCCAACACAAAGGCGATGATCCAGACTACTGAAAAAGTGGTCGTAATTGGCGCTTCAACTGGCGGAACCGAAGCATTAAAGGTGTTTCTGGAAATGCTGCCCGAGGACACACCTGGAATCGTCATCGTACAGCATATGCCTGAAAATTTTACCGCCGCCTTTGCAAAAAGGTTGGATTCTATCTGCCGCGTCACGGTCAAGGAAGCCCAGGATAACGATACTGTCGTCAGGGGCAGGGCCTTGATTGCTCCTGGAAACCATCACGTGCTTCTTAAACGCAGTGGCGCCCGCTATTACGTAGAGATCAAGGACGGACCCCTGGTGTCGCGCCATAGACCATCGGTTGATGTGCTCTTCCGTTCCGCGGCCCGCTATGCCGGCAAGAATGCGGTGGGGGTGATTATGACCGGCATGGGGGATGACGGCGCTCATGGAATGAAGGAGATGTTCGATGCCGGTGCGGTTACAATCGCTCAGGATGAAGCCACCTGCGTTGTCTATGGCATGCCTCTGGAGGCGGTCAAGAAAGGCGGAGTAAACAAGGTAATGCCGTTGCAGAATATTGCTGCAGAGGTACTGCGTTTGTGTCTCTGATTCTTTTTGAGATGAGTGTCACAGAATGCAAATGAGCAGAATATGAAAGACCTGATTTCTTCGCATGAACATAATATCTATTTGAAACCGGGTGAAGTCGTTGTCACCAGAAAACCGGTGCTGGTTTCTACCGTGCTCGGCTCTTGTGTGGCGGTGACGCTGTTCTCGCCGGATTGTGGTTTCGGAGCAATTTGCCATGCCATGCTGCCGAATTCTTCGGGACAATCCGATGATCTGCGATATGTGGATGCAGCATTGCTACATATCTATCGAAAGGCCAAGGAGTGCGGAGCAGATCGCAATCTGGTGGTAAAACTGTTTGGAGGGGCGCGGGTTCTGAATGTAGGCAGCGCTGAATCAGCCGGTTATTCCGTCGGAGAACAGAATGTGGCTCGGGCACTTGAAGTCATTGCATCACTGGGATTGTCGGTAGCCGGCGAGGATACCGGCGGCCTGGTAGGGAGAAAGCTGTATTTCTGTACCAGGGACGGAGACGTTTATCTCCGTAGAATGCGCCGGATTGGATGAGTTGCGGAATTTTTGTTAATATTGCTAAAAAAGATAAGACCCGCTTTTGACGGGTCATTAGGGTTTGTTCTGATGATTGTTTCTTGGTAGCGGAGGCCGGACTCGAACCGGCATGTACTTGCGTACGGCAGATTTTGAGTCTGCTGTGTCTACCATTTCACCACTCCGCCAGCGCCGGTGAATATAGTTCAGGCGATCCCTTACGTCAAGATTAAATGCGTTTCGACGTAAAAAAAGATTGACATAATGTTAAGAATTATTACATTAACTGTACAAAATTACATGGGAGGGAAAGATGCTAAAAAAAGGTTTATTGGGGAAGATTGCTGCTGTTTTTGGGCTGGTGGCTGTAGCGGCGGGAATCGCATTTGCTTCGTCGCATGGCGGTGCCGGAGTGACTCCGGACGAGGCCTTGCAAAAGCTGATGGAAGGCAACAAGCGTTATGTTGAAAACCAGATGACCGGCACCAAATTGTGCGATTTGACAACCCGCACCGGGCTGTCAAAGTCTCAGAAGCCATATGCCATTATTCTGACCTGTTCCGACTCTCGCGTACCGCCGGAAATAATTTTTGACAAGGGTCTGGGCGAAATATTTGTCATCCGTGTTGCAGGAAACATCCCCGACCCGGTTGTTCTGGGAAGTATCGAGTATGCCGCCGAGCATCTTGGTTCACCATTGGTGATGGTTTTGGGACATGAGCGCTGCGGTGCTGTTTCGGCTGCGGTCGGAGCAAAAGGTAAGAGCACCGGTAGTGCCAATATAGATGCAATAGTCAAGACCATAGCCCCGAATATCAAGATCGCCTCCAAGGGTTGTGATGCTTGCAAAGCTGACGCAAAATGCGCGGATACCAAGAAGGAAGCTTTTGTTGAGTGCGTGGTTGATGCCAATGCAAAAACAGTTGCTGCCAACCTGACAAAGAAATCAAAGATTCTCAACCACTTGGTAGCAGAGAAGAAAATCAAGATTGTTGTGGCTAAGTATGACCTTGATGATGGAATTGTAAGCGTCTTGAAATAATGACAGACAACCGGATTCATATAAGCCGGATATCCGGAAAATCGGACTTGACCTGAATCATCTTCAATGCTATTGTCCCATTGCTGAATAATTCTCCTTTTAATCTAGCACGAGATGCTAGCAAAGGTGACACGATGAGTAGAATATAAATAATACCGGAAGAGCCTTGCCGCATACAGCGGAGGGGCTCTTTTTTTGTGTCCGGAAACAGGGGGGTGACATGAGTACTGAACAAACGGTAATTCTGGACTCTGCCGGGGTCAAGCGGGCGTTAACACGTATTGCCCATGAGATTCTTGAACGTAACAAGGGTGTCTCGGATGTTGTGCTGATCGGCATCCGTTCCGGTGGGGTATTTCTGGCCGATGGCATTGCGCAGCAGATCGGTATAATCGAGGGAGACGCTGTACCGGTAGGATCGGTTGATATTACACTTTATCGTGATGATATCAGCGGTCAGTTGCCGCATCAACCGGTAGGAAAAACCGATATTCCGTTTTCGCTTGAGGGCAAAAAAGTCGTTCTGGTCGATGATGTGCTGTTCACCGGCCGCACAATACGCGCAGCCATGGATGCACTGATGGACTATGGTCGCCCCCAGTGCATTCAGCTGGCGGTTCTGATTGACAGAGGTCATCGTGAACTGCCTATACGGGCAGATTATGTCGGAAGAAACGTACCGACCAGCCTGAAGGAAAATGTGCGGGTCGCATTTGACGGCAACAACCAGCCAATTGAAGTAGTACTTGAAAAATAGGGAGGGTGAACAGTATGGCCGAGTTCAAGCATAAGCATATCATTGCCCTGCGGGATCTGTCGAAAGAGGATATTGAACTGTTGATTTCCACGGCCGAAAGCATGCGTGAGGTTAACAGTCGCGAAATAAAAAAAGTTCCTACACTGCGGGGCAAGACCATTATCAACCTGTTTTACGAGTCCTCCACCCGGACCAGGACATCTTTCGAGATTGCCGGTAAGAGACTTTCGGCGGATACAGTAAATATTGCTCCATCCAACAGTTCGGCAACAAAAGGCGAAACACTTTCCGATACTGCGCTGAATCTTCTGGCCATGAAGCCGGACATCATCGTGATGCGCCATGCTGTTTCCGGTTCACATTATTTCCTGGCTGAAAAAGTTAACTGCTCAATCATCAATGCCGGTGACGGAGCTCATGAGCATCCTTCCCAGGGGCTTCTTGACATGCTGACCATGAAAGATCGTTTCGGCCGGCTTGATGGCCTCAAGGTGGCGATAGTCGGTGACATTACCCATAGCAGGGTGGCCCGCTCGAACATTCAGGGCCTTACCAAGATGGGGTCATCGATTTACCTGGCAGGTCCGCCCACCATGATGCCCCCCGGAGTTGAAAGACTCGGCAATGTAACGGTCTGTGCCAACATGAAAGAAGCCATCCAGGATGCCGATGTGGTAATGATGTTGAGGATTCAGCAGGAACGGCAGGGCAAAACCCTGATGCCTAATACCCGTGAGTATTCCCGTTATTTCGGCCTGAACCCGGACAATATCAAACTGGCCAAGCCTGACGCGATGGTAATGCACCCGGGACCGATAAATCGCGGTGTCGAGATGTCTTCATACGTGGTTGATGGCGATCAATCCTGGATTCTCAAGCAGGTTGAAAATGGTGTGGCGGTCAGAATGTCGATGCTTTATCATGTCTGCGGTGGTGAGCTGGAGTAGAGACAGTGAAATTTATTCTTTCGAGGTGAGCATATGAGTTTATTGATCAAGGGCGGCCGGGTAATTGACCCGAGCCAGAAATTGGATGACGCGCTTGACGTTCTGGTGGAAAACGGATTGGTGAAAGAAATCGGCAGGAATTTGTCGGCACCCGCAGACGCAAAAATGATCGATGCCTCGGGAAAATATGTGGTGCCAGGCTTGATCGACATGCATGTGCATCTTCGCGATCCGGGCCTTGAATACAAGGAGGACATCGTTTCCGGTACACGTGCGGCTGTTTCCGGTGGCTTCACATCAGTCTGCTGCATGCCGAATACCAAGCCGACCATCGATAACAAGGCGGTGGCCAGCTATATCGTCAACAAGGCCAAGTCAGACGGATTCTGTAATGTTTTTCCGGTAGGCTCGATTACCTATGGCCTGAGCGGCGACCGGATGGCTGAAATGGGAGAGTTAAAGGAATCGGGTTGTGTAGCTGTTTCGGATGACGGCAGACCGGTAACCAATAGCGAGCTGATGCGCCGTTCGCTTCAGTACGCTGCCGGAATCGGCATAATGGTGATTTCACATGCCGAAGAGCTGGAACTGGTTGGTGAAGGGGTGATGAACGAAGGATTCACGTCCACAGAGCTTGGCCTGAAGGGAATCCCCTCAGTTGCCGAAGATATTGCCACATCCCGCGACATCATGCTGGCCGAGTATACCGGCACTCCGATTCATATCGCCCATGTATCCACCAAAGGCTCTGTGCGGATCATACGCGACGCCAAGGCTCGTGGCGTAAAAGTGACCTGTGAAACCGCTCCCCACTATTTCACTCTGACCGATGATGCAGTACGTGGGTACAACACAAATGCCAAAATGAACCCGCCGCTGCGTGGTGCAGACGATGTCGTCGCCATCAAGGAGGGATTGAGGGATGGAACCATCGATTGCATCGCCACGGACCATGCCCCGCACCATATTGACGAGAAGGATGTTGAGTTTAATGTGGCCATGAACGGCATCATCGGCCTGGAAACCTCGCTGCCATTGTCGCTGAAGCTTGTTGAAGAAGGCATCCTTACACTTGATCAACTGGTTGATAAGATGTCATGTAACCCATCGGTTCTGCTGAGTCTTGGACGCGGAACGCTAAAGGCGGGAGCAGCTGCGGACATTACGGTGATTGATCCCTCGCTGGAATGGGTTGTGGAGGCGGACAAGCTGTCCAGCAAATCAAAGAACTCCCCCTGGCTTGGTCAGAAGATGAAAGGGGCCGCTGTAGCCACTGTCGTTGACGGTGATCTGAAATTTGTACGATAAATCTGAAAAACCTGGAGTTATTAACTTATGAAAGCAATTCTTGCGCTCGCCGACGGGCGTATATTTGAAGGAAAATCATTCGGTGCCTCTGGCGAGGTTACCGGAGAAGTCGTTTTCAATACCGCCATGTCCGGTTATCAGGAGGTTCTTACCGACCCGTCCTATAAGGGGCAGATGGTTACAATGACCTATACCCAGATCGGCAATACCGGTATCAATCCCGAGGACATTGAAAGCCGCGGTCTGTTCCTGTCCGGATTCATCGTCAAAGAGTATCAGGACTGCTATTCCAACTGGCGCGCCACGATGAGCCTTGACGCCTATCTGAAGGAGAACGGCGTCGTTGGCATCCAGGGGCTGGATACCCGCGCTCTGACACGGCATCTGCGGGACAAGGGAGCCCAGAACGGTATCATCTCTACTGTCGATCTGAATCATGAAAGCCTGGTTGCAAAAGCCGGGGCCATTCCCAAAATGACCGGTCTGGATCTTGCCACCGGTGTTAGTTGTGACAAACCCTATCATTGGACTGAAGGGGTCTGGAATCTTGAATCTGGCTATCCTGAAATTGACCCTGAAACGCTTAAATACAAAGTGGTGGCATACGATTTCGGCATCAAGTACAACATCCTGCGCTGTCTTGTAGATGCCGGGTGCGATGTGACCGTAGTGCCGGCCGGTTATCCGGCTGAAAAAGTTCTGGAAATGAACCCGGACGGAGTATTCTTATCCAATGGTCCCGGCGATCCGGAGCCGCTGGTAGCCGTACAGCAGGAAATCAGGAAACTGGTCGGCAAAAAGCCGATATTCGGTATCTGTCTGGGGCATCAACTGCTTGGTTTGGCGCTTGGTGGAAAGACGATCAAGCTTCCGTTCGGTAACCACGGTTCGAATCTGCCGGTAATGGACATGGTTACCCGCAAGGTCGAGATAACCTCTCAGAACCACGGTTTTGCCGTAGACCTGGGAACCCTTGGTGAATCCGCCTGTCTGGGACACGAGAACCTCAATGACCAGACGGTGGAAGGTATCAGGCACTGCGACCTGCCGATCTTCTCGGTTCAGCACCATCCCGAAGCTTCGCCCGGTCCGCACGATTCTCAGTATCTCTTCGGTCGCTTTGTAGAAATGATGGAAAATTGCAAACATTGACGGGAATCTGATGAACTGATCATGATTGTCTGTAAGTTTGATCTTCTGAGTATATGACCGGGATTATGGTTAATATGGGTTTAATCGATCTTTATCAATCAGGTGAATTGCTGCAGCGTGTGCGAGAGTCTTATCGGCGCCTGGCTTCCTGCGATCTCTGTCCACACGATTGCGGAGTAAATCGTATTGCTGGTGAACTCGGGATTTGCGGCGCGGGCATCAAGCCGAAAATCGCTTCAGCCAACTTGCACCATGGCGAGGAACCGCCCATATCCGGCTCAAAGGGCTCCGGCACAATATTCTTGTCAGGATGTTCCCTGAAATGCGTCTTTTGCCAAAACTTTCCCATCAGTCAGCTTTCCAACGGTGAAGAAATTTCCACCTTGGAATTGGCGACCCGAATGCTGGGGCTGCAGCGTCAGAAAGTTCATAATATCAACTTTGTTACACCGACACACTATCTGCCACAGATACTTGCTGCACTCTGGCTGGCTGTTCCACAGGGATTCGATTTGCCCCTGGTCTGGAATTCCAGCGGTTATGAAAAAGTCGATGCCCTGCAACTGCTGGACGGAATCGTAAACATTTACCTTCCGGATATGAAGTATCATGATGACCGATTCGCAGTGGAAATTTCATCGGCGCCAGCCTACCGCAGCATAAATCGTGAAGCGGTAACGGAAATGTTGCGACAGGTCGGCCACCTTTGCACCGATATTAACGGCATAGCTGAACGGGGTCTGATTATTCGGCATCTGGTGCTGCCTGAGGGGAGGGCCGGGTCAGTTGAGACTCTGCGCTGGATTGCCGGGAACCTGGGGCGTGAGACACATATTGCCCTCATGAATCAGTATTTCCCGGCACATGTCGCCCATGTTGTCCAGGGGCTGAACCGGAAAATAACAGATGAGGAATATGACGCGGCGGTCGAAATCCTGGAGGAATGTGGACTGGAAAACGGCTGGGTGCAGGAATAGGTAAGGGAGGACTTATGGATTCTGATAGTATACGGGAAAAATCTCTGCTCTTCCTTGATGTGAATGCACGCATTGAAGATCTCTGCGCCGAACTCTACCACTTCTACAGCAGAGTGTTTCTTGACAATCGCGAAGTTTCGCTTTTATGGAAAAAAACCGCCATGGAAGAGGAAAACCACCGGATGCAGATACAGATGGCCATGCGGTTGAGTGATGCTATCGAAGATGTGCTGCCGGACGGTTTATCCGTGGCCTATACGATGCATCTTAAACTCAAGCGCCTGGTGGCTGGAGTTAAGAACAATCCTCCTGATCTTGTAACCGCATTGAAAAAAGCCATTGAAATGGAAGAACGGATGGCGTTTCTCCATGTTGAATCATCGGTCAGATTCAGGGATGAGTCTATCAGAAGCATGTTCGAAGCGCTGCGAGGAGCCGACCGCGGCCACATCACCGCACTCAAGCGTCAGCTGGCCATTGAAACGCTTGCATTTACGGAGATGGATGGGTGAGAACCGTTTTCCTCCTGGTTCTTTCCAATATATTCATGACATTTGCCTGGTATGCCCATCTTAGAAACCTGCGTACAAGGCACTGGTTAATAGCAGTGGCTGTCAGTTGGGGCATCGCATTCTTTGAATATCTTATCCAGGTTCCGGCTAATCGCATCGGGTATGGCCGATTCTCTCTGGCGCAGCTGAAGATTCTGCAGGAAGTGATCACGCTGACGGTCTTTGTTCCCTTCGCGGTATTGTACATGGGGAGCAGTCTCAATTGGAATTATCTATGGGCCGGGTGCTGCCTGGCCGGAGCTGTATTTTTCATATTTCGATAATCACACGAAGGAGTGTTGTGTAAATGCCTAAAAGAACAGATATCAAGAAAATACTCATCATCGGCGCCGGCCCGATCGTCATCGGCCAGGCATGCGAATTCGATTACTCCGGTACCCAGGCTTGCAAGGCGTTGAAAGAGGAAGGCTTTGAAGTGGTGTTGCTGAACAGTAATCCTGCTACTATCATGACCGATCCGGATTTTGCTGACCGCACCTACATTGAACCGGTAACCCCTGAAATCCTGGTCAAGATTATCGAGAAAGAGCGCCCGGATGCCATATTGCCCACCCTGGGTGGACAGACCGCTTTGAACACTGCGGTGGCGGTGGCAGAGATGGGTGTTCTGGAAAAATATGGTGTCGAACTTATTGGCGCCAAGTTGCCGGCTATTAAAAAGGCCGAGGATCGTACACTGTTCAAACAGGCGATGGAAAAGATAGGCCTGGCCATCCCCAATTCAGGTCTTGCCCACAACTACACCGAGGCAATGGAGGTCATCAAAACTATCGGCTTCCCAGCTATCATCCGTCCTTCATTTACGCTGGGTGGGACTGGTGGCGGAATAGCCTACAACATGGAAGAGTATGAGAAGATGGCGGTTGCCGGCATCGACGCTTCACCTACCGATGAAATCCTTGTGGAAGAATCCGTAATCGGCTGGAAAGAGTATGAACTGGAGGTGATGCGTGACACAGCCGACAACGTTGTCATAATCTGCTCGATCGAAAACTTCGATCCGATGGGAGTCCATACCGGGGACTCGATCACAGTGGCACCGGCCCAGACTCTGACTGACAAGGAATATCAGATCCTGAGGGATGCTTCGCTCAAGATCATCCGTGAAATCGGTGTTGATACCGGCGGTTCAAATATCCAGTTCGGCATCAATCCCAGAAACGGCCGTCTGGTTGTGATAGAGATGAATCCGCGTGTATCACGTTCATCCGCACTGGCTTCCAAGGCCACCGGTTTTCCGATCGCAAAGATTGCCGCTAAACTTGCGGTCGGCTATACCCTGGATGAAATCACCAATGATATCACCCGTGAAACTCCTGCCTGTTTCGAGCCGAGCATCGACTATGTGGTGACTAAAATTCCACGCTTCACATTTGAAAAGTTTCCTGCTGCCGATGCTACACTTACAACCCAGATGAAGTCGGTCGGCGAGGTAATGGCAATCGGTCGTACTTTCAAGGAGTCGTTCCAGAAAGCCCTCCGCTCGCTGGAAATCGGTGTCTGTGGTTTTGACTCCAAGCTGTTTGATCTTGGCAGCGAAACTCGTCGTGCCTTGACCGGCAAGGAGCAGCAACTGTTGTTGGAAAAACTGCGTGTTCCCAACTGTGACCGGCTCTGGTATCTTGGCGACGCCTTGCGTAGCGGCATGACCGTTGCGGAGATAAACCGGCATACCGCCATAGATCCATGGTTTTTGCACAATGTCCGCCAGATTATCGAGATGGAGGAACAACTTAAAAAGATTGATTTCGAGGACAGGGACAGCGTTAAACGGATTCTGCTTGAAGCAAAACAGTACGGTTTTGCAGACAAGTTCCTGGCTAAGTTGTGGAATAAAGCCGAATCTGAAATACGCGAGCTGCGCTGGTCCAACGGAGTCAGGCCTGTTTACAAGAGAGTGGACACATGTGCCGCCGAGTTTGTCGCTTACACTCCTTACATGTATTCGACCTACGAAGAGGAGTGCGAGGCCGAACCGACCGACCGCAAGAAGATAATGATCCTTGGTGGAGGACCGAACCGGATCGGGCAGGGGATCGAGTTCGATTACTGTTGTGTGCATGGCGTTTTTGCACTGGCTGAAGATGGTTACGAAACGATCATGGTGAACTGCAATCCGGAGACTGTCTCTACCGATTACGATACTTCGGACCGTCTTTATTTTGAGCCTCTGACGCTGGAGGATGTGCTGGAGATAGTCAATGTGGAGAAACCGGTCGGAGTTATCGTTCAGTTCGGAGGCCAGACGCCGCTCAAACTGGCTGTGGCGCTTGAAAAGGCCGGTGTGCCGATCATCGGTACTTCGCCTGATGCCATTGACCGGGCCGAGGATCGTGAACGCTTTCAGGAGATGCTCAACAAGCTGGGACTGCGTCAACCCGAAAATGGTACTGCCCGTTCCTTTGAAGAAGCCGAGAAGGTGGCCGATCGGATAAGTTATCCGGTGGTGGTGCGTCCTTCTTATGTTCTGGGAGGTCGCGCAATGGAGATCGTCTATGATGTGGACAATCTGCGGCGCTATATGCATACCGCTGTTCAGGCTTCACCGGAACATCCGATCCTGATTGACAAGTTCCTGGATGAAGCGATCGAGATCGACGTGGATGCCCTCTGTGACGGTACCGATGTTGTAATCGGCGGCATCATGGAACATATTGAAGAGGCCGGTATCCATTCAGGTGACTCCGCCTGCTCACTGCCACCCTATTCAGTTGGTCCGGAAATGGTAGCTGAAATTCGCCGTCAGACGGTGTTGATGGCTCTGGAACTCAATGTCAAAGGTCTTATGAACGTGCAGTTTGCGATCAAAGGCGGTGACATTTATATCCTTGAAGTGAATCCGCGCGCTTCGCGTACCGCACCGTTCGTATCCAAAGCCACCGGACGTCCGTTGGCCAAGATCGCAGCCAGGGTCATGGCCGGTAAAACTCTTCGCGAACTGGGCATTCTGGAAGACATCATACCCAAACACATATCAGTGAAGGAAGCGGTTTTCCCATTCGTCAAATTTCCCGGTGTCGATACGATTCTGGGGCCGGAAATGAAATCAACGGGCGAGGTAATGGGTATCGGTGAGACATTTGCCGATGCTTTTGCCAAGTCACAGTTGGGAGCAAACGTGAAACTGCCGCTTTCAGGAAATGTTTTCATCAGCGTACGTGATGCAGACAAGAAACATGTTGTAAGCGCTGTAGAAAAACTGTATAAAACCGGATTCGGTATTCTGGCAACCGGCGGTACAGCCACATTCCTGGAAGAAAAAGGCATTCCGGTTCGTCGTATCAACAAGGTGCTTGAGGGGCGTCCGCACATTGTGGATGCGATCAAGAATGGCGAAGTTCAGCTTGTCGTTAACACAACTCAGGGAGCCCAGGCGGTGGCGGACTCGTTTTCGATCCGTAGAGAGTCGCTGATGCATGGTCTGGCATATTATACGACCGTTGCTGGTGCAAGAGCCGTGGCTGACGGAATCAGTGCGTTGAAGGAGCATGATCTTGGTGTCAAGCCGATCCAGGATTATCTTAACTAGAAATACAATCTACAGGAGCAGATCAATAGATGTCTCATACGATCCCGTTGACAAAAGAAAGCTTTGAAGCCCTGCAGGAAGAGTTGAAACGATTGATTAGGGAGGAGCGTCCCAAGGTTATCCAGGATATTGCCGAAGCTCGTGCTCACGGCGACCTGTCTGAAAATGCCGAGTACGATGCGGCCAAGAATCGCCAGGGCTTCATCGAGGGGCGCATTCAGGAGATCAACGGCAAACTTGCCCGTGCCCATGTTGTAGATCTGTCCGGTCTCAAGCCGGACAAGGTTGTCTTTGGATGCACGGTAACGCTTTATGATACTGCCACGGAAGAAGAGGTCACCTACAAGATTGTTGGTGAAGACGAAGCTGATATCAAGCAGAGCAAGATATCCTGTACTTCTCCGGTCGGCAAGGCCCTGATTGGTCATAAACTTGATGACTCGGTCAAGGTAATAGTGCCGTCCGGTAAAAAAGAATACGAAATCATCGACATCAAATACGAGTAGAAGCGCAATCTTTGCGCCACTTGAAAGGGAGAAATACAATGTCAGACAAGATAACCAAGGATATGACTTTTTTTGAAGTGATGCGTACTTACCCGGAATCTGTACAGGTCCTGCAAAAGTATCATCTGGGTTGTGTCGGCTGCATGGGTGCCCAGAATGAAAGTCTTGAACAGGGTGCCAATGCCCATGGCATCGATGTTGACGCACTTGTCAAGGATCTGAACTCAGCAGTCAAGTAATATGTCCTGTCTATCAACCCGAAGCCCTCATTGGTTATTACCGTGAGGGCTTTTGTTTGCCGTGGATGATGCCATGAAACTGATAGTCGAAAATGATGGAAACCTTATTATTCCAGCCAACCTGGTTGCTAAAGCCGGACTTTCACACGGCAATCAGGCAGATGTTTCCATATCAGATGGCAAAATTCTTATTTCAAAGATAGATCTTTCAAAACAGCCTATTGGGACAAGTAAAGGTATTGCTGTTAACAGTTCGATAAAAAGAAAGAATCTGGAAACCGGAGTCCAGTTTGTAAAGGGAATCGGCCCAAAGCTTGCCGGTTTGCTTGAGAAGCGTGAAATTCGCACGGTAGAGGATGTGCTCTATCTTTTTCCGTTGCGCTATGAAGACCGTCGGGAACTGACCCCGATTGCACGTCTGCGTCCTGGGCAGACCGCAGTTTTTTTCGGGCGGGTTATAACGGCGGATTCTGTAAGCACCAAGGGAGGTCGGCGTGTTTTCGAAGTCGTTTTAGGGGATGATTCAGGTACCATTACCTGCAAGTGGTTTCATGCCAACGCAGTCTGGATGAAGCGAACCTGGAAGATTGGACGGAACGGGGTCTTCAGCGGCGAGATAAATCAGTTTGGTTACCAGCGTGAAGTGCATCACCCGGATGCGGAATGGCTGCCCGATGGTTGCTCTCCAGATTCTGTTCTGGCGGCAGATCCTGCCAATTTTGGTCGGATTGTTCCGGTCTATCCACTGACCGAGGGTCTGCATCAGAAAGCTATGCGTCGAATAATGAAAGAAGTGCTGGATGCTTTCCTGGAAAACGTGGAAAGTGCTATTCCAAAGGAAATTCTACCTGCGGGGCTACCCTCTTTAAAGCTTTCCTTGAGTCAAATTCATACGCCGTCAAATGAATCAGATCTGAACATGCTCAACGATGGGAGAACTCCTGCCCACCGTGCCATGGTTTTTGATGAGTTCTTTTACTGGGAACTTGGGCTTGCCTTGAAAAAACACGGTGTCGCACTGGAGGATGGCATCGCCTTCCAGGTCAATCACCGTTACACCAAAGAACTGGTCAAGCTGCTTCCATTCGAGCTGACCGGTGCCCAGCGAAGGGTTCTGTCTGAAATCAAGCTTGATATGATGTCGCCACATCCAATGCATCGTCTGGTGCAGGGGGATGTGGGCAGCGGCAAGACTCTGGTGGCGCTGATGGCTGCACTGGTTGCCGTAGAAAATGGCTATCAGGTTGCGATCATGGCTCCGACCGAGATTCTGGCCGAACAGCATTGGCATACTATTCACCGCTGGTGCTTGCAGATGGGAATTGATGTCTGCCTGATCACAGCCGGACTGAAGGGAAAACTCCGGAAGGATCTGCTTGAAAGGATTGCTGACGGTCGGGCTCAGATAGTTGTCGGCACACATTCAGTTATCCAGGAAAAGATCGAGTTTGCGCGTTTGGGTCTGGGAATTATAGATGAGCAGCATCGCTTTGGTGTTCTTCAGCGTGGAATCCTGAAGAAAAAGGGAACAAATCCGGATATTCTGGTCATGACCGCCACGCCGATACCGCGAACTTTGGCAATGACATTATTCGGAGATCTTTCCCTGTCGGTCATAGATGAAATGCCCCCGGGAAGAATACCGGTTGAAACAAAACTGTTTTTTGAGTCACGCCGCAGTCAGGTCTATGATATGATCCTCGACGAAGCTCGCCAGGGGCGGCAGTCATTCATCATATATCCATTGGTTGAAGAAACCGAAAAGTCTGACCTTAAGGCCGCCAGCCAGATGGCTGAGCATCTGGATTCTGAAGTGTTCCCGTCGCTCAGGATCGGACTACTCCATGGCCGGATGAGTCCCGACCAGAAGGAGTTCGTGATGAACTCCTTCAAAAACCGTGAGTTGGATGTTCTTGTTTCTACTACTGTGATCGAGGTAGGAATCGACATACCTAATGCAACTCTGATGGTTATCGAGCACGCCGAACGTTTCGGCCTTTCCCAGTTGCACCAGTTGCGGGGTAGGGTAGGTCGCGGAAGTTGCAGGTCGCGGTGCATTTTACTTACACCGGGCAAGCTGTCGGAAGATGGTGAAAAGCGTCTGCGGGTAATGGAGTCCACCACTGACGGTTTCAGGATTGCCGAGGCCGATCTGGAGATCCGAGGTCCTGGTGACTTCCTCGGAACCAGGCAGTCAGGTATGCCGGACTTCAGGGTAGCCGATATCCTGCGTGACGGTTCCTTGCTTGAGCAGGCCCGCCAGGCAGCGTTTGGACTTATAAAGAAAGATCCGGAGTTTACCTCCCCACAGCATCTCCCGATGCGTGACGAACTGATGCGAAGATGGGGGAAACGCTTGGAATTGGCAATGATCGGATAACCTGATATTTCGTGAGATGGGATTAGTAATGCGGATTATAACCGGTTTGGAAATGTTTAATAACAACTTTGAAGGATCAGTTGTAACAATCGGTAACTTTGATGGTGTTCATCTCGGGCATGTTGAGTTGTTTCGTCGTCTGAAAGCAAACAGCCTCAGTCGCAACCTTCCGGCGGTGGCTGTTACATTTGAACCACACCCCCTTAAAATTCTTGCTCCTGAAACTGCTCCCTGCCTGATAACTACATTTGAACAGAAAATTGCCCTGATTTCAGATACGGGAGTGGACTGCCTGGCGGTTATACCCTTTGATCTTGAAATGTCGCAAATGGCCGCTGAATCATTTGTCGGTAATATTCTCTGCGAATCTCTGGGAATGCGGCATTTGATTATAGGTCACGATTATGCGTTCGGTCGCGGGCGGGAAGGCAACTATGAAACTCTGGAACGCCTCGGCCTTGAACTGGGTTTTACGCTTGAGGATCTTGAGCCTGTTGGCACCGGCGATATGATTTACAGCAGTACACTGGTCAGAAGCCGGATGCTTGCCGGTGATATGGCCGCTGTTTCAAGAATACTTGGCCGCTACCACATGATTACCGGTAAGGTGGTACATGGTCGCGAAATTGGCCATTCGCTGGGATTTCCAACCGCAAATATTGCAACCCTGAATGAACTGATCCCCCCGGACGGAGTCTATGCTGTTGTAGTTTCGGTGGAAGGCAGATTGGTTAAGGGGGCTTGCAATATCGGAATCAATCCTACTTTTGAAGGTAAGCTGCGCACAATAGAGGTGTTTCTGCTCGACTTTTCCGGTGAGATTTACGGGAGCGAAATTGCGGTCTATTTTGTGCATCGCCTGCGGGATGTAAAAAAATTTCCTAATACGGCAGAACTCGTGAATGCAATCAAAGATGACGTTGAAGTGACTCGTGCAATTCTTGATGATGCACAGGAATGTCTGATAAAACCCAGGCTGATTACGGAATCGCTGTGAATAGAAAAATAGACTTAAAATTCTGGCTTGGCATAGGAATCAGTGTTTTCTTCATGCTGCTGCTATTCCGTAAGATCGATTTCAAGCAACTTGTAACTGTTTTGCTTACGGTTGATTACCGCTATATACTTCTGGCGGTTGCATTTACATTTACAAGCTATTTTCTACGAGCGGTGCGTTGGCGTTATCTGTTGATATCAGAAAAGGTGATCCCGCTTTCTTCACTGTATCCGGCTACGATAATCGGTTATATGGCCAATAATCTGCTTCCGGCACGTCTGGGTGAATTTGTTCGTGCCTATACTCTGGCCAGGCGCGAACAGCTGGAAACACCTTCGGTTTTTGCATCATTGGTCATTGACCGGCTCTTTGACGGTTTTACCGTGCTGGTTATGTTATTGATTACACTGTTTACTGTCAAACTGCCGCTTGGTATGGAAGATGCTTCGACGGCCATCAAAGCGGGCGGGACAGTAATGTTCCTTTTATATTGCGGCATTCTGTTTTTCCTGTTTCTGTTGAAGCGTCAGACACAGCGTACGCTTTCAATGGTCGGTTTTCTGCTGAAGCCGTTTCCAAGCAGCTTTTCGGAACGTGTGATTCCGATGATGGGTTCTTTTATAGGTGGAATAAGATTGTCCCTGCGCGGGCCACATATCGCAATGATTGTAGTAACATCGATATTGATCTGGACTTTTGCCGTCCTTCCGGTTGATATGATTTTGCGTTCATTCGGAATAAACCTGCCAATGACGGCATCGATGTTTATAATGGTTCTGCTGGTTTTTGCCGTTATGGTGCCAGCATCTCCCGGTTTCATAGGTACTTATCACTATGCCTGTTACAAGGGACTCTCGGTTTTCGGGATTCCGGAAACAGCATCAGTCAGTATCGCGCTGGTCATCCACGGCACTGCTTTTTTTCCGGTTATCATTGCCGGCTTTTATCACCTGTGGAGTAACAAGATCTCTCTTAATGACATTCAGAGGGCGGAAAGTATCCGATGAGCTTATTCAGATTCAATCGAAGCATGTTAGACCCTTTTCTAATCCTTTCCTGTATCATCCCGTTTGCCTTGTATATGGCAACCCTTGCACCTTCCGTGACTTTTTTTGACAGCGGTGAGTTCCTGACTGCCGCGGCATCACTCGGGTCAGCACATTCACCCGGTTATCCGCTTTTTCTGATGTACGCCAAACCGTTCACCTGGATACCGTTCGGCAACATTGCTTTCCGCATCAACGTTGCTACTGCAGTTTCCTCCTCACTGGCCTGCCTGGTCGTATATGTATTGACAACCTACCTGTTGAAGCAGGAATCATTGCTTGAAAATGAACGCTTCAACCGCATAGTTGTAAAATTGGCCGGTTTGGCGGCAGCCCTCACTTTCAGCGCAACTCCGCGATTGTGGCTACAGTCCAATCATGACAAGCCTTATCCATTGCTTGCGTTTATCACGGCGGTAATTTTCTTCCTGCTTTTGAAATGGCGTGACTGTTATATCAACGGTAACGACCGCCCCTCATACATCTATGTTTGCACTTTTCTGGCAGGAATGGCGATGGCTGTTCATCAGACGGTAGTTTTGCTGTTGCCGGCCTGGTTTTTAATGATCATGATGACAGACTGGAAAATGATCAAAAGAGTGCGGGAGCTTATCCTGGCGACCGTATTTGCAATGATTGGATTTTCAATTCAACTCTATCTGCCGCTCCGTGCAACCCGTAATCCTTTGCTCAACTGGGGGGATTCAAAAACTATTGACCAGTTCCTGTGGCACTTTCTTCGCAGGGGATACCCCTCGGAACCGCATTCGCGCGATATGTCACTGTTGTGGGCGCAGATCAAAGCCTTTAACGTGCCTCGTGAATTCACCTGGTTGGGGGCTGTTTTACTTATTATGGGCCTTGTTTACGTCTGGAAGAAGAACCGTACTTTTTTTGCAGCCTACTTGACGTCGGTGATCGTTTTTCTGCTGGTTATCGCCGGCTACTTCAATACATTGCTTGACCTGATATTTTTAACCGAGGAGTTTTTTACCCCACTGTATCTCGTTTCGGCGGTATTGATCGGACTTGGTCTGTTCTCACTGCTTGATTATGCGGTTCGAAATGCGCGGATTCCGGCTCAGATAGGAACGTCAGTTTACGCACTCTGCGCCGTACTGTTCTTTTCACTTCCAACGGCTTTGTGTGCTGTAAACTATTATGAGAATGATCAGCACAACAACTATATTGCCTTTGACTATGCGACAAATTCTCTCCGCTCATTGCCTCAGAATGCGGTCATGTTCACCTGGGGAGACAGCGGGGCGTTTCCGCTCTGGTATCTGCAAGGTGTGGAGCGAATGCGTGAAGACCTTGATCTTCCCCATACGCCACATCTGGTATTCGACTGGTATCTGGATTCAATGCCCAGGCTTTTTGCTGATAGTAATCTCAGGAAGTTTGATGTTGTATCATCAGGTCCGGAAACGGCACTCAGGATAGCCGTAACGGAAAGCCTGGGAGTCAGGCCGGTATATATTGACTTTTCAACCAGATATTCCGTTGAATTCAAAGAATACGTGCCGGTTCAGAAAGGAATTGTTTATCGTATCCGAAGAATGAATGATCCGGTCGGACTTCCTGATAATTCAATATGGGATAATTACAGCAGTCGCGGTATCTTCGAAAAAATCTCGTTTCTCGATCTCGACACCGGTAAGGCAATCATGATTTATGCCAACAGCTACGTTGAGTCCGGTGAGTTTTTACTTGGCATAAATCGAATTGCGGATGGAATGATGATGCTTAAACGTGCTGAGCAGATATCTCCCGAGATGAAGTTCGCTGCGGACCAGATTCGCATGCGCTTCGGTCTGGCAAGGTAATTTTATGTTAACAGTAAGTGGAGCAACGCGAGTCGTCGGTATTATCGGATATCCTGTCAAGCATTCCCTGTCGCCTGCAATGCAGAACGCAGCTTTTGCCGCCTGTAACCTGGATTACGTGTATGTGCCATTTGCCGTCGCACCCGGAAAACTTGAAGAATGTGTTTCAGGTCTTCGTTTTTTGGGCTTGTGTGGTTTTAATGTGACCATACCCCACAAAACTGAAATAATACGTTACCTGGACGTACTTGACAAAAGCGCTGAGGACGCCGGTGCCGTTAACACCGTACTTATAGATAACGATGGCAAAATGATCGGTTATAATACCGATGGAGACGGTCTGGTGTGCTCTCTTGCCGAAGATCTGGATTTCGTACCTTCTGATGGCACGATCGTGATAATCGGTGCCGGCGGTGCGGCCAGAGGGGCCGTTGCAGCTCTCTGCCGGGCGGAGGCAAAGCGAATTGTCATTGTTAACCGCACGGTTGAAAAGGCCTCTGTTCTCAAAGCTGATATGATCTCGAGATATCCTGACGTCAGTATTGAATATGTTCAAACAGAGGAACTGAGTGCAAAATACCTTCCTGGTACTTCATTAATTGTGAATACAACCTCGGTTGGAATGAATGGCGACCGAATAGAATTCCTCAATCTTGCCATGTTGCCAAAGTCTGCTAAAGTTTACGACATGGTTTATTCACCGCTGATAACTCCTTTAATTCATGAAGCATCCGGAATGGGACTCATGGTGTCAAATGGATTGGGAATGCTTGCTGCGCAGGGAGAACGCGCCTTCAATATCTGGACCGGTAAAACTCCGCCTAAAGGTTTGATGAAGCTGTTTTTAAACGGTATTTGCTGCTCCTAACTACATCTTGACATGAGTTGCTATTCCTCCTAGAATGGCGATTCTAAACGGTTGGCGGAGGATTCATGCAGTCAAACAGGCTGGGAGAAATCCTGGTTAAGAATAATTTAATTACAAGAGAGCAGCTTGGTCAGGCACTGGAAGAGCAGAAGCTTTCAGGCAATCAGCTCAGGCTTGGTACTATTCTAATTAAACAAAATCTTCTGACGGAAGAAGATTTAACCTCTTTTCTCTCCAGGCAGTATGGTGTACCGATCGTAAAGCTCGCCGATTATGAGATTGACCCGGCAGTAACCAAGATAATCCCGCCAGAAGTTGTTCAAAAATACCAGCTGGTCCCCGTGAACCGGGCTGGTGCTACCCTGATAGTCGCTGTAAGCGATCCCTCCAATTTGTTTGCTTTGGAAGATATTAAATTCATGACCGGCTACAACATCGAAATGGTTGTTGCCTCGGAATTTGATATCAAGGCCTCGATAGATAAATATTATGATCAGTCTGCGTCACTTGCCGATGTAATGAGTGATCTCGATGTCGAGGACATGGAAATCGTCGGAGATGACGAAGACATCGATGTCGGGTCGCTGGAACGAGCCACCGAGGATGCTCCGGTTGTAAAAATGGTTAACGCGATCCTGCAGGACGCAATCAGAAAGAAAGCCAGCGATATTCATATTGAACCTTATGAAAAGGTTTTCAGAGTCCGCTACCGTATCGACGGGATTCTTTATGAAGTTATGAAGCCGCCGTTGAAACTGAAAAATGCAATAACCTCACGTATCAAGATCATGTCCGAGTTGGACATAGCCGAACGACGTCTGCCTCAGGACGGTCGCATCAAGATAAAGCTCGGTGGAGGAAAGGATATGGATTTCCGTGTATCCGTTCTTCCGACTCTTTTTGGTGAGAAGATATGTCTTCGTTTGCTGGATAAGGGTAATCTTCAGACCGATTTGACAAAGCTTGGATATGAGCCGGATGCCTTGAGTAATTTCATGCATGAAATCCACAAGCCATTCGGTATGGTTCTGGTCACCGGACCTACAGGTAGCGGTAAAACTGTTTCACTCTATTCGGCCCTCGCGGAATTGAACAAGGTTTCCGAAAATATTTCAACTGCCGAAGATCCGGTCGAATTCAACTTTGCCGGCATAAATCAGGTGCAGATGCATGAGGATATCGGACTCAACTTTTCGGCTGCGTTGCGATCTTTTCTTCGACAGGACCCTGACATAATAATGATCGGAGAGATTCGCGATTTTGAGACAGCTGAAATTGCAATCAAGGCAGCCTTGACCGGCCACATGGTTCTCTCAACTCTTCACACCAATGACGCTCCTGCTACGATCAACCGTTTGCTTAATATGGGTATCGAGCCTTTTCTGGTTGCATCGGCAGTTAACCTGATTACCGCTCAGCGTCTGGCGCGCAGGGTGTGCAGTGAATGCAAACAACCGGAAGATATTCCGGTGCAGGCGTTGATCGATGCCGGCGTTCCGCCTGACGAAGCCCCCACTTATGTCTGCATGCGTGGCAAAGGTTGTCCGGTATGCAACAACACCGGCTACAAGGGCAGGGTAGGTTTTTACCAGGTGATGCCGATGCGCGAAGAGATCAAGGAACTCATCCTGAATGGCGCCAATACAGCAGAAATCAAGCGGGAATCAATGCGTATCGGTATTAAAACCATGCGACAATCAGGTCTTACGAAACTCAAGGAAGGCGTAACCTCCTTTGAGGAAGTATTGCGTGTAACCATATCTGATGACTAACCGGGAGATCATTTAATGCTAAACCTTCATCAGCTTTTAAAAATTCTTGTAGAATCGAACGGTTCTGATCTCCACATAACTACCAACTCTCCTCCGCAGATGCGTGTTGACGGCCACCTGTTGCCGATGGATTTTCCACCGATGAATCAGGTTGAAACCAAACAGCTCTGTTACAGTGTGCTCACTGATGCTCAAAAACACAAGTTTGAGGAAGAAAACGAACTTGATCTCTCATTCGGTGTCAAGGGTCTATCCCGATTCAGGGGTAACATGTTCATTCAGCGTGGCGCCGTTGCCGGTGTATTCAGGGTTATTCCCTATAAAATACTTACCTTTGAAGAACTCAACCTGCCTCCGATCGTTCCGGAACTTGCCGCTAGACCACGCGGGTTGATTCTGGTCACCGGTCCGACCGGTAGCGGCAAGTCCACCACTCTGGCTTCAATTGTTGATTATATCAATATCAACCGTCGTGAGCATATTGTCACAATTGAAGATCCGATCGAATACCTTCATCCTCACAAGGGGTGTCTTGTCAACCAGCGTGAGGTGGGTGCCGATACGAAGGGATTTAAAAATGCGCTCAAGTATGTGCTGCGCCAGGATCCTGACGTTGTTCTCGTCGGAGAGCTGCGCGACCTTGAGACAATTGAAGCAGCCCTGACACTCGCCGAAACAGGTCACCTCTGTCTTGCAACATTGCATACCAATTCATGTGCCCAGACCATCAACCGTATAGTAGATGTCTTCCCTCCATATCAACAGACCCAGATTCGTGCCCAACTTTCATTTGTTCTCGAAGGGGTCATGTCACAGACTCTGATTCCCAAAATGGGTACAAAAGGTCGTGCCCTGGCGCTGGAAATCATGGTGCCGAATGCCGCTATCCGCAATCTGATACGCGAGGACAAGGTACACCAGATCTATTCCCAGATGCAGGTCGGGCAGGAAAAATATGGGATGCAGACGATGAATCAATCTTTGTTCATTCTGTTCCAAAAAAGGCAGATATCGCTCGAAGAAGCGTTGGGACGTTCCCAAGACCCGGATGAGTTGAAGCAGATGATCAACAATCCTGCTGCAGGTATGCAGCGCCGCCCACCAATGCGCTGATTAATTAGCAAGGAGAACAGTAATGCCAAAATTTAACTGGGAAGCGCGCACAAAAACAGGTGGTACGCAAAAAGGTGTAATTGAAGCCGCGACAGTCGAGGTTGTTGAGGCTCAATTGAAGAAATATGGTTTTACCAATATATCAATTAAGGCCGAGTCCAAGGGAATAGGCTTTAAACTGCCCAAATTCGGGGGGGGCGGCAAAATTGAGACCAAGGATCTGGTCGTCTTTACCCGTCAGTTTGCCACGATGATTGATTCCGGCCTGCCGTTGGTGCAGTGTCTGGACATTCTTTCTAATCAGCAGGAGAATAAAGCATTTAAAGAGATTCTCGGCAAGGTCAAGGAAAGTGTTGAGAGCGGTTCCACTTTTGCGGATGCTCTAGCCAAGCACCCCAAGGCGTTCGATCAGTTATTTGTTAATCTGGTCGCAGCCGGAGAAATCGGCGGTATCCTCGATACGATTCTTAACCGTCTGGCGGCTTATATTGAAAAGGCGATGAAACTGAAGAAACAGATCAAGGGCGCCATGGTCTACCCGATCACTATCATGTCGATTGCCGTAATTGTCGTCGGCGTGATCCTGGTGTTCGTAATTCCTACTTTTGCAAAGATGTTTGCCGACTTCGGCGGAGAGTTGCCGGCTCCTACCAAGATCGTTATCGCGCTCAGTAATTTTCTGTCCAGATATATTGTCGTAATTATTGCGGCTTTCTATGGGATTGTATGGTTGATCAAGAAATATTACTCAACGCCTGTGGGGCAGAAAAACATAGATCGCTGGGCGCTAAAGGCGCCGATCGCGGGACCGCTGATCAGGAAGGTTGCTGTTGCCAAGTTTACCAGAACGCTTGGCACCATGGTAAGCTCGGGAGTACCTATCATGGACGGGCTTGAAATTGTTGCCAAGACAGCCGGCAACAAGATTGTTGAAGAGGCTATCTATGCGGTCAGGCAGGCCATATCCGAAGGCAAGACCATGGCCGAACCTCTCGCTGCGTGTGGTGTTTTCCCGCCGATGGTAGTTCAAATGATAGCTGTAGGTGAAGCAACCGGAGCCATGGACGCCATGTTGAACAAAATTGCTGACTTCTATGATGATGAAGTCGATGATGCCGTTTCTGCAATGACCGCAATGATGGAACCGTTACTGATGGTGTTTTTGGGGACAACCGTCGGTGGTCTGGTCGTAGCCATGTATCTGCCCATATTCAAACTGGCGGGGGCAGTTGGCGGTTAATCATGGGGGCTGAAAGAAGGCTCAGGCTCTTCATAAATGCCAGGGTATTGGTTTCATTTCTGTTTCTGATCTCAACAATTCTGTTGAAATATAAGAATAATACTGTCGAATACGAACGCTTTCAACCTGAGGTGATCAGGTTGATGGCGTTTTCCTTTCTGTTCTCAATCGGTTCCCTCTTTGCACTTAAGCTCAACAGGCATAACCTCTTCCTGACATATCTACAGATCATCTGGGATCTGCTGTTTGTAACTGTTCTGATTCTGTTCACCGGTGGTATTCTCAGCCCCTATTCATTTCTGTATCTGGTTTCAATCATGGTCGCGGGCATGCTTCTTGGTCGCAGAGAGGCCCTCTATACGGCTTCGCTCTGTGGAATACTATATGGAGCCATACTCGATTTTCAGTATTTCGGCTACCTGTCAGTGCTCGGATTGAGTCAGAATGATGCCCAGCAGGTTGGGGCATCCCAGTTGTTCTATACCATTTTCCTGAATCTTGTGGGATTTGGACTGACAGGTTTTATTACTGGAATGTTATCGGAGCGTGCCAGTCAGAGCGAGGAGGCTCTCAGGCGCACATCCATTGATTACGACGAACTTGCTCAATTGAACTCTACAATCGTTGCTCATAGTCAAACCGGCCTGCTCACAACCAATGTTGCAGGAAGAATACGCGTATTTAACCCCTATGCCGAAGAGATTGTAGGTCTCAGCCAGTCTGACGCATACGACCTGAGTATTGAGAAAGTATTTCCTCAATTATCAGGGAGTTTGAAGCTTCCGACTGATTCTGTAAACAGGGAGTTCGAATACAAGTCAAAATCTGGTCAGCAGATTATCCTGGGATTTCGTGCTGCAGCTTTTAACGACAGCAAGGGGGATCATGCCGGTTTTATCCTCAACTTCAGGGATATAACAGCTATTCGCAGTATGGAGAACGCATTGAAAAAGGCGGATCGCCTCGCGGCGCTGGGCGAACTTTCTGCTCGTATGGCCCATGAAATACGCAATCCCCTGGCCGCATTGTGCGGTTCAGTACAACTTCTCGCAGCACACGGCAGTATTGCCGAACAGGATCAGCGACTTCTTACTATCATAACCCGTGAGGCCGATAGACTCGATTTGTTGATTACGGAATTTCTTGCATATGCGCGACCAAGCCAGCCGAACTTGCAAAGAGTCTACTTGCACAGCCTTATTGAGGATACTTGTGTTTTTCTGGCCGGTGATCCGCGTATGGAAGCGGTCAGGATAAATAATCTGATTCCGACTCATGTAGAAATCATGGTTGATTCCAATCAATTTCGCCAGGTTTTCATAAATCTGCTTCACAACGCCACCGATGCCATGCCTGATGGTGGCTCAATAACGATCGAATCCTCTCTGCAGCTTCGCGGCGCAGACGGATTCAATAAGATACCTTTTTTGCGAGTATCAGTTACAGACAGTGGCACCGGATTGTCTGAGGATGCTGTGCGTCATCTGTTCGAGCCTTTCTGGACAACCAAAACTCATGGATCAGGCCTTGGTCTTGCAATCAGCTATCGAATTATCGAAGCTCATGGCGGTAATCTGACGGTCGAGTCTCCAATAGATGGAGGATGCCGCTTTGTCATTTCGCTGCCGGCAGGGTAGCCGATGAAAATCCCTTTTGCATACAGTCTCCGTAATCTTTACACTCGCAAATTAACAACTTTTCTGACCTCTTCAGGAATGGCCATGGTGGTCTTCGTCTTTGCATCAATCAATATGCTTTCGGCCGGTTTGGAAAAGACACTTGTTGAAACCGGTTCGGACGATAACGTGATCATAACACGCAAAGCAGCAAACTCCGAAGTCCAGAGTGGTATAGAGCGGTCCCAGGCTGCAGTCATAGAGAGTCTTCCGGGGATTGCCACCGACCGACTTGGTGAGCTTCTTCTGGCAAAGGAACTGGTAGTGCTGATCAGTCTACCCAAAAGAGGCAGTAATAAGCCTGCCAATGTTGTAATCAGGGGAATTCATAACGCATCAGTTAGACTGAGAGACCAGATTCGGGTTATTGAGGGTCGAATGCCACGGCCCGGATCTTCCGAAATAATTGCTGGCAGCAGTATTGCCAAGCGTTTTAAAGGCGGCGGAATAGGAGAGAATCTCAGGTTTGGAATGCGCGACTGGACTGTTGTCGGTATATTTGATGCGGGGGCTACCGGATTCAGTTCTGAAATTTGGGGGGATGCAACCCAGTTAATGCAGGCATTTCGACGTCCGGTGTACTCATCTCTAACATTTCGGTTACGCAACAGCAATGATTTCGAAACTGTCAAGGCAAAACTGGACTCCGATCCGCGCCTTACCGTTGATGTCCGACGAGAGACCCGTTATTATCGTGACCAGTCGGAAGCGATGGCTAAATTCCTGCGTATTCTCGGTGTATCCCTGACGGTGATATTTTCGATAGGCGCTGTAATCGGTGCGATGATCACCATGTATGCGGCTGTGTCTAATCGGGTTTCAGAAATCGGTACATTACGGGCACTTGGTTTCCGGAGAGTAAGCATATTGGCGTCGTTTCTGGCTGAAGCGCTTCTGCTCGGTCTGGTGGGGGGATGCGGAGGACTTGTGCTTGCCTCTTTCATGCAACTTATCACCATATCTACCATGAATTGGCAAACCTTTTCCGAACTTGCGTTCTCTTTTACGCTTACAATTGATATCATTTATAAATCACTTTTGTTCTCTTTGGCGATGGGGTTTGTCGGTGGTGTGATCCCGGCAATCAGGGCCAGCCGGATGAAAATAGTGGATGCACTAAGGGCTCATTGATTTTTTATTTATTTCCAGAAGGGAGCTGTATCCATGATACAGGCACTTGTTTTAAAAAAGAAACTGATGTTGCTTGCTCTGGTATCCGTCTCGGTTGTGCTGTATGGAATTGATTATTATCTGCTGGGCAATTTGAAGGATCTCTCGGTTGGATTCCTGAGTAACTTCGCTTTTTTACCTGTTTATATTATTATAGTTACACTGATGATTGAACAGGTACTCAAAGAGCGGGAGCGTCAGACAATAATTCGCAAACTCAACATGGTAATCGGGGTTTTTTTTAGTGAAGTGGGAAACAGACTGTTTAAGGAGTTATCTGCATACGTCATATCTTGTGATACTCTGAAGAGCCATCTTCTGATATCGGGGGGGTGGAAGGAGCAGGAATATAGATCTGCTCTGGAATATCTTCGAAAAAGTGATCTCAGGATCGATTCCAGTCTTTGTGACAAGAATCAGTTGAAAAATTTCATGGTAAGCAAAAGAAGTTTTCTGGTGGGGCTGCTTGAAAACCAGAATCTGTTGGAACATGAAGAATTCACCGACCTGCTCTGGTCTGTATTCCATCTGGTTGAAGAGCTGGAGGCCAGAGTATCATTTGAGAACATGCCGATCAGCGACATAGAGCATCTTAATGGCGATATCAAGCGTGTTTTCGGACACCTTGCCTATCAATGGGTGATGTACATGCAGCATTTGAAGCAAGACTACCCATATCTTTTCTCTCTGGCGGTCCGGCTTAATCCGATGATTGAAGAGCCTGATCCGGTTGTCTATTGAATGAACTGGCATCTGATGGACATACCCGCAATTCTAGAGGTGCAGGAAAGCGACCCTGGATCCGGACTCAGCTCGGAAATTGCCGCCATCCGCCTGGAATCCACCGGATTTAACGAACTTCTTGACCGTGGTGGCAAATCCCCCTGGTTGATCCTATGGGAGCAGTTTACATCAACGATGGCCCTGATATTGACTGGAGCGGCTATTGTATCTGGCTTCGTAGGCTCACTCAAAGACTGCCTTACAATCATGGCGATAGTCTGTCTTTTCGCACTGCTTGGTTTTTTTCAGGAGTTTCGTGCCGAGCGAACAATGCGGGCACTCAAAAAACTTGCTATTCCATTTGTACGAGTCCGTCGCAATGGTGAAGCAGTTGATATTCCCTCTGTCGATCTGGTTCCGGGCGATATAGTGTTATTGGAAGCCGGCAATCTGGTCCCGGCCGATTGCAGGGTTCTGGAATCATACAATCTGAAAATACAGGAGTCGATTCTAACCGGAGAAGCCGAAGCGGTAGAAAAAATTACTGCGGTTTTGGCGGAGAATACTGCAACTATCGGCGATCAGCGCAACATGGCCTTTATGGGGACGACAGTCACTTACGGACGAGGCGTTGTTATCGTGGTTGCAACCGGTATGCAGACCGAACTCGGTAAAATAGCGACAATGCTGCAGAATGTAGTTGAAGAAATGACTCCACTGCAAAAACGGCTTGACCACCTTGGCAAGGTGCTGGCAGTAATCGCTTTCCTGATATCGATACTCTATTTTATGCTGGGTCTGATGCGCGGAGAAGAGTTGCGGCTGCTATTGATGACCGCTGTAAGTCTTGCCGTTGCTGCCATTCCCGAAGGACTGCCTGCCGTTGTCACAATTACGCTGGCAATCGGTTCACAGCGCATGCTTCAGCGCCGTGCACTGATCAGGAAGCTCCCCGCAGTTGAAACTCTCGGTTCAGTTACGGTGATTTGCTCCGATAAAACCGGTACTTTGACAGAAAATAGCATGACAGTAACTGATCTGCACCCAATTGCGGATTGTAACGACAAACTGTTGCTGCTGGCAGCATCTCTTTGCAACGATGCAGTTTTGCGCGTTGATGAAGGTTCTGTCGTGATGCTGGGCGATCCAACTGAAACCGCACTTCTTGTTGCTGCCGCAAAGTTGGATTTACTTAAACCGGAACTGGAAGCCCTATTTCCCAGGATCGAAGAAATACCTTTTGATTCCGCAACCAAACGCATGGTTACCATGCACGCGGTATCTTCTGCAGGTGCGACTCATCCCATGGCCGCAGCATATGGACTGCAACCAGGAGACCGCTTGGTTATCGCTAAAGGGGCTGCTGATGTGCTTTTGTCTTATTGCGGAGATAGTTGCTCAATCAGCGGAATTCTCGCAGATGCCGAAAAGCTGGCTTTACAGGGAAAGCGTGTGCTGGCATGTATATGCAGCCGTCTGGAACCGGGTCAGCTGTTTGATCTTGAACTGATTTCCGGAAACATGAAATTCGCAGGACTGATTGCAATGATGGATCCTCCTCGAAGGGAGGCACATGCAGCGGTAATCAAATGCCTGCAAGCTGGAATACGCCCGGTGATGATCACAGGCGACCACCCTTTGACGGCTTCTTCTATCGCCCGTTCACTGGAAATATCAGACAATGATATAGTAGTTACAGGCGATGAACTTGACCGGATCGGTCCAGACGGTTTGGCTGGGATAGCCGGTCATGTATCGGTATACGCAAGAGTATCGCCGGCACACAAGCTGCTGATAGTGGAGGCACTACAGATGCGGGGAGATGTGGTTGCAATGACCGGTGACGGCGTTAACGATGCTCCAGCGTTAAAAAAGGCCGATATCGGTGTGTCGATGGGTATTTCCGGAACAGATGTGGCCAAGGAAGCCGCTGACATGGTTCTTATGGATGACAACTTTGCCACGATCGTCTCAGCGGTGGAAGAGGGGCGTACAATCTATGATAATATCTGCAAGTTCATAGAGTTTTCGGTGGCTGGCAATCTTGGTAAAATCATAGCAGTTATGGCTCTTCCGATCATGGGGCTTACGAGTCCGTTGACACCCTTGCAACTGCTCTGGCTAAACCTGTTGACCGACGGTCTTCTTGGATTGGGATTGGGAGTTGAACGACCTGAGCCGGATATCATGAGACGTACTCCAATATCCACCACGGCCCAGATATTTGATAGGCGAATGTTACGCCACATTCTGCTGACCGGCGGGGTGATCGGGCTTTCAAGCATTGGTGTCGCCTGGCATCACTGGTTGCATCATCCTTCCGATTGGCAGACGGCGCTCTTTACATCTCTGGCATTTGCCCAGATCGGGCAGGCTATGGCACTGCGTTCATTTAACCATTCACTTTTTAAAGTCGGTTTTTTCAGTAATCCGTTGTTGTTGGGAATGTGTATTGCCGTTATTCTACTGCAGATGCTGGTGGTTTTTCTTCCATCGATGCAGAGTTTCTTTAATACAACCACAATTGATCTGTCTTCACTGATCTGGATTATGGCTCCAGGATTATTGGTCTTTACAACACTGGAAATTGAAAAAGCCCTGTCGAAGTCTAAGCCCGCACAACAGTTTTAAGTTCATCTATCAAACCCTTTAGGAAATCATAGCCCTTCTGCCAGAAGTCAGCGGCACTGATGTCAATACCTGCCAGACGGGCTGTATCCGCAGGTGACAACGCTCCGCCCGACTGCAGCAGGGCGCGGTAGCCAGGTTTGAATCCCTCTCCGTCTTCGCGGTATTTCTGAAAGAGGGCCAGCACCAGCAATTCGGCAAAGGTATAGGAGTAACAATAAAAACGGCTGTGGATGAAGTGGCTGATATAGCTCCATCCCCAGCGGTATGCAGGGATCATGTCAACCGAGTCTCCGAATAGTTTACCATTCTCCTCCAACCAGATCTCTGCAATCCTGTCATTGGAGAGCAGGCCGTTTTTGCGTTCGTTATGAAGACGCAATTCAAAGCGAGTCAATACGGTCTGTCGGAAAGTTGTGGCGATAATATCCTCGATCTTGGCGCATAGCAGTGACTTGCGCACTTCCGGATCGCTTTCACTTTCCAGCATGCGTAGTGTCAGCAGCATTTCACCGAAAACCGATGCTGTTTCGGCCAGTGGCAACGGCGCATGGTAATTCAGCAGGGTCTGTTTCTGTGAAAGTACGAAATGCAAACCATGCCCTGCTTCGTGAGCAATGGTTGCCAGGTCGCGCAGAGTGCCGGTGTAGTTCAACAACAGAAAAGGCGGGATTTGGGGCGATATGCCCATTGCAAAAGCGCCGCCCGATTTGCCGGTGCGCGGAAGCACATCAACGCGGCGCTCGGTGAAAAAAGCCTCTACGATATCACCGAATTCAGGATCGTAGCCGCGGTAGGAATCTAATACCTGTGTACGGGCTTCATCGAAGGAGTACTTTTTCTCTGCTTCGGCAACCGGTGCGTAAATATCACAGTTTCGCAGCCTGTCCATGCCTAGCATTCCGGCCTTGAGCCGGAAATATTCCTGTGCCAGGCCATAATTGGCTTCGGTGATGCTCATCAGGTGCTCCACCGCCTCGTCCGGGATCTCGTTGCCGATGTTTGTAGGTTGGATAGGTGACTGGTAGTTTCTGAGCTCCATGTCCTGTCCATGGTCAAGTGCCATGTTGTTGAACACGGCATTGTAAACGATGCCATGCTCGCCGTGACGTTCCAGGAAAACGCTGAAGGCCCTGAAACGAACATCGGCCGAAGTGTGGTGCAGAAGTGAAAGCAACTCTTCTCCGGTGAATTCCCGTTCTTCACCATCCAGCTCCATTTTATAGGAAAAAGAGGCCGAAAGTTCATCAAACAGCTTGGTGAATGCCCGGATACCGGTCAGGTCCTTGCGTGTCAGCAGGCGCTCCTCATTCTCCTTCAGGGTATGGGGGCGGAATTTGCGGATTCCTTCCATGAAATGGATATAGCCGGCCGCTTCCGGCATGGAACAGAATGATTCAAAGCGATTGTCTTCCAGGTCCATCAACTCCAGATCAAAAAAAAGCAGTTCCTGCGAAAGCCGGCTTCCCAATTCGGAACAGCGCTGGGATAGTGATCGAAAAATCTCGTTTCCAGAGTCTGAAGCAAATAAAAGATGGGCATAACAGAACGGTTTTGACATACGTGTCTGCAAGGATTCGTACTCTTGTATCGCCGCCAGGAGAGCTTCATTGTCCAGCAGTGCGACTTTTTCGAAATAGCGGGAACGAAAATCTGCTGCCAGTTGTTCAAATGATTCCAGATCAGACTTCAATTCCGGTGAATCAGGAGCAGGGTAGAGCAGGGCGGTATTCCAGGTCAGATCTGGCGATGTCATGGGATGTTTCCTCGTGTATTTAATGTGAATGAATGTAGTGATTTAATACCGAGGGAGATTACTACGTATGGGCAGGTGCGTCAAGGCGGGTGGTGTTATTTGTCGGTGGAGATTGAAATGTCTCCGTACCATGCGATAGCCTCGCCGCCGGTGTTATCGGTGTCGGTCATGATGGCCACCGCACCGATCTCGTTCGGCGATTCACCGAATACGCGTTTGTAATCGGCCTGGATGTCGCGGGTCTCACTGAGCCATTGGCCGGCTTTAGATGTTCCGGATTCGACTGCAATCATCATGGTATTACCGGTATAGGCATTGGGGATAAACTGTCCGACCTGCAACCGGTTGGCCCAGATATAGTTTATGGCTCGAGTCTGCCAGAAAAAACGTCCCGGAAAGACTACATATAATCGTGCGGAATAATCATCACCGTCTTTTCGTGTTTCATCACCTTTTGTAAGTGTTCCGGAGACTTTCCATGACCAGTGTAAATAACGGTACCGCACCGGATCTAGTGAAATTCTTTTTATCAATCCTGAAGCAGTACCTTTGCTGTGAGCTTTGACTGCAACCGTCCCGTTCAGCTTAACCAGATTATAGTCCGTCTGGCCCTTGAAAGTCTTGGTTCCCCATCCTGAGAGTCCATCGGAAGAAAAATTACTTACGTTAAACACCTCTGCAACTGCAGTCCCATGGATCGGGATTGAAATGAACATTACTGCGAAGAGAATGAGAGCAGGTTTCATTTTTATTAATATATTGAGTTTGTTTGCCATTAGCAATCCATCAGGTTTCAGCGTCCATGCTGCAGAATTTCTTTGTAAGGCCATCCAGCCATGCCACCTTCCAGGATGAAAAGCCTTCCTTCGGAAACTCCCTGAGCTTTAAGATGTTCATAGGTATTCATTGCGCCACCCTTACCGCGTGGACAAATGATAACGACCGGTAAAACTGAGGTATTGATGGTTGGAAGAATCTTGTCCAGTCTTTTCTTCTCATCGGTACTTTTTACCGGATAGGCATTTGTTTCCAGAGAACCGGCGAAATGATGTTCGTCAAAATCATCAGCCTCCTGAATATCCACGATGAACATGTCTTTCTTCTGTTCAATTGCATTTTTAAAATCCTCCGCTTTAATATATTGAGCCGCAAATGCAGAGCCGGTTGCAAGTACTATTAAGAGTGTGAATATTAAATTCCTGATCATGATCCCTCCAATGTTTTTCATTACGAGTAGCATTCTTTAGCATTGAAAGGCAAATTGATAATTTGTATTATAGCGATCAATACTATCGATTATATAAATACATGAGGTGTCTATGACATTGAAGCAGATGGAAATATTTGTTGCTATTGCAGAGTCCCGCAGTTTTTCCAGGGGGGCGGAAAAATGCTGTATTACCCAGTCAACCGCCAGCCAGCATATACATGGTTTGGAAGAAGAACTTGGAATCCGCTTGTTCGACAGAGGCAGGGGAGGGGCTCTGCTTACGGAGGCGGGAAAACTCTATTTTGAACGCGTCAAAAGAATCCTGTCCGAATGTGAAGACACGCGCCTGGTCATCGGGCGATTTCTGGGTATGGAGGATGTCGTTTTGCGGGTCGGAGCAAGTAATATTCCCGGTGCCTGGTTGATTCCCGATGCTTTGGGGAACTTTGTCAAGCAGTTCCCGAAGGTTCGCCTTGAAGTTCTTCAGGGAGACAGCCATTCTGTGCTTGATCAACTCATTAAAGAAGAAATCGAGCTTGGATTTGTCGGAGGTTATTTCGAAGATGAACGTATTGAATTCAAATCCATGGGATGCGATACGATCATTTGTGCAGCTGCTACTGAGTTGATCTCACTGAGAAATAATCACCCTGGCAGGGAAGATTTGTGCAAAGTTCCGCTCTTGGTGCGTGAGGATGGTTCCGGGACTCAGAAAGCGGTATATGAAGCACTTTCAAAGGCATGGATGGTAAAAAGGGAGGATCTGAATATTGTGGCAGTGCTGGGTAGCAGTGAAGCGATACGGCGGGCTCTGTTGAACGGATCTGGTTTTGCATTTGTATCCAGCATATCCGTCTCGGACGATCTGGCCAATGGTCGGTTGGTTGAAATCAACTTACCTGGATTGGAAATCACCAGACATTTTTATGCTGCACGCAGATATGCGCGTGAGTTGTCTCCCGCAGCGGCCGGCTTCTGGAACAATATGACGGCATCAAAGCTGCAGTCATATTGATTGATGAATCACTGATTGAGATATTTGATGATCAAATCCAGCAAAGTAAATATTTTTACTCGACTTTTACAAACTGACCCTTCTCTCCGCATTTTTCGCACTTCTGTGGTTTGCAACGCCCTTCCTTGCTGAATCCGCACGAACATTTCCAGGTTGCCATTTTTGATACCTCCTGCCTGAGTCGTTGAGTTGAAAAAACTGGCGCCAGATCAAATCATGGACTGATCCGTACCCTTCGGCCATCTACCTTAATTCTTCCTTCAGCAAACAGCTTGATTGCAGCAGGAAAGACACGATGTTCCTCTTTCTGAATTCTTGCCGAAAGAGATTCTTCGGTGTCATCCTGTTCCACTGGCACTACAGACTGTAAAATTATTGGGCCGGTATCCGTACCGCCATCGACAAGATGCACGGTGCATCCCGAATAAAGCACACCGTAATCCAGGGCCTGTTGCTGGGCGTGAAGACCTGGAAAAGACGGGAGCAGGGCGGGGTGAATGTTCATTATGGCATTGGGGAAGGCGTTGACCATCGTGTCTGTCAGAATCCTCATGAATCCGGCCAGCACGACAAGTTCCACATCATACTTGCGAAGAATTTCAACGGTTACTTTGTCATATTCATTTCTGTTGGAATAATTTCTGTTTTCATGGATCACGACAGGAATACCGTGCTTGGCTGCACGAGTCAGAGCAAAGGCATCCGGCTTGTTGCTGATAACGCAGGCTATGGTTGCTGCAATGTCTCCGGATTCGATATGATCAATTATCGCCTGAAGGTTGGTGCCGCTTCCTGAAACAAGAACTCCCAATTTGCAGTTAACCTTGTCGGCCATATCGGATTATGCCCCCACCAGTTCAACACATTCGCCACCAACCGGACATGAAACGACTTCACCTATGATCCAGGCCTGCTCGCCCAATCCTTTCAACCGGTCGATTACTTCCTCCGCCTGTTCTTCTGCTACCGCCAGCACCATTCCGATTCCCATGTTAAAGGTACGGTACATTTCATCCTGTTCAACATTTCCCGCATTCTGCAGTAAATCGAAAAGAACCGGGCGTTGCCAGCTGTTCAGGTCAATTTTGGCGATGCAGCCTTTCGGCAGAACACGTGGAACGTTTTCAAGCAGTCCACCACCGGTAATATGGGCAATACCCTTGATCGAAAAATCCTTGAGAAGATTGAGAATTGAACGTACGTAAATACGGGTGGGTGTCAGCAACACGTCGGCAACACTTAAGCCGGTACCCGGCATTTCGGAGTCGATTTCAAGTCCCATATGGTCAAAAATCAGCTTTCTTGCCAGAGAATAGCCATTACTATGCAGTCCACTGGACGCGATCCCGATCAGCTGGTTTCCGACTGAAATGCAGGAACCGTCTATAATCGCATCGCGATCGACAACACCGACTGTAAATCCGGCTACATCATATTCACCATCGGTATAGAAACCAGGCATTTCAGCTGTTTCACCGCCGATCAGCGCACATCCGGCCTGTTTGCAACCTTCGGCAATACCCTTGACTATTTCGGCTGCCTTTTCTGGTAACAACTTTCCTGTTGCCAGATAATCGAGAAAGAAGAGTGGTTCTGCACCCTGGACGATGATGTCATTGACACACATCGCTACCAGATCGATTCCAACCGTGTCATGTCGGTCTGCCATGAAAGCAATTTTGAGTTTGGTGCCGACGCCGTCTGTTCCTGAAACAAGTACGGGGTTTTTGTATTTTGATGTATTAAGCGAGAACAATCCGCCGAATCCGCCGATATCCGCCAGAACTTCGGGTCTTGAAGTTGCCTTGACCAACGGCTTGATCATGTTGACGAAATTGTTGCCGGCTGTAATATCCACTCCGGCATCTTTATATGTTGTACGTTTGTCACTCATCTTTTGTTAACCTCCTCAGGCAAAGAATGTTTGTAAAACATGGCCCTCTAAATGTCAATTTGAAACTGTTGCAAAAGGTTGTTCCGCAAGAATATCTCTTGACAAATCCGCATGTTTTGGGATTATTGATGCACAATGACTGTGCGAGCCAAAACAATATCTGCCAGAATATCCATCAGCCTGCTGTTGGCCGTTATGATTTCAGTCAACTGGGCAGCCACGTCCAGCGCGGATATATACCGTTATGAAGATGAAGAAGGCATTGTTCACTTTACCGATGCTCCAACCGACAGGCGCTTCAAGGTGTTCATGCGGGACTTGAAAAAAGACCGTGAGCTTCGTACCAAACTGAAATATGCCAGGTCAGTCAACCCTGCAGAGTATGAGCAACTTATCCGAGATTGTGCAAATAAATACGGCGTCAGTCCATCTCTGGTCAAGGCTGTTATCCATGCCGAATCCGGTTACAATCCCAATGCCGTTTCAAGCAAGGGAGCGAGCGGACTGATGCAGCTGATGCCTGCAACGGCAAAGTCGCTAAAGGTTGCCGATCGCTTCAATCCCAAAGACAACGTTGAAGGCGGTGTCAAATATCTTCGATTTCTTCTGGATACTTTTCGTGGAGATGTGTCTCTGGCGCTGGCTGCGTATAACGCCGGACTCAGCAATGTGGCAAAATACGGCGGGATTCCTCCCTTCAACGAAACCCGAACCTACGTAAACAGGGTTCTTTCCTACATGCAGTCTTATCAATCAAGTGGTATTTAATGACAGCCGAACGTTCCAGCCAGATTCTTAATCTCCCTAATATGCTTACAATGATGCGGATCGCTGCCATTCCACTTCTGGCTGCCCTGCTCATGTCACCTTCCAAAACATCAGGTTTCTGGGCAGCGGCAGTCTTTGCCATAGCCTCGATTACAGATTGGCTAGATGGCTATCTGGCACGGCGTATGGGAATCGTGACCGTGTTCGGCAAGTTCCTTGATCCGATTGCTGACAAACTGATTGTCATGGCGGCAATGGTCATGATTCTGCCATTCGGGCGGGTACCTGCCTGGATGGTACTTGTAATTCTTGGACGTGAAATGATTATCACCGGTCTGCGCGGGATTGCTTCAAGCGAAGGGATTGTGATACAGGCCAGCGATCTGGGCAAGTTCAAGACCATCTTTCAAATTGTAGCCATCCTGGGCCTTGTTCTTCATTATGATTACAACTGGTTCTTTGGAGTTGCTCATCCGTTGTTAACGGTCAACATGCATAACATCGGCATGTTCTACCTGTGGATTGCAACGATTCTGACTATCTGGTCGGGAGTGGACTATCTGGCCAGATTCATAAGGGTTCTTACCCGCTGAAAACCTATCGATTTGATTTGCCCAGTTGAACTTCAAAACTCACACCGTTATGGCTGAAGCGAACCCTGTTTTTCTGAATTGACTCCACCTTGGCTCCTTCCACGATCGCCCCGTCTGAAACTGGTACGCCGTTGACAATCGCCACGTTATCTGATGTGCCATCCTGAAAGGCAATCCCGTTGACCCTCAGCACCGGAGCGGCTGTTTTAACCGGTGGCTGCGGTTGTGTTGCAGTTACAGTTTTTACAATATTACGATCATCAATTTTTGCAGGCGGGTTTTTTTGCGAAAGTGAACTGTTTCGATCGGATTTGGTTGCGCCAGGCCGGATTTGTGGCGTTGATGCAACTGTCGTCTTATGGATTCCCTGGTTTTTTGCGGGAGCTATCTCGATGGATTCCGGGAGTTTCTCGGTTTTTACATCAGTTGATTGAGTAATCCTGATTCGGGTGGAGGACGAAGAGGTGATTTCATTAGAAGTAACTGGAGATGCTGGTGAGCTGGCCTGTTTCATAAACAGATAAGTAGCTATGGAGCCGCCGGCAAACAACAATAATGCCGCAAGGACAACACTCGTATTTGAATAGCGTTTCGGAGTTTCGCCCCTCAAAATATCTGAGTCGATCTTCAGAGGGGCCGAGAGGTTAGCACTGTTTTCATTTTCAAGTTTTTTCAATGCTTTCAGAATAGAGCTCATAGCGCGCTTCCCGTCTTAAGGCTTGCAGAACGGCCTGATTTGTCAAAACCGTACAAATACGCTACCGTCTGCGCACCAACGGTGTCGTTTGCGGGTATAAGATGCTTTTTTTGAAAAACCCTTACCGCTTCAAGTCCGGCTTGTCCAAACACACCGTCAATAGGACCATTGTAAACTCCTGCCAGAGTTAAGAGCTGTTGAAGTGCCCTGATCTCATACTTCCGGTCACCAACGGAAATATTATCCGGAATCTGGTACAGGTTATTCCAGATCAGATAACAGGTACCGCTGGCCACTGCTTCCAGTTCTCTGATTGGAACTGAATTGCGATCTGCCAGGGAAGGTGAGATGTTCGCAGTTTCTGCAGACACAGACGTAACGGCCAGATAGTATTTGCCATGATTTCCGGCGACACGCGTCTCAAGCAGGAAAGGGATGTCGATGTTAATTGCCTCACGCAAGGTTGCCTTGATTTCGGTGATTCTGAGATGCCGGTTTCTGGCCAGAACCGCAGCGGTTTCCGGTATTTTCAGCCGGCTGTCGAGCACCTTTACCTTGGCTGCATTCCATCTGGATAAGATATCGTTAAAGGCCTGAAGGTTGGCGCTGTCCTGCTCAAGTGCCAGTAGCTGCTTATCAATCTGTGTTACAACAGCAGATGCTTGTGGAGATGAAGGCTGATGAGAACCTGATGCTTCTCCGGTCTTAGTGAGTATGGATGAAACGGCCACAGTATTTGAATCGGCAGGCAGTTTCCCGGGGCCGGGTTCTGTCTTCCGCGGAAGCCGACTGACAGATAGCATGGAAACAATACTGATCAGAACGATTGCCAATATGGCCGAAAATGCGAACTTCAGGTAACGACGCTGAGGAACATTCAGGATTTCCCTGATGGCTCGTGTAACTATTCCGGAGCTAATACGTCGTTTTTCGTCTCCGTATGCGACCAGCAAGGACCGGTCACACAGGATATTGATCATGCGCGGTACTCCCCGTGTGTACAGATATATCCAGCGGATCGCAAGCAGACTGAATGAAACTCCACCGGTTTCTCCGGCAACCTCCATTCTACGCCGAATGTATGAACGGGTCTCGTTCATGCTCATTGACTTCAATCTGTAACGGACTGCAATTCGCTGATTTAGCTGGCGTAATTCAGGGCGGGCAAGTAGCTCTTCCAATTCAGGTTGACCTGCAAGTACGATCTGGATGAGTTTGTCATTTTCTGTTTCCAGGTTGGAAATAAGGCGGAGTTGTTCAAGTACATCAGGTCGCAGGTTTTGGGCTTCATCTATGACGAGTACGACTGTTGTTCCCCTGGAATTTTCTTCCAGCAGAAACCGGTTCAGATCTGCAAGCAACTCGTTGGCGTATTCACTGTTGGAGCTGAGTCCAAATTCGTGATTGATGCTGCGAAGAAGTTCTACTCCGCTGAGAGAAGGGTTGAATATCAATGCAGAACGGTAATGTTCTTCGCCAAGCTGGGCAAGGAGGGTTCTGAGTACTGTGGTTTTGCCGGTACCGACTTCTCCGATGAGTTCAATAAACCCATAATGATTGTTGATACCGTACAGCAGGTGAGCAAATGATTCTTTATGATTTTTACTGAGGTAGATGAAACGCGGATTTGGCGTGAGTGTAAATGGTTTTTCGTTGAATCCGAAGTATTTAGTATACATATGGGTGACCAGGAAAAAGTGTAGTTCGGGTGGATAATGGTGTTACTTCTAAATTGCTATAATAAACTATTGTATATTCCATAATAACTAATTATTTTCAAGCCAATTCGAATCGCTTTCGACTGACTTTTCAAAACCCATAACTATAAATATCGAATGGAATTATGTTGATGCAATACATTAGATATAATGCCGCAAAATCTTGCAATAATTACGATATGACTGCAGAGCAGCGGCGGGTTTCTTCCCGGTATCCAGTTCTGTTTTCAGGTTATTATGCCGGCTTGATCCAAAACAATGGCGATGCCATCTGGAAACAGTGCATGCCTGATCCACGGGAGTTGGAAGATTTTGATCAGAGCCCGGATCCGTTGAACGAGATCTCGTTAAGCCCGATTCCCGGTTTGATTCATCGCTATCCCGATCGGGTGGTTCTGCTGGTTTCCAATCGCTGTCCGGTCTATTGCCGTTTCTGCATGCGCAAGCGCCTTGTCGGAAGTAACGATTTTCAGATGGATGAAGCAGGATTTATGGATGCACTGGAATATATTGCATCAAACACGGCCATTCGCGATGTAATACTGTCCGGAGGGGATCCGCTGATGCTCAGCGATGAGACGCTTTATCACATACTGAGCCGCCTGAGAAGCATCGGGCATATTTCCTTTATCCGCATTGGCAGTCGTGTCCCGGTTACCTTCCCGGAACGCATTACTCCGGAGCTGTGCACTCTTTTAAGCAAATTTCACCCGCTTTACATCAACACACATTTCAATCACCCTGCAGAAATTACGGATGATTCGGCTAAAGCCTGTTCGATGCTTTCTAACGCCGGGATCCCACTGGGAAATCAGACCGTTCTCTTGAAGGGTGTCAATGACAATGCTGACGTAATGCGGCAACTGATGACAGGATTGCTTGAAATCCGCGTCAAGCCATATTATCTGCACCAGATGGACCTTGTGCGTGGAACTGCGCACTTCAGGACGTCTGTTGAATGCGGATTAGAGATGATCAAGTCGCTTCGCGGGCATATTTCCGGCATGGCAGTCCCTCATTACGTGATAGACTTGCCTGGAGGCAAGGGTAAAGTGGCTATTCTGCCTGATCTTATGGAGAGGAGAGGGGATGCTCTGCTTCTGAGAACCTATACCGGCGAGTTGGTGGAATATCAGGATCTCACAGCTGTTCAGGTGTAAAAGCAACGACCTCATCAATACTCTCAGCACCAGCAGCCAGCATCACCAGACGGTCTATTCCCATTGCAATGCCAGCCGACGGCGGCATTGCGTCCAGTTCATCAAGAAACCGTTCCGGCAGAGGCAGAGCGTAACGTCCGTCCCTGACCCGCAGCTGGTTGGCTTCCACAAAACGTTTGCGCTGTTCTTCAGCATCGTTCAATTCACTGAATCCGTTTGCAAGTTCCAGCCCACCCAGGTACAGTTCGAAACGTTCGGCCAGTTCAGGCTGACCGGGTTTCAGTCTTGATAGTGCGGCCATTTCAGCCGGATAATCGCTAAGGATGACCGGTGCTGAGAATTGCGCCAGGGCGGGCTCTATAAGCTCGTCCATAATCTCCTCGTAAATCCCTTTTTTGAGGCAATCCCATACGCTGGTATTGCTGAAACGCATAAACGCTTCCTGGAGGCTTATTTTTGGCCAGGGAGCAAAAGGGTCAACAGTCTTTCCTTCGTGTCGATAAACAGGCGAATCGGAAAGACATGCCGTTGCAATATGCTGCAGCAACTCCTCGCAATCTGCAATCAGCGCATTGTAATCACTGTCTGTGCGATACCATTCAAGCATTGTAAATTCGGACAGATGTCGCTGCCCGCGTTCTTCTGCACGCCAGCAATGAGAAATCTGGAAAAGACGGTTGTGACCTCGACAGAGCAGACGTTTCATGCACAGTTCCGGTGAAGTCTGAAGCTGCCAGGGGAGGGAAGTTGTGATTGGATCGATATACTCTTCAGGGGCGTTGGCTGGAATAAGAAGGGGGGTTTCCACTTCCAGAAACCCCCGGTCCCAAAAAAAACAGCGAATAGCCCTGATTATCCGGGCTCGCAGCCATAAGGCATCGCTATTCATCAAAACTACCCCTTAACGCGGGTAGAGTATTCACCATTACGGGTATCAATAACAATAAGCTCGCCTTCTTCAATGAAAGGGGGAACGCGCAGAACATAACCGGTTTCAACTGTTGCCGGCTTGGAATCGTTGCCGCTGGTGTCACCTTTGGCCCATTGCTCGGTGGCAGTTACCCGCAGGTTCACAAAGTTAGGCAACGATACGCCGATTGCCTTTTCGCCAAACAGCATTACGTCGACTTTCAGGTTCTCCAGCAGGAAGTTCTTGGCATCGCCCAGTGTCTCTTCTTCCATCACGACCTGTTCATACGTGGCCTGATCCATGAAAGTATAGTGGGAACCTTCCTTGTAAAGGTATTCCATCTGGCGCTCTTCAAGGTTGGCGGGATCAAAGGTCTCGCCTGAACGATAGGTCCTGTCCAGCAGGGTGCCGTTGATCATGTTGCGCATTTTTGTCCGGTATAGTGCCTGTCCCTTGCCGGGCTTTACAAAGTCGAAAGCAACCACCAGGTACGGATCACCATCCAGGGTGATTTTAAGTCCTTTTTTCAGATCAGCTACGGTGTACATTGAATCCTCGCAAATGGTTTAATGAAACAACACAAGCCCTCCAAGATGGACGGGCCTGTTCGTAATATCCAATTTACAAATCAGTATCTATTATTTAGCGCGATAGGTGATACGGCCACGGGTCAGGTCGTATGGAGAAAGTTCAACGGTAACCTTGTCGCCCGGAAGAATCTTTATGAAATACTTGCGCATCTTACCGGAAATATGAGCCAGAACCACATGGTCGTTTTCCAGCCTGACACGAAACATGGCGTTCGGAAGTGGTTCAATGACAGTTCCTTCAACTTCAATCGCTTCTTCTTTACTCATAAGCGGAACAGCTCCTCAAAAGCTTGTTTGATGTGAACAGAGACACATTACTGATACAGCTCTAAAAATGCAAGTTAATTGTACAGCCAGCATAAATCGCCCATAAGATATATTATGTCAAGTTGCGTGTGCCGCAACACTACATAATATGTTTGGTGTTTTATATGGTGTGTAGCGGATATGATTTCTACTGGCACCTCAGTAGCTTTATTCCGTCCTGGAATAGTACCTGCATTTTGTTGGGAGCTATCAGTAGCTTTACTATTCCGAATCCGAATGCTGAGTGTTTGACAAGTGTGTTGACGCGGTAGTTTCCGTTCATATCGTAATCCTGCGCACGTTCAATCTGCATGGTTGGCCTGAGCGATGCCCACTCTTCGCGCTCGGCGTCGTTCGGATTCTTTTTTGGAGTTCGTGCTGTTGAAACTGCCCTTGATGATGCTGATGTTTCTTTGGCTGCTTTTGCCGCTTTAGCTTCCTTGGGCGTTGGTGGCGGATAATAGTTGTGTACTCCGCCGCAGGTATTGCATTCCACCCTGACGACCCTGTCTTCAACCATTGCAACGATTCTGTGATTCAGTATTTCACGACAACGCGTGCAACGAGCGTCGATAATATCTCCCGCCGATAATTTTCTGTTTATCATATATTCCTGTTCCCAAGCCCCGGATATTTCGTTTAACGCGTTAGCATAGTTAAAACGATCAGGCGAAGGATTCGTATATCAGTATTACATTTATCAAGACTATATCAGCAAAAAACCGCTCCCATAATTTCGCAGGTGAGCGGTTTTTTGAGGGTCAAAAATTTACTTGATGAACGATTATCGTGTCTGTCTCCTGTCGATAACCCGCTCGGCCTTTCCTTCATGGCGTGGTATGCTGTTGGGTTCAACCAGTCTGACCGATACTCCCACACCTAATACGGAATCAATCCGTTTCCCTACCATATCCAGGAACGCCCTTTGTTTTTTCATTTCGTCAAAGAAGATGTTCTCCCGCACTTCTATGCAGACTTCCAGTATATCAAGTGCGCCCTTACGGTCAACAACCAGTTGATAATGCGGTTCACATCCTTCGATAGCAACCAGAACCTCTTCGATCTGGGACGGGAAAACATTGACACCCTTTATAATCAGCATGTCATCAGAGCGTCCCATGGTTTTTTTCATTCGTGCCATGGTTCTCCCGCATTCACAGGTTGTGTAGTCAAGGCTGGTAATGTCCCTGGTCCGATAACGGATCATCGGAAAGGCTTCCTTGCAGATCGTAGTCAGAACCAGCTCACCAACACTTCCCGGCGGCAGTACCTGACAGGTTTCCGGATCTATGATCTCGGCAATAAATGCATCTTCGGCAATGTGCATGCCGTTTTTGCAGTGACACTCCCCGGCCACGCCAGGACCTATGATTTCCGAAAGTCCATAATTGTCCGTTGCGCTGATCTGTAGACGTGACTCGATTTCCCTGCGCATCGCTTCCGACCATGGTTCGCCGCCAAACAGGCCAACCTTGAGAGCCAGGGTTTTGGGATCTATACCCTGCTTTTCAATCCGGTCCGCCAATGTAATGGCATAACTGGGTGTACAGACCAGAGCGCTGGAACGATAATCCTGCATGATCATGATCTGCTTGTCGGTATTGCCGCCACTCATGGGAATGACAGCAGCTCCGATCAATTCGGAACCGTAATGCAGGCCGAAAGCGCCGGTGAACATGCCGTAGCCAAAAGCAACCTGGACAACATCGTCATGGGTTACTCCGGCTGCGGTCATCATGCGCGCCACCAGGTTGGACCAGATCTTCAGATCGTTTTTGGTGTAGCCGACAACGGTCGGTTTGCCGGTCGTCCCGGAAGACGAATGAATCCTGACTACTTCCCGCAACGGCACAGCGAACATGCCGTAGGGGTAGTTCAGGCGAAGATCTTCCTTAGTGGTAAACGGCAGCTTGGAAAGATCATCAAGAGATGTAACATCTTCGGGAACAATCCCTGAATCATTAAACTTGGTACGGTAGCAGGTGACGTTCTTATACGCACGATTCAGAGTCGCCTGGAGACGTTCCAGCTGAAGCTGTTCCACTTCCTCGCGCGGCATGCATTCATGTTGTGTATCCCATATCGGGTTAGTCTGCTGCATCACACCCTCTAGTCATCAGATTATAATTATTCTTTATATTCCAGGGCAGATTCGACCATTTGCCGCACTGTTGCAATGGCGTCATCAATCGGTAGCGACAGCACCTCTCCGGTGGACCTGATCTTGACTTCAACCTTGCCTTCCGCAAGCCCCTTGCTGCCGACAACAATCCTCAACGGAATGCCGATCAGGTCGTTATCCTTGAATTTGACACCGGGACGTTCGTCGCGGTCGTCGAACAGGACTTCGATCCCAAGTTTCTCCAGCTTGAGGTAGATTTCTTCGGACTCGGCCATTACGCCTTTGTCCTTGGCATTGATAGCCACCACGGAACAATGGAACGGTGCGATCGGAATCGGGAAGATGATGCCGTTCTCATCGTGGTTCTGTTCAATGGCAGCTGCCACGGTGCGCCCTATCCCTATGCCGTAGCACCCCATGAAGATGATCTGTTCCTTGCCGTTTGCATCAAGGTAAGTTGCATTCAGCGCCTTGGAGTATTTAGTTCCCAGCTTGAATACATGACCGACCTCGATGCCACGCCACATCTCAAGTTTGCCTTCATCACAGCGTGAGCAGCAGTCTCCAGCCACTACATTACGGATGTCAACATATCGATCGGGAGTGAAATCACGTCCGGGATTGGCGCTACGGTAATGCATGTCCTTTTCGTTGGCACCGATGACCGCATTGGACATATTCTGCACCAGCAGGTCGGCAACCACGAAAAGTTTTTCCTTCAATCCGACCGGCCCGAGGAAACCGGTCGGCGATCCTGTCAGGCGCTGGACCTCTTCTTCGGTGGCCATCCTGATCTCATTCCAACCCAAGGCATTCTTAAGCTTGATTTCGTTAAGTTCATGGTCACCGCGCAGCAGCGCCATCACGAACTCATCGGCATCGGAAGCGCAGACCAGTGCCTTTATCGTCCGGTCTGTTGCAAGTCCAAGAAATTCGGCGACATCAGCAATGCTCTTCTTGTCGGGGGTAGCAGTCTTATCAAGCGGCTCCTGACCTCCGGCAACGTTTTCCTGCATAACCCTGGATTCGGCTTTTTCAACATTGGCGGCATATCGGCAGGAATCACATGAAACAATAGCGTCTTCCCCCGAGTCAGCCAGCACCATGAACTCGTGCGATGATGACCCGCCGATGCTGCCGGTGTCAGCTTCCACGGCCCGGAAATTAAGGCCGCAGCGTTCGAAAATGCGCATATAAGCATTGAACATCTTGTCATAGGATTTGTCGGCAGCCTGGCTGTCCACATCGAAAGAATAGGAGTCTTTCATGATGAATTCGCGACCACGCATGAGGCCAAACCGTGGACGGATTTCATCGCGGAACTTGGTCTGAATCTGGTAGAAATTGATCGGCATCTGGCGGTAACTCTTGATCTCGCGCCGCACCATGTCGGTGATAACTTCTTCATGGGTAGGTCCCATGCAGAACTCGGCATCCTTGCGGTCCTTGAATCGCAGCAGTTCCTTGCCGTAGAATGCCCAGCGGCCGGACTCCTGCCATAATTCTGCCGGCTGTACACCAGGCATCAGCATTTCGATTGCATCGGCTTTGTTCATCTCTTCACGGACGATGTTTTCAAACTTGCGAATCGAGCGCAGTCCCATCGGCAGGTAGTTGTAGATGCCGGCGGCAAGCTTGCGTATCATGCCGGCCCGCAACATCAACTGGTGTGAGATAACCTCGGCGTCGGAAGGTGTTTCCTTTACGGTCGGGATGAAATATCTGGAATAAAGCATTGGAACCTCAGTGCAAAAGTTTTCGATTTCTAAAGCTTGTTGATCTCTTCTATCAGGGCATCGGCCAGCTGATCTTCTGGAACTTTGCGAACGATCTCTCCGTGACGGAACAGCAACCCCTCCCCTTTGCCGCCGGCAATGCCGACATCGGCTTCGCGGGCTTCTCCCGGGCCATTTACTGCGCATCCCATAACGGCCACCGTTATCCGTTTGTCTATTCCCTGCAAGCGCTGCTCCACATCCTCGGCCACCTTGACCAGGTTTATCTGGCAGCGGCCACAGGTTGGGCAGGAAACAAAGTTGACTCCACGTTGGCGCAGTCCGAGGCTTTTCAGGATTTCGTACCCTACCCTGACCTCATCCAGAACATCACCGGTCAGAGATACACGCATGGTATCGCCTATACCATCGGCCAGAAGAATTCCCAATCCGACCGAGGATTTGATCGTGCCTGAAAAGATAGTGCCTGCCTCGGTGATGCCGATGTGCATCGGGTAATCTACCCGTTCCGAGAGCAGCCGGTAGGCAGATACGGTTTTCATCACGTCTGAGGCTTTCAGGGAAACCTTGATCTCACGGTAGTCAAGTTCTTCGAGGATGCGGATATGTCCCAATGCCGACTCAGCCATGGCCTCGGCCGTTGGATGACCGTAGCGTTCAAGCAGTTCCTTCTCCAGTGAGCCGGCATTGACACCGATCCTGATCGGCACTTTGCGCTCGGCAGCAGACTTGACTACTTCAGCTACTTTCCATTTTTCACCGATGTTGCCTGGGTTCAGTCTGAGTCCGTCAATTCCCTCTTCGAGAACCCTCAGTGCCAGTTTGTAGTCGAAATGGATATCAGCGATTACAGGAATCGGACTGAGTTTCTTTATCTGTCCCAAGGCCACTGCAGCATCCATGTCAGGCACGGCACAGCGCACGATTTCACAGCCTACGCCGGCCAGTCTCCGGATCTGGTCCGTTGTTGCCGTCACGTCGCGTGTATCGGTGGAACACATGGACTGTACCGAACAGGGGGCATCGCCACCGATGGCTACCGAGCCGATATGTATCTGTCTGGTTGATTTTTTCATAAGCAGGCATAGTGCCAAATAGAGGCCGGAAAGTCAAGGAAGTCAAGCTTCAACAGTTTACACAATTTTTTTACTTTTCCGGCTTCCGTACATCTATATGTGTGTAATAGTAAGCACAAGCAACGAATACAACGCCACCGACAATGTTCCCGGCAGTCACCGGCAACAGGTTGTCAATGATAAAGGCATGCCAGTTAAGAACAGTGTCGGGTCTGGCAAGTTCGCTGGAGAGAAAGAGTCCGGTTGGTATGTAGTACATGTTGGCGATCGAATGTTCGAAACCGCTGGCAACAAAGGTCATGATCGGAATGAAGCAGGCCAGCATCTTTCCGGTTACGTCCCTCGCGGCGGTTGCCATGAACACCGCCAGGCAGACCAGCCAGTTGCAGAGTACTCCCCGCACGAAGGCGGCTGTGAAGGAGAGCTTGCATTTTGCTGTTGCAATCTTCAATGCCTGGTCAGCCACGGAGCCATGTTCCCACAGTCGTGTCTCAAACATGAGCCAGGCGAAAAACAGTGAACCGATGAAATTTCCAGCCAGCACCACGGCCCAGTTTTCTGCCAGTTTGCCCCAGGAAATCTCACCATGCAGCGCAGTGCCTGCCAGCAGGCTGTTGCCGGTGAACAGCTCAGCTCCGCAGATAATTACCAGCATCAGACCGACCGAAAAAACGGAACCGCCCAGCAACCGGGATATGCCAAACCCGGCGAATTGGGCTGCGTCCTGAGTCACAACCGTTGAGAGCTGTGCTCCGAATGCGATGTAAAAACCGGCCAGCAGACTCAGGACAAAGGTGCGCCCGAAGTTCTGGTGCAGTACGCGCCGACCGTTCTGTATTATCGTGTGAGCAGTTTCTACCGGCGTCAGAAAACGTTTTTCGCTCATGCTGCACACCTCCTGAATCGATAAATAATCAAAAACAGCATTATTAAAAAGGCCCGCCGGAATCTATCCGACGGGCCTCGTCACTAACAGAAAATCTGATATTAGGCAAGTCTGTTTGCGTAGAGAGGGAAACGCTTCATCAACTGGTTGACCTGGGTCTTGATAGCGGCCAGTTTTTCATCATTGCCGATATTTGCAACTGCATCTGCGATAAATCCTGCAACAAGTTCCATTTCGGCTTCCTTGAGGCCGTGTGAGGTACAGGCCGGCGTACCGACCCGGATACCTGATGTTACGAATGGCGAGCGGGTTTCAAACGGCACCGTATTCTTGTTAACGGTGATGCCGGCCCTGTCAAGTGCCTCCTCAGCCGCTTTGCCGGTTATTTCACTGCCGGAGAAGTTGATCAGCATCAGGTGGTTGTCGGTACCGCCACTGGTAAGTTTGAATCCGCGCTTCGTAAGTCCAGCGGCCAGAGCCTTGGCGTTGTTCACTATCTGCTGCTGATATGCCTTGAATTCCGGCTGCAAGGCCTCCTTGAATGCCACCGCCTTGGCGGCGATAACATGCATCAGCGGTCCGCCCTGGATGCCGGGGAATATCTGGGAGTTCAGGGTCTTTGCATATTCCTCGCGACAGAGGATCATGCCGCCGCGTGGGCCGCGCAGGGTTTTGTGTGTTGTGGTTGTGACGAATTCGGCATAAGGAACCGGACTGGGGTGCACTCCGGCAGCAACCAGGCCTGCAAAATGAGCCATATCCACCATAACCACCGCACCTACCTTGTCAGCGATAGTACGGAATGCGGGGAAATCGATGATACGTGGATAGGCGCTGGCACCAACCACGATCATTTTTGGCTTGTGCTCGACTGCCAGACGCTCTACCTCGGAGTAATCGATAGTCTCGGTTTCCGGCGAAACACCATAAGGGACAATATTGAACAGTTTGCCGGAGAAGTTTACCGGGCTGCCGTGCGTCAAGTGCCCGCCATGGGAGAGATTCATGCCCAGAATCGTATCGCCGGGTTTGCAGGCGGCGAAGTAGACCGCCATGTTTGCCTGTGATCCGGAATGCGGCTGAACATTGGCGTGTTCGGCGCCGAACAGTTCCTTGGCTCGGTCAATGGCCAGCTGTTCGACAACATCCACATGTTCGCAGCCGCCATAGTAACGCTTGCCGGGATAGCCTTCAGCATACTTGTTTGTCATGATCGAACCCTGCGCCTCCAGGACAGCTTCAGAGACAAAATTCTCGGAGGCGATCAGCTCCAGATTGTATTCCTGGCGTTCGGTTTCGTGGCGGATGGCTTCGGCTACCTGGGGATCAAAACTGGCAAGAATCGACATTTCTTAACTCCTTTGTATGATGAATATTTACAGAGATGGGAAACAAGAAACGGGACTCGTGCCGCAGCAGGTCCCGCTCTTCATTGAGATGTATTCCGGTACGGCTAGTTGTTGTACTTCTGTTCCAGTGACGTGATCTTGTCCAGTCGGTTCTGATGGCGTCCCCCTTCAAAAGAGGCATCCAGCCAGGCTCCGACCAGGTCGCAGGCTTTCTGTTCGTCAAGAACCCGACCACCAAGCACCAGGATGTTGGCGTTGTTGTGTTCCCTGGCCATGCGCGCCATGAAAACATCGGTTACCAGGGCCGCCCGGATTCCGGGAATTTTATTGGCAGCAATCGACATGCCTATACCCGTTCCACAGATCAGGATTCCCAATTCTGCCTGGCCTGCTATTACAGCTTCGGCAACTTTTTGTCCGAAATCCGGATAATCAACGGATGCATCACTGTTGGTTCCGGCATCCGTGACCTCGTACCCCCTGCGGGTAAGGTAACTGTTAAGCGCAGTCTTGAGGTTCAAACCGCCATGGTCGCTTCCGATTACAATCATTTTAATCCACCCGTCTAGATTTTCTTGAACAGAAGAGTAGCGTTGGTGCCGCCGAAACCGAGCGAGTTGCTCATTGCGTACTCGATCTTTGCGTCACGTGCAGTATTCGGAACATAGTCCAGATCACATTCCGGGTCCGGAGTTTCATAGTTGATGGTCGGAGGTACCACGCTCTTGTCCATCGCCATGCAGGTGAAAACCGCCTCGACCCCACCGGCCGCGCCCAGCAGATGTCCGGTCATTGACTTGGTTGAAGAGACCATCAGCTTCGCTGAATGTTCACCGAACACGGATTTGATCGCCAGCGACTCATTCAGGTCGTTGAAGGGGGTTGAGGTTCCGTGGGCGTTGATGTAGTTGACCTGTTCCGGTGACACGCCGGCATTTTTCAATGCCATTTTCATGCAACGGGCAGCACCTTCACCGCCGGCAGCCGGGGCTGTCATGTGGTAGGCGTCACCGGTCAGGCCATATCCGACAACTTCGGCGTAAATCTTGGCGCCGCGTTTTCTGGCCGCTTCGTATTCTTCCATAATCACTATTCCGGCACCCTCAGCCAGAATAAAGCCGTCGCGATTCTTGTCGAACGGGCGCGAAGCCTTTTCAGGAGAATCATTGTGGCTGTCGGAAAGCGCTTTCATCGCAGCAAAGCCACCGATTCCCAAAGGAGTGACCGTCGACTCGGTTCCACCGGCAATCATTGCATCCGCATCTCCGCGTGCGATCATGTGAAATGCGTCGCCGATTGAATGCGTACCGGTAGCACAGGCGGAAACAGAGGAGAGGTTCGGACCTTTGGCACCGTAGCGGATCGAAATATGACCGGGAGCAAGGTTGATAATCAGCATTGGTATGAAGAACGGAGAGATCTTTTTGGGACCACCCTCGTTCAGCAGTGTGTGATAGCGTTCGATTGATGGTAGTCCACCAAGACCTGCTCCCACCAGCACCCCTACCCGCTCGGCGTTCTCATCATTGATCACCAGCCCGGAGTCTTCCATGGCATAGTGTGCCGCCGCCAGAGAATATTGAATAAAAAGATCCATCTTCTTGATCTCTTTTTTATCAATGTATTTCTCGGCGTTGAAGTCTGCAACCTCACCGGCAATCTTGACCGGCATATCACTGGCGTCAAAACGAGTGATCAGGCCAATGCCGGACTTGCCGGAGACAAGCGCATCCCAGTTACTGACATTACCGCATCCGAGAGGTGAGACCGCTCCGACGCCCGTAATTACAACTCTTCTCATGTTTGTTTGCTCCATATAGGGTAAACTGAAGTGACGAATGAATGGGAAGGAAGTGAGAGGGCATCCTCCCTCTCACTTGGATCAACAATCAGCTGTGCTCGGTGATGTACTCGATGGCGTCATTCACCGTCTGGATTTTCTCGGCATCTTCGTCGGGAATCTCGAGGTCGAACTCTTCTTCGAGAGCCATTACCAGTTCAACAGTATCCAGGGAGTCTGCACCAAGATCATCCATGAAAGAAGCTTCGGTAACTACCAGCGATTCTTCAACACCCAGCTGTTCAGCAACAATCTCTTTAACCCGTTTTGCAATGTCAGACATCTTTCACCTCCGTGTGATTTTAAACCTTTTCAGGTTTCGTGTGTAAAGCTCGTGTTTGGTAATTAAGCATGAAATACTTAAAAGTCAATTGATATTTTGAACCCGGGTCATGGTTAAAGAGGATGTTAAGGAAAATCCTGATCTTAACCGGAACCTTACCCGAGGTTTACATGTACATGCCGCCGTTAACCGCCAGAACGTGTCCGGTAATGTATCCTGATGCTTCAGATGCCAGGAAAAGAACGGCATTTGCGATATCATCGGCACTACCCAGGCGATCCATAGGAATCTGCGAAGTCAGTTCCGCACGTACCTTGTCAGAGAGTGCATCGGTCATAGCAGTAGAGATAAAGCCGGGAGCCACGGCATTGACGGTAATATTGCGCTTGGCCATCTCGCGTGCGTTGGATTTGGTAAGACCGATCAAGCCGGCCTTGCTGGCGCAATAGTTGGCCTGTCCGGCATTGCCCATCTGACCGACGATTGAAGCTATATTGATGATACGGCCATAGCGCTGTTTGCTCATTACCTTGAATGCAGCCCTTGTACAGAGGAAGGCGCCTTTAAGGTTAACGCTCAGGACAGCGTCCCAATCCTCGTCTTTCATGCGCATCAGCAGGCCGTCACGGGTTATCCCGGCATTGTTGACCAGGATATCCACACGTCCGAAAGCTTCCATGGCCGCATCTATCATGCGTTCGGCATCGGCGGTAACGGTTACGTTGCCGACAACCGCCAGTGCCTTGCCACCGGCAGCCTGCAGTTCCGCGACTACCGCTTCTGTCGAAGCCTGATCCATGTCAACTGCAACAATTGAAGCTCCTTGTGCGGCCAGTGCCAGAGCGATGCTTTTTCCGATTCCACGGGATGCGCCTGTAATTACGGCAACTTTATCCTTAGGCATTTTTACTCCTTTCGTTAGAAGAGAATTTAGTTGTTTTTATCCGCAAAAGTAGCTTTCAACTCGGCCTCGGTGGCAAGTTTGCCATCAACAAAGGCTTTGGCATTAAACATCCAGATTCCCCGCTTGCAGGCGGTGACATCAAGCTCGAAGCGCAACTGGTCACCCGGCATGACCGGCTTTCTGAAACGGGCATTGTCAATACCGGTAAAGTAAACCACTTTGGAGCGGACACTGTCGTCGGATGAACTGTATGCCAGCACAGCAGCCACCTGGGCCATGGCTTCTATGATCAATACACCAGGCATGACCGGGTGTCCCGGGAAATGTCCCTGGAAAAAAGGTTCGTTGATGGTGACATTCTTGATGCCTACAATGCGTTTGCCGGACTCCATTTCAACTATTCTGTCAACCAGTAGAAACGGATAGCGATGCGGCAGAATCTTCATGATCTCGTTAACGTCCAGCATGGAGTCCCCTTTTTACAATAATTGACGACTATTTCAGGCCGCCAGCAATTTCAGCGTTGCCAGGTCTTCAACATTTGCGGTCGTAACTTCCTTGGTTATGCGTTTGACCAGACCGGACAATACTTTACCGGGGCCGATTTCAATGAATCTAGTACATCCAAGGCCTGCCATCACATTGACAGACTGGTCCCAGAGCACCGGTGCGCAGACCTGGGTCACCAGGAGTGGCTTGACCAACGCCTTATCCTGGTTTGGAGCAGCATTTGCGTTAGCAACTACCGGTAGCAGCATGTCGTTTGCAGAAACAAGATCAAGTACCTTGGACAGGCGGTCAGCGGCCGGCTTCATCAGGGCGCAATGGAATGGTGCGCTTACCGGCAGCAGCATGGCCTTTCTGTAACCTCGAGCCTTGGCAATTTCGATTGCACGGGCAACCGCGGCTGCTGCGCCTGCAATCACTATCTGTCCCGGTGAATTGAAGTTTGCCGGAGCTACTACTTCACCTTCGGATGCTTCGCGACAGATATCTTCAAGAATTTCCTGTTCGACGCTCAGGATGGCAGCCATGCTGCCGGTGCCGACCGGTACGGCTTCCTGCATGAATGTTCCACGGGCCCGGACGGTTTTGACCGCATCGCAGAAACTCAGTGCACCAGAGCAGACCAGCGCCGAATATTCGCCGAGCGAATGGCCGGCCAGATAATCGGCTTTCAGTCCGGTTTCCTGTTCGACAACCCGCAATACCGCAATGCTGGTTGTAAGGATGGCCGGCTGGGTGTTGGCGGTCAGCCTGAGTTCTTCGTCGCTGCCGGAAAAGCAGATCGTGGAGAGCTTGAATCCAAGAGAATCATCTGCTTCCTCGAATACCTGGCGTGCCGCCGGGAAGTTTTCGGCAAATTCCTTGCCCATTCCCGGATACTGGGATCCCTGTCCAGGAAAAACAAAAGCTACTTTAGACATATATATCAGAACCTTTCTTGGACGGTCAAAGGATTGACCGAATTACCAGCGTATCAGGGCCGATCCGTACGTAAACCCACCGCCGAAGGCATCGAGGAGAATCAGATCTCCCGGCGCGATCCTTCCATTACGGTTGGCTTCATCCAATGCGATTGGAATTGAGGCCGAAGATGTGTTGCCGTAACGATGGAGGTTGACGAATACTTTATCAGCGCCCAGATCGAGTCGTTTTGCGATGGCGTCAATAATGCGACGATTTGCCTGATGGGGGATGAACAGTGATATATCTGATGCGACGATTCCATTTGCGTCCAGAGCGGCCATGGCAGCCTCTTCCATGCCGCGGACAGCATGTTTGTAGACTTCATTGCCTTCCATGCGGATAAAGAATGATGCCGGATCGGTAGCCGGGTCTGCTGCCGGATTACGACTGCCGCTTCCTGGTTGGTACAGCAGTTCCCAGCAGGCGCCGTTACTGAAAATATGGGTTGATCTGATACCGTCCTGGTCCACGGAGGCCTCTATGACGGCCGCTCCGGCTCCATCTCCGAAAAGGATGCAGGTGTTTCGGTCTTTCCAGTCCACGATGCGCGACAAAACCTCGGCACCAATCACAAGCGCCTTCCGTGATCTGCCGGAGCGGATAAAGCTGTCTGCAATCGAGAGGCCGTAGATAAAACCGGAACAGGCTGCGGAAACATCGAATGCAACCGCTTTGTGCGCACCCAGTTCGTTCTGGATGATGCAGGCGGTTGAGGGAAACGGGAAATCGGGAGTCACAGTTCCCAGTATGATCAGGTCAAGGTCTTCAGGTGATATCTTTGCCATTGCCAATGCATTTCGGGCTGCCTCAATGGCGAAGGTGGATGTGTACTCACCGTCTGAAGATATCCGCCGCTCCTTGATACCGGTTCTGGTCGTTATCCATTCATCGCTGGTGTCAACCATCAGGGCCAGGTCGGCGTTTGTAAGAATTTTAGCCGGCAGAGCTGAACCGGTACCAGTGATCTTTGCGGTCACCATGATATCTCCATTATTCGGCAGAAATGGATTTAAGGACATCACGTTGAATGGAGACGGGGTAATTTTCGGAAAGTTTCTCCGAGACATGCTCGGTCACGCCGCTTCTTGCGTATTCATGAGCAAACCGGACAGCGTTTTTGATAGCTTTGACATTGGAACCGCCGTGACAGATCATTCCGACGCCGTTAATGCCAAGCAGCGGGGCTCCGCCGTATTCGGCATAGTCCACGATCTTCTTGAAGCGGTTGAATGCACCACGGACAAACAGATAGCCTATTTTGGAAATCCAGCTTTTGACTATTTCGCCCTTCAACATCTTTCCGGCCGCTTCGGACAATCCTTCGGACAGCTTGAGTACCACGTTGCCGACAAAACCGTCACAAACCACGACTTCGACAGCTCCGGAGAAAATATCCCGGCCTTCTATGTAACCGGCGTAGTTGATGGAAGTCTGGCGCAGTACGGCGTTGGTTTCACGGGTCAGCTCATTGCCCTTGGATTCCTCTTCACCGTTTGACAGCAGCCCCACCGACGGATTCCTGATCCCCATCGCATAGCGGGCATAGACCTCACCCATGATCGCGAACTGAACCAGGTGCTGCGACTTGCAGTCAACATTGCCGCCCACGTCAAGCACGAGAGTCTGCCCCTTCAGGGTCGGAAAAATCTGGGCAATCGCAGGGCGCTCAATCCCCTTGATGCGCTTTAGCACGAACATGCCAGCGGCCATTGTTGCACCTGAGTTGCCGGCGCTGACAGCGGCGCAGGCCTTTCCGTTCTTGACAAGCTCGAACGCCAGACGAACGGAAGAATTGCGCTTCTTACGCACAGCATCCGAGGCAGAATCATGCATGCCTACCACTTCACTGGCATGGAAGATGTCTATGTCGAGCCCGTTCACGGAATGCTTGGAGAGTTCGGACTCCAGGCGTTCACGGTCACCTACGAGCGTCACTGGAATACCGAACTCCCGGCAGGCTGCTACGGCTCCTTCAACTTCGACCACGGGGGCATTGTCGCCCCCCATTGCATCAACCGCTACTCTCATTTGTCCCGTTAATGACACAGGTATCGGCAATTACTGAGCGTTGGAAACGTCGATGACTTCTTTACCCTTGTAGGTACCACAGGTTGGGCAGGCGCGATGCGGCAGCTTGGGAGCTTTGCACTGGGGGCATGTTGACAGGGACTGGGTAGTCAGGAAGTCATGAGCCCTTCTCATATTCTTACGTGATTTGGATGTTTTCTTCTTAGGTACTGCCATGATATTTTCTCCTTTTTCTGGTGGTTCACTTCAGAGTGCACGCTTGTTTATCGAGATACCTTGAAATCCTTGAGAGCGCTGAATGCCAAACTTGTTTTTTCATTGCTGCAGCTGCATTGTGAAACGTTCAGATCCGTTCCGCACGTATGGCACAAACCCTTGCAGTCATCACTGCAGAGAGGCTTGAGCGGAATTTCCATTGCGATCTGTTCCTGTATCTCATGGGTCAGATCGATTTCGTCACCCTGGTAGACTGAAGAGAGCAGATCCTCTTCTCCCAGTTCGATTTCTTCCTCGACCGATTGTATTGCAGTATCCTTGCGAAAGATGACTGTAAAATTCACATCTACAAAGGAGTCATAATCCACAAGGCAACGGGAGCATGAGAGTGATAGCGGTACAGATACCCGTCCTGCCACCCTGACATGATCATATTCCCGCTCAGCGGTTATATCGCCTCTGACCAGTCCGGTAAAGGTGCAGACCTTGTCGTGCTGCATAGCGGAAAGTACCGGAAAAGTTTCCAGAGGTTCTTCGATATGCAGAACAACAGGCTTGTTCTGGATGTGGTCGATAATAACTTTCAAGACACCTGCCGCCTTTTAAGGAACAGAACAAAATTTAAAGCAAGTCAGTATAGTGAATGTTACTGTTTTGTCAAGAAGTTTGCTTGATCACTTTGTTTTGGCGTCCATAACGTTCAACCAAATCGCCTGTTTTCTGGGCCAGATCGGGAGCAAGCATATCCCAGCTGAATCGCCAACCCCAGTTTCCAAAGGCATTGCCGGGAATATTCATACGCGCGTCGCTGTCCAGCATCAGCAGGTCCTGGAACGGCAATACCACCGTGTCTGCAACCGACATCAAGGCCGTGCGCAACAGTGCCGGAACACAATTGTCATCATTGCAGCCAAGATATTCAACCACACGGTCCCGCTGGGAATCTGAAAGCGAGTTACACCACCCCAGGCTGGTGTCGTTGTCGTGGGTGCCGGTATATATTACGCAGTTTCTTTTATGATTATGCGGCAGGTACGGGTTTGATGAATCCGAACCGAAAGCAAACTGCAGAATCTTCATTCCGGGAAAGTTATAGCGATCTCGAAGTTCTTCAACTCCAGCGGTTATCACACCGAGATCCTCGGCGATTATGGGTAGCGATCCCAGGTCGGAAAAGACCGCGTCGAAAAGATCCGCACCCGGCCCCGATACCCATTTGCCATGCTGGGCGGTGCGATGTGAAGCCGGCACGTGCCAGGCGGCTTCAAACCCGCGGAAATGATCGATCCTGACAACATCGTAGAGTTCGAACATTGATCTGAAACGATTGATCCACCACAGATAGCCCTGGTTTCTCATCAGGTTCCAGTCGTAAAGAGGGTTTCCCCACAATTGACCGGTCTTGCTGAAGTAGTCGGGAGGTACTCCTGCAACAACGGTGGGTTTGCCTGTTTCGTCAAGCAGGAACTGTTCGCGATGGCTCCATACATCGGCGGAATCATAGGCGACAAAGATCGGAAGATCGCCGATTATCGCGACCCCTCTGGATTCGGCATATTTTCTCAGGGATTTCCATTGCTTGAAAAATTGCCACTGGATATATTTCTGTATGCCTATCTCCAGCTTCAGGGCAACGGAGTACTTTTCGTATGACTCGGTTGTCAGCAGCGCCGAATCCCGGTTCCACTTGTTCCATGGCTTGCCCTTGGTGCCCTGCTTTATGGACATGAAAAGAGCAAACTCATGCAACCAGGGTGTCGTATCACAGAAGTGCCAGAACTCCTGCTTGCGCTGGGTTACCTCTTGTGACAGAAACAGCGAGCCGGCCTGCTGCAACAGCTGATGCTTGAACCCTGATACGGCATCAAAATCGACACTCTGCTCGGAAAAATCCCTGTTGCAGCATCCTTCGGGCAGGTCTCCTTCGGCAATGACCTGCTCCAGGTCGATCAGGAGCGGGTTGCCCGCAAACGCAGAAAAAGACGAATAAGGTGAGTTGCCGCAAGCCGGAGGTGTCAGAGGCAGCACCTGCCAATATGACATTCCCATTTTTGCAAGGAGATCGATAAACCGCCGGGCCTCATCACCGAACGTACCGATGCCGCCGGACCCCGGCAATGAAGTCGGATGAAGCAGGACTCCGCAACCACGCTTGTTTAGCATCCAGGGCTCCTGAAATGGATTTGAAATCTGGATTATGCACACACGGAGCGGCTTTGCAAATAAAATCCACTGAAAATTATTATATCCAGACAGATCGACCATTGCCGCGATTTAGCGTCAGCTTGACTTTCCGGTACTCAATGCTTAACTGATTGGTAGAAGTTATTTCGATTATCAAAGAGGTTGGCATCATGGACTTCAACAGATTGACACAAAAATCACAGGAAGCATTTACCGAGGCACAGAACAAGGCGGTTTCCTTCGGACATGTCGAGGTAGATGGTGAGCACCTGCTCTGGGCGCTGCTTGATCAGGTCGACGGACTGGTGCTGCGGCTGCTGCAACGGATGGATATTCGCCCGGATATGATTAAAAAGGAGGTCGAGGCGGAGCTGGACCGTAAGCCAAGGGTGTCCGGACCGGGGGCCGAGGCAGGCAAAATCTATGTTTCCCAGCGTCTTTCGCGTACTTTGGTGGCGGCCGAAAATGAGGCCAAGCGACTGAAGGACGAGTACGTTTCGGTTGAGCATCTGCTGATGGCGTTGATTGCCGAAGGGGACAAGGTGCCCTCCGGGCGTATCCTGAAACAGGCCGGCATCGACCGCGAAAGATTCCTGAAGACACTGACCGATGTGCGCGGCAGCCAGCGGGTGCAGAGCGCCAATCCGGAGGCGACCTATGAGGCTCTGGAGAAATACGGCCGGGACCTGGTAAAGATGGCCAAGAACGACAAGCTTGATCCGGTTATCGGGCGCGATGAAGAGGTGCGTCGGGTGATCAGGGTGCTGTCCCGCAAGACCAAGAACAATCCGGTTCTGATCGGCGAGCCCGGGGTTGGCAAGACCGCTATCGTCGAAGGGTTGGCGCAACGGATCGTGCGTGGCGACGTACCGGAAGGACTTAAGGAGAAAACCGTTTTTGCTCTGGATATGGGGGCGTTGGTAGCCGGGGCCAAGTATCGCGGTGAATTCGAGGAGCGTCTCAAGGCGGTGTTGAACGAGGTCAAGGAGGCCGAGGGGCGCATCATTCTGTTCATAGACGAGCTTCACACGATTGTAGGGGCCGGCAAGGCCGAGGGGGCGATGGATGCCGGCAACATGCTGAAACCGATGCTGGCGCGCGGTGAACTGCACTGTATCGGCGCTACAACGCTGGACGAATACCGCCAGCACATCGAGAAGGATGCGGCACTCGAGAGGCGTTTCCAGCCGGTACTGGTGGAACAGCCTACCGTGGAGGATACTGTGTCGATCCTGCGCGGCCTGCGGGAACGTTTTGAGGTGCACCATGGCGTAAAGATCCAGGACAACGCGCTGGTAGCGGCAGCGACCCTCTCCAACCGCTACATCACCGAAAGGTTCCTGCCGGACAAGGCCATTGACCTGGTGGACGAAGCCTGCGCGATGCTGCGCACCGAAATAGACTCGCTCCCGTCGGAACTGGACACAATCAGCAGGCGTGTCATGCAGCTGGAGATCGAGGAGCAGGCCCTTAAAAAGGAAAAAGACACCGTCAGCCGTGAACGACTGGAAATGTTGCGCCGTGAACTGTCCGCAGACAGGGAGCGGGCGGCTACGATGCGGGCCAGGTACGATTCGGAGAAGGTGGCAATTCAGCGTATCCAGGGACTGCGTGAACAGATTGAAAAGACCCGTCGTGACATCGAGCAGGCCGAACGCTCCTACAACCTGGAGCAGGCCTCCAAGTTGAAGTATTCGGAACTGCCGGGTCTGGAAACCGCCCTGAAAAATGAGGAGAGCGCTCTGAACGAGAAACAGGGAGGGCAGAAGCTGCTGCGTGAAGAGGTTACAGAGGATGAAATAGCCGAGATTGTTGCCCACTGGACCGGTATCCCGGTGACACGGTTGGTGGAGGGAGAGCGTGAGAAGCTGTTGCGCCTGGAGGATATCCTGCACGAGCGCGTCATCGGCCAGGACGAAGCGGTGCAGCTTGTATCCGATGCGGTGCTGCGGGCACGTTCAGGCATCAAGGATCCACGCCGGCCGATCGGTTCTTTCATCTTCCTCGGGCCGACCGGAGTCGGCAAGACCGAGCTGGCCCGCACCCTGGCCGTTTCACTGTTCGACTCGGAAGAGAACATGGTGCGCATCGACATGTCCGAGTACATGGAAAAATTTGCCGTTTCCAGGCTTATCGGGGCGCCTCCCGGCTATGTCGGCTACGATGAGGGTGGACAGTTGACCGAGGCTGTGCGGCGCAAGCCATATTGCGTGCTGCTCTTCGACGAGATCGAAAAAGCCCATCAGGATGTATTCAACATTCTGTTGCAGATCCTGGACGATGGCAGGGTAACCGACAGTCACGGTCGTACGGTCAGTTTCAAGAACACCGTAATCATCATGACATCCAACATCGGATCTTCGTATCTGCTGGAAGGAATCTCGGCCGATGGAGATATTCGCGAGGATGCACGCCAGGCGGTCATGCATGAACTCAAGCTCGGTTTCCGCCCGGAATTCCTTAACCGGGTCGATGACATCGTGCTCTTCAAGCCTCTGCATCTGGACGAAGTCAAGCGAATAGCCGGACTGTTGGCGGAACAGTTAAAGCAACGCTTGAAAGAGCAGCGCATAACACTCGAAATTACAGACGATGCCATGCGCTTTATTGCCCAGGCTGGTTATGATCCGGTCTATGGCGCACGGCCGCTAAAGCGCTACCTGCAGCGGGAACTTGAAACCCGAGTGGCCCGGGCCATCATCGGCGGTATTGCACAGGAAGGAAGTCTGTTGCGGGTGGACGTGGAAAATGATAAATTAGTTATACGTTGATATGTATGTAAGGTAACGGGGGTTCTGATGAACGATATTTCCGGAATAGCATCGGGCGCATTGAGCGCCTACTCGCTGAAACAGTCCGTTACAGCTTCTAATATATCAAGGCTGAATACGACCGATTCAGCGGCAGCATCAGTCGTTATGCAATCCGGCAGGGGTGGCGGAGTGACCGCCACGGTAGTTGAAGGTTTTGACAAAGTGGACATATCCAGGGAAGCTGTTGATTTGGCTACGACCGGAACAGCATTCAAGGCGAACATCAAGGTGCTGAGCGCATCGGATGAAATGAACAGGACGCTGTTTTCAATCAAGGCCTGAAGTAATTTCCATTACCTGAAACGCAAAAAACCGGGAATTCCCGGTTTTTTGCGTTTCAGGTCCGAATATTTTTACAGGACCTATCAGCCGATTTGAACTCCCTTGATCGTGTCACCACCGTCTTCCTTCGCCTGGCAGAGGCAGTGGTCAACCTTGTCCAGGAAAATCTCGGTAGTAAAGCCCTGTTTCTGCTGGCTTGCGGTAAAACCGGCCACTCCGAAGCACGCGGTGATCCGCAATTCCTTGTCGTACATCTTGACCACCATCGCGGCAATTCTTAGCCGCAGTCGCTTGGCGACAATCAGCGCACCGGCCGTATCGGTCTCCGGCAGAACCACCATGAAGGCATCTTCTCCGTAACGGGCAATCCAGTCCACGTCCTTGCGGACCGAATCGGTCAGGCATTCCGCGGTACGTTTCAACAGCACGTCTCCGGAGAAATGACCGTACTCGGCCACCGTCTCGCTGAAGCGGTTCACCCCCACCAGTATCAGCGACAGTGAGCGTTCGTAACGGTAGGCGCGCTTGATTTCCTGCGATATGTGTTCATCCATGTAGCAGCGATTGAAGATTCCGGTGGGTGGATCAATCAGCGAGAGGCTCTTGATTTCCTCGATGTATCTGTTGCGGGCGTTTTCCAGGTCGAGGATTCGTCGGGCGGTTTTCAAGCGGGCGGTCAACTCGGCCTGGTGGGCCGGTTTGACCAGGTACTCGTCGGCGCCTGCTTCAAGTCCGGCGATGATGTCGTTCTTGGAATCCAGCGAGGTCAGGATGATGATATAGGTATAACGGCCAGACTCTTCGCTACGAATGGCCCGGCACAGATCAAGCCCGCTCATCTCGGGCATGATCCAGTCGGTCATCAGGATCGGGAAGTGACCTTTTCTGAAGATCTCCAGCGCTTCCTTGCCGTTTTCAGCGGCAACGACCTGATAGCCGGCCGCTTTCAGGTTGGCTTCCAGTACGCTGCGCTGCAGGCGGTTGTCGTCAACTATCAGGACAGGAGGGTTATTTGATACGATTTGCCCGGTATCATTCATAACTAATCCTTATGAGCAAGATCAGACTTCCTAAGCAAGAAATCGGCCATTAACCACGTTTATCGGAACTCCGGCCTTGTATGCGGCCAGATTGGCGGCCACGATGCTCATCAGGCGTTTGCGGGCGGCCAGCGATGCCCAGGCGATATGCGGCGTAAAGACGCAGTTGGGTGCGGAAAGCAGCGGATTTCCGGCCAGCATCGGTTCATGGGCAACCACGTCCAGCCCGGCCCCGGCAATCCTGCCGGAACGCAGAGCCTGTGCCAGATCCTCTTCATTGATCAGCCCCCCCCTGGCCAGATTGAGCAGATAGGCGCCCGGTTTCATCAATCCCAGCAGTGCGGCATTTACGAAAGCGCCGTTGTCAGGCGTCTGTGGACAGTGGAGGCTGATCACGTCAGCCGTTGCGAACAGTTCCTCCAGCGGCAGGAAGCGTACCGCTCCGGCCGCCTGATCCTGCGGTACTCTGGGCGTGTATACGACGACCTTCATGCCGAAAGCCATTGCTACCCTGGCAACAGCCCGTCCGATAGTGCCGTATCCGACAATTCCGATCGTCAGGCCATCCAGTTCGATCAGTGGCGTCTTCCAGAATGAGTGGTCAGGGCAGCTGATCCATTCACCGGCTTTTACAGCTGTGTCGTGCAGGCCGACATGCATGGCCAACTCCAGCAGCAGGGCAAAGGTCGTCTGCACCACCGATTCGGTCGAATAAGCCGGCACGTTCGAAACCGGAATACCCAGCCTGCCGGCGGCTTCTACATCAACATTATTGTATCCTGTAGCCAGCATCGAGATGTATTTGAGCTTTGGCAGAGACTCAAGCGTGCCCTTATCCAGCTTGACCTTGCTGACAAGGATCACATCGGCGTCCCTGGCTCGCTCCAGTTTGAGTTCCGGAGGAGTGCGATCGTAGATCGTGCAATCCCCCAGTTCTTCCAGCGGAGTCCAGGGGTTGTCGCCAGGATTGATCGTGTAGCCGTCCAGAATTACGATTTTGGTTGTATCGCTCATTTCAGCCTGCTCCTTGACTTGACTAAAAATCAGGGTTCAGCAATAGTTTCAGATTCATCCGCGGATTCCGTTGTCTCAGAATCTTCTCCGCTCCGCTCGAGTTTGCGCTGTTTCTTTTCATCCTTTTTCTTGGTCCGTTCCATCTCCTTCTTGCGCTTCTCAAACGAGTAATTCGGCTTGGCCATAATAATACCCCTCTCTGTAAATGGAATGAATCCCGCCCTATCCTGCCGTATGATGGCTTTTAGAGAGGTAATAATCGTAACTTCCTTCATACACCCGCATCTCGCCATGATCAACCTCAAAGACGCGATCTACCAGTAATCTTAGAAAATGGCGGTCATGGCTGACCAAAACGATCGTGCCGCCGAAGTTCTGGAGTGTCTCCAGCAGAATCTCTCGTGAGCGGATGTCCAGATGGTTGGTCGGCTCGTCCAGGATCAGGAAGTTGACCGGACGGCAGAGGATGGTAGCCAGGACAACCCTGCTCTTCTCGCCGCCGGAAAGATTCTCGATCCGTTTGTCAACGGTGTCTCCCGAAAAAAGGAAAGCTCCCAGCAGGTTTCGTATCACGCCGATATTGGCCAGCGGCATCGCTTCCTGCAGCGTTTCGAAAACAGTCTTGCCTGGATCGAGCAGATCCATCGCATGCTGGCTGAAATAGCCTATCTCCACATTGGCTCCGATGGTCACGCTGCCGCTGGTGGCTTCTGTCTGACCGGCCAGTATCTTCAGGAAAGTCGATTTGCCGGCACCGTTTACACCGACCACGGCAATCTTGTTCAAACGACGTACCATGCCGGTTACGCCGCTGAAAACCTGTTTCTGCTGCCCGTCGGGAGTCATCCAGAACTTGCCGAGACCGTCAAATGCAGCCACATCGTCTCCGCTTCGGGGCGGTTCGGCAAAACTGAAACGCACGGTCCGCTCTTCGGCCGGAATCTCGATCCGCTCGATTTTTTCCAGTTTTTTTACACGCGACTGAACCTGGGCGGCATGGGAGGCACGGGCGGCAAAACGGGCGATGAATTCCTCTTCCTTGGACAGCATCTCCTGCTGACGTTTGTGAGAGGCGATCAGCTGCTCAAAACGGATATCCCGCTCCCGCTCGTAAAAATCGTAATTGCCGCCATAAGTGGTAACGGTCTTGTTTGCAACTTCGATGATGCGTGTTACTACCCGGTTCATGAAATCACGGTCGTGGCTGGTCATGAGCAGCGCGCCGTTGAACTCAGTGGAAAGCCACTCCTCCAACCAGATGATCGACTCCACATCCAGGTGGTTGGTCGGTTCGTCCAGCAGCAGCACGTCCGGTTTGAGGGTCAGTATTCCGGCCAGCGCGATGCGCATCTTCCAGCCGCCACTGAAAGACTCCACCGGATGGTTGTAGCGGTCTGGTCCGATGCCAAGCCCGGTAAGTACCGACTGGGCGCGTGTATCGAGATCGTAGCCTTCCATATGCTCGAATTCTTCCACCGCAGTACCGTAACGTTCCAGAAGGGCGGTCATTTCATCATCCGGCAACGGTTCGCACATGGCTGCTTCCATCTGCTTCATCTGTTCCGCCAGCCTGACGGTCGCCTCACAGGCGGCCATGACTTCTTCAAGCGCGGAGCGCCCGGACATATCTCCAACATCCTGCGAAAAGTAGCCGATGGTGGTCTTTTTGGGGACAATCAGCTCGCCGGAATCGACCTCTTCCTGGCCGGCAATGATCCTGAATACGGTTGTCTTGCCGGCGCCGTTGGGGCCCACCAGGCCGGTACGGGTGCCGGGCAGGATCTGAAAACTGGCATCGCGGAACAGGATCTGTGAACCGTGCTGCCGGGTGATATTGGACAGATGAACCATTAAAAATACTCCCTGCTATGATTGATTTCTGAGAAGACGGGTCAAGGTACGGTCAAAAGCCGAGGCAAAGCGCTGGCGGTCCACCTGGCCGAACTGGGCCGGTCCTCCGCCGGTGAAGCCCTCGGCACGCAGCTCGAACATCAGATCGCGCACCGACAGGCGTTCTCCAACGTTATCCTCGGTATAAAGTTCGCCACGCGGGTCAAGTGCGACTCCGCCCTTTTCGACGATCCTGGCAGCCAGTGGTATGTCGGCGGTAATTACCAGGTCATCGGGAGTCGCATTTACGGCGATGTAGTCATCTGCAACATCCGGCCCCTCCGGTACGACCACCGAACTGACCAGCTGCGAGTCGTGTTTTTTCAAGGGTTTGTTAGCGACCAGGCAGACCCTGACCCGCAAGCGCTCCGCTGCGCGAAACACGATCTCCTTGACAGCCCGCGGGCTGGCATCAGCATCGATCCAGATGATCATAACGTGGTCTCCCTACCATTGTTGTCAACCGGATAAACGAGCCACACATAAGGGATCATGCCATAATTCCATGCCAGGCAGAGTCGTCTGTACCCGGAAAAGAGCAACCCTTCCCCGCTACAAACCAGAATTAAAGGTGCCTTGATATTCAGGCTGCCATTGCACTGCAGCGCATCTTCCATCTTGGTATAACTTTTCCTGTAGCCACGTTTTGCCTTGGCCAGCCAGGTCCGGTATTCTTCGTAACTGCTGTATGAGAGAGCGATCGGGATTTTTCCGATCGCTGCGGAGCGTGGATACGGCACTAACGACCCTGCTGCAAATCCGGTTTCTATCTGTTCCCAGGTGACAGAGTGGCGCCGGTACCACTCCTGCTTGGCTGGATGGTTGAAATACTCCCAACGCTCTTCATGCAGATCCGGCTGCTGCCAGCGAATTGTCAGAGATGAATTTGAAAACATTTCCCCTCCGGCGCACAAAAAACCACAGGGTGGTTGACCCTGTGGCTCAGGTACTATGAATTCATACCATTTTAACGTTGCCGAGGGCAACGATTTTCATCGGGAACCTTCGGTAACAAAACAAAAAATGTCAATTCGTATCAATCTATCCCGGTACACTTCTGCTTACGATGTTGCGGACTGTGGTCGGCTATGGCATTGGAGCTAATGATTGGATTTCAAGGCTCGGAAAAGCGCTCCTTGATTTTCAGAATGTCGGGCAGGATCTGCATAAAATGGTCCACCAGTTTCGGGTCAAAATGTGTTCCACTGCATTTTCGCATATCCTCGACAGCCTCTTCAATCGGCCAGGCTTTCTTGTACGGCCGGATTGAAGTCAGGGCATCGAATACATCGACAACTGCCGCGACACGACCTTCCATCGGAATCTCTTCGCCGGAAAGCTTGCGCGGATAGCCGCTGCCATCCCATCTCTCGTGATGAGTCAGGGCAATGATCCGGGCAGTTTCAAGCAGTTCATTGTTCGAGCCCGACAGGATGTCCGCGCCGATGGTGGTATGGGTTTCCATGATAGCCCTTTCCTCATCCGTCAGTCGAGCCGGTTTCAACATAATCGTGTCGGAGATACCGATCTTGCCTAGATCATGCATGGGGCTGGCGTATAGCATCAGATCACAGCGTTCCTTGCTCCAGCCGATCTGTTTGGCCAACAGAGCCGCACTGTGGCTCATCCGGAGGATATGCCGTCCGGTTTCGTTGTCGCGATATTCTGACGCTCGTCCCAGGCGCTGAACAATTTCCAGCCGGGATTGGATCACCTCGGCGGTGCGCTTGCGAACCATCTCTTCCAGAACACCTTTCTTGTCGAACGTAAGCCGCAGTGCCAAATGCGCTTCCAGCAGGTTTCTGACCCTGGCCAACAGCTCATATCGGTCAAATGGCTTGCTGAGAAAATCCCTGGCGCCCTCGTTTAAAGCCCGCATGAGAAAATCCCGGCTGCCCTGCGCTGTCAGTACCAGAATAGGTGGCAACAGTGGATCTTTAAGTTCCTTCAGTTGCGCCATGACCTCATAACCGTTCAGAAACGGCATGTTGAGGTCCAGCAGGATCAGATCGGTCGGCTCGGCGCAATAGGCGTCGCGGACCTGTCTGGGATCTGATATGGATATCAGGTTTGTGTATCCCTCTGCTCTCAGCATTTTTTCCAACAACTTGAGATTGACCAGTTCGTCATCAACTATCATGATCCTGCTGCTTTGAGCCGTTTCCACAGAAACGTACATTCATAACCTCCCGCACCCGCTAATTGCAAAAACTGTTATTAGACCTGAAAATCCCTGACCTGCTGCAAACCATCAGTCGGATTGTTTCTGCAGCAACGGCAGTTCAAGCCAGAAATCGCTCCCCTCGCCCGGCTTACTGAAGACCCCGACAGTTCCACCCATTGCCTCAATCAGTTTCTTGGTAATCGCAAGTCCTATCCCGGTTCCTTCGACCTCGCCCAGTTCCTGTCCCAGGCGGTGAAACGGCTGGAACAGTTCTGACTGCAGTTCCACAGCTATACCGGCGCCGGTATCAATGACATGTATGCGAATGTGATTATCTCCATACAACTCATATTCCAGACGCACCTGGCCGTTTTGAGAATTGTACTTGACTGCGTTGCTTAACAGATTAACAAGTGCCTGTTTCAGGCGGATGCGATCAGCCTGCAGCATGCACCCAGAACCGGTCGGTACCATGAAACAGATTCCGCGGCTTGCGGCCAGAGGCTGGGTCAAGGAGAGGCATTCATGCACCAGTTCATCCAGGAAGACCGGAGCTAGATTAAGGGACGGACAGCCGGATTCGATTCTCGAAAGGTCCAGAACTTCATTTACCAGTTCCAGCAGATGACGGCCGGCATTGGTTATTTCCATTACGGAATCATACTGATCAGGGTTAAGAGACGGATCAACCTCAAGCAACTGACCAAATCCGATGATTGCGTTAAGCGGAGTCCGCAGCTCATGGGTCATATTGGAAAGAAACCGTGATTTTGCCCTGTTTGCTGACTGGGCCTCGTCCCGTGCAGCTATCAAACCGGCTTCCATTGCCTTGCGCCTGGTCAGGTCGTGGAAAACCGCTACTGCTCCCCAGTCCGCATCCCTGGTCCCTATCGGGCTGACTGACAGGCTGACCGGCAACGGAGTTCCGTCAATACGAAAAATGTAAATGTCGTCTGATTTGCGGCAAATACCGTCCTTCAGGGTATTTATGACAGGGCACTCCCCTTCCGGCATCCGGGAATTGAGATCGATTGTACAGCGAAACAGCTGGCGCGAATCTTTTCCCAACACCTGCTCCTGCTCATATCCGAGCATGGCCAGTGCGGCCGGATTTATAAAAGTGCATGTCCCCGAATGATCCACACCCAGCACACCTTCGCCCAGAGCTTCAAGCAGCGCCTGGGTCCGCCCCAATTCCTGCTCCAGCTGTTCGTGGGCCTGCTTGAGTTCCGTGATGTCTGTTCGTATCGATATATATCGCCAGGGGTGACCCTGTTCATCAAGTATCGGCACTATCGTGGCTTCGACCCAATAGTAACCGCCATTCTTCTTACGGTTACATACTGTTCCCTGCCAGACATTACCGGCGGTGATCGTGTCCCACATCTCACGATAGAGTGAGTCCGGGTGGATACCGGATTTTACAATACGGTGGTTTTTACCGATCAATTCTTCCCTGCTGTAACCGCTGATTGCACAAAAGGTGTCGTTTGCCTCGACAATCGTGCCGTGCTCGTCAGTTGCGCTGACAATGGCATGTTTATCAATTGCATGGCGCAACTGGTCATATCTGCTGGTATTGAGGGGCAGATCACAGACCGGTATATTTACTGTTTTGCCATGAAGATCATTGGTCATAAATAGCCCTTCCAAAATACAGTTGCCGGCAATGATTCAGGCAAACGCATTTTGCTGACGTTCGGGATTGATTATACCACACTGTGAGTTTTACCAAATGAAGTGGTGGAATTATTGCCGGATAATTGCGGATAATTGCTTGCGGAGCAACAAGACAAATTTTGTCTCTTATTATGCATAACCAGATAAAAACATCAACTTAAAAAATAAAGTATTTAGATATTCGGATTAAATAAGTTGAAATTTCAAAGAGTTAAATAACCGGTAATCGTTTGGCGACTATTCGAAGGGGAAAATCAGGATTGTTCTTGTGTGGGCATGCAACTAACTCCACACGTGATTAAATGTTTAATTCGTGAGATTTCCGGTAGTAGAATTCATGTTTTAGATATTACATGTAAATGCGGTACTTTTCCTTTTACCTGCCAGGAATTTAGAGCATCTGTTTGACGAATTTCATTGCCGCTGAATTCATGCAGTAGCGCAAGCCTGTTGGTTTGGGGCCGTCGTCGAACACATGTCCAAGATGCGCTTCACATCGGCTGCAGAGCACTTCGGTCCTCTTCATGAACAGGCTGTTATCATCTTTCAGTTCAACGTTTTCAGGAGCAACCGGCTGCCAGAAACTAGGCCATCCCGTGCCTGATTCAAATTTATGCTCCGAACTGAACAGGTCGTTGTCGCAACAGACACACTTGTAGATTCCATTTTCGTGGTTGTTATAGGTCGCTCCGCTGAAGGCGCGTTCGGTTCCTTTTTCGCGGGTAACGTGGTATTGCTCTGGTGTCAGCTGTGCTCTCCAGTCAGCCTCACTTTTTATTACCTTGTCACTCATGACATACCCTTTCTTTTCTACAGAATAAACCCGGATCGGCCCCGCATGGCGCTTGTTAGCGGTTGATGTAGCAGTAGCCGCTGATATTGTAGCGTTCCTGTTGCAGGCTGAAATCAACGCAAACAGTCCGCCTATAAGAAATAATCTCCGTGTAAGCATCTTTATAACCTCCCCTGCCACCGGTGTCTGGTAATTGTGGAAAATCGGTGCATTAATTCAAGTGTGCTATGAATATTCTACACCCGTTAAAACAGTTCGGCCATTAATGATTTGTGTTTGCTGGTATTGATTGCCAGCTATATATGTTTCTTTGATTTGCATTGGTTGATTGTGTCAAATTGCGTCAATGTGGTTTAGTAGATGTCAGTGTGTTTTGTTGGCTGGGCTGGGGTGTTATCTGCTGAGTACAAAAAAAGTGAGGAGCAACACCAACGGATTGCCCCTCACCTTTATCTTTTGTTCAGATTCGTGATTCGATGCACGTTCGGCGCATCAATATGTCATTTGCTTGCAGTTACTCCGGCTTTCGTCATTTTAGCTGACAATCCTTTTGCAAATCCCAGCATCAGTATCACTGCCGGCATTACCTGCACTACAACGATCAGGGCACAGAATCCAAGAAATACCCAGACAAATATCCCGCTGTTATCTTCGTGAAGAGTTGATG
>JAWDJY010000001.1:0-141497 GCA_032469775.1 Geobacteraceae bacterium | reverse complement strand
AGCCGATTGGCAAGGGAGTCGTTCGACGATATGAACACGGTTGCAATCGGCTTCTCACGTCCCGACTGGATTTTATTCATGACCTCCGCTCCCCCGACCGGCCTGTCGGGAAAGATCATGTCCATGACGATGGCGTCTGGAGAGGAGTTCTGCACGGCATTGTACAGCTGTTCAATATCCCCGAAAGAGACCACTTCGAAACCGAAGCAGCCTATCTGGGTTGCCAGGGCCAGTCGTTGGAAGGAATCGTCCTCGCACAGATAAACCAGTTTCTGCTCCTTATCGGCAGAAGCATCGGAAGCTACCGTCAGCTCCTGAATCTGCAGTTCCATCCCCTGGTCCGGATCGATACGGGCAATCTCGCGTTCAATCAGCTTGAAGCATTCCTGCATCTGCTGATGCCAGTTTTTGTCGGTGGGAGTGATCGTCTGCAGCGCCTCTTTTGCCAGGTTCTCCCCGACTACCGCCGCAGCGCTCAATTTGCTCAGCCCGAACGAAGCGCTGGCCCCCTTCATAGTGTGGATGCGGCGGTGCAGATCCTCCAGCCTCTCACCCCACACGCCACCCGCAACGAACTCGTCGTAGGCTTTCCGGATTCCATCCAGTTGCGACGGGAGCTGCTTTGCATATGCTTCGCGAATCTTTTTCAGTCTGGTGGCAGCGGAAACGATCTGTGTGCTCACGTCCGATTCTCCTCAAGCAGCGCACCAACCATTTCCGGAAGTGTCTCCTGCAATTCTTCGTCCTTGGTCAGAATGGCATTGATATCCGGATGGGCGGTCCTCAAGGGGGCGGCATCCTCTCCGGTGATCAGCACAAACGGCTGTTTGTAACCCTGCTGGCGCAACTCTTCGAAGAGCTGGACCCCGTCAATAAACGGCATGTTCATATCCGAGACCACGGCGCAAATCGAGGTATCCTCAGCCATCTTTTCCAGCGCATCCAGCCCGCCATTTGCAAGCAAAGTGGCGAAGCCGGCCGATTCCAGAATCAGGCCGGTCAGTTCAGCGGTGAATTCATCATCGTCCACCACCAGAATTGTTGCGGGTGTGTCACTGTTCATATCTTCTCCTTCCTGGCTATCCTATCAGACTGCGAACCGTATCTATCAGGTTGGACTGGTCGAAGGCCCCTTTGACGATGTAGGCGTTGGCCCCGACCAGTATACCACGCTTTTTGTCCTCTTCTTTTTCTCTCGAGGTAACGATGACAATCGGCACCGCCCGGTAACGTTCATCAGCCCGCAAACGTTCGGTCAGCGAAAAACCGTCCAGCCTCGGCATCTCCACATCGGTGATTACCAGATCGAACAGCGTCTTGCGGGTCTTGCCGAAAGCGTCTTCGCCGTCTTCCGCGGTGACCACGGCATAACCGTACGCCTCGAGGATGCTCTTTTCGATCTCGCGGGTATTGATGGAGTCATCCACTACCAGCACCGTAGCCGCCTGATCCTCCCTGGCAGCGGGACGCATCCGCTGCGGATCGGTAATTTCCCGAGCCTGCCTGATCAGTTCCGGAACGTGCAGCACGTTGATGATGCTGTCACGCTCACCGATGGTAACTCCCGAAACCATGCGCAGGTTTTTCAGGTGCGGAGGCAACGGCTTTACCACCATTTCCTCCCGCCCGATGATCTCGTCCACCACCAGCCCAAGTTTTTCTTCTCCGTCCCTGATGATGACGATAAGCACCTCAACCGTCTCGGCCGGCGCTTGTTTCGCAAGCCGCAGGAGATCGGCCAGGTTTTCGACCGGAATGATCTGCTCCCGCAGACGGATGGCACGCTTGTTGACGATCTCGATGATTTCGTTCCGCCGCACCGAAAGCATTTCAACCAGCGACGTGGCCGGCAGTGCGCAGGTTTTGCCGGCTACTGCGACCAGGAACAGCGGAAAAACCGCCAGGTTAAGCGGCAGGCGCAGCTGAAAAGTAGTTCCAGCACCTTCCACGGTTTCGATGATGATTGCACCTTTAAGCTCATCGACCACGCTTTTCCTGACCACGTCCATACCCACCCCGCGGCCTGAAATATCGGTGATCAGCGGGCTGGTGCTGAATCCTGGCATGAAGATCAGGTCGGTGATCTCGGCCCTGGACATGCCGGCCAGCGTATCTGCGTCGAACAGACGTTTCGCCAGAGCCTTCTCGCGAATTCTGTCAATCGACAGCCCCTTGCCGTCGTCACTGAGGGAGATGGTGACACAGCCGCTGTCGTAAAAGGCAGAGAGATGAATGGTGCCCTTGAGCGGCTTACCGGCCGCAATCCGTTCATCGGCACTTTCCAGTCCGTGGTCAAGCGAATTGCGGATCATGTGCATCAGGGAATCACCGATACGGTCGATAATTTTCCGGTCCAGCTCGGTGTCCCCCCCCGCCACCACGAAGTCCACATCCTTGCCCTGTTCATGGGCAAGATCACGGACCGTGCGCCGCAGCGGCTCGAAAACGGTGGAGAGCGGCTGCATGCGCATCCTGAGTGATGTTTCCTGCAGGTCGCTGACAAGGTGATCCTGCAGCAGGGACGCGTCATGCATGGCCCGCACCGATTGGCGCAGGGAAAGCTGCAGCGACCGGCCGGCCTCGATCAGAGGCTCGAGTTCTCCGGCGCCGGAAAGATTTCCGGCAACAGTCTTTAGGTGCCTGGCGGTTGCACGCTCGATTTCAGCCAGGCTGACGATATGTCTCCTGAACCGGACATGTTCGGAGACGATCTCCCCCATCAGCCGGATCAGCTCATCCAGTTTGGCGGCGTTGATTCTCAGGTAATCGATCTTTTGTCCCCTGGCAGCCGCAGGCAACGGAACGGACTCGGCTGAAGCAGCGGTTTCTGCTTCGGCCGGAGGGGCCAGCGACGGCGATCCGACCGGCTCCATCGGTGCTGGCGTTCCGGCCTGGACCGGCGGCGCATCTCCGGCTGACAGAGCCGTGGCGGCCCGGACAAGTTCCTCGCAGAGCACCCCTGGCGCCTGCATCGTTGTGTCGCCGGCGGTTATCCTTTCCAGCATCGCCGCAAGGGCATCCACCCCCCGGAAAAGGGCGTCTGAAACCGGCGCGGACAGGGTGATCCTGCCGCCGCGCAAAGCATCCAGCACATCCTCCATCTTGTGGGCCAGCTCGGTAACTCCGGCAAGCTTCATCATCCGCGACGAGCCTTTGATCGTGTGGGCCGAACGGAACAGGCCATTGAGCATTTCGGCATCACCGGGCGAATTTTCCAGGTTAAGCAGCCCTTCACTTATTCGTGAACAATGCTCCCGAGCCTCTTCTACGAAACGTGCCAGAAATTTCGAATGGTCAAATGCCATATATTACCTGCTGTCTTTTCACAAAGGGATTGTAAATCCCGAGCGTTTCCGGCGGATTCCGGTTCATAGACGTGTTCACCCTTTTTTGGCGGCCAGGAGCGACAACTTGTGACGACAGATGACTATGAACTGTTCGGCATTGAAAGAAAGCGGAAAGAAGTCCTGCCCATGTTCCTTGAGAGAGCCCTTCTCCAGGATCCTGAGCGCCGCTTCATAACCGCTTCGAGCCCGTTTTTCGTCCCTTTGCCCATAGCTGATTTCGGCGGAATAATAATGGGCCAGCCAGCAGGAGGCATTCAGGTAGAGCGCCTCCCGGAAACGCTTTGCCGCATTTTCGTCGTCTCCCTTCTGGCGAGCGATGATGCCGAGCATCAGGTACGCCTGCAGACAGAGCGGATCCCGCCCGAGAATCTCGCTGCATACGAGCTGGGATTCGTCGAACCGGGACATGCTCAAAAGCAGGCTCCCCTTAAGACAATGGGCTTTCTCGAAGGCCGTGTCCTGCCGGACAATACCGTTCAGGACTTCCAGGGCCTTTTCGTACTGGTTGTTATGAGCCAGTTCGATGGCCTGGTCGAAAAGGATTCTGACATCCTGCTGTACTGCCGGTTGTAACGGGCGGCCGGTAACTGGACGAGCAGGCAGCACACCCTGGCGGCTTTCTGACCTGGCCGGTGAAATTGTTGCTACCGGACGGGATATCCCGCCAGGCCTCTCGACAACCGGAGTATGGCGGCTCAATCTCCGGCGTTCCTCGAAAATCGGGGTTGGCGCTTTTCGGTAGAAAAAGAGCGAGTCCTGCTCTACCAGAGTGAGGATACCGATATCATGGTGCAGGGTTTCCGTCGCCCCGACGATCAAACAACCGCCGTCAACGAGCAGTCCCGCCAGTCTCCCGAATATCTCGCGCTGGATCTGTTGCGGAAAATAGATGGATACGTTCCGGTAGAATATTATATCGGGTTGCATCATCTCCTGCGGATAGTTCGCTCCCAACAGGTTGACCGCCTCGAACAGGACCTGCCGTCCGATACTCTCCCCGACCTGATATCTTCCCGGACCGCAAGGCTTGAAGTAGCGTTCCAGTATCTCCGGTTCCATGCCGCGAAACGATCCTTTTCCGTACATCCCCTGCCTGGCGATGGCTATAGCAGTGGTGTCAATGTCCACACCGGTTATGGTGAACAGCCGCTCGCAGTCGGCGCCATAACGCTCGCGCAGCATGATCGCTATCGAATAGGGTTCTTCGCCGGTGGAACACCCCGCACTCAATATCCTCACCGGCCTGTTGCCTTTTCCGCCCATCAGAGATGGAAGCAGCTTGTCTGCCATCAGATTAAGGTGGTCGGGCTCACGGAGAAAGTAGGTTTCGTTGACGGTCAAGAGCTCAACCAACTGCACCAGTTCTTTGCTGTCGTTCCTCAACAACGCCTGATATGCATCCGCGTCGTTGACGCCCATTGCTGCCATGCGTCGGTTCAAGGCATCACAGAGGGTCTGTTCACGCCCCTTTTCGAAAAAAAAGCCACAGGTATTGAGAAGCAGTTCCTTGAACGGAGTCAGGTCTATCGCTTCGTCCGAATAACTGCAGCGTGCAGTTGCCATCATAACCTGGTTCCAACCCGTTGCATCAGTTCGGCGGGAATCTTGTCAAGCGCCACCACCTTCTGGACATACCCGCGTTCCACCGCGAGCCGGTTCATGCCGAAGACCACGGAACTTTTCGCATCCTGTGCCAGCGTTGTCCCGCCGGCCGTCCTGATATCCTTAATTCCGGCAACACCGTCATCACCCATGCCGCTCATTATAAGTCCGATCGCCTCTTTCTTATACGTTGCGGCGACCGAGGAGAGCAGCGTGTTGCAGGAGGGGTTGTAGACCTGGCCGGCCTCCCGGTCGCCAAGGACGATCACCCCACTGGATGTGATCCTCATCGAATGCTCGGCGGGATTTACGTAGACATGGCCGGCGCAAGGACGATCGCCATTTCCCGCAACCACCACGGTAAGGGGGGTCGCGGCGTTGAGCCAGTCCACCATACCCTGGGTGAACCCTTCGGCAATATGCTGGGTGATGATGACAGGAGCCGGGAATGTACGCGGCAGTCGCGACAATATGGAATGAATGGCCTGCGGCCCCCCGGTGGAAGCGGCTATGGCAACAAGCGCAGCCTTCGGGGAATCCTTGCCTTGCAGCGGTAAAGTTTCGACCGGGGCTACGTTTTTCCTCCCCAGGGCCAGCTGATGGGCAGAGACATCAACGTTGGCCAGGAGACGGATCTTGCTTACCAGGCGTTTTACATTCTCCAGGCTGATATCCGGTTTTTCGATAACGTCAAGCGCCCCTTTGGATACGGCGGCAAATGCGGTACGCACACCGGTCAGCGCGGTAACCACCAGAATCGGAACCGGATGCGCTGCAATGATCTTCTCGATCGCTTCCAGCCCGCCCATAACAGGCATCTCGATGTCCATGGTCACGATATCCGGCTTGAGCGAGGCCACCTTGACAATGGCCTCCAGGCCGTTTACGGCCTCTCCTACCACACTGATCCCCGGCTCGGACTCGAGAATGGCCCGGATCATGTCACGCACCAGTCCGCTGTCATCAACAATCAGTACCCTTATGTCACCCGCTGTCTTTATCATGGCTTAGCGCGGTTCCACGCCGGATGCAGTTTCCTGTTCCCCCTCCCTGCCGACCTTGAAGGTCATCACCAGATCCCTCAATTGTTCGGAAAGGTTGAACAGTTCTTCTGTCACTCCGTTTGTCCGATGGATCGAATCGGTGGAGAAACGGACCCCCTGTTCGATATCTTTCAGCGCCAGAACCACCTGGCTGCTGGCGATCTGCTGTTGCTGGGTGGAAAGGGAAATCTGGCGAGCGGCGCTGGTGGTTTCCTCAACACCGTCCACGCTCTCGATCAGCATCACCACCGTATGAGAGGCGTAATCCTGACCTTCCTGGATCAGCTGGAAACTCTTTTCCGAAGACATCACCAGCCGGTTAACCGCATCCAGGATTTCGGTTATCTTTCCTTCGATCTCGGAGGTGGATTCTACCACGCTGTCGGCCAGACGCCGGATCTCCACCGCCACCACGCCAAAACGTTTCCCGGACTCGCCGGCACTGGCAGCCTCGAGCGCGGCATTGAACGCAATCAACTTGGTCTGGTTGGCAATGTTGTTGATTATCTCCATCACTTTGTTGATCTCTTTCGATTTTCGCCCCAGCTCGACGATTTCGCTCAGGTTTGCCTGTATGGTGCCGCTGATGTCGTTGACCTTGAAAGTCAGGTTCTCGACCTCGGCCGCGCCATTCTTGGTATCTTCGAGGGTCTTGTCGGCGCGTTCGACCACCGCCTGGCTGTGCAGGGCTATCTGGCTGGCCGTGGAGGAGAATTCCTCCATGGTGGACGATATCTCCACCACCGAACTGGAAAGCTGCGTGGCAAAACCGGATTGTTGATCCATGGTCGAAGCAATGGCCCCCGAGTTTGCGTGAATCTTCTCGGTGACCTCCGCCAGAGTAACGATGATGCGGCGCAGGTTTTCGGTCATAGTGTTGAACATGCCGCAGGTCTCGCCGATTTCGTCTTTGGAAGACAGCCTCGCCTCAACCGTCAGGTCACCGCTGGAAACCTTGCGAGCGGCATCATGAACAGCGCTGATGCCCTCCTTGACCGAAAGATAACAGGCCAGGTTGAAATAGATTCCTAGCAGGAATGCCACCAGAGACAAGCTCAGATAGACCGACATTTTCAGCTGCAGTGCTGAGATTCGGCTGCCGAGCAGCTCGTCAAGCACCGGCGAAAGCTGAGAAGCGGCTCGAAAGACCGCGTCTGTCGCCTCCATCCCCGATCTGGTCAGTCCGACGGTGCGCTGTCCCTTGAGCTCCCTCTGGAAAGCAGCCATGGCCGTTTCCAGTTCCAGAAGCGGTTTCTGGATGCGGTCACGAATCTTGGCGTCAGCACCAGCCGCTGTTCTGATATCCTTTTTCAAAGCATCGACAAGAGTGTTGATCCCACCGGAAAGCAGCAGCAGTTCGGCCCGGTTCCCGACCTGTGATTCGGGACCACCGGAGAGACGCGAAGCGACAATTGCGGCGCGGGAGACAGTCTCTGCCAGGGGTGGAAGTTTGGTTATCAGCGCATCCATCAGGTAATAGCTGGGAATGTCCGGGTCAAGCGTCAGGTTGGAGCGGTCAGCGACCTGAACCTTCATCTCCAGCAACTCCGCGGCAAACGTGTCATGGGCACCGATCGTCTGTAGTGTCGCCCCGCCTCGCGGATCCGGCAGTTTTGTCTTGAGTGTCTTAAAGGACTCTCCCATGCCCAGTTCTACTCCGAGAGCTGAATCCACCTCCGCCAGACCGGCCAGGGCCTGATCCACAGGGATCCTGGGCTTGCCGCCCCAAACGGCCGCATAACGGCTATCGATAACGGCCTGCAGCAACGAATCCAGCGATGCGGCGTAACGGACTCCGATCCGTTCCCTGGCTGAAAAGGTTATCTGCTCATAGATGTTGGTGACCAGGAAATAGGCCAGCAGAAGAGTGGGGATGCAGAGGAATATCCCGGCTACAAACATTTTGCGCGAATAGGTCAAACTGTTCATCAGCTGCTTGGCCGGTCGCAATAACAACTTCATTGTTAGCCTCCATGACGGGCCGCCACGACCCTTTTTTCTCTCAAAATCCGCATAAAATCCACGAGCAGAACCATTCTGCCTTCCACCGGCAGCACTCCCCACATCCCCTTTCGCAGAGCAAAAGGCTCCAGCAGCGGTGGAAAGGGCAGAATTGCGGTGGCAGTTATCTCGCGGATATCCTCCATCAAATCGATAATCACCCGGTATGGCTGCCCATCCGGGCAACGGATCGTGATAACTGTCGGCGAAAGATACTTGACCGTGGCATCACCAAACCCCATTTCATTGTGGAACCAGAAAAGATCCCCGGCCTCTTCTCCCTGATAGGCATTTATACCGGCCGCCTGTTCGGAATCGATGCCGAAATAAACTCCTCCGACCGAGAACAGCAGCAGGTTGAGGACTGTCTCGCCCTGATCATTCATAGCGCTATCAGGCCGGCCAGTTTTCCGATATCAAGCAGCGCGATCGTCCTGCCTAGATACTCAATTTCACCGATCACCAGGTCTCTGACGGCTCCGTTGAGCGTCGCAAGAGGAGGTTTTACCGTACTCAAGGGGATGTCCACCACATCCTCAATCGAGTCGATCATAATACCGGAGTGGAAATCACCCTTGACAGCCATCGCGATCAGGCACGTTTCATGTCTGGAAGTCTCCTCCCCCAGAAAATGGCTGATATCGATAACCGATTCGATATCTCCGCGAATATTTATCAGCCCCGGAAGATAATCAGGGAGGCAGGGTACCCAGGATATTTCACACGAAGGCAGGATTTCCCTGATGTCAGCACCGTAAAACGCATACCGGTTTCCGCCGCAGATGAAGATAACTACCTTGACCCTCTCTTCTTCCACATCGACGACTTCCTTGTCACGCTGTCGCCTTTTCAGCTCTTCCAGGATCAGCTCGCTTTTCAGCTGTTCATCGGATGGTGCCATACTCTCTCCATGGTCGTGTTCAGGAGGAACGTAAAGTTGCGTCAATCAGGTCAGTATATCATTCAAAAGCATTTTCAACAGTACCGGGTAAATGACGCTGTTCTTGCGTTTGAAATACGTTGCCGGCAATTTCGAAGGCAGAGTCGGCGCGATTGTTCAACATCAGGTCAACCCCGTAACGTAATTACTGATTTTGAAAAATATTGCTGCCACATATAACAATATTCCGGGGCAAAGTATACTCTAATTAACTTGAAAAACATTCTGTTTAATAACGTAGATTGTTTTTTCAGACAGGCACCTGATCAAATGGAATACTGATGTGTCACATATGCACAGAGGCCCCGCTCCTTACGGAACGGGGCCTCTGTTGTCACCCTTTTTTTAAGACGCTGCTTCTTTGTTTCTTACTTTTTTACAACTGCCATGGCATCGTTCAGAATCTTGACTCCGGCTTTCGAGGCGGCAATTGACCCGGTCAGGCTTTCACGTGCCAGATCCGGATTATGGAAACCGTCCGAGTTCTCGGCGGTCCAGTATTCCCAGAGGACGTGAGCTTCCTCATGTTTTTCGCGTGCCTGTGCCAGCACGCTCTCGGTAACACCCATGCGCTGGGCTGCGGCATAGGTATCGATCAACTGTCCCAGCCAGTATTCAGCCTTACGCATCTTGCCCTTGGTATAATTAATGATCGATTCCATCTCATACTGTTTTTTCTCGACAGTACTGTCCGGATGGCAGCCAAGACAGGAAGCCTTTACAGCCAGCTTTGGCTTGACCACGCCGTGGGTGGAGAACATCTTGCCGTCCTTGCCTTTGATCTTGGGCATATGGCACTGATGGCACTGCACACCGGCCCTGTCGTGCACGCTGCCGGCATAGGTCTCGGCCTCCGGATGCTGGAACTTGATCAGGCGGGCACCGGTGACGGCATGCTTGAAATCGAAGAAGTCCAGTTCTTTGTAATGCTTGAGCAGTTGCAAGGCATTCTTGAGCGGGAAATGGTTGGTGCGTTGATCGTCGTATTTGACAGCCTTGCCATCGCTCCACTGGGATCCGGCGCCGCAATTGTACTCGACGTGGCATTGAGCGCACATCATGCGCGAATCGGTCTTTTCCATGATGCCGATTTTTCGGAAACCGTCGCGGAACGAGATTTCTTTAAGGTCGGTCTTGCCACCCTTGGCAAAAATATTGTTCTTTGTGTCCCTGGCAATAGCCTGCAGCAGGCCGTCACGAACAATACGGGGCTGTGTGCCGTGCGGATCATGGCAGTGAATACATCCGACCGGATTGTTGGTATCCTTGGCCACATCTACAATGTTGGAGGTACGGTCCCACTTGGCCTTGGGATCTTTGTCGCCCATGAACTTCCATTTAAGGATATGGTCGGATGTTTTGCACTGGATACAGGTAGGGTTGCCGGCCATTGCGGTTTCCTTGAGTTTGTAATCCTTACCCTTGTCGGTCAGCACATCCCAGGTTTTACCAGTCTTATCAATACCCTTCCAGCCGTCCTTGAACTGGAAGCGACCACCCTGGAAACGGTCCACGGCGAACTGATCGATAACCATGAAGGCATGTCCACGCGGCTCATTATGCTCGAAGGTAAAACCGTAGGGGGCCAGGAGTTTATCCTGCATCGGCGAACGTCCGGCAGGAACGCCCTTTTCCTTGCGGGCTCCTCCATCACGGTTAAGCGTATAAAAACTTTCCATCTGGTTTTTGTGGCACTTGCCGCACAACGCCTGATCGATAATAGTGACCGGCTTGTTTTTCTCCGGATCCTGCATGTGGGCATCCATCTTGTCATGACAGGTCTTGCAGGAAAGCTTGGCGTGCTTCGAACCCTCCTTGAGCGCCTTGACCTCTTCGTGGCACTCGTAACACTTTGCCCGTCCATCGTCAGCCACTTTTACCGGTTTGCTCTTGGCGGCAGTGGTCATGGCAGGAAGCGACAGCAGAGCGGCCGCACCGGCAATGGCTGCTGCAAAGGCCAGATTTTTCTTCAGCATGTTGTATCTCCTCTCTCTGGTAGTATCTCTGCTGATTTCGCAGATATTGATTGCTGGTTATCACGAGTTTGCATCGTGATGGCTTTGGGAGTCACAGGACATACATATTCACAGGTACCGCAACCGTTACAGAGCTGCGCATTTATCCTGACACCGACTCCCGGTACAAGCCTGATAGCCTGCGATTCGCAACGCTCCACGCAGGCGAAACAGCCGCTGTTCTTTGCAAGGCAATAGTCGTTCCGGGCTATGGCCATGCGGTTCTCTCCCGGCGTGGCCACAAAATCCGCCGCATCCGGAACATCCTGCACTTCGGCAGCCGAATCGCCGGCTGACTTCAGGGCATTACTGACCGAACAGACCGCCTCTCCCAGCGATAACAGGCTTTTCCTGAAAAAATCCTTGCGACTTATATTCATTTTTTCTTCTTCTTTTCTTTTTCTTTATTTTCCCGCTTCATTTCCTTTATCTCTCCCTGGGCATGACATCCGGTACAGGACAAACGGACCGCATGGGGGGAAAGCGGGGCGCCGTGGAGACCACTCCTGTGGCACCCGAGACAGTACTCGCCATTGGATGTATCCTCGATACGGTGCGGTATCATCGGAGGAGTATCCTCGGCATACTCGGCGTCCCTGGAATAGTTCTCGGGCTCGTCGGCCCCGGCAACAACCGGAATTGCCAGCAGCGCAACAAGAGAGATAACGACACAACAACGGAGCAACATTCTCATGTAAGACCTCCTTGAATTGAAATTGCTATTTATACCAGAAATTGACAGCCAGGGCTCTGGACTGGCATATGTCGATACAGTCTCCGCAACGGGTACAGTCTCCGGAAGTCACCTGGCTGGAACCATCAACCAGTGACGGCGCCAGCACCTCTTTCACCGGGCATACTCTTGAACATTCTCCGCAACCGGTACAACGCTGACTGCTGAATCCGACCCTGAGCGGACTGAACCTCCCCAGCAACGCATAAAAGCCCCCCACAGGGCAAAGCGAGCGGCACCAGATTCTGCGAGCAGCAAGCACTTCGACAATTATTATTCCAAGCACAAGCAGCAACGGCATCCAGGACCTGAACATGATGGCCCGGCTGGTGATACCGATCGGTGACAGTATTTCAAAGAGCGGAATGCCTGCGATCAGGGAAACGGACAGTGTTACAAAAAGCGACCAGCGGGTTCCGCTCAGGCGGCAGCTGCGTTCGGCGAAACCAAGATAACGGCTTAATCTATCGTTCAGCTCCGTCACAAGATACACCGGACAGATCCAGCCGCAGAAGGTGCGTCCGCCGATAACAAAGTATAATACGGTCACCGTCAGCGCAGAGCCCAGAAATGACAGTACCAGTGTCCTTGAAGCCAGCGTAGCCTGCAGAAAAGCCAGCGGATCAACCAGGCCGACACCCAGCAACTCACCGGCCGCCAGGTTGCCACGAAAGACGTTCAATCCCGCCAGCGGGGACGCGATCAGTGCAATTACCACCAACTGAACCAGTCTGCGTATCGGCCACCACTTAAAACTCATAGTAGTCCTTCTGCTCAGGCGGCGACTTCATGACCACAATCACCGGCTTGTCGCGTACGCAGGCATTCTCGCAGATTCCGCAGCCGACACACTTGTCGCGATGTATCACCGGCTCCATGATGCTGTGGACTCCGGTGCGCTGGTTATGGCGAGGCAGGATCGTAATGGCATTGTCGATCAGCGGGCACTGACGGTAACAGACCTCGCAGCGCAGGCCGCGCAACGAAAGGCAGTTCTCGCGATCGACGATGACCGCGGTGCCCATCCTGACTTTCTCCACATCTTCCAGTTTTCCGTCCAGTGCACCCGAAGGGCAGGCCTTCGCGCAGGGGAGGTCCGGACAGAGATAACAGGGCGTTTCACGGGCAATAATATGCGGCGTACCGATTGCCACCCCCGCCCCTGCCCCGGCCATCCTGATTGAATCGTACGGACAGGCTTGCGCACACTTGCCACACTTGATGCACGCGGCCAGAAATCTTCTCTCCTCCAACGCTCCCGGCGGCCGCAGGTAGAATCCGCGCGCATCCGCCCGCCGCAAAAAGATGGTTGACACACCTCCTCCGGCAATTGCCACGGCCAGCGGCAGCAGCACGCCATCCTTCAGGAAACGACGGCGGGTGATGCCGGTATGATTTGTGTTTGAATCCATACTTGCCTATATCAACCTTCGTCCACAGTGAACACTTGATTTAACTGGGAAAAATCAAACTCCAAATATACTTCAGGCTTTTTCCACCTTGACCGCGCACTTCTTGTAATCAGGCTCTCCGGAGATCGGGCAGTAGGCATCAATGCAGAGTTCGTTAATCAGCTTGGTTTCGTCGAAGAAGGCCACAAATATGTTGCCTTTCTCGGCTTTGCCGCGACCGTTCAGATCGACCGGCAGGATGATGGTACCGCGACGGGAGCTGATCTTGACCTTTTGAAGGTTTTTGATGCCCATGCGTTTGGCGTCATCCGGATGCATTTCGCAAACCGCAGCCGGGTAGGCCCTTTTTATTTCCGGAACACGGCCGGTCATAGTACCGGTGTGCCAGTGTTCCAGTACGCGACCGGTACAGAGCCAGAAGGGATACTGCTTGTCCGGTGACTCCGCGGCCGGTTCGTAGGGACGCGCCCAGATAACCGCCCGACCGTCATCTTTCTTGTTTTTGTAGAACTTTACGCCCTCACCGGCCTTCACATATGGATCGTGCCCCTCGGCATAGCGCCAAAGGGTTTCCTTGCCGTTGACAACCGGCCAGCGCAACCCGCGTGCCTTGACATAGGCTTCGTAAGGAGCCAGATCCTTTCCGCCGCTTGTGAATTTACGGTATTCTTCAAAGATTTCCTTCTCGGCATATTTATAAGGGAACAGGTTGCCATGGCCGAGCCTCCTGGCCAGTTCCATGGTCTGCCACAGGTCGCTTTTGGCCTCGCCCGGTGCGTCAACCATCTTGAACCACTGCTGACCACGTCTCTCGGCGTTGCCAAAGAAACCTTCCTTTTCGACCCATGATGCCGAAGGAAGAATCACGTCAGCCACCTCGGTACTTTTGGTCGGATATATGTCGGATACAATCACGAAGCGGCCGTCACCCTTGCGGGCGCCCTTGCGGTAGCGGTTCAGGTGCGGCAGGGACTGGAACGGGTTGGTGACCTGGGACCAGATCACCTTGATGTCGCCCCGGTCCAGGGCTCGGAACATTTCGGTAGCATTGTAGGTCGGCTTGTCCGGGATCCTTTTGACGTCAATGCCCCAGATTTCGGCAGCCTTGGCCCGGTGTTCCGGATTGGTCACGACCATATCGGCCGGCAGGCGGTGGGTAAAGGTGCCGACCTCACGCGCCGTACCGCAGGCCGAAGGCTGTCCGGTCAGCGACATGGGGTTTTCTCCCGGCCTGCTGATCTTGCCGGTCAGCAGGTGGACGTTATATACCAGATTATTAACCCAGGTACCGCGCACATGCTGGTTGAAGCCCATGGTCCAGAGCGAGTTGACCTTGCGCTTCTTGTCGGCATACAGACGGGCGAGCTCGACAATTTTGGCGGCAGGCACACCCGAAAGCTTTGATGCATACTCCGGTGTATATTTCTCGACAAACTTCTTATAGTCGTCAAAAGAAATCGGTTTGGGATCATCGGCAAACTTGAACTTGTCTTCCAGCCCGTAGCCGATATTCTCCTTGCCCTTCTTGAAGGCCACATGCTTCTTGATGAAGCTCTCGTCGTAAAGTTTTTCCTTGATGATCACATGGGCAATGGCGTTCAGCAGGGCCAGATCAGTCTGGGGGTTGAACCTGATATACTGGTCGGCCATCTGCGAAGTACGGGTGCGGCGTGTGCCGAAATCGATAATCCTGACATCGGGGTTTTTCAGGCGGTTATCGATCATACGGGAAAAGAGCACCGGATGGCATTCAGCCATGTTGGCGCCCCAGAGAAAGTAGGTATCTCCCAGATCCAGATCATCATAGCATCCCATCGGTTCGTCAGAAGCAAAGGTGGTCATGAATCCGGTCACCGCAGAAGCCATGCAAAGGCGGGCATTGGGTTCGATATTGTTGGTGCCGATGCCACCCTTGAAGAGTTTGAGTGCCGCATAGCCCTCAAAGACCGTCCATTGGCCCGACCCATAAATGGCAACCGAATCGGGGCCATGTTTGGCAATCGACTCCTTGAATTTGCTGGCGATAAGTGTCATGGCCTCATCCCAGGAAGCCTCCACCATTTTGTCTCCCTTGCGGATCAGCGGCTTTGTCAGGCGATCCTTGCCGTAGAGCACCTTGGAGAGAAAATAGCCTTTGATACAGTTGAGACCCCTGTTGACCGGTGCTGCCGGATCACCTTTGGTCGCAACAATTTTGCCTCCCTTAACCCCGACCAGGACGCCGCAACCGGTTCCGCAGAAACGGCAGGGCGCTTTGCCCCACTTGATACCGGCATCGCCAGCCACGGACAGCTTCGGATTCAATACGGATGCGCCGGCTGCGGCAAATGCGGCAGCAGCCGCGCTGGCCTTAAGAAATTCCCGTCTGTTGAGTTCCATGTTTTCCCCCTCGCGTGATCAAGATACGAAAATATTGACGATGAAGCAGTTCCAGCTTACAGATCCTCAAAGTTATGATAAGCCAATCGCACTGAGACAACATCCTCCACCTCGTGCAGCTGAGAAACAAGCTTAACCTCGGCATCGACCGTTTCTGCTTCAATAACAGCCACTATCTGGCCATCCGGCAGCACACCATGCACCTCAACGCCATCAAAAGCAGCGATGCGGCCCGACACGGCCTGGGCACATCCGGACAAACAGCTTACCACCACCCCTGATACCGGCATGCAACCTCCTACTCCTTGTTTATGTTGCTTAATATTTACGCAAGACCAGCAGTCTGCATACAATTTACATTTACTTATGTAACAGACTTTCAAGCTTTTACAAGCAGGATTCAGCCTGATTAATAAGCAGTTTCATCTTCCCTCATTTCATTCTCACATTTATTGCGCTTGAATATTCCTCTATTGCAGTTCTAAAAGAATTGACCCAAGTCAAAGTTTTTTTTATATGGTTTTTTGAATATAATTAATTTTTTGTATTGACCTTTCAACCACAGATGATAAAGTGGATAAACTTAGTCTTGTTAATATACAAGGAGGTTTTCCATGTCGTTGGAAGGTTATTCGGCCCCGGACTTTACTCTCGAGGGAAGTGACGGTATGCAGCACCGTCTGCGGCAATACGCAGGCAAAACTGTGATTATTTATTTTTATCCAAGAGACAACACTCCCGGGTGTACTAAAGAAGCCTGCGGATTCAGGGACAACTACAAGGAACTGACCGATATGGGGGTTGTTATTCTAGGAGTAAGCAAGGACAGTGTTGCCGCTCACGGGAAATTCATCACCAGCTACGGTCTACCATTCGTACTTCTTAGTGACCCGGACTGTTCGATGATGCAATCCTATGGCGCTTTTGGTGAGAAAGTCATGTACGGCAAGAAAACTGTTGGCACGATCCGTTCAACGGTAATTATCGGGCCAGACGGGATTGTAAAAAAACATTGGACCAAGGTAGCCAAAGCCGACCAGCACCCGGCACAGGTGCTGGAATATCTGCAGGGCTGAGCCCGCACAAACAGGGAGGAGAATTTAAATGAAGTTTGTTACCCTTGATGAAGTAATCAAATTTGCCGTCGAGCGCGAAGATACAGCCTACAAACTTTACAAACGTGCGGCTGAACTTTCCACCAGCATTGCTTCGAAAAAAATGTTCGAAGAGCTTGCGGCCGAGGAGGCCACCCACAAGGATGTCTTCAGCAAGATTGATGAAGAAAAAGCGGAGAATCACAAACTATGCAAGCTTCCAGAAGCCACTATCGCCAAATACCTTGCGGATGTACCATTCAGGGCGGATCTGACCTACAGCGAGATTCTGGCCTATGCGCTCAAGACTGAAGAAAACGCATACCAACTCTACAAAGCTGCCGCAGGAATGACCGAAGACACGAGACTCCAGAAGGTTTTGATGAGCTTCGCCGACGTAGAACTGGGACATCGACGAAAAATAGAATCCATCTACGAGGAGCGGGTACTGACCGAGGGATAGTATCACTGGTGTCGAATCATCTTTCATAAGGCGACCGTGGTAGCCGCCTTATGAAAGATGTTCACATTTATATGACAGGATGGATTTGATGACGACTGTAACTGTTTCTCCGTAGAAGCAGGAACATCTTTAACGAGCTATTTACCCCTGATAGCATATATTCCGGCGGCGTTACGCCAATACCCCTTGTAATCCAGCCCGTAGCCGAACAGGAAACGGTCACCAACCTCGATACCGCAGAAATCAGCACGCATACCCGGTGTTACCTTGCGCAAGTGCAGCTTTTCGATCAGTGCCGCCATCAATACAGCAGAAGCCCCCTGCTGACGGCAATAATCGGCAATGGCAGCCAGTGTAATACCTTCGTCAAGAATATCATCCAGCAGCAGTACAGTTCTTCCCTTGAAATCGGCCTTTGGCTTGGCAATCCAGTCCAGAGTTGCACCACGCGTCTCGTGAGCATAGCGTGTAGCATGGATATATCCGACTTCAAGCGGAAAACAGAGCTGTGTAAGCAACTGGCCTCCAAAGATAAGACCTCCGTTCATTACACAGAGAACGAGCGGATTTGAATCTTTCAGCTCAAGGGTAATATCACGTGCAACCCTGCTGATTGCCGCAACAACATCGGACTCTGTTACCAGCAGGTCGGCCTCGGCCATTACTTTTTCAGCTTCCAAAGGTGTCATAATTGATCCTTTCGCATTGCAGCCACAATCCGATCAATACCGCCCGGATCCTTGGCTGTGAATGGCTCGGCGTAGCCACCGGTTTCATTGAATAACTCTGCAACATCAGCAGCCTGCCCCTGCCCGACTTCCAGCAACAACCAGCCGGACTTGTTTAAATGCGTCTGAGCTGAAGGAATCAGTACCCGGTAAATATCAAGTCCATCATTTCCACCGTTTAAAGCACTAAAAGGATCATGATCTCTAACCTCCGGTTCCAGTCCGGCTATATCCGCGGTCGGGATATATGGAGGGTTTGAGACTATCAGATCAAACGACCTGTCTTTTACCGGTTCAAACAGAGAGCCCTGCAACAATTCAACAGCCATATGATGTTTATATATGTTACGCCTGGCCACAGCAAGAGCAGCCGTAGAGATATCGGTTGCAGTAATAGTTGCCGCAGGCAAACGCATTCCAAGTGAGACGGCGATACATCCACTCCCCGTACCAATATCAAGTATTGACCTGGCATCAGGCATAAGTGATATGGCCTGAGACACCAGAATCTCCGTATCGTGCCTTGGAATGAGAACATCAGCTGAGACTTCAAAGTCAAGGCCACAAAATTCCTGGCTTCCAAGTATATGCTGTAACGGTTCTCGCTTGGCCCGTCTGGCCACCATGGAACGGTATGCTGCCAGCTCAGTGTCTGAAAGAGGCTTATCGTAATTAAGATACAGACCAACCCTGTCAAGACCGGTAGCGGCACAGAGCAACCATTCAGATTCCAAACGTGAATTCTCAACACCTCTGGCGGAAAGAAACTCCTTTGTCCAGCCAAGCACCTTCAATGTTGTCCAAACTTCCTGCGGTTTCATTCTGCTTCTCCAATTGCTCGCAATACTAGCTGAAATCCCCCCGATACACCATTTATTTTGTATCAAAATAAAGGGGCAGCCCCGCATATCGAGGCTGCCCCTTATAATAGTCTGTATTATGAATCTATATCAACTTGACCGCCGCTTGCGCATACTCAAGAATCACTGAAGGAACGATACCTGGAATCATGGTACCGGCAATGGCAATTATCAGGGCCAGCGCAACCGGAGCTGTCATCTGGGTCCACTCAAATTCTTCGGTTGGGTCTTTCATATACATGTAAACCATTATTCGCAGATAGTAGTAAACCGATGCAGCACTGTTAAGTACACCAATCACTGCAAGCCAGATGTAACCTTTCTGGATAGCTCCGGAGAACAGGTAGAATTTACCGATAAAACCGGCTGTAGGAGGCATGCCTGCAAGCGAGAACAGGAAGATTGTCATTGCCACAGCAAGCGCAGGGCGCTTGAAACCGAGACCGGCAAAATCCATCACGTTGCCGTTTGTTTCGCCTTTTTTCGCAATTAGAATAATAACTGCGAAAGCGCCGATATTCATGAAGGTATAAGAGAGCATGTAAAACAGAATACCGGCGGTTGCCGTACCATTGCCTGCGGTAAGACCGACTAGAGCGTATCCGGCATGAGCTATTGAGGAATACGCCAGTATACGTTTGATATTGTCCTGACGCAAAGCGGTGATGTTACCTACAGTCATGGTGAGAACAGCCAAAACCCACAACAACTGACTCCATTCAACCTGCAGCGTCGGCATTGCTACCAGCAGGATGCGCAGTAATGCTGCAAAACCGGCTGCCTTGGGACCGGCAGACATGAATGCGGTCATTGGAGTCGGGGCACCTTCATATACATCAGGAGTCCACATATGGAAAGGAGCCGCTGCAATTTTGAACAGAAAGCCGGTCATCATCAGCAGCATGCCTGCCAGCAACATGATATTTGCAGAAGGCAACGTCATCTGACCAACCACCGAGGCAATTTTATAGATGCGGGTAGTGCCGGTGGCGCCGTAAATCAGAGCCATGCCATAGAGCAGAAAGCCCGTTGAAAATGCACCCAGCAGGAAGTATTTGAGACCGGCCTCGTTGGATTTCTTGTTGGCACGATTAAATCCTGCCAGTACATACAAAGATACCGACATGACCTCAAGACCAAGAAAAACAGTCATCAAATCAGTGCCTGACGCCATGAACATCATACCGACCACGGTAAACAGGATCAGAGGATAAAGTTCACCGTGATTACAGCCTTCACGCTCCATGTACTGATCAGAAATCAGAACTGCGAGACCAGCGGCTAAGAGGAAAATCATCTTGAAGAATGTTGCAAAATTATCGAGAACGACAGAACCGCTGAAGCTCTCAATATGTCCACCCCATCCTGCCCCTACCAGCACCGCCGTCGCAACAATACCGAAAAAGCTGATGTAAGCCAGGTAAGACTTTTGTCCGCTGGGACCAAATACATTGATCAGCAGCAAAACCATGGCCAACACGGAGAGAAATATCTCCGGCAGGATCGGTGTCATGTTGACGACTGGAATTGAAATCATGTCCATCTAAAATATCCTCCGGTCGGATTGACTCGTTATTATTAGTTACTTAGCGTCGTGCGGATTTACGGTTTTTTCAGCATTAACATCTGAAGCAGGCGTTACAACCGGGTGTCCTGCAGGCATATTCGATGTCGGATGCCCGGCAGGGACTTCCATTGTCGGATGCCCGGCGGGAACATTAACTGCAGGTTGCACAGCAGGCGCCTCCATTGCCGGGTGGCCTGCAGGTAGTCCGGCAGGAATCACCTGTGCATTTACTGGTGCTACCCGCATTTGAGCTACAAGTTTTTTTATCGCTGGGTCCATCTTGTCGATAAATGGCTTGGGATAGAGGCCCATTACAAATATCATGACTATCAGTGGAACCATGATGGCTATTTCACGGGCATTGAGATCCAGGAGTTTCTGATTCTTGGGATTATCGAGCTCACCAAACATAACTCTCTGAAACACCCACAGCATGTAGACAGCTGAAAGAATAACACCACTGGTTGCTATTACAGTCCACCAGCGCAATTCGCTTTCGAATGCACCAATCAGGATCAGAAACTCACCAACAAAACCGTTAGTTCCCGGTAAACCTATCGAAGAGAAAGTTACTATCATGAAGATCGTTGCAAACACAGGCATCTGTTTGGAAAGACCACCGAAATCAGTAATGAGCCTTGTATGCCGGCGTTCATAAATGAAGCCGACGATAAGGAACAGTGCGCCGGTAGATACGCCGTGATTCAGCATCTGCAACATGCCGCCGGATATTCCTTCAGCATTGAAGGCAAAGATACCAAGCATTACAAAACCAAGATGCGCTACCGAAGAATAGGCAACCAGTTTTTTTACATCTTCCTGTACCATCGCAACCAGCGCTGCGTAGATGATACCGATAACCGCAAGCGTGGCAATCATCGGTGCGAACTTGTGAGCCGCTTCCGGAAAGAGTGGGATTGCAAATCTTACATAACCGTAGGTACCCATTTTGAGCAGAACAGCTGCAAGAATGACAGAACCGGCTGTTGGTGCCTCGGTGTGAGCGTCTGGCAACCAGGTATGTAATGGAAACATGGGCACCTTGATCGCAAAGGCAAAGGCGAAGGCCATGAACAACCAGATTTGAGTTGCCAGATCAAGCTTGAGGCTGAAGAACTGTAACAGACCAAAATCGGTGATACCTGCTTCCATTCCTTTGAAATACAGGAAGATAAGAGCAACAAGCATCAGAAGAGATCCGACCATTGTGTATATGAAGAACTTGACAGCTGCATAGATCTTGTTCTTACCACCCCAGATACCGATCATGAAGTACATCGGAATCAGCATGACCTCCCAGAAGATGTAGAACAGGAAGAGATCGAGTGATATAAAAGCGCCCAGCATACCGGTTTCGAGCAGAAGGAGGCAGATCATGTATTCCTTGACCTTCTCCTCAACAGCTGTATATGTCGAAAGAACGGCAATCGGCATGATAAATGTGGTAAGGATAACCAGCCAAAGGCTGATGCCATCTATACCGATATTGTAGCGCATGACGAACGGTCCGGCAGCGATCCACGGCATGTTTTCAATAAACTGGAACTCTGCATTTGTCTGGAACCCTGACAAAATGGTCAAGGATACCAGGAAGTTTACCAGCGTTACCGCGAGGGTTACATTCCGAAGCACACTCTTGCTGTCTTTAGGAATGAACAGCAGCAGCAGGACACCCAGTATAGGCAGGAATGTCGTCAGGCTCAGTACGTTACTCATGAATTCGTGCTCCTTTATACAAAGTGCGAATGATTTGTTACTTAAAGATGTAATAGCCGAGAATTACTACAACACCAAGCACCATCGAGAAAGCATAGTTGTAGATATAACCTGACTGCATGTAGCGGAAGATACCGCTGAAACCCATCACTACGTTTGCAACACCGTTAACGATTCCATCAACTACGACCACATCAAATCCCTTCCAAAGGAATTGGCCAAATGCCTTGCAGGGATTTACGAAAAGGAAGTCATACAGTTCATCAATGTACCATTTGTTATAAACTGCACGATGAAGGGCAGGGAAAGTTGCAACAAACTTCGCCGGAGCTCCAGTATTTTTCACATACAGTGTGAGTGCAATCATAATACCTACAACAGCGATGGTTATGGACAGTCCCATCAGACCCCATTCGAGAGCATGACTCTCATGTCCGCCTGCATGCGCATACTTGGTACCATACTCGTTAGCCAGCTCAAAAACAGGATCAAGCCAGTGCTCCAGGTAGTTAGGCAGCGCCCCCATAAGCTTGGGCATTCCCAGGAATCCACCGAAAGTTGCCAATACACCAAGCACCATCAATGGAATTGTGATAGTCAGTGGAGACTCATGCAAATATTCCTTTACCTTCGAGTTAATCCGGCACTCACCGAAGAAAGTCATGAAAACCAGACGGAACATGTAGAAGGCTGTAAAACAGGCAGCAACCGCGCCGGTACCCCAGAGTACTATATTAAGACTGCCATGGTATGGGTTTGAAAAAGCTTTCCAGAGGATCTCGTCCTTGGAGAAAAATCCGGAGAATGGGAAGATTCCGGCAATCGCCAGGGTTGAAACGAAGAAAGTAAGAAATGTAATCGGCATTACCTTACGCAAACCACCCATGTTACGCATATCCTGTGCATCATCATGGAGATGGCCCTTGTGCAACGCATGGTGCATGGCGTGAATTACTGAACCGGAACCAAGGAACATGCAGGCCTTGAAGAATGCGTGTGTCATCAGGTGGAAGATACCGGCCCAGAAGGCACCGACTCCCATTGCCAAGAACATGAAACCAAGCTGCGAAACAGTTGAATAGGCCAGTACACGCTTGATGTCGTTCTGAGCGGTACCGATTGTGGCGGCGAATATTGCTGTTGCGGCGCCGATCACGGCAACGACCATCATTGTATCCGGTGATTTGATGAAGACGAAACTCATGCGTCCGATCATATAAACACCGGCGGTAACCATGGTTGCGGCGTGAATCAGTGCAGATACGGGTGTCGGACCTTCCATGGCATCTGGCAACCAGGTAAAGAGCGGAATCTGGGCGGACTTGCCTGTGGCACCGACGAAGAAGCAGAGAGTAGCGACAGTTACAACACCACCGTAAGGAAGCAGGTGTGAAGCCGCCTTAATCTCGGTGAAGTTGATGGTCCATATGTTATGATTGCTGCCAAACCACCAGTAAAGTGTGAACAAGCCGATCAGGAAACCAAAGTCTCCAACCCTGTTCATTACAAAAGCTTTCTTTGCTGCATCGCCGGCTGACTTCTTATGGAAGTAGTAACCGATCAGCAGGTACGAACAGAGGCCCACTCCTTCCCAGCCGATAAACATGACCAGCATGTTGTTGCCAAGAACTAGCAGCAACATTGACATACAGAAAAGATTCAGATAGGCAAAGAAACGATAGAAGCCCTCCTCGCCATGCATGTATCCGATTGAGTACAAGTGAATCAGTGAACCGACACCGGTAACAACCATAATCATGACTGCTGAGAGAGGATCAACCAGGAACGCCATATCAGCTTTAAAGTTACCTGAATGAATCCATGGGAAAATAACTTTTTCAAACACACGCTGCTCTGGAGGCAAGCCAATCATCTGCATCAGTATGCCGCAAGACACGATGAATGACATGAATATCATCAGCGTACCGATACCCCCGATAACCGCTTCGTTCTTGATCTTTTTCCCGAAGAATCCGTTGATCAGGAATCCGATGAGCGGGAAAAGCGGGATTAGCCATACGTTGTCAAACATGTAAGACTCCTTTTATGCAATCGTTAAACGTTTTAATCAAGTATTGAACGGCGGTTTACCACTTCATCAGATTTACATCTTCAACGTCAATTGACTCTTTGTTGTTATAGAAAGATATCATTAGAGCCAGACCGACCGCCGCTTCCGCAGCTGCAACAGTCATGATGAAGATGACGAATATCTGGCCATCCAGATGCCCAAGGTGGCGGGATAATGAAATGAAAGTCAGATTAACAGCATTAAGCATCAGCTCAATACACATAAATATGACGATAGCATTCTTACGGGTCAGCACTCCGATGGTACCGATGGCAAAGAGTATTGCACTTACAATGAGATAGCCGTTCAGGTTTTCCATGAATATATCCCTCTTATATTTTTTTCTTGGCCAAGATTACTGAACCGATGATAGCAACCAATAACAGGATCGAGGTGATTTCGAAAGGAAGCAGAAATGTTGTAAACATCTCGCGGCCAATGAGTTCGGAATGACCGATACTTTTAATCATGTCGCCGGTATAAGGACCGACCGGTTTGGCTGCCTGGCTCTTTACAATCAAAACCACAGTGTTGATCAGGGTAAAGGCGCCCAGTATCGATCCAAGCAGAACCTTGTGTGAATGCTTTTGGGTTGCATTTACACGGATGTTGAGCAGCATGATGGTAAAAACTATAAGAACCATGATAGCTCCGGCATAAACCATTACCTGTATAGCAGCCATGAATGGCGCATCCAACATTACATAGTAAGTCGCCAGACAAAAGAAAGTCATGATAAGCGACAGAGCGCTGTTGATCGGGTTCTTGCAGGTGATCACCAGTATCGCCGATATAATTGCCACCAGCGAGATGATTACGAAGAAAAGGGTTTCCATGAACTGCTCCTTTATTTCTTTTCTAAGAGACGCTCTTTATTGTAGAGGAAATCTTTACGGTGGTAATTGGCCAACTCAAACTCTCCGGTCATCCTTATCGCATCTACCGGACAGGCTTCGACACAATAACCACAGAAGATGCAGCGCAGCATGTCGATCTCGTACTTTGCTGCAAATTTATCGTGGTTGTCATCCTCACCGGCTTCAACCGTAATACACTTGGCGGGACACACAGTCGGACAGAGATAACAGGCTACACATTTGGCCTTGTTATGCGAAACATTCAGTGCATGCAGGCCACGAAAACGTGCCGAGACCTTGGGGCGTTCATCAGGGTATTGCAACGTAACCGGCTTCATGAACAGATGTTTTAACGTGATTGAGAGGCCGTTTATAATCGGTGTAATCGGATTCATGTTGTCTATCCTCGTCCTTGGAGTTACGTGATTCGTTATAGCTATTGTTTAAATGAAGTAGCCGATAATTCCGGTGATAACAATGTTGACCAATGCCAGCGGCAGAAATACTTTCCACCCCAGATGCATCAACTGGTCATAACGATAACGAGGCACCGTTGCACGGATCCACATGCAGAAGAACATCAGGAAGTATACCTTGGCGACGAAATAAACAGGTCCGAGCAGTGGAACTGCTACAGCAAAAGGACCGTTCCAGCCACCCAGAAAGAGTGTTGCAGTCAACGCACAGACTGTTACCATGTTCGCATATTCCGCCATGAAGAACATGGCATACTTCATCGATGAGTATTCGGTACAGAATCCGGAAACCAGTTCCGTTTCAGCTTCGGGAAGGTCGAAAGGAGTCCGGTTGATCTCGGCAAGAGAGCATACGAAGAACATGAAAGCTGCCAGCGGCTGTTTAAACAGGTACCACTCAAACCCGCCAAATCCGGACTGCAACTCGACTATCTTCGTAAGGGACAATGTGCCTGACAGCATAAACACAGCGATGATCGACAAACCGGCAGAAAGTTCGTAGGATATCATCTGCGCTGAGGCACGAAGTCCACCCATCAGGGAGTATTTACTGTTTGATGCCCATCCGGCCAGGACGATGCCATATACACCAAGGGAGGACATAGCCAGAATATAGAGTACACCAACGTTTACATCAAAGACCTGTCCCGCAGTAGTATCGTAGTAGGCAGCTACCTGTAGAGGTATCTTGTAACCGAACAGCTCTATCGTCCCGCCGAACGGGATAACAGCAAATGTAATGAATGCTGGTACGAGCGCTATCAAAGGTGCGACCAGGAAGGCGAACGTACTGGCTTGAGACGGAATGATCTCCTCTTTGAAAAAGAGCTTAACTCCATCAGCAATCGGCTGCAATAGTCCGTGCCAGCCTGTACGCATAGGTCCAAGGCGAACCTGCATATGACCGATAATCTTGCGCTCGGCGTAAGTGGCGTAAGCCACGGTCAGCAGCACAAAGACAAACGCCACCAGAACCTTGACAACCATTACGATGTAATACATCATCGGCAGTCCTAATATCTCGATTCCCATCTGTCCCTCTTTCCTTACAAGTATAATTAACCGTACGTTAAATGATTGTTCCTACTTGGCTATCGACACCATTGTCACAGCTGAACCGTTCCATATAACATTAACCGGTGCTTCACTGAAGTGATAAGGTATATAAACAACACCTTCCGGCATTCTCGGAGATACTTTTACCTTTAGCTTGATACTGCCTGTCGGTGACGAAACTGTAACAAGGTCTTTATCCGTGAGCTTATATTTGGATGCATCACTACGCGACATTTCCACATAAGCTTCAGGACATACAAACATTGGTCCTTCGCCGAACTGCGAGAGTGTGCCGCTATGATACAATGCGCTGCCGGTTACCATTGCTAATTTACCTGTTTCTGCAGCAACAGCAGGGGCTGTTTTAGGTGCAAGCAGACGTGGCGTAACATTCACTTGAGCAAAGGCTCCTTCGGTCCCGAGTGACAGATAACTCATGCCTGAGTAAGCTGGAGTTGATGAGGTTATCTCTGCGAATACCGCAGCAGGAGATGCCGGTGCCTGGGCACCCAACTTGGCAATCAGAGCAGAAATGATCTCAAAATCCGTCTTGCATTTGACATTCTTGCGAATTGCGGGTTTTACGTATTGTACCCTGCGGTCAGTACTGGTGAAGGTACCTTCTTTTTCTGCAAAAGAGCATGCAGGCAAAACCACATCAGCCATGGCAGCGGTTTCCGTCATGAAAAGTTCGCTTACAACCAGGAAATCGACGGCATCAAGGGCTGCTTTTACGTTGGCTCCATTAGGATAAGATACAACCGGATTTTCACCAGCTATGAACAATGTTTTCACAGATCCGTTCTTGCAGGCATCCAGAATCTGCAGACTATTCATGCCGCCATTCTGAGCATAGAACCCCATATCTACTGCGCCCTGGCTGTTGTTCTTTTCAGACAGGCACAGGACACCACAGCCTTCTTTACCGACCTTGCCAGTAAGAATCGCAAGGTTGGCAACAGCAGTGGCCATTTCCTGGTTGTGACCGGGATAGGCGTGCCCGACCGGGAATAATATCAATGCTTTTTCAGCAGAAGCATAATCTTTGGCAAGTTTCTTTATGCTGTCTGCACTTATACCGCTAGTAGCAGCTACAGCTTCCGGTGTGAATGCAGCCAGTGCTTTTTCAAGCTCGGCAAAACCTGGAACTGAAGCAGCAGACTCGCTTGTCAGTTTTTCATCAATAATCGATTTTGCAATTGAATTCAGAACTGCAACTTCGCTGCCCGGCGAATGTACAAGGGTGTTAGCGCTAGGCAGTTTGGACAGTTTTCCACGCTTGTCTGAAATAATATTCAGTTTGATGCCTTTGTTTTTGACACCCATATTGATTTCAAACCCGATCACAGGATGGGTCTCATAAGCATCGGTCTTGACAACAAGCAACAGATCGGTTTTTTGTACATCAAGGATAGTTGCCGTTGACGCATTAACACCTAAGCTGTTGGCAAAACCTTCTGTAAGAGCTGCATGGGCATATCCGGCGGAGTGGTCATAATTGCTGGTGCCGATGCTATCCATCAGTTTTTTCATCAGGAACAGCTCTTCATTTGTCAGGCGTGGCGTAGCCAAAGCTGCAACTGAATTGCCGCCGGTGAGACGTGAAGCAACTGCAGCAAGGGCATCTTCCCAGCTACATTCAATCAGCCTGCCGTTAGTACGCATAAGCGGAGAAGTCAGTCGCTGGTCGCTGTTGATGAACTGGTACCCAAAACGTCCACGTACACACAACTGACCATTATGGAAGCCCTGATTCTCATCGTATAAAGTTGTCAGTACCTTGTTATCCTTGACACCAAGAGTCAGGTTACAACCTGTACCGCAGTAGCCGCAAACGGATTTCTGCTTTGTCAGTGACCAGAAGCGGGCCTTGAACTTGAATGGCCTTGCCAACAGCGATCCAACAGGACAGACCGAAATGCAGGATCCACAGAATTCGCAGTTTAGACCGTCTTCAAATTCACAACCGATTTTTGTTTCTATGCCGCGATCAATGAAAGTAAGTGCACCGAAACCAACAATCTCATCACATATGCGTGCGCACTTTCCACACAGAACGCATCTGTTCATGTCGCGTTCAATCAAGGGGTTGTTGTAATCTATCTTGTGATGAAACTTCTCGTCGGTAAAACGATTGGAGTCAACCTTGTATTCATAAGTCAGGTTCTGCAGGTCGCAGTCACCTGCCTTGTCACAGACCGGACAATCAAGCGGGTGGTTTAGAAGTAATAATTCCAGAACCATTTTACGAGCCTTGACTATATCCGGGGTCGAAGTGCGAATAATCATGCCTTCTGTTACCGGAGTAGTGCAGGCCGGAATCTGACGACCCTTCATCTGCTCTACTTCAACCAGACACATGCGGCAAGCACCAAACGGTTTGAGCTTTTTGTCATGGCACAGGATCGGAATATTAATCCCGTTCAGTTTGGCCGCCTCATAAATCGTAGCGGTTTTGGTGCTGTGACCTGCTTATCGTCTATTGTAAGATTTACCATCTCGACCTCTGTCCAGTGAGTTTGACCAAGTGCGTGAAGATTCTATTCCAGTGCCATGAATCGGCAGGCATCATAACAGGACTTGCATTTTGTGCATTTTTCCTTATCCAATACTGCCAGCTGACCTTTTTCCCAGATAATTGCATCTACCGGGCAGGCCTTTTTACAGGCGCCGCACTTGACACATTTATCTTCAACGACCTGCCACAGCAGCAACTCCTTACAACAGTTGGAAGGGCAGCGTTTGTCGTTGATATGAGCCTCATATTCGTCGCGGAAATAGTTGATTGTAGAGAGAATCGGGTTTGGCGCTGTTTGTCCGAGACCACAAAGAGAAGCTTTTTTGATAGCTATACCAAGATCCTGCAGAGTTTCTATATCAGTTGACTCTCCGCGACCTTCGGTGATGCGCTCGAGAATATCCAACATGACTTTGAGACCGATTCGGCAGGGTACACACTTACCGCAGGACTCCATCCTGGTAAAGTTGAGGAAGAAGCGCGAAACATCTACCATGCAGGTGGTTTCGTCCATTACAACCAGACCACCCGATCCCATCATCGCTCCAGCCTTGATCAAAGAATCATAATCAACCGGTGTATCCAGAATTTCAGCAGGAATACAACCTCCGGAGGGACCACCGGCCTGGACAGCCTTGAACTTGCGATTGTTGGCGATACCACCGCATACATCGTAAATAACTTCACGAATTTTCATACCAGCCGGCACTTCAACCAACCCGGTGTGCTTAACCTTGCCGGTGACAGCGAAAATCTTGGTTCCTTTGGTTGTCTCGGTACCAAGTGAAGCGTACCAGTCACCACCCTTGTTGATGATATGGCGGACGTTACCAAACGTTTCAACGTTATTGATATTGGTCGGGTATCCCCAGAGTCCACGGACTGCAGGAAAAGGAGGACGCGGACGACTCATGCCGCGGTGTCCTTCGATGGAGGCCATCAGAGCCGTTTCCTCGCCGCAAACAAAGGCACCGGCACCCATCTTGATCCGCATATCAAAATCGAAGCCCCATCCCTGGATATTCTTACCCAGATAACCCTTCTCATAACAAACATCTATTGCATGCTGAAGACGTTGAACAGCCAACGGATACTCCGCACGGACATATACGTAACCAAAATCACAACCGATGGCGTAGGCGGCAACCATCATGCCTTCAATAATACAGAAGGGGTCACCTTCAAGCAGCGATCGGTCCATGAATGCACCCGGGTCGCCCTCGTCAGCGTTGCAGATCAGATACTTGTGATGGCCAGGAGAGGCTTTACAGAAAGACCACTTCATACCGGTTGGGAAACCACCGCCCCCACGACCGCGAAGTCCAGACTTCTTGACCTCTTCAATTACCTCTTCCGGCTTCATGCTCTTGATACACTTTTCAATAGCTTTAAAGCCATCTTCTTCAATATATGCATCGATGCTATCAGGGTCGATCTGGCCGCACCCCGTCATGACTACACGCATCTGGGCATCGACGAACTGATTATAATAAGGTTTGGCTTTTCTCTTCTCCATTACCGTCTGGTTGACGATATGTTCCTCAATGATCTTCTCGACCTCTTCCGGCTTGACAAAGTCGTAGGTGACGCGCCCCTGTTCGGGGGTGATAATATCGACCAGTACGTCGTTGGCGCACAAACCGCGACAACCGGTCTTGATAACATCACAACGTTTGCCGACTACGGCATTAACACCTTTTTCAGCTAGATGTTTTACGAAGGCCGCCTCAACTTCTTTGGCGCCCATCGAAACCCCACCGGTACCCTGGCAGATCAGAATTTTAATTCCTGCGTTTTCGCTCATGACTGAATTGTCCCCTGCTGGATAGTTTCGAGCTACGTGCTATTTCAGTGGTCTCTTGCTGTAGTCGGCTATGATTTCATCGACCTTCTGGACCGTCATGCCGCCGTAGGTGGAGTCATTAACCATTGCCAACGGCGCCATTCCGCAGGCCCCCAGACAGGCAACCTTTTCAAAAGTAAAACGAAGATCCGGAGTCGTTTCGGCATGACCGATACCGATTTTGTCGAAAAATGTTTCAACGATGCGCGGAGCACCCTGAACATGGCATGCAGTCCCGACGCACACGCGAATGATAAATCTTCCGCGCGGCTTGAGATGAAACTGTGCATAAAAAGTAAGCACGCCATAAATCTGGCTGGGGTAGACATTCAATCGTTCGGCGATGTGATCGGCAACCACACGTGGAACATACCCATATTCATCCTGCACCCCCTGAAGCACCGGCATCAGGTTTCCCGGGATGTCTATGTATTTATCGATTACTGAATCAGCGATGGAAAGGTCAATTTCCGGTTCCTGCTCTTCAGCCTTCTGCGCTACTGCGTCACTCATGCGCGCCATCTCCTTTGAATCGTGCGGAGTTTATCTGTCAATTTCACCCAGGACGATGTCCAGCGTTCCTATAACGGCAACAAGGTCAGCGATCATTGTACCCAGAGACATCTTTTCAATAGACTGCAGGTTAACAAATGAAGGCGGACGGATTCTCAGACGCTGAGGTTTATTGCCGCCATCACTGACGATATAGAAGCCAAGCTCACCTTTAGGTGCCTCGACGCTTTGATATACCTCTCCTACTGGCGCCGGGAATCCTTCGGAAGCAATTTTAAAATGATGGATCAGGCCTTCGATGCTGTTGTAGACATTCTCCTTGGGAGGATAGCAAACCTGCGGATAGTCAGCCAAAACAGGGCCTGGCTTGAGACGGTCTAGTCCCTGTCTAACTATTTTGCAAGCTTCACGCATCTCAACCAGACGAACCTTATAACGGTCAAAAGTATCGCATTTCTCACCAACAGGCACTTTGAACTGATATTTTTCATATCCGCCGTAGGGGTTATCACGCCGCAGATCCCAGTCAACTCCTGATCCGCGAAGCGCGGGACCGGTCAGGCCCAGATCAATTGCATCTTCAGCAGATATCAAACCGTTGCCGACCGTACGCTTTAGCCAGATCGGATTGGTGGTAAGCAGCCCTTCGTACTGATCAAGATAGCCTGGCATAGCGTCAATAAAATCGCTTACCTTTTTCACGAATTCATCAGGCACATCCTGCGAGAGACCACCGACCCGGAAGAAGTTGGATGTCATCCTGGCGCCGGAAATCAGTTCATAAGTCTCCATGATCGTTTCACGTTCGCGGAAAGCGTAGATAAAGACCGTCATGGCACCAATATCAAGAGCATGACATGCAATCCAGACCAGATGCGACTGAAGACGGGTCAGCTCGGCCATTATAATCCTGATTGTTTCCGCTCTTTCAGGCACCTTTACTTCCATCAGCTTCTCAACCGCCAGTATATATCCAAGGTTGTTGCTCATGGGCGCCAGGTAATCGAGCCGGTCGGTCAATGGCAGAATCTGGTGGTAAGTACGATGTTCGGACAGCTTCTCGACACCTCTATGCAGGTAGCCGATATGAGGTGTGACCTTGACGATCACCTCGCCGTCAAGTTCGAGAACGAGCCGCAGAACCCCGTGGGTACTGGGGTGTTGAGGACCCATGTTTAATGTCATTGTTTCAGTAGTTGCCATGTATCGCCTCTTCTATGATCGAATTGCAGAACGATGTAGTATAACTATGACAAGCGCCCTTTATAGGGTTCACGGTCAGGTCCCTGCAGCGGATAATCCTTGCGAAGCGGATGCCCTACCCAGTCGTCCGTCATGAGTATGCGCCTCAGGTCAGGATGCTGGTCGAAGGTAATCCCGAACAGGTCGAAAACTTCACGCTCTAGCCAGTTGGCTGTCTGCCACACCTGGGTAGCTGTCGGAATACTGCAATCAACTTCACTGACCGGCGTCTTGATACGCAAGCAATCCTTGTTGGGAATAGAGTAGAGTTGATACACCATCATGAAGCGGTCTTCGTTCTTTCCCAAATAATCAACCGCAGTAAGGTCAGTAAGCAGGTTATACTGAAGTGATTGCTTTAGAAACGTAAGGACATCGATAATGCTGTCCTTTTTGACGGTAACCGTCACCTCACCCCTAAACTCGACCACATCCAGAATCGATGAGGCGAATTTTTCCTTCAGCTTGAGTACTGCTCGATTATTTTCTGCCATGAGTTCCAACCCTTTATTCTGGGATTTGAGTACTATTGCAATCGCTACAACAATCTAGGCGATAGCGCCATCGATCCTGGTTCCTAGTCCGATAGCCGATCCGAATGAGTTCTTGTCATTCCAGATCTTTTCTTGCAGTTTTATCAGACCAAAGAGCAGTGCTTCGGGCCGTGGCGGGCAACCGGGAATGTAAACATCAACCGGCAACGCTTCGTCAATCCCCTGAACAACACTATAAGTATCGAACACACCGCCCGAACAGGCGCATGCACCCATTGCAACAACCCATTTTGGCTCAGGCATCTGCTCATAAACAGTCTTGATTACCGGCAACATCTTTTTGGTAACCGTGCCCGCTATGATAATGCAGTCAGACTGACGTGGAGATGCGCGGAAAATTATTCCGAAACGGTCCAGGTCGTTGTGGGAGGCGCCGGTAGCCATCATCTCGATTGCGCAACATGCCAAACCGAAGGTCATCGGCCAGATCGACGACTTCCTTGACCAGTTGACCAGCTTGTCAAGCGATGTAGTGATAATGTTTTCGCCCAGCGGATTATCTACTCCCATTCCAGTGCTCCTTTTTTCCAGACATATATATAACCGACGAAAAGAATCACGATAAACAGACCCATCTCAACCAATCCAAAAACGCCCAGCTTTTTGAAAAGTATTGACCACGGATAGAGAAAAACCGCCTCAATATCAAACAGTATGAATAGCATCGCGATCAGGTAAAACTTGATTGAAAAACGCTCACGAGCAGTCCCAACCGGTTCACATCCGGATTCATATGGAGACAGTTTTACAACAGAACTTTTTTTCGGGCCGATCAATGACGAAAAAACCAGCGAACAGAGCCCGAAAATAATTGCAATCATTACCATTAATAATATTGGCAGATATGCACCAAGCATTGAAGCCCCCCTTACTGCGCACGGTATACTGTATACAACATGGGCAATAGATAGGTCATTTAAGTTTCTTTGTCAAGCAGTTTTTCCTTTTTTTTTAGAATAATATTTACATCTAAATAACAGCTAATTTTATTACATCATGCTGTAATTGTTATGTTTTATTATTTGAAACAACAAATTTAATCCGATCATCCGACCGGCAATTCTGAATTATTTCTGATGCTTCAAAAATCAAACATCAGTATATTCATAACCGTATCATTACACACATATCCACAGACCGTCACAAGATAGCAGCAATAACAACATTATTAAGAACGTGGAGATAATCACATGGCAATCCATAAATTTATTTCAAACAGATGATATATCCGGTAATCAAAATATTCATGAGTCAGGTGCAAACAATATATTCGCCTTCGAAGATTGACATGCCTGCAATCTGTATGTTACGCAGTTAAAGTTATATCAAGATCATCTTGCGCATCACGAATTCCACGCCAAAGGGGTTTCTACAATGAACAGCAAACGCTCAAGCCTTCTTTTTCAGCAAGCAAAAGATCTGATCCCGGGTGGAGTAAACAGCCCGGTCCGTGCATTCAAGTCAGTCGGCTCCGATCCGCTATTCATTAAGAAAGCATCCGGATGCACCATTTATGATGAGGATGACAATGCTTTCATCGACTATGTCGGTTCATGGGGTCCGATGATTGTCGGCCATTGCCACCCTGACATTGTAGCCGCGGTAAATCGCGCCATGGAAAACGGAGCAAGCTTCGGCGCCCCGACCGAACGCGAGATCGTTCTTGCACAAATGGTCATAGACGCGGTCCCTTCAATCGAGATGGTTCGCATGGTCAGCTCCGGCACCGAAGCGACGATGAGCGCCATACGACTTGCAAGAGGCTACACCGGAAGAGACAATATACTTAAATTCTCCGGCTGCTATCATGGCCACGCAGATGCACTTCTGGTTAAAGCCGGTTCCGGCGCTGCAACTTTCGGAGTTCCCGATTCTCCTGGAGTACCGGCTGATTTTGCCAAACACACATTGACAGCCGAATACAACTCCCTGGAATCGGTCAAAACACTTGTAGCAAACAACAAAAACTCGATCGCCTGCATCATAGTGGAACCGGTGGCCGGCAACATGGGTACGGTACCGCCATGCGAAGGTTTTCTGGAAGGACTTCGTGAAATCTGCACCAATGAAGGCATTGTGCTTATTTTCGACGAGGTCATGTCCGGCTTCCGGGTTTCATATGGTGGCGCGCAGGAGCTTTACGGCATAACCCCTGACATGACCACACTGGGCAAGATTATTGGCGGCGGATTGCCAGTCGGCGCATTCGGAGGCAGAAAAGAGATCATGGAAAAACTATCTCCGGCCGGAGGCGTCTACCAGGCGGGCACACTTTCAGGAAACCCACTGGCCATGTCAGCCGGAATCGCAACACTTAACATCCTCAAACAGCCCGGTTTCTACAAGGCACTGGAAGAGAAGAGCCGACTAGTAGCCGAAGGCATCGCCAAGGCCGCAAAAGCTGCCGGTTACCCGATCTACTCCACTCGCGTCGGCAGCATGTTCTGCTCATTTTTCACCAAAGGCGAAGTGCGTGACTGGACCAGTGCCGCACTATGCGACACCAAGTCCTTTGCAAAATACTTCATGGGAATGCTCGATGAAGGAATCTATCTGGCACCATCCCAGTTCGAAACCGCTTTTGTATCGGCGGCTCATACCGATGCCGATATCGAAAGAACAATTTCCGCCGCTGCCAAGTGCTTTAAACAGATTGTGTAGTTTATACCTATTTCCATTTGACATGAGGGGTTAGACTATGTTATTGAATACCGGTTTTGTGCCATTAATTGGTTGCAATAACTAAATGTCGAGTAGCAAACGCGAACTCTTTCAAAGCCTTGCAACGGTTTCCAGCATGGGCATTTCAGTTGTGCTGGCAATCGGGATAGGAGTGTGGTTTGGACTCGCACTTGACCGCTGGCTTGGAACAAAGCCCTGGTTCTTTTATATATTTCTATTTATCGGAATAGCTGCCGGGTTCAAGAACGTCTATGTTATTGCCGGCAGGGAGATACGCAGAAATGATGACAGCAATCAATGAGGACAACCTCTTCAGCGTCATCATCAAAGGAAGTGTCTTACTGCTGCTTGCTCTGACTGTTATCGGACTTGGCTTCTTTTCGACAAAGACCGGCCTCGGCATCATGGCTGGCGGCATCATTGCCATTATAAATTTCTTCTGGCTCCGCAATGCATTGCAGCGTATTTTGGGTCTGTTACCGGCTCGTCCGTTCGCATATGCGCAGATCAGGTATATAGCACGTATCAGTATTACAGGTTTCGCACTCTATCTGGTCATTACATCCGGGTGGTTCTCGCTAGGCGGTATTCTGGCAGGACTCTCGATCATAGTTATCAATATAATCGCACTTTCACTCTACAGCGCTATGCGCGCAGGAGGCTAGATCCATGGTTCACCCTTTACTGTTTCTCGAGTTTTTCAGGAATCTGCTTGCTCCACTGCACATCACCGGTGCCAGCGCCGATGCGATTGCTTACACCTGGCTGATCATCGTTCTGTTGCTGGTGCTGTCGGTATTGACGACATCCGCGCTTAAATCGATACCGGGTGGACTACAGAATTTCATGGAGTCGATTATCGGCGGCATCGAAAACATGATCGTTGAAACAATGGGAGAACATGGACGGCCGTTCTTCCCGTTGATCGCCACGCTGGCCATTTTCGTGCTGGTTTCAAACCTGATCGGCCTCATCCCCGGTTTCTTTCCACCCACAGCCAACATCAACACAACCGCAGCATGTGCCATCATTGTCTTTCTTTCGACACATGTTGTCGGCATCAAGCATCACGGCCTGCACTACCTGAAACATTTCTGCGGACCGATTGCCTGGCTGGCTCCGGTAATGTTTTTCATCGAGGTGATCGGCCATCTCAGCCGTCCGGTATCACTGACCCTGCGTCTCTTCGGCAACATGAACGGCCACGAACTGGTTCTGATGATCTTCTTCGGACTGGCTCCGTTCCTTGTCCCCCTGCCGATGATGCTGATGGGCGTGCTGGTATCCTTCATCCAGGCCTTCGTTTTCATGCTTTTGGCAATGATCTATATCCAGGGTTCTCTTGAGGAAGCACACTAATCTAATTACTCCTATACAGTTTAGGAGACAAACCATACGGAGGTAGTAAAATGAGTTTTTTCACGATGTGCGTTCTGGCAGCAGGTATTGGTATGGCACTTGGCACTTTGGGCACCGGCATTGGCCAGGGTCTGGCAGTTAAAAGTGCTGTTGAAGGCGTTTCCCGTAATCCGGGTGCATCCGGCAAAATCCTGACCACCATGATGATCGGTCTGGCCATGATCGAGTCTCTGGCAATCTACGCACTGGTTGTCTGTCTGATCATTCTTTTCGCCAACCCTTACAAGGACATCGCTCTGAAACTGGCTGAAACCGTAGCCAAGTAATTCAGAATTAACCCAACTGTTAATACAAAAAGGGCATCCATATCCGGATGCCCTTTTTGTATTAACAGATAATCCAGCCAGACTGCTATTCGTCGTCCTTCAGCATCGCCTCAACTTCGTTTGACACATGCCCCTCTATCATAGCTCCCGATGGCAGCCTGACCACAGATCTGACCAGATAACGGTAGCTTGTCCCCCTTGCCAGGCCACTGTCCACATACTCTTTTCCTGTCAGCGGCTCCCTGTTGACCGGCATATGTGAAAACCCGTTCTTTTGCATTGTACGGTACAGGTTATAACCAACCGCAACGCCCTCAAGCGGTGGCAGGCTGACAAATTCTAGTTTGATTTCTGTGGGATGTGACTCTGCATGTAGTATCGGCGGCAACACCGCCTGAGCGACCTGTACAGTTACCTGTGGAGACGGTGCTCCGTCCACACCATCCTTGGTAAACGGAACCACAAAGTAGGAATAGAATTTCCCGTCACTCACATCACCGTCCAGCACCACCATACGGTTCCCTGAACGCTCCGTGCCATCCGGCAACAGATCAAGGTAAAGCTTGCGGAACAGACGATAATCCTCCATGCAGGAACGACATTTCTGCTCCGGAGAGGCGTCGCTTAACCGCTTGTTTATTTTCAGGCCGGACAGATTATTCAACCTGTTCCCTGCCCTGTCATAACTTGGCAGAACAAACTGGATCTTGACACCCGCTCCGCTCTGCATTGCGGAAAGCGCTGGAGGAGCCGCCGGCACCAACATATCCGGATACACCAGAGCACCTTTTTTGCCACAAGCTGTTACAGCCAGAGTCACGCCTCCCAGCATGGCAATCCTTCCCAATAGCCTCATTTCCTGACCTCCGTAGGCAGAACCGCATCCAGACGAATTTCAAACTTACCATTCGGCAAAGCAAACCGCACCCTGTCAGCCAGAATCTCGGTAACCCTGGCCCCCGAGACGACAGAGCCTTCCTTGAGAAGAAATCCGTTTATCACCGCTCTTCTGGCAGAGCGCTCATCCTGCCAGGCGATACCGGACAGTTTGATATCCGCAGGAGCCTGTATAGTACTGAGAGAGGGTTTCAACTGTTGTGGAGCGACTACCGGATCCGGCTGCCTGAACTGCCTTCTAGGAGTTCTTACGGGCCTGGCTTCATTGTCGCCATCATCAGTCACCGGTTGAACCGGCGAAGCTGCAGGAACCATGGGAGTTTGGGTTGCGGCAGAAGGCACAGACTGTGCCACAGGAGCAGACAAAGCCGGTGACATGGCGGGAGCAGGAACAGCCGTTATCTTCTCCGGTACAGCCGACGGGGTGGGACTGACAATCTTTCCGGGTTTGTCCCTGAACATGAACCAGGTTCCCGCAAAAGTCATCAGCGATGCTGCCACGACGCATGCAATAACCTTCCAGCGACTTCCGCCGGAAAATTCATGGCGGCGCTCCTGTAAAAGATCGCCGGATATGCTGGTCATGCCACCCGGCACGGTCTTTTTCAGCTTTTCACGTTCTACTTTTTTTAATGCGTCCAATATATAACTCATTCAATCACTTTCCGGCAAACAGCCAATGTGTAATCCGGGACCAGAACCCACTCCGCTCAACCTTAGGCTTCAGCTCCGACAACACCCTGGATGTCATCTCAGGTGTTACCGAAAGGCTATCCTGCGTCCAGGCCATTACTAGCGCCTGCTCGCAAGCGACATTTATCAGGCGCGGAATTCCGCCCGAGAAGCGGTAGATGTGCCTGACTGACTTGCGTGAGAACAATCCGGGTATCCGGCTGCCGGACACCTTGAGCCGGTAATTTATATAATCATTGGTATCATTGAGTTTCATTGGAGACAATGAGCAGCGAACAGTTATGCGTTGTTTGAGCTGCCTCAGATCATGCCTGTTCAATACGACGTCAAGCTCGGGTTGACCTGCAAGGATAATCTGGATCAGCTTGTCACGTTCCGTCTCGAGGTTCGAGATCATCCGTACCTGTTCCAGGACATCCGGAGCCAGATTCTGGGCTTCGTCAATCACAAGAACCACCGTCCTGCCGGCCAGGTTCTGCTCCAGAAGAAAATGATTCAAAGCTTCAAGATAGCTGAAGCGGTCTTTCCCCGCAGAGGATATGCCAAACTCCTTGCAGATATTCTCCAGCAGCTGTTCACCCGACATGCAGGGATTGAAAATCAGAGCGCTTCTATATTTTTCGGGGTCAAGCTGTGTAAGAAGCGTACGCAGCATCGTAGTCTTGCCGGTTCCAACCTCGCCGGTCAGGGAGATGAAACCGGCATGACTGTCTACACCATAGAGCAACCGGGCAAAAGCCTCACGATGAATGCTGCTTAGAAACATGAAAAGAGGGTTGGGCGTAATGGTAAACGGCTTTTCTGAAAAACCAAAGAATTCGCAGTACATCGTGTGTTACTTACCTGCACGGACGTTCTGGATTTCGTTCCACACCCGCTCACGGGCGGTCCCGCCAATGACATTACGGGCATTTACACTGGCTTCCACGGTAATGCATTCGAAGATATCTTTGTCGATCTTGCCGGAGAAGAGTTGCCACTCGGCCAAAGATAGTTCGGTTATATCCATCTCATTCTCGACGCAGTATGCCACTGACTTACCGACCGCCTCGTGTGCGTCACGGAAGGGGAGTCCCTTGCGCACCAGATAGTCAGCCACATCGGTGGCGGTAGAAAAGCCAAGACCGGCCGCTCTACGCATGCTGGCAGTATTTACACGCATCTCGCGGATCATGTCGGCAAATATTTTCAAACTGCCCTTGACAGTATCAATCGTGTCGAAAAGCGGCTCCTTGTCCTCCTGCATATCCTTGTTGTAGGCCAAAGGCAATGATTTCATAGTAGTCAGCAGCGCCATCAGGTTGCCATAGACCCGGCCGGTCTTACCGCGCACCAGTTCAGGAACATCCGGGTTTTTTTTCTGCGGCATGATCGAGGAACCGGTGCAGAAACCGTCAGAAAGTTCAATAAACTGGAATGAGCTGGTGGACCAGAGAATCAACTCTTCCGAGAAGCGCGACAGGTGCATCATCAGGATCGAAGAATCGGAAAGAAACTCCAGCGCAAAATCCCGGTCCGAGACCGCGTCCAGCGAGTTGCGGGTAACGGCGGGGAAATCCAGCTGTTCGGCAACATACTCCCTGTCTATCGGAAAAGTGGTTCCGGCCAGTGCGCCTGCCCCCAAAGGCAGGACATTGACCCGCTTGAGACAATCCTCCAGACGAGACTTGTCGCGTTTGAACATCTCCACATAGGCCATCAGATGATGGGCAAACAGAATCGGCTGGGCGGTCTGCAAGTGCGTAAAACCAGGCATCAGCGTATCCAGGTTGGCCTCGGCCTGGGTCAGCAGGGCGTCGATCAGCAGGTCCAGGTAGGTAGCGATTTCGATGATTTCATCGCGCAGATACAGACGAATATCCAACGCAACCTGATCGTTACGTGAACGGCCGGTGTGCAAACGTTTACCGGCCTCGCCGATCGCTGCCGACAAACGGGATTCGATGTTCATGTGGATATCTTCCAGGCTGACAGAAAAATCGAATTCGCCGGCCTCGATCTGTCCAAGGATCTTCTGCAGGCCGTGGACGATCTGCTCCACGTCCTCAAGCGGGATGATACCCTGCTTGCCCAGCATGCGGGCATGGGCCACGGAGCCGCGGATATCCTGATGATAGAGGCGTTTGTCGAAATCAATCGATGCGGTGAACTCTTCTACGAACTTGTCGGTGGGCTGGGTAAAGCGGCCGCCCCAGAGCTTGTCTTTGGACATGGTGAATTATTCCCTTGTAACTGATTTAAATTGAAGGCGAGGTACTATACGCGAAAAACGGATAAAATCAAAGAAGAGACGTGAGTTTAGATGAGGAAATCAATGCTTCGTTCTTTATTCTTCCATTGGATAGACTGCCGTAGCAGATTCCCTCCTGCAGATGCATGCGCAATTAGAATACGGTTTGTATGTTCCGCAATTCAGTCATTGCGTCGAGAAAATGATGCGTTCCCGACACCTCGTTCACCCTCCTCCAAACACCAGAAAGATAATAACTGCTTTTATATGATATTGATTACTTTACACATTTTCGCTTTCAGAGTTTATTATCCTGCGTGATAAATAATAAACTCGCCAAAAAATCACATGGTGGTTGTTGATACATAATTTCACAAACTCAACAACCCAAACATATTAGAAGCCAACCCAGATCATAGTTACATAACACGTGCTTCTTATTACCACATTTAGTATAAGCAACATAACTTAATAATATAAATATGTTGCATCAGCGTTCCGTTTTCCAGTTAAGCAAAACTATCCCCAGACAGGTATATATTCAGCAAACTTAGTCGAAACATTATTGGGATCTTTTGGTTTTATCTTCCCCTGCGCCAAGGCCTCTTTTATGACCAGAGAAACCTGGGGCCTTTGCTTCTCGTGCATTTTGAATCGTTCCCTGAGGCTGGTATTGGTCATGCCGCCACTGGAATAATATTTTATGATGCTATGTTGGTAACAGGCTTCAATCCTCTCCATTGGCGTCAATTCCGCGAACGTCTTTGGACAGTACAGGGTGACCCTGAAGGAATTCTCCAGTTCTTCAAATTTCAAGGGGGGCAAGCCGTACAATTCTATGGCTGCAACGGCTTTTTCAAACCCAGAACCGCGCTCTTCACAAATGTTGTATCTGCGAAAGGCTGCCGCCAATATCTCATTTCGCGATTCGGGAGTGGTTCTGATCAAACGGTCGATTTTCTTGGATGGCAGTAGTTTTCCGGGATTTGAAATTTCGATACGATCCGCAAAAATCTCAATCATCGGCCCGGAACCACGGATACTGAAATCCTGGTGGATGAGGGCATTGGCAACCAATTCCCTGATGGCTATTTCAGGGTAGACCGTAGTTTCAGTACGCAATGCATTTCTTATGATCTCACTGCTTGGCAGCATTGCTTTGATAAAGGCAATGAGTCCTTCAAAGCCGATGGCATACCCTTTTGAACCGGGAAATTCCTTTTCAGCTTCCAGCTTGTTGATACCTTTGTACTTTATGAGCCGTATGCTTTTACGCGCCAGGCCGTCAAAATCATTCAGATTCTGCGCTGCCGCCAAAGCGCCAAAATTCGTGATGTAATATCCAGCTCCGTCCACCTCATCAAGCATCTTCTCATCTTTCATCCATTGAAGTACTTCATCATTTGATTGCGGAACAGGTTTGCCCAATAACTTGTAAATGCTGCGATAGTCCAGAATATCCAGCGTTTCCGGCGCTTGTTTGAGTTTGGATGCGTGCAATTCTTCAAATTGCGGTGTTTTGCTGTTCAGCATCAAACCGCCTATTTCCTGCCGGGATGCTTTTCTGGTACTCCCACCGCTACGGATGTATGCGTCTTCCATGGTCCCGGTTTTAAGATGAACCGGCTTTATGGCGCTCTCCCGAATATGGACAAACAACAAGGGAACATCCCGATAGTTTTCAATGGCATGGTCGATGGTAACAAGCGGGTTCAGCGAGTCCCGGCAAAGGTTGCCCAGCCGTTGAACAATATTTTCAGCACTCTGCTGATTAACGCCAACGAGCCGATTGGGCTTGTCTTCAATGCCAAAGACCATGAAGCCGCCACCCGGCTGATTGGCAAATGCCGACAGATGCCTGGAAAGTTTGACCTTGTCCGGTGAAATTTCTTCCTTCCAATCCAATTCATTCAGCTCTTGTGGAATGGGGTTAAGGCTGTGGTCAAGAAGATCCAGGGCTTTCTGTATCCAGTTTTTGATCATTTCCGTTTTCCAGTTAAGCAAAAATACAATCTAATAACGCAGCGTTACGCTATGTTTCCGTTTTCCAGTTAAGCAAAAATTACGAACCTCCTACTCTATTCAAGCAACAGTTGGAGAATCTCTTCCACGAGGTTATGCTCGCCTTCAGGGTACCATAGTGGAGTAATGTGGGCATCTGCGAGGCGCTGGTCAATCGTACGCTTCTTGTCGGCGTCGGCCGGGCTGGCGAGGATAGCGTAGTGGTGCGGGAGGTTGTCTTGTCCTTCGAGTTGCGCCACGCGCATGAAGGTCTGGATGGTTCGGTCGGCGGATAAGCTACACCCGAGGAAGAGAAAACTGTAGCTACTGAAGAGGCGCTTCAGAAGCTTCGGAAGCGGACAATCGAAGTGAATGTTCCCATCGTTGCCGTAGGCGGTATCGTATTCGACTTTGTTCAGAACGCGCTCGGCGGCATTATCCAAATTGCCGTGAAGCTTCAGAAGGTAACGATCACCAGCGGGAATAGCTCTGAAAAAAGCATTGGCGCGTCCTCGCCCGGTTACCTTTTCGACAAAAGATTTGGCATCATTCTCATATACCTTTTCAAGCACACGATCAAAGTTAGTAGTGATGGCAGAATTGTCAAACAGCTTGGGTAATAAGGTCACAGCACCAATGATTTCATCCGGTGTCTTGAAGTCGCGTTCGAAATCGAGGTTAAAGCGGTTCTCGCCGAGGGCTTGAACAAGGTCGTTCATGACCCCCTCGTAATCACCATTATTTTCCAGACGATCACGCATAGCGTCAGGATCAAGAACCGCATCTCCGCAAAGGTTCAGCAAGTATTCTTTCCACTCTGGGCAACCAGCACTTTTTGACATGCCGGCACCAACGAAAGGAATCACGAAGCCACGCTGACAGGCGCGCTTGAGTTCCTCAAAACGAGCCAGGTTTCTTGGAAAAAGATCGGTATTCAATATTCGGGCTTTTTCTTCCTGATCAAAGCGTTTGGCTTCCTGGTCGTAGAGGTAGCGGTCGCCGAAGTAGAAGGCCCGGCTAGGCTTTGCTAGCGGAATCTCCTCTTCGCCGCGCTTGCAGATGACCTGGATCTCTTCGAACTCTTCATCGTCGATGATCTCGTCGAAACGGCGATTTTTACCGACGCCAGCAAGTTCTTCGAGGGTCGCCTCATGATCAAAGGATAGTTGGGAAGGGTTAGGCATACATCACTCCTGTATGGTCAGTTCGGCGACCACCGCTTCCATGAGATTAATAGCGGTGGTGCGGGAGGCCGCAAGCTGCATTTCCAACTGGTCGACCAAGGCCATCAGTTGATCGGCTTTGGCAACGATACGGCGTTGTTCAGCAAGTGGTGGGAGAGGAATGGGTAGGCTCTTTAGCGTTGTCTGATTGATCTTCGGCATACTACCGGATGTCCCGGAAGCGCGTGCTCGGAGAAAATCACGGGAAGCATCTTGGCTCATTGCAAGATGAACAAAATCCACTGCTACTGCCGAAGAGACGCGAATTTTCATCATTAAATCAGGATAGATAAAGCTATTAGATTCTCCATGATAGACAGCAGCAACGCCTACATATTCAATCGTGTTTCCGCGTTGAACGAGAATGTCGCCATCGTTTAACCACAGATCCGAATCGGGTGGAACTTCCGTGGTAATAAATTTTGAATACTCACCCTTGAACCGCCCAGAAGTAGTTGCGCTTAGAGACAATGAGCGAACCGGTGTCTCGTAATCCACAGCCTTAGGGGAAAATCCATTTGTAGGACCGAATACCAAGATATCATCCAGCGCCTGCCATCTCCATGTATCTGGAATATCGTAACAGAGAGCATCATTACCATTAACTTCCCGATTTTCTGTTGCCTTTGTTCTCTTATCACTCTGTTTCTCTGCTTCGATTTGTTTAAGCAAATCATCCACTGGCTCATCATTCGCGTCTTGCTGCACCAGTTTTCCTTGAACTGCCAGTGTAAGAATAGTCTTGCGAATATCGGCAGGTGTGATGGCGTAAGACGGGTGAAAGAGAAGGTTTAGATTCGCTGGGGTGGGCGCGTCGGCAAAGCGAGTGAGAGCGGCGCGTGCGAGAGCGGTGTGTTGGGTATCACGTTCTTGCTGCTGTGCATCCAGCCGATCACACAGAGCCAGCAACTCGTCTACTTTCGCCACAATCCGCTTCTGCTCAGCGAGAGGGGGAAGTGGAACAGGTATCTGACTGACGATCTTTCCCGACACTTCGCGAAACGTTGTGCCCGAAGCCTCACGATCTATCCGTGCAGCTGCGCTCATCAGGAAGTAGTAGAGAAACTCATTAGTTTCCATAATAAACGGGACACAGGACTTGAAACCTTGATTGGTGGCTAGATCAGTTTCAGCAATAGCAACATAGCCTATTGGGGCACGACTGGAAAAAAGGACGGAACCAGCGGGGAGAAGCTGAGTAGAACTGTTCGCCAGACCAAGAGGAGTTATGCAGCGCCTGCCTCGCGAGATTTTTTTATCTTTGTAACCGTTGAGATCAGCCGGCGTAAGCCATGGGATACCTTCCTCGGCAAAGAACTCAGCATTGTCAGAACGAGGCGTTCCCCCCCCAACAATGTCACCAACAGAACCAAGCCGAACCCATCGCCACGAGGGCGGCACCTCGTACCACTTGTCGTGATCAGCGATCCGGACCTCGGGCGTTACGCCGCTTATTTTCCCACGGCCCTTTGCAGCCCTTGCATCAGCTATCTCCCTGAGAAATATGTCTGCGTCTCCGTCTGCCGGATCTTGGTGTGTTAGCTTTCCCTGCATGGCCAGTTGCAGTACAAGTTCCCGCATCTTCGCCACAGCATTGGGCGCTTCAGCAAACAGTTCGAACTTCTCGAAAAACGTCTCCAGCCTCATGCATCAGCTCCAGCAGTGAGGGCACGGTGCAATTCCGTTTTCAGCGCGGCACGTGTTTCGGTAATCTGGGCAAGGAGCCTTTCGTACTCCGGCAGCAGGTGATCAACGTCGCCGGGGCCGGTGTCGTTGATGTGCGGATTCTTGAGGTCGAGGTTGAAGTTGCCTGCCCTGATTTGGTCGATGGAGACACGCCAAGCCTGCTCATTTTCCACGCGATTGTCCCACCAGGCCCGCTCCGGCTCAAACTCTTCAATGCGAATCGGTTTCCCCTTGTTGTAGGACTTGGCCCCTTTCGGATAGGGGTGCTCATAATACCAGACCTCGGTGGTGGGCTGCCCCTTGGTGAAAAAGAGGAGATTGGTGCGGATGCCGGTGTACGGGTTGAAGACGCCGTTAGGAAGGCGGACAATAGTGTGCAGGTTGCACTCGCGGAGCAACTCTTCCTTGATGCGGGTCTTGACGCCTTCGCCGAAGAGGGTCCCGTCTGGGAGAACCAAGCCGGCCCGGCCACCCGGCTTGAGGATCTTCATGATCAGGACGAGAAAGAGATCGGCTGTCTCGCGGGTACGAAATTCGGAGGGAAAGTTTGCCTCGATGCCATCTTCTTCCATGCCGCCGAAAGGGGGATTGGTGACGATGACATCTACGCGCTCCTTGGGCGACCAGTCGCGCAGCGGGCGGCTAAGGGTGTTGTCGTGGCGAACGTTGGACGGGACATCGATTCCGTGCAGCAGGAGGTTGGTCATACAGAGCACATGTGGCAGGTGCTTCTTCTCGACGCCCGAGAAGCAGTCCTGGATGAAAAGCTCGTCGGCCTCGCTCTTGGCCTGCTTGCGCAGATGCTCGATGGCACAGGTAAGGAAACCGCCGGTGCCGCAGGCCGGGTCGAGGATAATTTCGCGTTTATCTAGTCTCGGGTTTACCTGCTCGACGATAAACTGGGTGACGGCGCGGGGCGTGTAGAACTCGCCAGCATTGCCGGCTGACTGGAGATCCTTGAGGAGCTTTTCGTAGATGTCACCGAACATGTGCCGGTCATCAGAGGCATTGAAGTCGATGCCGTTGATCTTGTTGATGACCTGCCGCATGAGGGTGCCGTTTTTCATGTAGTTGTTGGCATCCTCGAACGTGGAGCGGATAAGAATGATGAGCTTATCCCCGGTCGCGCCGGTCAGGGCCTTCAGTCTGGGAAGGAGGGTATTGTTAACGAAATCGAGCAGGGCATCGCCGGTGATCCCTTCATCATCTGTGGCCCACGCGGACCAGCGCAGGTGTGCGGGAATCGGTGAGCGATATGCGTCACGAAGTAGTTCAAGTTCCTTTTCGCGGTCATCAAATATTTTGAGAAAGAACATCCAGCCAAGCTGTTCCAGACGCTGGGCGTCGCCGTAGGTACCAGCGTCCTTGCGCATGATGTCCTGGATGGTTTTGACAATATTGGAAACATTGGGCATGGTTTAGGCCGCCTTGAGGTAGAGTTCAGTTTCGAGTTCGTGGATGGCGGCGAGGTAGCTCTGCTTGCCTCCGAAGAGGTTGATGATTTCAACCGGGGTGCCGAAGCGAGTCAGCGGGTCAACCTTCAAAATATCGAGTGATTCAACACTTCTGAGGCCGCTGTCGGCGTATTTTTCTAGCAGAGCGTTAAGCACGGCACGGGTCTTGTCACCGTACTTGGCGAAGACGTGGCGCTTCTGCACGTTTTCGGCTCGCTCACGCCTGGTCAGCGGCGGCTGGTCGAAGGCAACATGGCAGACCAGATCGAAGGGGTCGTAGTCGCGTCCTACCTGCTCGGCAAGTTCATCGAGGAAAACCCCTTGACCGGTAAGCTCTTCGACAATGACCTGTTTACGTTCGGCACAGTTCCAGGCGTTGAGAAAGGCGTTAAGCGAGGTATATGCCTTGCGGACGGTCTTGCGGGTATAGTCCTTGAGCGACTCGGTAATGAGCTTGCCGCCGGCATCGAGGTATTGCACCCGCTCGGTGGCGACAAAGACTTCGACATCATCGACGTAGTACTTGCAGCGCCTGCCGGTTGCGGACTCTTCCTCAGACAGAGGGTTGGGCTGCTCGCCAAAGGGAGGCGACTCCTCGTGGACGGAGTCGGCCTCAACTGTTTCATCGGGCGGCACAACCGAGTCCGTTGCGCTAGGCTCATAGATCTGCACCGGATCGCCGTCGAAATCAGGATCGGCAAAGAGTGCCGTGGCCCGCTTGAAGTCCATGATGGTGAAGAAGAGCTTGTTGTAGTCCTCGTTGATCCGGGTTCCCCGGCCGATGATCTGCTTAAACTCGGTCATGGAGTTGATCCGTTTGTCGAGCACGATCAACTGGCAAGTTTGGGCATCGACGCCGGTGGACATCAGTTGAGAGGTGGTGGCGATGACCGGAAAGGTGGAATCCGGGTCGATGAAGTTGTCGAGTTGCGCCTTCCCCTCGTCGTTGTCGCCGGTGATACGCATGACGTAGCGGTTATTGGCAGCGGCGAGATCAGAGTTGGCGTTGACTAACGCTTGTCGCATCCGTTCGGCGTGATCGATGTTGTCACAAAAGACGATGGTCTTGGCAAAGCGGTCGGTGGCCTTGAGAAACTCCGTGATCCTTGCGGAGACAAGTTCAGTCCGTTTTTCGAGGATGAGGCTGCGATCAAAATCGAGATCGTTGTATTCGCGATCCTCAATCTCCTGGCCGTACTTGTCGGTCTTTCCCTTCTCTGGGCGCCAACCTGCAAGGTCTTTGTCAATGCCGATGCGAATGACTTTGTATGGTGCAAGGAAACCATCGGATATGCCCTGCTTGAGTGAATAGGTGTAGATCGGCTCGCCAAAGTAGTCAATATTGGAAACGTCTTTGGTCTCCTTGGGAGTAGCGGTCAGTCCGATCTGGGTGGCAGCAGAAAAGTATTCGAGAATCTTGCGCCAGGCCGCATCATCCGCAGCGCTGCCGCGATGACATTCGTCAATGACGATAAGGTCAAAAAAATCCGGAGAAAATTGTTTGTAGATATTTTGCTCTTCCTCGGTTCCGGTGACCGCCTGGTAGAGCGAGAGGTAAATCTCGAAGGCCTTGTCGGCGGTGCGATTGGTGATCTTCGTCATTGCCTGACCAAACGGCTTGAAGTCGTTGGTCTTGGTCTGGTCGGCTAATATATTTCGATCAACGAGAAAGAGGATGCGCTTTCTGGCACCCGACTTCCAGAGCCGCCAGATGATCTGGAACGCAGTGTATGTCTTACCTGTTCCAGTGGCCATTACCAGCAGGATACGGTTCTCGCCTCGGGCGATGGAATCTACTGTACGGTTGATGGCAACAAGTTGATAGTAACGGGGAGATTTGCTGGAGCCGTCGTCGTAGTAGTCTTGGGTGGTTACGGTTTCTTGCGCAGCGGTGTAACCCTTGGCGGTGCTGAAGCGTGCCCAGAGGTCATCAGGTGTTGGGAACTGGTCGAGGGGGATTTCTCGCTCGACTATGCCGCCGGCAGCGGTGCGGTCATGTTCGAGAAACCCGTCACCGTTGGAGCTGTAGGCGAAGGGGATGTCCAGAATTTCGGCGTATTCAAGCGCTTGCTGCATTCCGGCGCCTATAGAGAAGTTGTTATCCTTTGCTTCAACGACTGCGATGGGAATGTTTGGCTTGTAGAAAAGGATGTAATCGGCCTTTTTCGCTTCGCCGCGTTTAACCGTCTTGCCGCGAACGATAACGCGCCCTTTGGTGAAGTAATGCTCCTCAAGTATCTGAGTCATCACATCCCATTTTTTCTCACCCTCGCCGACTAGTGCAGGCGTGATGAATTTGGTGCGGATATCCGCTTCAGTGAGGTTTTTCTTGTTCATGGTCTCAATCCACCTAATTATCTGCCATGCGGAAATAACTACTGAACAAAGCCAGATACGCTGAAGGGGCATAACATGGTCATGCCCCTTCAGCTTCAGCAAACAACTTAAGTTAAACTCACTACTTCTTCCGGTTGGCCTGCATCAGCGACCTGATCTTCAATCTCAGCGCGTTGATCTTGATGAAGCCCTCGGCATCAGCCTGGTTGAAGACCTGATCCTTCTCGAAGGTGGCGAAGTCCAGGTTGAAGAGCGAATCAGACTCGGACTTGCGGCCTACGGTGCGACAGTGCCCTTTGTAGAGCTTGACGCGGGCCACGCCGTTGACGCATTTCTGGGAATCGTCTATCAGCGTCTGCAGCATCAGGCGCTCGGGAGAAAACCAGTAGCCGGCATAGATCTGCTTGGCATATTCGGGAATCAGGCCGTCGCGGATACGCATGACTTCGCGGTCCATCGTGATCTGCTCCACTGCCGAATGGGCTTCGCGCAGGATCGTTCCGCCGGGTGTCTCGTAAACGCCACGCGATTTCATACCTACCGAACGGTTTTCCAGCAGGTCAACCCGGCCAACGCCGTGCTGTCCGCCGATGTAGTTCAGGTGCGCCAGAAGCTGAGCCGGAGTCATCTGCTCGCCATCCACGGCCACGGCATTGCCGTTTTTGAACTCGATCTCCACGTACTGCGGCTTGTTGGGTGCTTTTTCAGGTGGCTTGGTCAGCACGTACATCTCTTCAGGCGCCTCAGCCCAGGTATCCTCCAGGATGCCTCCCTCGAAGGAGATGTGCAGCAGGTTGCGGTCTGACGACCAGGGACGCTTCTTGATGGTCGGAATCGGGATATCGTTCTTCTTGGCGTAATCGATCAGAGCCTGGCGGCTGTTCAGGTCCCATTCGCGCCACGGAGCAACCACCTTGATGGCTGGATTGAAATGATAATAGGCCAGCTCGAAGCGGACCTGATCATTGCCCTTGCCGGTGGCACCGTGGGAGACCGCATCGCATTTTTCCTTGGCGGCTATTTCCATCTGGCGCTTGGCGATCAGCGGACGGGCGATAGAGGTGCCCAGCAGGTAATGCCCCTCGTAGATGGCATTGGCGCGAAACATCGGGAATACGAAATCACGCACGAACTCTTCCTTGAGATCGTCGATATAGACTTTGTCGGCACCTGTGGCCAAAGCCTTCTCACGGATCGGATCAAGTTCATCGCCCTGGCCCAGGTCGGCCGAAAAAGCCACAACCTTGCAGCCGTACTCGTTTTTCAGCCATTTGAGGATGATCGAGGTATCCAGCCCCCCCGAATAGGCCAACACAATCTTCTTGATTTCACGTTTTTCTGTCATTGCCATAAAACCTCCTCTTTGAAGAATATTTAGCCCTACTTAATCAATGTAGCCATGATTGCTTTTTGCACGTGCAGACGGTTCTCGGCCTCATCCCAGACAACCGAATGTTTTCCCTCGATTACCGAGTCGGATATTTCTTCGCCGCGATGGGCGGGAAGGCAATGCAACACTATACAGTCAGGTTTTGCAAGGGACACCAGCGCATCATCCAGGCAGTAGCCGGCAAAGGCCTGCTCGCGAATCTTCTGTTCAGCCTCCTGCCCCATGCTGGCCCAGACATCGGTATTGATCACGTCGGCTCCGGCTACCGCCACTTTCGGATCAGGCGTCAACGTGATTTTACCGGGGGCCTTGGCCATTGCCCAAGCCATAACCGCGGCGTCCGGTTCATATCCTTTCGGGCAGGCCAGTCGCAGCTCAAAGCCGAAAATCGCCGCAGCCTCGATCCAGGTGTTGGCCATGTTGTTGCCATCACCGACCCAGGCGAACACCAGCCCCTCATAGGTGCGCTTCTGCTCGATAACCGTCATCAGGTCGGCCATGATCTGGCAGGGGTGAAACATGTCGGTCAGGCCGTTGATGACCGGCACGTCCGAATAGCGCGCAAACTCATCGACAATTTCCTGGCCGAAGGTGCGGATCATCACGCCGTCACAGTAACGCGCCATGACCCGCGCCGTATCTTTGATCGGTTCGCCACGCCCCATCTGGGAGTTGGCTGAAGAGATGAACAATCCATGCCCGCCCAGTTGAAAGACACCCACCTCGAAGGAAACCCTGGTCCTGGTGGAAGCCTTTTCGAAGATCAGCGCCACGGTCTTGCCGTCCAGCAGTTTATGGGGTACGCCCTGCTTCTGTTTCTCTTTCAATTCACGAGCCAGAGTCAGCATCCCGTAAAGTTCAATTTCGCTGAAATCGTGCAACGCCAGAAAATGTCGCGCCATCAATATGTCTCCTAACCCTGTATGCGTGGTAACAACTTGTAAGCTGCTAAACTTCAATCTCTGCAAAAATGCCGTCCAGGATTCCGATCATCGTGTTGATTTCCTGTTTGGTCACGACCAACGGCGGAACAAAACGCAGCACAGTATCATGGGTCACATTCAGCAGCACTCCCCGGGCATGTCCCTTCCTGACTATCTCTGCCCCCGGAATCGACAGCCCCATGCCGATCATCAGTCCTATTCCGCGAACTTCATTTACAAACGGATATTTATCAGCAAGAGCTTCCAACTCTCCCACCAGATACTCGCCGATCTCCTCGGTCCTGTTCAGGATGCCCTCTTCCAGAATGGTCCGCACCGTGGCAATCGCCGCCGCACAAACAAGCGGATTACCGCCGAAGGTTGAACCGTGGGTGCCGGGCACGAAAGCCGTAGCAAAACGATCCTTGGCCAGCATGCAGCCGATCGGAGCCCCGCCGGCCAGCGCCTTGGCAAGCGTCATGATGTCCGGCACCACGTCGAAATGCTCATACGCAAACATCTTACCGGTACGGCCCATGCCGACCTGTACCTCGTCGAAGATCAAAAGCAGATCATGCTGATCACAGATACGGCGAACTTCCTGGAAATAGCCGGCTGAAGGGATATTGACCCCCCCCTCGCCCTGGATCGGCTCCAGCATCACGGCACAGGTATTGGACGTGACCGCTGCTTCCAGTGCGGCCGCATCGTTGAATGGAACGTGGGTGAAACCATGCAGCAGCGGATCGAAGAAGCGCTGCACCTTTTCCTGCCCTGTGGCCGAGACCGTGGCCATGGTACGGCCGTGAAAGGAGTCGGCCGCGGTGATGATCTCGTATCGTTCCGGACCATGGGTGTCGCGGCTGTATTTACGGGCCAGCTTGATGGCCGCCTCGTTGGCTTCGGCACCGCTGTTGCAGAAAAAAGCCTTGTCGGCGAATGAATGACTGCAGAGCAACTCGGCCAATTCGATCTGCTGCGGAATCTGGTAGTAATTGGAACAGTGGATCAGCCGGGCGGCCTGTTCCTGTAGCGCCTTGACCACCCTGGGATGACAGTGCCCCAGGTTGTTGACCGCCACTCCTCCGAGGAAATCCAGGTATTCCCTGCCATCAGCGTCCCACAGGCGACACCCTTCACCCCGAACCGGCACGATCGGGTAGCGGCCGTAGGTTTTCATTATATATTTGTCGGATTTCTCGATCCACTGATCTGATGTCATTTTATAATCTCCGTACCGATGCCGACATCGGTAAAAATTTCCAGCAGCACCGCATGTTCCATCCGTCCATCAATGATATGGGCTTTCTTGACTCCGTCCCTGAGAGCGTCCGCGCAGCAGACCACCTTCGGGATCATGCCCCCGGTAATGGCATCCTCCTCGATCAGGCGGTGCAGGTCGCTGACCGAAATACTCTGCAGCAGATTGCCGTTTTTATCCTTGACCCCGTTGATATCGGTCAGCAGGATGAGTTTCTCGGCATTCAGGGCCGCTGCTACCCGCCCGGCCACCAGGTCGGCGTTGATATTGTAACTCTCGCCTTCCACTCCGACTCCGACCGGCGCGATCACCGGAATATAATTGCCGCTTTCGAGCGTCTTGATCAAATCGGTGTTGACCTTGACCACGTCACCGACGTATCCGATATCCAGCAACTCGGTCGTGCCGTCGTCAGCCCTGGCTTCCTGCAGGAGTTTTTTGGAGAGCAGCAGCGTGCCATCCTTGCCGGACAGACCGACCGCCTTGCCGCCATGCTGATTGAGATAGCCGACGACCTCCTTGTTGACCTGGCCAACAAGTACCATTTCGACCACACCCATGGTTTCGGCATCGGTTACGCGCATACCCCTGACAAATTCCGACACGATCCCATAGCGTTTCAGAGTCTCGTTTATCTGAGGACCACCGCCATGCACGATGACGGCGTTAATCCCCAGAGATTTCAGCAGGATCACATCCAGTGCAAAGGACTCTTTCAGCCTGTCGTCCGACATCGCATGCCCGCCGTATTTTATCACGAAGGTTTTACCGGCGAATCGCCTGATGTAGGGCAACGCCTCCATCAAGGTATTTGCTTTTTCTATTAAATGTTTCATGTCCCGATTCCCAGTCTAAAATAGAAACTGCCAACGATAAAGTCGGCAGTTTACAGTAAGTCCAGCAAAATCTCAAAAGATTATTGCAGTGGCAGACAGATGGTGACAGTTGTTCCCAAGCCCGGTTCGCTGTCCAGGCTGATGCTCCCGCCATGCTGGCGGATGAAATCCCGTGCATAGAAAAGTCCCAGACCGAACCCGCGCACCTGGCCGGTATAGTCCGGATCAACCTGATAGAATTTTTCAAACACCTTGGGAAAGTCGGATCTGGAGATGCCTACCCCGGAATCTGAAACAACTATGCAGACTTCATTTCCGCCGGCAACGGTTGTCAAGCCCACATGCCCGATATCTCCCGAAAACTTGAAGGCATTATCTATGACCTGGTACAGGGCGAAGCTGATTTTGTGTTTGTAAAGGTTCATCAGCGGCAACTGTCCCAAATTCAGATCAATCTCGATCGAAAGTTTGCCGTGGGCCTCTCTGGCTTTGGTCAAAAGGTCGGATGCGATTTCATTCAGGTCACATTGCTCGCGCTGGTTTTCCTCTCCGTCGATCATGATCCTGCTGAACGTCAACAGGTCGGCGACCAGACGGCTAAGATGGGCGGATTCCTCACAGGCCAGCGCCGCATTCTGCTGGAACATCTCTTTATCGGAGTCATATACTCCGCGCTGGATGTTCTGCAGAAACAGCGAGATACCGGTAATAGGAGTACGCAACTTATGTGATATCAACGAAAGGAAAGTACTCTTCAATTGGTCAGCACGCTTGATGTTTGCCAATTCTTCCTTAAGTGCTTTTTTTGCCAGGGCTTTATCGACATACGTCTTCAACTGGAGAAGATTGAGCGGTTTGTTGATAAAGTCGTCAGCATCTTCCTTGAGTGCATTGAGAATTACGTCTTTATCGGCAAAACCGGTCATTATGATCACGGCTGCGGTCGGATCAAGCATTTTGACCTGTTTCAAAAGCTCTATACCCGAACCGCCGGGCATCATCACATCGGTAAGGATCAGGTCTACAGCATCTTTCCTGTAAACTCCAATGGCTTCCTGTATAGTGCCGGCCTGGAGTACCCGGTATTCCCTGAGGGCCCGCCCGCACAGATCACGTATATTGGGATCGTCATCAACGACCAGAATGGTCGTCTTTTCAGTATCTGAAGAAGTTTCGGATCCATTTCCTGTTGACGTAGTCATATTATTTCCCTGCCCATTTCAGACTCCGGCTATGATTTCTGCGGCCATTGCCAGGGCTTCCCCAATATTTTCAGGCTGCGCGCCGCCAGCCTGGGCCAGTTCCGGCTTGCCCCCACCGCTTCCGCCAACAATTGGCGCCATCCGCCTGACCATATCGCCGGCCTTGATTCTTGCGCTCAAATTCTTGGTTACAGCCACCAGCAGATTGGCCTTGCCTCCAATATCCGCTCCCAGCACGATCACCCCTTCACCTATGCGGTCTCTCAGGGCATCAGACAGATCACGCAAGGCCTTGACATCCTCTGCCTTGACCTGCGTTGCCAGAAGCTTGATGCCGTTAACCACCTCGGCCTGCGACAACAGGTCGCCGGAAGCCACTGCGTTGAGTTTGCCCTGCAGCGCTTCCATCTCCCGCTGCAGATCTTTCTGACGCGACAGCAACTTTTCAAGCCTGTCCAGCGGGTTACCCCCCTCCGCCTTGAGAAGAACGGCAATCGCGTGCTGTTCGTCTTCAATCTGCCGGACGAAGTCCAGTGCCCCGGTACCGGTCAAGGCCTCGATACGCCGCACTCCGGCGGCAATCCCGGCTTCCGAAACGATCTTGAACAGCCCGATATCTCCGGCCGCCCTGACGTGGGTTCCACCGCACAGCTCCATGCTGATGTCACCGACCCGGACAACCCTTACCGAATCGCCGTACTTTTCATCAAACAGCGCGGTAGCGCCAGCTTCGATAGCTTCGTTGATCTGCATCAGACTAGTGGTGACCGGGTCGTTCTCCATGACGAACCCGTTCACCAGCGTTTCAACCTGGCGAATTTCATCCGAACTCATAGCGGAAAAATGCGTGAAGTCGAAACGGAGCCGGTCCGCCGAGACCAGCGACCCGGCCTGTTTGACGTGATCGCCTAGCACCTGGCGCAATGCCGTCTGCAGCAGATGCGTGGCGGTGTGATTACGCGCCGTCGCTCTTCTGACAGAAGTTGTCACGGTCAGGTTGACCGCATCAGAAACCCGCACCGCTCCTTCCCTGACCTGGCAATGATGCACAATAAAATCCGGGAATGGACGAGTTGTTTCCAACACGTCCAGATGGGCGCTGCCGGACGAAATCAAGCCACTGTCGCCGGCCTGTCCTCCCGATTCTCCATAGAAGGGAGTTGATTCGACGATCACATCCACGCGATCGCCTGCAGCGGCGGAGGTTGCTTCAACGCCGTCCCGCACGAGAGCCCTGATCGGTGAGTAGGCGGTAAGGGCATCGTAACCGATAAACTGCGAATGTACGCCACGATTGTGAATAGACTTGTAGATATCTGCAATTCCGGCCGCTCCGGACCCCTTCCAGTTTTCCCGTCCCTGCTCGCGCTGTTTTTCCATACAGGATTCAAAACCGGCTTCGTCAATCGTGAACCCTTCCGATTCAACGATATCTCCTGTCAGATCGATCGGGAAACCGTAGGTGTCATACAGCTTGAAGAGAACCTCACCGGGAATAACGCTTTTCCCGGCAGAACGCAATGATGCCACCTCGTCGTTGAGAATACCCAGGCCGCGGTCCAGGGTTTCATTGAAACGCTCTTCTTCCGCCAGGGTAACCTTTTTGATATAGGCCTCGCGCTCGGCCAGTTCCGGGTAGGCGTCACCCATCATTTCCCGCACCGCCTCTACCATCCTGCAGAGCAACGGCTCGCTCACGCCCAGCATCTTGGCATGGCGGGCGGCACGGCGCATGATCCGGCGCAATACGTAACCGCGCCCCTCGTTGCTCGGCAGGGCTCCATCGCAAATCAGGAAAGTAACGGCACGGCAGTGATCTGCAATCACGCGCATTGACACGCTGTCCTTCTCGTTGGCACCGTACTTTTTGCCGCTGTGACGTTCTATATGGCGAATAATCCCCTGCAGCAGGTCCGTGTCGTAGTTGGAATGCACGCCCTGCATCACGGTGGTGATACGCTCCAGCCCCATGCCGGTGTCTACGGACGGTTTAGGCAGCGGCGTCATGCTGCCGTCAGCGGAACGGTTGAACTGCATGAAAACGTTATTCCAGATTTCCATGTAGCGATCGCAATCACAGCCCACGGCGCAATCCGGCGAACCGCAACCGACTTCAGGGCCGTTATCCCAGAAGATTTCGGTGCAGGGACCGCATGGTCCGGTATCTCCCATGGACCAGAAGTTGTCCTTTTCTCCGAAACGGAAAATGCGCTCGCGCGGCACACCTTCCTGAAGGTGCCAGATATCGGCGGCTTCGTCGTCATCGTTATAAACCGTCACATACAGACGGCTCTTGTCCAGCTGCAGTTCCCTGGTCAGAAACTCCCAGGCATAAGCTATCGCCTCTTTCTTGAAATAATCGCCAAAGGAAAAGTTTCCCAGCATCTCGAAAAAAGTATGGTGACGCGCCGTGCGGCCGACATTCTCAAGGTCGTTATGTTTACCGCCGGCCCTCACGCACTTCTGTGAACTGCAGGCCCGGTAATAACCGCGGTCCTCAAGTCCCAGGAAACAGTCCTTGAACTGGTTCATACCCGCATTGGCAAACATCAGGGTCGGATCATTCTTGGGAAGGATGCCCGAACTGGAAACGACCGTATGTCCACGGTCGGCAAAATACTGCAGAAACTGCCTTCTGATCTCTGTACCTGTCATTTATTACTTCCCTTCAGCTTGAGGTGGAAATGTTTTTTTGGGGCCCATCTGCTGGGTTACATCTGTCGGAAGCCAGGTTTCGATATAGCGCCCGTCTTCATCGATTCTGTTGGAATACCTCTTGACCTGCCCGGTTACGGTATCCAGCAGGAAAACCGCGTTATGTGTCGAAGAGGCCTGGCTGTACTTCAGGTCAAGTGTGGTAAAGGTACCCTGGAACAGCTGGTATCGGCCGATCTCCTGCAACGGTTTCCCGGTATCGGCTGCCTGCACGCTGGTAGCCGTTAAAGCAACAACCGCTGCAACCATACAAAGACTTTTCATACTTGCTCCTTTCTTCAGGTCACTCGAAACTCACTGACTCGGAAGGTTGGCTCTCAAGGCCGCTGGCGTCAAGAGCGGTAACATAGTATTCGGCTTTCTCTCTGGCTTCGGCCGGCTTCCAGCTGGTTGAGGAAACAGAAGCCTGCTTCTGCGCCACCCCCAGAAACCCTTTCTTGTATACTACATAACCATGCACATCTTTTTCCCTGCTTGGCTGCCACTCCAGCAATCTGCTGGCATGGTCGGCAATCCTGAGCCCGACGACTCGTGCCGGCAGTGGCTTGGTCCGAGCGACGACCGCATCGGTGTAACCGCTTACCAGCCCGTCCCGGTCAAGGGCACGGACTTTATACGAAACTTCGACCCCGTCCACCAGTTCAACATCCTCGAAAACCGTATCGCCAGTCGCCCCGATCTCCCTGTATTCCTGATCTCCCGCCTGTTTTCTGGCAACATGGTATTCCTTGATGTCGTTTTCCCGGTTCCTCTGCCAGCTGACAGTCGCCTTCTTTACCAGTCCCGACTTCACTGCGAACCCGGACGGAACCTCCGGTGGTGATTTTGTTGTTGCCGCAACGCTATCCGTCATCGGGCTCAATGCGCCACCGGAATTCTGCGAGCTGATCCGGTAGGAGTAGCTGGTCTTGTCAAGCAACGGCCTGCTGTCGTCGACAAAACTGGTCATGTCCCCCCGGACCTCGCCTATTTTCTCGAACTTCATATCCCCTGAGGTCACAGACCGGAAGATCATCACCTGTGTGATCTCGTCTTCCGCAGTACCCACATTCTGCCAGCGCAGGGTAACCTTGCGCGGCTGGCCGCTCTCGGCGGTCAGAGCGACCGGTTTAGGAGGCACGTCCCTGGTCTTTGCGGAAACCGGCTCGGAAGGATCGGTTTCGATCCCCCCCTTTTTATAGGCGCTCAGCCGATACCAATAGGTAGTATTGTCCGCCAGCTTTTTGTCGGTGTATGAAACCGTGGAAGGCAGATCCAGCTTCGCTATCCTGGCATAGGATCCGTCACGGGAGTCGGACCGGTAGAGCATGTATCCCTCAGCCGATTCGCCGCTGTAGACATCCCAGCTGATCGGAATCTGGCGAATAAGATTGCTCATGGGCCGGACCTGTTTTGGCGGCTGCAGAGGCACCACGCTGAGCCGGGCCGACATCTCGCTCTCGGCCCCCTCGCTGTTACAGGCGGTGATAGTATATATATACTTGATTCCGTCCTTGAGATCGCCGTCATAATATTCGATGGTTTCAACCGGCAGTTGCGTCACCATCACCAGCGAGTTATCGCTCTCGTTCTTGCGATAGATTTTGTATGTAGCGGGTACGGTGCTTGAAGCCGAACCGGCACTAGGCCTTGGACGCCACGAAAGCCTGGCCCCCTTGATGTCCGGCTGAACATTAAGGAATATTGGCGCCGGTGGAGCGATCACAGTGGCACCGCGGACAGCCGCGGTCAACTCGCTAGCTATGCCGGACCTGTTTACCGCTGCTATACGATAGTAGAATACCTCGTTCAATTTCAGGCGGTCGTCGATAAACATGGGCTCGGTCGCAGTTCCGTGTAACGAGAAGGGGCCATCCGGATGTAGGGAGCGATAAACGTTGAAACCGGCAATCTGCTCCATCTCGCTCATCTGCCAGGTCAGCCTGATACTGGCGGAGGTTCCGCTGGCGCTTATGTTCTTCGGTTGCGGGACAACCACCTGAACCACTTCCGGCACGGCCAGGGACTGCTGCACCGACTGTTTTACGCGATCTACGATTGTGGCGGCGATGCTCTGCAGCTGGCGGGTAAAATCGCTTTCCGAAATCCGGAAGGTTTCCTTCATCAGCGGCTTCTTGGAACGGACCGCAATCAGGTTGACCTCCAGGCTTGCACCTGAATCGGTCATACTTACGCTGCCATGCACGAAATAGTCAAGACCGGCCTTGAGGCCAACTCTGACTATGCCGTCATGGTTAAGATTATCGAGTCGTTGCCCTTCTATCTCAATGAAATGCTCTACTTTTTTACGTTCCACCACTTCAAAATGGCCGGTCTTGTCGATACTGTCGAGCAGGGAGGATGATATGTTCTCGGTAAAAGCCATCGCCTGAAGACTGGTGGCAAGAAATGGTATGCAACCGAGACGTGGTTTGAAGCTCGCCACCTGTGCCGTTGAGGTACCAGCAATTCCCAGCAGCAGCAACAAGGCAGCACACAATATCCTTACAACCATTTATTCCCCTCCAGACGATGCGATCAAGCTATCATTAAAATGATTATGGCAACCCTATATGGGATAATTCTCGGACTGCTTCAGCAACCGGTCAAGCTCGCGCCGGGCATTTTCGGTGACCGGAGACTTGATGTTCTTCACCTCTTCCGTTACCACCGCAGCCATGTATTTTTCGGCCACCGGCTCGATCTCTCCTTTTTTCTTGAGAGTTTCTGCTGTATTCAGATAACTTTCCTGCAGGTTCTGGAAACGGGAAAGCACATGGTGCCCCAGGTCAGTAATCGCCTCGTCAACCGCCTTTTCAAGCAGCTCAGAATCTGGCGGCAGCTCTATTCTCTGATAGGCGATACCGGCAATGTCAACGCCTTCCGAATAGTTGCCAACGGCCTCTTTCTTGCTCTTCAAAGTCTTGGTTATCACAACCTCGCCGGATTCGACATCTACAACCCGGAACGAGATTGTTACATTGGCGGTTTTGCGATGCGTGGCGACCTTATAGCGGATAGTTTCGGTCTTATCCTTTTCTATGAATGCCGGAGGAGCATTTTTCCGTTCTTCTTCAGATGCCTTGGGATTGGCGGAAAGCCAGGTCATGTATTGCGGGTTCGGCTCGCGCTCCTTGCCAACCGTCGCAATCACCATCTTCTGCCCTTCTTCCTTGTTGTTCTCAACGGTGTACTGCAACAGGCTCCCGAAAATGAAGTAATCCGTGCCCTTCAGCTTGCCGGATTTCTTGGCAGTCTCGATATCATACATGCCGGCCTGGCCGAGTTCGATTTCCTTTATCAGAGCCCCCAGAACGTCACGGGCGAGAATCTTGACGTCGCCACTGGCATTCTTGGTCATGTGCGACAGCAGGCTGTCGGTTACCAGGCGACCGGCATCAAGGCTGTTGGACGGTGGATTGAAGTCCATGATCGCAATTTTCTTGATCACCCTCTGGCGCACTTTGTCTTTCAGCTGCTGAATTGATTTATAGATTTCTTTCTGGGAACCGGACAGCTGATAGGCACATTCGGTCAGATACAGGGCATAACCGCTATATCCCGCCGTATCAAGCTCTTCCCCCTTTGCCAGCAGCTGGGAAATAATCTGGCTACGCAATTCGTCAGCCTCCGGCGTTTTAAAGGCCGACGGGCTGAACTCATAAGCCCGCATCGTATCTACATAGGCACTGTAGAGCGACTTGCTCTTCAGATCCTTGGCAGCCCGTTCCATCAGCTTCGCACCGCCATCAGTGTACAACTTTTTAATCCTTTCGGACTCCCCGGCATTCGGGCCCAGCTGTTGCGCCCGCTTCAGAAAAAACTGCACCCGATCCCACTTGCTTTCAGCAGCCAGTTTCTCTGCTTTCCCCAGATTGACGGCAGAAGTGTTCTTCGACTTGGCATCGCTCAGAACCGCCTTCAACTGGCTGTTGGACGGCTGCAGCGCCAGTGCCGCTTCAATGTTCCTGATCAGCCCGTCAACATCGTCAACGGATTGAGCCCGGTCCGCCTCTTTCAAATAGTAGGAAACGGCACTGCTTTCAGTGGTGCTGATCTTCATGCCCAGATCCAGATAGTTGGGATAATAGGTCTGGATTTCCTTGAACGAGTTGAGGGCGGTCAACCAATCTTTGGCTTCAACCGCTTTCATCGCAGCACTGTAAGTTTCCTCGGCTTTTTTAGCCATGGCACCCATCTGCACCTTGAGCGACTCCGCCAGAGCGTTTGCGTCGGCATTGGCAGAATCGATTTTCAGGGCCTTGTCCACAAAACCCTGGGCCGATCGCAGGTTCTCGTACTTTTGAGGAGTTACCGACAACTGTTCACGGGCGCTGACAATCGACTGCTGGGCCAGGCGGGTACGGATACCATTCAGCGCCGAACGGTATTCTGGATTGCCGGATTCCTTGCTGTAGGCATCCTCATACATCGGAAGGGCATCCTCAAAGCGATTCTGGCGTTCCAGTTCGCGGGCAAGATCGAAACTGTCCTTCCCGGGCGTGGCGCACCCCCCCGCAAATAACATCGCAGCGCCAAGAATCGAATATATCTGTTTACGCATCTCGTCCCCCTCTTAATGTACTTTATCCATCTTGACTCTGACAGTATTGCCGGAAAAAGAAATCACGTTGAACCGGTAACCGTTCAAGCTCGAAGCTGCTATATCATCGGCCATTTCCCGCGCCTTGCCGGTTATCTCTACATCAAGGTTGAGCGTACCGTCCCGGTAACCCCGTTCGAAAGTTTCTTCGATGCTATTAACCCGGTTCTGCAGCATCTCCCGCAAACCCGCTATTTCGGGAAAAGCGACCCCTTCGATTGTCAGGCGCGCGGTGCGGGTTCCGGAAACCTTTTTACCCCATTTGGCAACCAGCTGTTTGTTCAGGTTTTCAGCCAGTTCCCGTGAGGCCTTTTTCAAGGCGTCGGCGCCGCCGGCGGTCGGATTGACATGCACGGCATTGCTGGTTGTGGAACAGGAAGCAATCAGCTGGGCCGTATCCGCGTCGACAACTTTTGCTGAAACGGTCGCCTGGGAAGCGCGCATATTGGTTCCGCTCAAGACGCTGGAACCGGCCTTGGCAACAGCCTGGCCGACAACCACCACCTCGGCTCCTCCGCTGGAAGCTATCTGCAACGCGCTTTCGCTGTCCGATTCGTTGACCGAAGCCGGTGAATAACCGCTCCGGCGGGCCAGGGCGACCAAAGTATCACGGTCAACCATGTTATAGCCCTTCTTTGAGAAATAATCATTGATGACGCTCTCGGAAATCCCGGCATTGACGGTACCGTTGCCAAGGGTATTGGAAGGAGTGTCGTTTCCGATGTTCTGCTCGGTCATGATGATCGCGATGCGGGGCTTGTCCAGCTTTTTAGAGAGCAGTCCTGCGTCATCCAGGCTTTTCTCCAGCCGCACCGCGGAAACGGTCGTCCTGACCTTGAGGCGACAGGCGTCGGCCTCGAAAACTTCCGACAGGATACTATAGGTCTTTATGAAACCGGCGCTTTTCGAAAATACCTTGTCATTGAGCAGCTCCGAATTCTGCACCACCGTCTTCGACTGCACCATGACACCGACCACCTGCTCGATCGCCTGCCGGAAAGCATTCCTGAGCGCGCTTTCCCTCGCCGAATCCTTGCGGCCGCCTACGATGCTGCTGTAACCTTCCACCTCAACAGTAACCGGGGCGCTGCCGGAAGCAATTGCAACTTGAGAAAAGAAGAGCAACAGACTCATGTAGAACAACGACACTCGCAGCAACTGTTTCATTTTCCCCTCCCCTGAGACGAATAAATGACAAACCATGAAAACCTATCGAGCTGTCTTGAGAGACCTGAAAATTTCCGAAAGGCCAAAACCTCGTCGTTGCAGGTAACCGACCACTCTTCTTTTCTCCCGGTCCGATGCCGATTCAAAATCAAGGCCGGGATAACGACGATTGACCACCATCATGATGTCTTCTGCCTGGTCGTGGTCGTCCAGCAGGCTTTCCAGTACCTCGCTGATAATCCCCGCTTCAAATCCCCTCCGGCGCATTTCCAGTCGCAGACGCGGACCGTAAAAGCGGCCGGCGGAAAGAGCTGATTCCGCAAACCGTTCGGCATAGCGCCGTTCATCCAGCCACCCTTCCTGCTGCAAACGGTGCATGACCGTTTCGACGTCGGCTTCCTCAACACCCCTGGTACAAAGCTTTGCCCGCATCCTGACGACCGAATAATCCCGCGCCGTCAGAAGCCGCAACGCGTACTGATAGGCACTTTCGGCGGTTTGCTGCTCAGTACTTTTCGATATCAAGTTTTTCCGGTTCGGCGATGGAGTCATCCGGTTTGTTTTCAAACCCTTCCCAGGAGGCATCCGAGGTGGACGAAATACCGGAGACCTTGAGGGCGAAATCATCCGGGTTGGAACTCTGCCGGACCGCCTCCTCGTATGTAATCAGGTTGCCGGAATAGAGTTTCATCAGGGACTGGTCAAAGGTCTGCATACCGTAGGTGACATACCCCTGCGATATCGCATCGTGCAACTGCTTGGTTTTGTCCTTGTCGTCGATGCACTCTCTTACGCGGGCCGATGCCAGCATCACCTCCACCGCAGGCACACGCCCCTTGCCGTCCGCCCGCGGCACCAGGCGCTGGGACACGACCCCTCTGATTATGCTGGCCAACTGGATTCGCACCTGGCGCTGATGGTAGGGGGGGAAAACGCCGATGATGCGGTTGATCGTCTCGGCCGCATCCATGGTATGCAACGTGGACATGACCAGGTGACCGGTCTCGGCGGCGGTCATGGCGGTTTCGATGGTTTCGTAATCACGCATCTCGCCCACCAGGATCACGTCCGGATCCTGGCGCAGGGCGCCCTTCAGCGCCGCCGAAAAGGTCGGAGTATCGGAGCCGACCTCGCGCTGGCTGATGATGCTCTTGTTGTCGCGGTGCAGGAACTCCACCGGGTCCTCGATCGTGATGATGTTGCAGGTCCGGCTCTGGTTGATCGCGTCAATCATCGCCGCCAGCGTGCTGGACTTGCCGGAACCGGTGGTGCCGGTAACCAGGATCAGGCCGCGTTCCTCCTTGCAGAGCTTATGGATCACCGGCGGGAGGTTCAGCCCCTCCAGAGTCGGGATCACGAATGCGATCGACCTGAAAACCATCGCCACGGTTCCGCGCTGGCGGTAGACGCTGACCCTGAAACGCCCCAGACCGGGAACCGCGTAGGCCAGGTCAACCTCGGAGTTTTCCTCGAAAATCCTCCTCTGGCGGTCATTCATCATCGACTGGGCCGTGGAAGAAACATAGTCAGGAGACAGGCGCTGGGCGTTGGGGATCGGATGCAGCCGGCCGTCGATACGGACAATCGGCGGCAGACCGGTCTTTATATGGATATCCGAACCCTTGGCCTTGAAGGCGATCGTGAGTATTTCGTTCAGCTCCACTGGCTACCTCCGCGTTTTACTCGGGCTTTGCAGCCGCTGGGGCCGGCTTGACAATCGCCAGAAGTTTTTCCTCTATTTCCGCCAGAACTTCCGGGTGCTCCTTGAGCCAGGTGCGGGAATTCTCGCGACCCTGCCCGATGCGCTCCTTGCCGTAGGAGAACCAGGCGCCGCTCTTCTCGACGATGTTTCTCTCGACGGCCATATCCAGCACATCGCCGGTGCGTGAAATCCCCTCGCCGTAAAGGATGTCGAATTCGACCTCCTTGAAGGGGGGTGCCACCTTGTTCTTGACCACCTTGACCCGGGTGCGGGAACCGATGATCTGGTCGCCCTGCTTGAGCGTGGCGATCTTGCGGATATCCATTCGCACAGAGGCATAGAACTTGAGCGCGTTGCCGCCGGTGGTCGTCTCGGGGTTACCGAACATCACGCCGATCTTCATGCGGATCTGGTTGATGAAGATCACGCAGCAGTTTGACTTGCTGATGATGCCGGTCAGCTTGCGCAGCGCCTGGGACATCAGGCGTGCCTGCAGGCCCATGTGGGAGTCGCCCATATCCCCTTCGATTTCGGCCTTTGGCACCAGGGCCGCCACCGAGTCGACCACCAGCACGTCGATCGCGCCGCTGCGCACCAGCGTTTCGGCGATTTCCAGCGCCTGCTCGCCTGTATCAGGCTGGGACACCAGCAGATCGTCGGTCCTTACTCCCAGCTTGCGGGCATAGCCGATATCCAGCGCATGCTCGGCATCGACAAAAGCGGCGATACCGCCGTTTTTCATGGCCTCGGCCACGATATGCAGCGCCAGGGTGGTTTTTCCGGAAGACTCCGGCCCATAGATTTCGACGATCCTGCCGCGCGGCACACCGCCGACCCCCAGGGCCACGTCGAGGGAGATGGCGCCGGTGGAGATCGCGTCCACGCCAGGCAACGGCTCATCGTTGCCCAGACGCATGATGGCGCCCTTGCCGAACTGTTTTTCAATCTGGCCGAGAGCCAGCTCTATCGCCCTGTTTTTGTCAGCGTTGCTGTTTTTATCCTGCATGAATGGTATCTCCTGAAAATGTGGGATGTAATGGAGTAAAGGGGTAGAAAAATAGCATATCCGGCGGTTTTATCGCAAGGGTTTATCTGAATCAGTTCACAGCTCTCTGGAGCAGATATCTCCGCAGCCAGTCCAGCGCAGTCCAGGCCGTGATAACACGCACTTCATCCCGGCTGCCATGAAACTGAAAACGTTTGGTCCAGCAGCCGTCCGGGGCTGCCAATGAAATGAACACCGTCCCGGCCGGTTTCTCCTCGGTGCCACCATCCGGTCCGGCAATGCCGGTCACCGCCAGCCCCAGGTCGCTGCCGGCGGCGGCCCGCACTCCCTTGGCCATGGCGGAAGCGCACTCGGAACTGACCGCCCCCTTCGTGTCGAGCAGGTCGGACGGCACCCCCAGCAAGCGCATCTTGGCGGCGTTGCCATAGGTGACCACCCCTTCCATAAAATAGGCGGAACTGCCGGGGATGTCGGTGATGCGCTTGGCGATCAGACCGCCTGTGCAGGATTCTGCCAGCGCCAGGGTCAGGCCGCTTCCGCTCAAAAGTCCCGCCACGGTCTCGTCCATCCCCTTGCCGTCATCCGAAAAAATGTACTCCCCGAGACGCTCACGCACCCGGCTGCCGGCCGAACCCAGCAGATCCGAAACCGTTTCCGGATTGTCCGCCTCGGCCCGCAACGTCACCCGGATCCAGGGATAGGTCACACAGATGCCCATGCTAAGGCCAAGTTCGGGGCGGGCGATTCCAGCCAGCAGTTCATCCACCTCGGCCTCGCAAGGCCCGAACAGGTTCAGGCTGTGCGAACGGATGACCCGCTTGCGCGTCACCCGCTCCAGCATGAACGGTATCACCGACTCCCGCAACATGACGAGCATCTCGGAAGGAACACCCGGCATGAAGAACATGAAGCTGCCGTTGTGCATCAGCTGGAATCCGCAGGCTGTGCCGTTGGGGTTGGGGATCAGGCTGGATTTGGTAGGAATCATGGCCTGTTTGTCGCTTAGCGGACAGACTATCAGCGACTCCAGCTTGCCGGATATCATCCGGACATGCGCCCTGGCGTCCTCGTTTATCACCAGCCTGCGCCCGGTAGCGCGCGCCGCGGCCCGAGAGGTCATATCATCGGCAGTAGGTCCAAGTCCGCCGGTCACGATCACCATGTCGCTGATCCGGCCCAGTTCATTCAAAGCATCCATGATATCCGGTTCGTTGTCGCCTACGGTCAGGTGCCGCTGGACCCTCAGGCCTTCGGTGAGCAGCACGGCTGCAATTGTGCCGGCATTGGTGTCGGTAATCTGACCGCAGATCAGCTCGTCACCTATGCTCAAGGTTGATATTTTCATGGTTCTGGCACTCCCGCGCATTGCGCCGATCGAATAACTTCACCACATGCCAGACCCCGTTCAAGGGCAATCCGGCGGCAATCCTCATATTCCGGAACAGCCCGCAGCATCTTTCCGGCGGAGTCGAATACCTGCTTGAAGCGCACCGGACCAAATTCCGTCGGCAGCTGGACGATCCTGCGCTCCAGAACGATGCGGTCGGCCCGGTAGTGGCGCAGGCCGATGGCCGATGTCTCCGCCAGCGTCACACTTGCCAGCGCATCAAGCTGTTCCTCCCGGCAGAGGAAGGAGAGCATCACGCCGGGCCGGTTCTTTTTCATCTGGATCGGAGTAAAGAAGACATCCAGCGCCCCCAGCTCCAGCAAGCGTTCCATCACATACCCCAGCACCTGAGGGGTAGAGTCGTCGATATTGGTCTCAGCCACGATCACCCGCTCCGGTTGCCGGCCTGTCTCCGGAGGGCTCCCCAGAAAGGCCCGCAGAATATTGGGGCAGTCGCTGAAATCCCTGCAGCCCGCGCCGCAACCGATCCGCTCCAGAAGCATCTCCGGCTGTTTGCCGAAGCCGCCGGCCAATGCGGCCAGGATGGCGGCGCCGGTCGGCGTGACCCGTTCGCCGGGACCGCAGTCGGCATGGACGGGCAAGCCCTTCAGAAGTTCAGCCGTAGCCGGCGCCGGTACCGGCAGTCGTCCGTGGGCGGTATTTACAAAACCGCTACCCAACGGGAGTGCCGAGCCGTAAATGGCCTCAACGCCAAGGTAGTCGAGGCAGATCGCGGTACCGACAATATCCACGATTGAGTCCAGCGCCCCGACTTCGTGGAAATGCACGTTTTCAATGGCTACGCCATGGACCAGCGCCTCGGCTTCGGCCAGACGGCGAAAGATTTTCCGTGCCCGTTGCTGAACCGCACCGGTCAGGGTGCTGGAAGCAATCATGGCGTCAATATCGGCATAATGGCGGTGGCTGTGGTGATCATGCAGTTCCACATCGAACTTGAGAGCGGCCATCTGCTGCCGTTCGGTATGGCTGACCGAGAGCGAGAACGAGTCCGGCGGCAGCCCCAGCTTGGCCAGTTCGGAGCGCAAGTGTTCCAGCGGGACCCCCAGGTCCAGCAGCGCCCCCACGGTCATGTCTCCGGAGATGCCGGCATGGCAATCGAGGTATAAAATGGTCATGATGATAAATTCCTGTTATTCAATTTATCGCATAGGTAAAGAGTCTAACAATGAAATGGAATTAGACTTTGCGTCTAAATAAGAAAAGAATGAAATATCAATTTGTTAACTGGTCAATAACGAGTTGGCAACGGTGTTATCTAAATAAGCAACTAAGCCCAAAACGGCACATAACTGCGGTATCTGAGCGAAGTAATAGTAGGGTCAGCCAGCTTGATAATCTCGGCTTCCATCGCATCCCGGATCACCCGCGACACGGATTCAGCCTTCTTCTCCGGTAGCTTGAATCTGTCTCGCAAACTTTGGTTAGTCATCTTCTGGTTCATGACATATCTGAGACAGCAGTGCTGATAACAAGCCCTGATGCGATCATTGCGATCCATATCTTCGAACTCTTTGTGTGAAAATAGAATTGCCTTAGTATGACGTTCTCCAACACGAAAATCTGGAGCTGGAAGCTGATAGACCTCGGCTGCATGAATTACCTTGTCTACGCCACTCCCCTTTTCCTCGCAAATCCCCATACGTCTCATCAGGTCGGCAAGGCGCTCATTACGTGATTGATATTCGTCGATAAAACGTTCGGGAGGGATAAACGGTTTGCCGGGATTTGCTATCTCGATACGATCAGAATAGATTTCGATCATTACGGAACTGCCGCTTTCCATAAAATCCTGATGGATGAGGGCGTTTGCCACCAGCTCGCGGATGGCTATCTCCGGGAACATCTTCACCTCATGGCGCAGAGCCGTTTCGATCACTTCATTTGCGGGGATCTGACCATTGACAAAATCTATCAAGCCCTCAAAACCTACGGCATACCCTTTGATGCCCGGTTTATCAAGGCGGGTGTTCATCTTGCTTGTGCCATCGTAGACTATAACACGCGGCGCTTTGCGGGCAAGATCGGGGAATTCGTCAAGCCGTTTTGCAAGCAGAATTGCCCCCAGATTGGTTATATCCCAATGTTCGCCTTGCCTGATGATCAGCCGTTCGCGCTCAAAACGATCCAGTACGCCTTCCCGGTTGGCCGGATAAGGCAGTTTGAGCAGGTCAAAGTAGCTCTGGGAGTCCAACAGCCTGACCACATCATCGGCGCTGCATTCCTTCAAAGTGTTTTGCGCCAGCCAGTCCGCTTTGCCTTCATTGAATATACAGCGCAACCGGTCTTCCGTCATGGAAACGGTGTCTTCTGTGGAGCGCATCAAATAAGCGCCTTCAAACTGGTAGGCCGTTCCTGCCGGTCGTGATGGAATGTTAAAGATAACCACACGGCCATCGGGGTGACTTACCTCTTCTACATCAACCCTAAAGCGCAGCTTTTCAAATACTTTGGCCTGGATATCGCCAGGATTGGGGAATGCATTGCTGCCGACGACACGGCGTGGCAATTTGTCGGTTACGCCAAGGATAAGCCTGCCGCCACCTTCATTTGCCAAGGCCACACAGTATCGGTAAAGTTTGGTGGTATCGTACTGATTCTTGGCTTCTTTGAATTCAAGATGTTCGTCTTCGCGTGGCACAGACATGAGGCGTTCAAGTTCAGGAATGCTGGTGCTCATGGCTCACCTACCACTACAGTTTTGCTCTCATCAGACTGCGCAGTCCAATCGGGCCATTGGAACTCCAGACGCCGAGCAACTTCCTGCATCCAGTGCGGAATGCGTCCTTTCCTCTGTTTTGCAAATTTCTGCCAATTAGCTTTCCAATTCAGGTGTTCGACAGCGTTAGTGGAATACTTGGTACACCAAGTAGTCGCGCATAGCCAATTTGGTTGAACACTAAGTTTGTTTGCATACGATAATTGATCCCACAAACAAACAACCTGCTTCATGGATTCTTCACGTACAGCCGGTACCATTGAACAGCATGCATGTACAAAGGTACAGTAAAGTTGCAAGTGTTGCCGACGATGAAATGGAATTATTGTTGGAATAGAAGTTATACTAACTAGGTCTCCATTGTTAATAGAATAATCAAGCAACCAGCGCAAGAAGGTCACTAAACAGTAACACTCGAACTGAGTTTCGGTAAATCGTATCGGCACTTTTAGTGCTAGTTTTGTATTGATTTGTAATGCTTTTATTGCATGACTTAAAGCCACTTCGGTTTGTCCTGCATCACTCAAGGCAATCGCATAATTGTATAATGATGCCGCATAGTCTGGCTCAAAACGATCAGGGTTTTTTTGAGCCAGTCTCTGCCGTATTTCTAGTGATTGGTAGTAATGGGTCAAAACTTGTTCACTCTGTCCCAAATCACTCAAAAACCCTGCTAGATTATTTAAAAACACTGCATAGTTTGGCTCGAACCGGTCAGGACGATTCTCAACCAATCGTTTATATATTTCCAATGCTTGGTTAACGTGCTCAAAGGCCTCTTCGTCTTGCCCAGCATCATTTAAAGACACCGCAAAATTGTTTAAAAACATTGCATAAGTAATTTCAAAACGGTCTGGACGCTTTTGAGCCAAACGTTTATAGATTTCAAGCGCTTGACGGGCAAGATCTAAAGCTAAATCGTATTTTCCTGTTTCGCCAAATAACGTCGCGCAGTTATCTAAGGAGTCGGCATAGTCTGGTTCGTAACGATCCTGATTTTTTTTTGCCAGTTGTTTGCGGATTTTTAGTGCCTGTTGTGCGAACTCCAAGGCATCAATACTTTGTCCGGCAGCACTCAGACAAGTCGCATAAATACTTAGCGACAATGCATAGTCAGAAGCATAACGATCAGGGCTTACATCATGAAGCTGTTGAAAATACTGAAATGACTCCCTAGCGCAATCGAGAGCTTGTCCATCACGACCTGCCCAACAGAGGGAAACAGAGTGGTTCAACAACATACCAGCCAAATGTGCTTGGTTGTCAGTATGTTGTTTTTTCTGAAATCTCTGGTGTGCCTTTAACACTAAATATTTGTCTACAAGACAAGACAAGCCAGCAAGTTGAACCGACTCTACTCTTAATTGCGGATCAAGCAAGCCTGCTACCTGACTTTTTGCAGTTGGCTCTAATTGAGCAAAGGCTGTTTCTGCAACAAATGAAAGTTCCCCGGAAGTTTCTATGATTACGGTCAATATTTCCCGATAACAATGTGGAAAATTGCGGGCTAATGCATCTGCTGAAGTCCTATGCAAGTCGGGGCGCTGCCCCATCAAGCGCGCCAACACAGTCAGCGCATGGCAACGAATTGTTTGGAGAGAGCCACTTGACAGGACTGCATCCAGTAATCGAGCAGAATCAGAACAAACTAAAGCTTGTGCAACCAGAGCTTCACCAAGCAGATCGGGACGTACCGCCTGCAAGCCCTGTTTCCCAGGGTAGAGTGGCACCAATGCTTTGAACAGAGAATTGAAGTCCGCTGGACTGAGGGCAGATGCACCCATTTTATTCCAATATACTTGAGCGTCTTTAGGTGTGGCAAAGCCACCAGCCAAAGTGGTTAAAGCCAATAGTTGCTGGGCATGCTGCTCCGGCTCTCCGATAGTGAAATGGGCAAGCAAGCGGTTCCAGTAGCGGCGTTCATGGTTGAGCAGCGCCTTGGTCAAACCCTCTGCGGTGGTCGGTCGTTCGCCGTACAGCGCCAACAGGGCTGCCATCTGCAAATAGAGCGGGCGGCCAAAATGATCTCCCGCCAGTTCGGGCGTTACATCCGGAGCGTTCACCCCCAAGGCGTCAGCAAAAGCGGTCAATGCTTGGCGATAGGCATGGCGACGGCCATCTTCTTCAGCGTGGAGCGGCGGCAAGGTATAAGGTCCTGTTGTGGCATAGCCGGAAAGCAATGCTTCACAGTGAGGGTCTTTGCTTGGCAGATTGTCCCACCATTCCCCGCCATCACGGGCAAGCAACAGTATTCTGACGGGATGATTACCGGGGTTTTGCACGATGGCTTTGATTAGGGCGAGCAAAACCGGTTGACGGGTTTCGGCGTAATCGATGACAACCAAAACTGGCATGCCAAAAGCACGAAGCTGCTGCCAAGCGGCTGTCATCTCCCGCTGATCCAGTTGGGCATCCAGGAAACCGGTATGCCAGCCTGTAACAGTGCGTTGTTGACAAAGTTCCAATGCCAGCCGGGTCTTACCCAATCCACCCGCACCGGTGATCAGTCGTACTGCATGCGGCCACTGCTGATCATCGAGCCAGCTATTCAATGAGTCAAGTTCTGTCCGGCGAGCAGGATCAAAAGGCACCAGTGCTTCTTCCGCCCGCAGTAACTGGCTGTCTGCCATACCACTCCCAGCTTTCCATTGCCTTATCGGCGTCTGTAAAGGTGAGGATATGGTCACGGTAGGCTGGGAAGGAGGCGTGGGGGTGTTCAGCACAGATGCAATCTGTTCGGGGGTGACTGGCGGCAGACTCCCTTTCTGTAACGTCCAACCGAACGCCTGCACAGCTTGCTCCGCGCAATTGGGCCACGTAAAACTTCCAAGTATGCTCCGCAAGGCGCCAGCCTTACGCTTGGCTTCACCAGGCTTGTTGGCGATCTCAATGAGTTTTGACATGACAGATTGCAGGTCTTCCTGACGAAAAAACGGAGAGTCTACAGCACCACGAACACTTACTGCATAGACACATCCCGTGCCGCTGCCTGGATATTCTTCTTCCAGCAGACGGTACACTCCGCTGTTTTCGCTTATGATCAACGGCACACCTGCCGCAATGGCTTCCCACGCAACAAGCCCGAAGCCTTCATGCCAGGACGGCATCATGGCTACGCTGGCTCCGCTCATATCGGCATAAAGCGTTTCTCTGTCGTGGGTATACGGTAGTGCTTGCAAATTGATAACGCATTGAGCGTAGTCCTGGGCAAACCTCTTGAGCTCTGTTTCCGGGTCTGTGCATGATTCTGATGGAATCGTCGGAGTTTGCACTTCGAAATCCACTCCGCGTAACACCAGTTTGGGGTGCTTACACAGGCCATCTGGCATGCCATGGTCACAGGCTTCACGGTGAGCCTGGGCAAATGCGGCAATGCCGAGGTGCCCCTGCTTGATCCGAACCGCATCATCACTGAGCCGACCGCTGATAAATGCGGTAAAGGTTTTTGGTACATCACGGGGTGGAATTTCCGCCAGTCCAGGCACCAGCATGTGCACCGGCTTTGAAGAACCCAGCATGTCTGTAAGGGCATCGCGCAAGAGTGGACCTATTGCCAGAACAATATCTGCCTGCCTGAAGAGTGCTGTTTGCTCTTCGACTTTTGTTCGTGCTGTTGCCGAATCTTCTGCATACGACTCATAGTGATCGTAGCTCATGTGGTGTATCAGGGCAGACCGTCCTCCTGCCTGTTTGGCCGCTGCAATGGCAGCCGCGCCGGTGATTCTGTCGTGTCCCAGCCATACAGTATTATCCGGCTCAAACGTGATTCCACGGCGCTGTAATTCATCAATAGCTACCTGCGCATGAGCTTCAGCAAGGAGCTTGTCAGCGGGAGAGTAGGGCAGCGGCAGAAGGGTTACATATGCATTACGGGCTTCTTCAATCTCTTCTGGTGTGGTACTGGTCACAACACAAACAAGTTGCGCCCCAAGGTTATAAGCAATGCCAAAATGATGCAGAAAGTCGGTATTAAAGCAATTAATGCCGCCGTACTTGCTTCCCCATTGTGTGGCAAAAGAAATTAGTGTATGCACGTTCATCCCATCTGAATCATTAAATTGTTCAATAGGTTATTACAATCACTCTCACACCCTGTTTATCAAACTGGCGGCGCAGGCGGCACCGAAACCGTTGTCGATGTTGACCACCGTCACACCGGCGGCGCAGGAGTTGAGCATCCCCAAAAGGGCGGCGATGCCGCCGAAAGAGGCGCCGTAACCGACCGAGGTCGGCACCGCGATCACCGGCTTGTCCACCAGCCCCCCCACCACCGACGGTAGCGCCCCTTCCATCCCGGCCACGACAATGATTACCGTTGCGGCCGCCAGCTGTTCGCTGCGGGCCAGCAGGCGGTGGATACCGGCCACGCCGACATCGTAGATCTGTTCGACACGGTTACCTAGAAAACTTGCCGTCACTACCGCCTCGGCCGCAACCGGGATGTCGGATGTGCCGGCCGACAGAACCAGGATGGCCCCCTTTCCGCGCTGTTCCACCGGCTGTTGCTCCAGCGTCAGGCAGCGGGCTTCGGCATGATAACTGGCGGCCGGAAACTCGTTCAGGATCTGCCGGGACCTGTCTCCGGTCAGGCGCGTCACCAGCACGTTGCTCCCCTTGCCGGACATGGCGGTCATGATCGCAACAATCTGCTCGACAGATTTCCCTTCACCGAAAAGCACTTCCGGCATCCCCTGACGCAGCTCGCGGTGGTGGTCCACCTGGGCGCATCCCAGGTCCTGATAGGGAAGCTGCTTTAGATGGAGCATGGCGTCATCGACCGAGAGCGCACCATCCTGCACCGAGTGGAGCAGGTTCTTGATATTGTCAGGATTCATCGTTTTTTCCTGTAAATCATCCCGATTACCGGGATTTCTAATTGGTATTGACCTTATACCATGCTCAAGGCCGATTTCCATCCAAAATCCTGCTGCATCCGCCATCTCGGTTCATCAAAAAAAAGTTCACCGGTTTACTTTGCCACCGGATTTATGTTACAAGTTTTCAATTCTGAATCATGCGAGGTTACTGAATATGGGTAGAACAACAGCTGAAAAGATATTTGATGCTCACCTGGTAAACGAGCCGTTCCCCGGCACAAAGGTACTGCGGCTGGATGCAGTGCTCTGCCATGAAATCACTACGCCGATTGCGATCGACGACCTGATTCGCAGAGACAAGGACCGAGTCTTTGACCCTTCCAAAATCAAGGCCGTAATCGACCACGTAACCCCCAGCAAAGACACTAAAACCGCGACTCAGGCCAAGATTCTGCGCGACTGGGCCCGTCGCCATGCCATCAAGGACTTCTTCGACATCGGCGCCAACGGCGTCTGCCACGCCCTCTTCCCCGAGCAGGGTTTCATCCGCCCGGGCTATACGGTCATCATGGGTGACTCACACACCTGCACCCACGGCGCCTTCGGGGCCTTTGCTGCCGGTATCGGCACGACCGACCTGGAAGTCGGTATTCTGAAAGGGGTCTGCGCCTTCCGTCAGCCCAAGACGATCAAGTTCAACGTCAACGGCGTACTCCCCAAAGGGGTCTACGCCAAGGATGTGATCCTGCACATCATCGGCAAGATCGGCGTCAACGGCGCCACCGACCGGGTGATGGAGTTCCACGGCTCCACGATCGATGCGATGACGATGGAATCGCGCATGACGCTCTGCAACATGGCCATCGAAGCCGGCGGGACATCAGGCATATGCATGCCGGACATGACCACGGTGGAATTCCTGTGGCAGTTCATCAGCGGCGACTTTGCCAGCAAGGAAGCGGCACTGGCCGATTATTCGCAATGGCGTGCCGACGCAGACGCCGAGTACGACCAGGTGATCGACATCGACGTAACCACACTGCAGCCGGTAGTCACCTTCGGCTATAAACCGGACCAGACCAAGTTCGTGGGCGACATGCCCGACTCGCCGCTGGACCAGATTTATCTCGGCTCCTGCACCAACGGCCGGCTGGAAGACCTGCGCATTGCTGCGCAGATCCTCAAAGGGCGCAAACTGGCCCCTACCGTACGCGGCATACTTTCACCCGCAACTCCGACCATTTTCAAGAATGCAGCCAAGGAAGGGCTGATCGATATCTTCATGGAAGCCGGCTTCTGCGTCACCAACCCGACCTGCGGCGCCTGCCTGGGGATGAGCAACGGCGTACTGGCCGATGGCGAAGTCTGCGCGTCTACCACCAACCGCAACTTCATGGGACGCATGGGCAAGGGGGGCATGGTGCACCTGATGTCACCGGCCACCGCTGCAGCCAGCGGCATAGAAGGCAAAATCGCCGACCCGAGGAAGTATCTGTGAGTCAAGCCCCCCTCCCTCCATTTTCAAGGAGGGAGCTTGCGCCTCCCCCTGACAAGGGGGATTGAAGGGGGTTGCATTCAGCATTTCATTTATCAAAAAGGAGTCTGTATATGAAAACATTCGGAGGCCCAGTCCTCTTTCTTGACCGCAGCGACATCAACACCGACGAAATCATACCGGCCAAATACCTGACCGAAATCACCAAGGAAGACCTGAAACCGTACATCCTGGAAGACCTGAAACTGCCAGGCTTCGATCCGAAGAGTGAAAAAACCAGGAATGCCAAGGTGATCGTTTCCCGCGCCAACTTCGGTTGCGGCTCGTCTCGCGAACACGCACCATGGGTATTCGAAGTCAACGGAATTACTGCGGTGATTGCCGAATCCTTCGCCCGCATCTTCCGCCAGAACATGTTCAACTGCGGCATGGCCGCCATAGAGCTGCCAAAAGCCGACCTGGACCTGATCTTCACACACGCGGGCGACCAGGACGCCGCGATGGACATCGATATCGAAGCCGGGACTCTGACAATGGCCGGTAACGGCAAAAAGCAGACCTTTAACTTCGAGATTTCACCCTTCGACAAGGCGCTGGTGCTGGCCGGAGGCTGGGTCGATTACGCCGACCAGAACTACTGATTCAGACAGTATGCTTGCCAATAAAAAAGCCCCGGTTTCCGGGGCTTTTTCTTTCAGAAGCTTTTGCTCAATCCCAGATGGAAACTCACATCCGAGGCGGTTGCAACCGCCACGTCCTCCGAAACCCCGATATCCAGCTGATAGCCCATGGGAAGCCTGACAGCCCCGCCGGAAACCAGCACCAGAGAACTTCCCGACAGTTCATCCAGCGAACTGCCGCGATAGAGCGGAGTATTGCCGTTCAGCTGAAACTTGAAGGATATCCAGGAACTGGGTCCCCAACCGATGCCGACCGTACCGGTGCCGGCCAGGTTGTTACGCTGCCCGCTCAATACATCACCGTCGGACATAACCAGACCGCCGATGGAACCGAACAGACCCAGAGAACCCCAGCCGTAGTAACGGGTCGTACTGCCGCACAACTGCAGCAGGAAATCGGTACCACCGCTGCCGCGCAGCGATGAGCTGTCACCGGTAGGCAACTTGAGTGCCGCCTTGACCGCAAGCCGCTCCTGCGACCTTTCATCGCGACTGTCATGCAGACCGAAACCAGCCGTCAGGCTCATATCCCCGATTCCTGAACCGGCATGGTCCATCTTCAGTTTCTGGACACCATCCTTGCGGTAGCGGTAACCGATGCGATCCTTGGGAGCCGACTCCCGCCCCCCCTGAGGCAGGCCGAAGGCCGAATGCCAGTCAATAATGAAGCTGTCCAGGAAACCGCCACCCTGGATGACATAAGGCAGCTCTACGCCGACCTCCCAACGCGACTTGAAACCATAGCGGGCCGAAAGCGTCGTGCGGTATGTCTCACCATCCAGAACTATATCTTCCCGCGAATTGCTGCTGACAGTGTAATTGCTGGAAAGATCATGCGCCAGGCCAATAACAAACTGCCCCGGCCCGGCAATATCAGCTCCGGTTTCGAAAGGAAGCCCATGAATCTGCGCAAGCGGACTCTGGTTGACGGACCTGAAAGGAGTTATCGCCATATCCTCCGCAAACGCGGTAACCGCAGAGCAGGCTATCAGCAGCAGCACGCAGATCAATTTACTCATTTTTGTCCGCCTCCTGATCAAGCTCCAATATCGACTCGTCACTGTATCTGTCGATCAGCATCACCAGCTCCGAGAGGGCATCCACAATCTTTTCCCCCTCACGGGTATTGGCCGCAATCAAAGATTCAACACCACGCACGGCTTCGACCGCCTGACTGGCCAGCAGTATGTTACGCGCCGCCTCGTTTTTGAGATCACTGGTCCGGTCGTTGTCTTCCATCACGCTTTTCAGGTAGAGTCGATTACCCTTGGCCTGTTCCTGGGCAGAGGAGTTTATGCGGTGCGCAAGTTCGCGCATATGCTCCAGGTTCTTCACGATCAGGTTGGCTCCCTGCTGCTGATGTTCGGTCGCAAGGGTTACATGCTGGACCCGTTCGAGATTCTTCTCAGCTTCTTCGGTAATTCTCTCTATGTTGACGGTCTGCTCGGTTGTGGCAGCCGCAATGTTGGCAACCATACCGAAAGCTTCTTCGGCGCTCTTCTCGATCATGATCAGCGCGTCATTGGCCAGGCCGGATATCTTGACCCCCTCCTTAACCTTGTCCTTGCCCTGGGTGACAGTACGCTGAACCATCGATGTCTCTTTCTGGATATTGCGGACCAGTTCCTCTATCTCCCTGGTGGAGGCGGATGTACGATGGGCGAGGGATCGCACCTCCTCGGCCACCACCGCGAAAGCCCTGCCGCGCGTTCCGGCCTGCGCTGCAATGATCGAAGCGTTGAGCGACAAAAGGTTTGTCTGCTCCACAACCTCCTGGATGACGCTGAGGAATTCTCCGACCCGTGCCGAATGGCGGGAAAGCCGGTTGATGGACTCGAACGACTCGTCATTGCTTTTTGCAATTTCCTGCATCGCCTTCAAGGTCGCCGCCATGCTGCGCAGACCGTGCTGGGCCTGGGTACGGACATTTTCGGAAGCGGCCGCGCTCCTCTCTGAATTGTCGCGAACCGTGGTCTGGGAGGCACTGATGGTGTTGATCGAGCAGACAGTCTGCTCTGTCGATTCAGAGAGCGCCCGTATATTATCCGCTGTTTCCCTTATGGCCGCTGCCATCTGCTCTATCGAACTGGATGTTTCAAGTACGAAATTGGAATACTGGTTGATATTTTCGGCAATGGCATCGGTGGTAGCACTCATCTGGGCTGAAATGGATGCCCGCTCCTCGGTGCGACCGGACAACTCTTCAATCTCCGCTATTACCAGACTGAACGCGCTGTTGAGATTTTCCATCGCATTCACTGCGTCCTTGACCTGCGCCACCTCCATCTCATCACCGCTTGACCAGTTATCCATGATCAGTCCGAGTTTTTCCTGAAGGGCAAAGATCTGCTGTAACATTTCCTGATGGTCTCTGTTGCGAGACTCAAACAACTTCAGAGATGTCTCGGTACCTGAAAGAAGTGCACTCAGATCATCACACTCCGGCTGAGGTGCGGCCTCGGGAGCATCACCGGCAAAGCTGGATATCATCCTGGACTGGTCTTTGCGGAGCTCTGCGATCAACCTCCCGCAGATCCCGGCACAGAGCAGCGCGCTGACAAAAGCGGCAAGCAATGATGCAATCAGCGGGTACACGCCGTTGATTGACGTAAAAACGCCACCTGTGACCAGCGCGGCAACCAGCGAGATCACGACCATCCTGGCCCGTATCGAGAACATGCTGGCATATCGACTTTTCGACATAAGTCACCCTCTTGGCTCTGTTAAGTTGTAAACTTGTAGCACGCAGCCCAGACAGTGTCAATGCATCGGACAGAGCGTCGACGGCTGTAAACAGCCTGTCAGAAGGCATCCAGACATAAGCTCCACTGTTAATTAACGACACCCCGCACCGTCCCCGATGCTTGCAGAGCTTGATTTTTTTTTTAGTCGGTGCGATAGTGACGCAACAATTAAAAACGCTGTATGGAGGATTGAATGTTTGGATTTGGCATGCCTGAACTGATAATTATATTGGTAATCGTACTGGTCGTTTTTGGAGCGGGACGTCTGCCCGAAATTGGCGGAGCGCTCGGCAAGAGTATCCGTAATTTCAAGAAAGCTTCGGACGGAAAGGATGAGATTGAAATCAAGCCCAAGAGTGACGATAGTGACAAGAAAGCCTGATTCAGGTTTGACAGGTAAAACAGGGGGGGAGCGGCAATAACCGTTTCCCCCTTTTTTTGTCTGCCGACTGGGGACACGGATATGCAAAAGACGTTCATAACTTCAGCACACAACCGACAATCTTGCTTATTGTTTTCCATATACGTATAGTTATGAAAAGCTCCAAAGAAGCATGTTTGTGTCCAGGAACTGACACGCCCCCAAACCGTCCTTGCAAAGGCATAAAGTGAAAGGCTGCTTTCCCTCATGAAAAACGTTACCGACAAGGACAAGCAATTTAATGTTGAAGCGGTTTTCAACGCTGAAGGGGTCATTGCCAACGAAGGAGTGTTTAATGCAATCGTTGATTATTTGAATGACATGCTGGCATCCCCCCCCAATATGAACAATATGAATCTTAATTTAGGGGAAATCCGCTTTGTCCATAAAACGGCGGATGACTATTCAAAACCAGTCGACACATCAGGCACGGTTATCGACAAAGTAATCAACATTGAAGCAGACCGCACAAAACTGGAAGTTAACATGCTAAGGGACGAAAACGATGATCTCAAATTAAAGATAGCGCGACTGGTAGCCCAATTAAATGACATTGAATGCAGTTATGAAGCGGTGTTGAATGAAAACAAACACCTGAAATCAACAACAGACTATCTACAAAGTGAGCTTGAAAACTTAAAGACAAGTGCAATGAGCACAACCCTGCAAGTGCAGGATGAATCAGCATTCATTTCTGACCAGACTACTGAAATCAACAATATTTCTGAAGATTCAGTTCCAGTGCAAACGGCATCAAACGCGGCAACCCTTCCGGATGAAGATGATGATCTGACTGATGAGGAGCAACAGAAGATCCTGGTGCCGGAAATTGCTGAAGAGACGATTCCAGAGCCGCCGGTTGCCGAAGATGAATGCCATCCGGTGAAAGAATTCTACCCTGGCGTTGCAGAGGATAAGGCCATCATATCCCGCCCCCACATAGCAACTGAAAACGTAACTATTAAAACCAAGCCAGATTTTGCGGTATTTTCACAGAAACGATTTGCTATCGACAAATCAATTCAGAGAAACAATTCCACTTCTAAAATCATCAAATGTAATCCTGCAACAAAACATACGTCTGCAAATAAGACTGAACCGGTTTTGGAGACAACCCCCGATAACTTTATAGTCAAACAGGATTGGATCAGCCATGAAATAAATACTGATTCAGACCGTATTCAACCGCAAAATGTTATCGAACAGGAAAACATTCCGGAAGCTGATCAGAATTCCAACAGAGATCTTCTTGCTATTGTCAATACGGATGAATCTTCCCTGGGACCTGCTCCTGCTCCAAAAACAGATGTCCGCCAACACCTAAAGAACTATAAAGCCATTCAGGACAGCTCCGACCCGACCATCCCTAATTCAGGGCACAATATAATTTTATAGAAACCTTTTTCAGCAAACCTCGCGGAACGATACAAGGCTTATACCTGATTGGAGCGGCGCCTGTTTCTTACATCAGCCAGGATTTGCCCGCTACGCTGAACAAATAAAAAACGGGGATCGGATATCAAGCCCCTTCCCCGTATGGTTATTGCTGAATTTCTGACTTCTACGAGTTGATATACTCGCCGATCTTTTCCGCCAGCGTGCTGTAAATCCTGCGGCACTCATTCTCGTCCTTCTCCAGCAAGGTCACCCGGAAGCCCTGCAGCGGAGTCGAGAACGAGGATAGAGGCACGATGCAGATGCCGGTGGCGGCCAGGATCTGATAAACGAAACGCTTGTCGGGAGACACCCCCGGCTTGTTGATCAGGCCGTCCACGAGCTCCTTGACTTCACTGTTGGCAATCGGGATGGTCTGGCGGTTGTTGAGCAGGCCGTCCTTGAATGCCACCGCCATATAGAAGGCACCGTTGGTACGGTTGACCTGCAATGCCGGGACCCTGCTGAGGAAGTCGTAGGTAATGTTGCTCATCTTCTCGTAACTGGCGACACGCTCGGCCAGGTAGGAAGCGTACTCCGGATGGCGAACGATCTCCGGGATCACCATCTGCGGCAGGGTGGTGGAGCAGACCTCGTTCATCTTGCCGGTCAGGATCAGGTTGACATATTTACGGAACTGTTCGTCATTGTTGCCGTTATAGACCTCGATCCAGCCACAGCGGGAACCGGGCCAGGGGAATTCCTTCGAAATCCCCTTGAGCGAAATGGCCGGCACATCACCGATCACATCACTGATCGGCACTGTTTTCTCGCCGTTATAAACGATATTCGTGTAAACCTCGTCAGAGATAATGAACAGGTCGTTTTCGCGGGCTACCGCCACTATCTGCTCCAGCATCTCCCTGGTGTAGACCATGCCGGTGGGATTGTCCGGATTGATGATCATGATGGCGCAGATATTGGGGTTGTAGCGCACGTGGTTTTTCAGGTCTTCCATATCCGGATACCACTTGTTGGAAGGATCGAGTCGGAAAAGCGACGGCGCCGAATGGGCATGGCCGATCTCGCCCAAAGTATGTGTGGTATACGAAGGCGAAGGCATCAGCACCCTGGCCTCGGCGCGCAGACAACCGTAGATCTTGGCGATGGCGTCGCCCAGCCCGTTGAAGAAGATGATGTCGTCCGGGGTGATCTGCGCGCCACCGCGGGCATTGGTCGTATCGCAGATGAACTCGCGGGTTTCCAGCACGCCGCGGGTATGGCAATAGCCCCATGAGTTGTTGTCCATGGCCGCCCTGGCAACGATTTCCTTCATCCAGCCCGGGATTTCCTCGCCCTTGACAATCGGATCACCGATATTTTCCCAGTTGATCCTGACGCCATGCTTTTGAAGCTTTTCAGCCACATTGACAATATTCCTGATTTCGTAGGTCAGTTCGCCCGTGCCGGGCGGTACCAGTTCGACTCTCATTGCTCCACCTCATATATTCACATCAAAATTCGCAACGCAAATCGCGCTGCTCCGTATCAATCTATAAATCCAGGCCAATCGTCAAGCGGCCGTCTTCGTCGAGCCAACGCAGCCAACCGACCCCAGCCTGGTCCGAAACGACCATGGCCCACTCTTTATCCAGCCTGAGCACCCTGAACGGATGTCTGGGCGTCAACACCACCAGGGGATTCCGTTCCGGCTGTTGAAACAGCTGGTAGTACTGTTTGCGCAGCCCCGGCAACATTCGGCTCATGTGGCTCTTCAAAAAACGGTCCCAGGGAAGAAACCTGCCGCGTCGTTGCGGGTCAATCCAGGCCTCCCGGCCGGCATCATCGTAACTGACCCGCAACCAGTCCCCCTTGCGAGCCATGACAATCAACCTGACACCGTGAGTCGAATTCCCGAAGATCCAATCGTTGCCCGACATCTTCGAACTGTCGAGAGTCCCGACTCGTGACAACCCCGGTTCCCGGTAGAGATGAACCGGCAATTCATCCCTGTTCGCCGAGGAAGCCGGGAACGAAACGACTCCGATGCCGCTATAAGGCCTCATCTTGGCCGGTTCGGCGGCCAGGCAGGCCGGACCGACACCCCCCAGAATCCCCATCAACAGCAGGACGGCCAGGTATCTGATGGCCATCCTACTTGAACAATCCTTGCAACCGGAGCAGATATTCCGACGATCGCGGATCGTTCTCCTCCGGCGCCCAGAGTGCCTTTTCCTCCTCGGTCAGCGGCAGATACGGACCAGCCTTGGCTTCGTAGAAAACCGTACCTGTTTCAAGACTTACCGCGGCATGGTAGACACCGCAGGGGATATCGGCCGCAAGGCTCCCTCCGGCATGGGACAGAAGCACCGTTTCGGCAACGGTACCGTCAGGGTTAAAAGTAACAACCCCCAAACGCCCTTTCATCAGGATGAAAGCCTCGTCCTTTTCGGGATCGAGATGGCGATGGGGGCGAATGTAGGAACCGGGTTCGATGGCGTTCAGCAGGCGGTGGCAGCGGGATTCGTCGCAACGGTGAATATTGTGGTTTTTGCGCAGGCGCGGAGATGCCGATGCTTCCAGGGTTACCTGTTCCAGAAGCTGCCGGTCGATGATCTTCATCAGCGATCAACCAGAGCGATCATGTTGCCGTCAAAGTCCCGGACAACAGCCATTTTACCCCAGGGGCTGGTTTCCAGGGGTTCTACGAATTCGGCGCCGCCGTTTTTCAGCGTTTCGCAAAGCTCGACAATATTTTCTGCCTTGAGCGTGATGCCGGTGTGTCTGCCGACCAGTAAACGCGCATCCTCATGCAGGGCCAGCGACACGCCCATCGTGGCGCCGGCGCCGGGAAAGAATTCAATGATCATCTCGCTCTGACCAGCGACCGGCAGACCGAGCAGATCGACATAAAATGTCCTGGCTCTGGCAAGGTCGGTGACAAAAATCACAATATTTTTGAGTGAAACGGACATAAAAACCTCTTAAATCATTTCTGCGAAAGTCGGTGGACGCACTCGACCATGAAAATCGCATTTTCGGGTGGAACGGTCGGCAGGATGCCATGTCCAAGGTTGAATATATGGCCGGGGCGACCGGCGTTCTCATCCAGCACCCGTTTGACCTCGCGCTCGATGATCTCTTTGGTGGCAAACAGCACGGTCGGATCCAGGTTGCCCTGCACCGCCATCTGCGGGCCGAGCACATCTCGGGCCGCTTTCAGGTCCGCATGCCAATCCAGGCCCATCACATCGCCACCGGCCTTTTTGACTGTATCCAGCATTGTGCCGGCACCCTTGACGAAATGGATCACAGGCGTCTGCATCCGGTTCAGGCCGTTGATCAGCTTGGTGGTATACGGCAGTACATAGCGTTCGTAATCAGCCGGCGAAAGAATGCCTCCCCAGGTGTCGAAGATCTGGATGCACTGGGCTCCGGCCTTGATCTGGGCATTCAGGTATTCCATGCTCATCATCGTGATCTTTTCCATCAGTGCGGCATAGATGTCCGGTGCAGCGTACATCATGCGCTTGATCTGGGCAAAATCCTTGGAGCCCTTGCCCTCTACCATGTAGCAGGCCAGCGTAAACGGTGCCCCGCCAAAGCCGATCAGCGGCACCTTGTTTGCCAGTTCCCGGCGCAGGATCCTGATAGTTTCCAGAACATACGGCACATCCTGTTCCATCTCGGGAATACGAAGCGCCTCGACATCGGCCATGCTGCGAATCGGCTTCTCGAAAACCGGGCCGGGAACGAAATCCAGCTTCATCCCCATCGGCTCGACCGGTGTAAGGATATCGGAGAACATTATGGCTGCGTCCACACCCAGGATATCGACCGGCTGGATGGTCACCTCGGCTGCCAGCTCCGGGGTTTTGCACAGTTCCAGAAATGTACACTTCGAACGAACCGCCATGTACTCCGGAAGGTAACGACCGGCCTGACGCATCAACCATACCGGTGTGCGATCAACCGGCTTGCCCCAACAGGCATCGAGAAATCTCATGTTCATTAGTATTCTCCTGTAAATGGATCCAGACATGATGTGAAATTATTCGGTAAAGACTTACATACTAATTTTAAACAACCATAGAAGTCAAATCATTTGAGGACGGTTCCGGAGCAAAGAATCGTCAGCAACCTGCTCGGAGCGCTGCCTGGCACCGGCTTGGAGAAGCCTGGTTCCGGAACCTTTTTTGATGGCGGCTGGCGGCTGCCCGACGAAACAAATGCCTCCAGCAGGCGGAATTCGCGCGTGGTGCAGTTCAACTCAAGGTGCTGCTGAACGTATTTCACGTTACCGGCCTCCTCATGCACCGGTTGCGAATCCTCCCTGCGAACCCAGGCGCGGACGACATCGCGAGCTGGACGTTCAACCCACTGGCGGTCATAGTACTGGAGCGCGGAGATCGGCACCCAGTTCAGTCCGCGTTTTTCTATCGCCTTGACATCCCACATCCGTGAGCAGGCTACCGTATTGCCACTCTGGCAGGATGCGGCAAAATCATCGGCAGCCTGGTGATAATGCTCAAAACTGAAATAGGCCTCGCCGCGCTGGTAACGCAATGTGGCAATCAGTCTGGCGGCCTCCGCCGGATCCACCTTGCGGCTTGCGCGTTTTTTGCCTTTCCTGTCACCATCGGGTCGATAGCGCTCAATAGCCAGGTCGAACAACAACAGCGATTTCTTGAAATCGCTCTCGGCTAACGCCGTATTGTTCAGCATACGGTAATATTTGCCACGTTCGGCATATCCGATCCCCTCTTCAGGAAGCAGCTCAATCGCCTTGCCTACCTCCCGGATAGCTCCTTCGTAGTCATCTATGAAAGCCCGGTCATAGGATGCGAGCAACAGCCTTGAATATGTCTTGAACTGCAGACGGTATTCGTCCCAGGGATCAACCGGCACCTCCAGATTGTAGGCCGCCTGGGAGTTTGAACAGAGCAGCAGGAGCACCATCACGGGAAGCAGCCACGCCAGCGTAAGCAGTTTTTTCATGCCGCCTCCACCGTGAAATTACTTCTCCCGTACGTGACCCGATCTCCCGGATACAACTTGCGACCCCGGCGTGTTTCCACCTCGCCATTGACCGAAACGGCCCCCTCGGCAATGACAATCTTGGCCTCGCCGCCCGAAGACACCGCATTTTCGCCCTTGAGAAAACTGTCCAGCTTTATGAATGTTGTTGTTATCTGCATTCAGACTCCAGTGTGACTTGATATAAAATTGATGTGGCCGGATTGTGATAAAAAAAGAGGGTAGCTGTCAGAAGCGACCCCGCTTGTAGCTGCGCAAACATCCGATGTTCGACTTATCTATTTATTGAACCGGTTTTCGAAACATGTCGGGCAGATGCCGTGACTGAACAGCGCCTCCGAATGCTCGCTGATATATCGTTCCAGTTGCTGCCATGAATCTCCGTCATCACGGATCTTTTTGCAATACATGCAGATCGGGATAATTCCTTCCAGACTTCGCACCTGGCTGCGCGCCTCCCGCAGAGACGCTTCGGTCCGCTCCTTTTCGGACAGGGCCTCAACCATTGAATTGAAAGATTCCGAGAATTCACCCAGGAAATGTACCCGCTGACTGTAATCTCCCTGGGCTACCTGCCCGGTTTGCCAGGTCAGGTGTTGTAGAGAAGCATGCAGCTGCTTGAAGGGTGCGGCAACCTGATTCCGGGGCGGCGGCGACTCTTTGAGATTTCCCGAGGCAAGGGCCGCGACAAAACTTCTGGCTTCGTCAAGCAGAGAGAGATAACGGTTGAAGGTCTCAACCACCCCCCTCAGGTCGTCATCGCATTCTTCCGGAATTTCAACCGCCTGGGCGCTTTCACCGCTAGACAGCTGCTCGATACGCTGCCGCAGGGCAATTAACGACTCACGCTCCGACGGCTTCACGACCCGGCACCGCTCACCGCGACCGCCCTGAAACGGCAGGTCCGATCACCGGTTGCCCAGCAGTCCACTTCGCGCACCGTGAAGGGTTTTCCGGTGTATGCCTCGAAAATACCGGCAATAAACCCTTCGTCATACTCGCAAACGGTGACACCGGTTACCGGAAGGCCGGAACAGTCCAGATCCTCGGAGACCGTCAGCGTAAAATCCAGTGTCTCAGCATCGGACTTTTCAATCCTCATGATACCGACCTTCAGTGACTGAAGCAGGTCCTGGAGCTGGGCTACGAATCCGTTCAGCGGCAGCTTGGTATCTAGCATGTTCAGACAGAATTCGCGCCCCGCCTCGTGACCGGCATCCCGCAGCAGCTCCGCTGCAGTTTCGGGAGAAAACCTGCTGTCCAGAACATCCCGCATCGTGTACTGCATCAGCCTGTAGACGGAAACACTCATGGTATTGCCGAGATTTGGACGACCCAGTTCAATATCCCCCAAATCCTTCCACTGGAAACGGTATGGCCTGATTTCATCCGACATACGCACCTCCTCTTAAGCATCAGCATCAACCGGTCGAAAAAATGGCCCGGCCATAGCTGACATTACTTCGAAACAAGCCGACATAAAAGAAGTAATTTAGTTGCCGAATACTTTTAATTATTACCAGATTCACTTGCAAAAGTCAGTACCAAAAGGGTATACGCCGGCGCTAAAAAAAAGCGCCCGCAATCGATGCGGGCGCTGAATATTTATGGCGGAGAAGGTGAGATTCGAACTCACGGAGCTGTTACACTCGGCGGTTTTCAAGACCGCTGCCTTAAACCACTCGGCCACCTCTCCAATTTTTGAGTGGATTTGTATATCACACTCTTTTTCAAATTTCAAAGACTAATACGGCTCCCTTTTCAGATAATTCTTTCCAGTCCACCCATATAAGGGCGCAACGCCTCCGGGATCAGTACGGAGCCATCCTGCTGCTGGTAGTTTTCCAGAATGGCCACCAGCGTCCTGCCAACCGCCAACCCTGAACCGTTAAGCGTGTGGACAAATTCCGGCTTGGCCTTTTCGTCTTCACGGAAACGGATCGAGGCGCGCCGAGCCTGGAAATCGCCGAAAGTGCTGCAGGACGAAATTTCCCGATAACAGCTCTGCCCCGGCAACCATACCTCAAGATCGTAAGTCTTTGCCGAGGAGAAACCGATGTCGCCGCTGCAAAGTGCCATCACCCGGTAAGGGAGTTCCAGCAGCTGCAGCACTTTTTCCGCATGGGCTGTCAGGTTTTCCAGCTCTGCATCCGATTCCGAGGGATGGACGAACTTGACCAGCTCCACCTTGTTGAACTGATGCTGGCGGATCAAGCCACGGGTATCCTTGCCGTAGGAACCGGCCTCGCGACGGAAGCAGGGGGTGTAGGCGGCATAGCTGATCGGCAGGTCCGAGCGTTTCAGGATCTCACCACGGTGGATGTTGGTCACCGGGACTTCTGCGGTCGGGATCAGGAAAAATTCCGGATCAACCAGCTTGAAGAGATCCTCCTCGAACTTGGGCAGCTGGCCGGTGCCGGTCATGGAATCGCGATTTACCATGAAGGGGGGCAGCACTTCCAGGTAGCCGTGCCGATCGGTATGCAGATCAAGCATGAAGCTGATCAGAGCCCGTTCCAGGCGGGCTCCAGCGCCGCGGTAGAGAGTGAAGCGTGCGCCGGTGATCTTGGCGCCGCACTCGAAATCCAGGATACCCAGTCCCTCTCCGATCTCCCAGTGCGGCCTGGCCTTGAATTCAAGTTCGCGCGGCTCGCCCCATACCCGCACCTGGACGTTGTCGTTTTCCGAGGCGCCAACCGGAGTCGTGGCGTGAGGAAGATTGGGAATGGTCAGCATGAAGGACTGCAGCTTTTCTTCCAGCTGTTTCAGCTCCTCGTCCTGCTCCTTGATTTTCTGGGACACGGCTCGCATCTGCAGGATCTGGTCCTGCACCTGGCTTTTGTCCTTGACTCGTCCGATCTCTTCGGAAACCCGGTTGCGTTCGGCCTTGAGCGTCTCGTTTGCATGGAGCAGATTTCTGCGCTCCAGGTCGAGTTCTTGAAAACCGTCCAGATAAGATGCGCCGCCTCGGGTTCTCAGGCGCTGTTCGGCCTCGTCCGGATTCTCGCGGATGAATTTCATGTCTAGCATCGGGAAACACCTTTATTTTTCGGGATTAAAAGTGTATTTTTTAACACTTGTGCCACCCCACGTCAATGCAAAAGAGCCACAATGAAACCTGTGCTTACCCTTGTCCTGCTTACATTGGCGCTCATCTGCGCACCGATCGACCTGCGGGCGGAAGAGATCGTCATCAACGCCGTCGGCGACATCATGCTGGCCGGCAAATGGGCAAAGGCGTTGAAGTCCAGGGGCTACGAACACCCCTTTGCTGACGTCAGGAGCGAACTGTCCCGGGGAGACATAAACCTGGCCAACCTGGAATCTCCGGTCGCAACCGGCGGCAGCGAATTCAGCAACAAGCAGTTCCGCTTCCGCGCCGAACCGGCTGTAGCCGGGGCGGTCCGCGCCGCCGGATTCAACCTGGTCACGCTGGCCAACAACCACAGCATGGATTTCGGCGGAGAAGCGCTGACCGAAACCCTGCAGCACCTGGATTCGGCCGGCATCGCCTGGATCGGAGCCGGCGTGAACCTGGACGAAGCCCGCAAAATGGCACTCTACACTATCAAGGACAAGAGAATCGCCTTCCTGGCATATTCCCTGACCCAACCGCTGGATTTTTTTGCCGGCAAAACACGCCCGGGCACCACCCCCGGATACGAAAAGCTGGTGGCGGCCGACGTGGCCAGCGCCCGCCGTCAGGCCGATTATGTCATCGTCTCGTTCCACTGGGGCAGGGAGGCCAGCGGCTCGGTGCAGGCTTACCAGAGCAATGCAGCCCACAACGCCATCGACGCCGGAGCGGATGCGGTCATCGGACACCACCCCCACGTACTGCAGGGAATCGAGCGCTATAAAAACGGCATCATCTTCTACAGCCTGGGCAACTTCGCCTTTGCCAGTAAAAGTAAAACCGCCGATGTCAGCGCCCTGGTTCGCCTGAGGCTGGACGGCAGGCAGCGCACGGCCGAGATACTGCCATTGGACGTACTGCACCGCCGGGTCGGTTTTCAGCCACGGCTACTGTCGGGGGACAGGGCCAGAGAAGTAATAGAAAAACTGAGGCAGCTGTCACGGCCGTTCAAGACGGAAATCCGGAATACTGATGCCGGATACAGCATCAACTTTTAAGGCAGCGCATATGAAAACACTCCTCACAACCCTGCACGCCAAATATTCCCATGCTTCGCTGGCGCTCCCCTGCCTGGCGGCCTCCTGCCGTGACATTGCCGGAGCTGAAATCGTAATCCGTGAATGGACCGTCAATGAACCCCGCGAGCAGATTCTGCGCTTGATCATGGCCGAACGGGCAGACCTGATCGCCTTTTCATGCTATATCTGGAACATTGAGCAGACCCTGCGGATCATCTCCGACATCAGGAAGATTGCGCCGCGAACCATGATCGCGCTGGGTGGACCGGAAGCCTCCTTCGGAATCTTCGAACTGATGCACGCCAACCCTGGAATCGACTTTGTAATCAAGGGGGAAGGAGAAGAGGTTTTCCATCAGCTGCTGAAGGCGCTGATTGAAGAGGATTACGGCCATTCTCCCTGGCGCTCGCTGGCCGAAGTCGCCAACCTGTTCTATCGCGACGGCGAAGACCTGGTTTCCGGCCCCATAACCGGCAGGCAGATCAAACTGGACACGATCCCCTCGCCTTTCGAAGCCGGCCTGGTGGATCTGGAAAAACCTCTGGTCTACTACGAAACCTCACGGGGTTGCCCCTTCTCCTGCGCGTTCTGCCTTTCATCGGTGGAAGGTTCGGTTCGCTCCTTCGGGATGGAACGCATCAAACGAGATCTGCTGATGTTGATACGTCATAATGTGTCGCAGATAAAACTGGTGGATCGCACTTTCAATTACGATGCAGCCCGGGCCGGACTGCTGTGGGAATTCATCCTGGAACACAACCGGGGCAGCCATTTCCATTTCGAAATAGCGGCAGACCTGCTGACCGACGACAACCTGCGCATTCTGGCACTGGTTCCGGAAAACACCTTCCGCTTCGAGATCGGTATCCAGTCCGCTTCGGAGAGCACTCTGGCCCGGGTAGGACGCAATGCCGATCTGGCCGGGATCTATAACAACGTCCGCCGGCTGAGGAACGAGACCAAGGTCGAACTGCACCTGGACCTGGTGGCTGGGCTGCCGGAAGAAGACTACCGGGGTTTTCTGGATTCACTGCAGACGGTTTCCGGACTCAAGCCGCACGAGATCCAGATTGAACCGCTCAAGGTGCTGAAGGGGTCGCCGATGCGGGAGATTGCCGCTCGCGAGGAATACCATTTTTCCAGCCACCCGCCCTATACCATCCTGCGTAACCAGTGGCTATCTTACAACGATATCTGTCGCATTGAAACCATCGGACGCCTGCTTGACCTTTTCCAGAAACATGGCGGTTTTGACACCGCCTTCAGGTATTTGCAGCGCGAACACTCCCTGGCGGCCATACTCGACAGCATGGCCCGCAAGGCCGGGAATGAAAACCTCTCCAGTTTTTCACGACGGAGGGTTTACGAGCTGTTCGCCACCCTGTCGGAAGAGCTGGCCGGTGATGCCGGACAGGCGGAATTGTGCGACGCGCTGTTCTTCGACTACTGCCTGAGCGAAATGCCGTTGATGGGTAAACTGCCGGCCTTTGCCGAAGCTAGCCAGGACCGCTGCGCCTGGCCAGGTTTACGGGATCTGCCGGAAGGACTGGAACTGCCGACCGGATGCCGGATCAAGGCTTTCCGTTATGAATTCGTCAACGACTACCGCCAGGAAGAGTGGAAAAAAAATCCGGCCACCTGTACGTTTCTCTACGTATCAGGAGCCGGACAGGGCTTGCGGGTAATTTTGGTGTGACGGTACGGCTGTTTTTGTAACTATTCAGCATACCCTTCAGAACTCCCCCGACACCTCTTATCTTAAGTGGGGAGCGAAAGCAGAATCAACCTGCCAGATATAACTGTGCAACATCAGCGCGTCCCGCCCCTTAAGCTAAGGGGCGGACAGGTGGGGTTATGAATAAGTGCAGAACAGTTACCTGTTTTTACGTTGTTCCCGCACCCGGAAACCGGCCTTTTCCCAGCTGTTGACCGGCGCCGCGGCCGACTCTTTTTTCTGCGGCTGAGCTGCCTTGGGGCGGGCCTGCTGCGCCTGCGGCGCGGCTTCTTTTATCGATAACGCTATCCGCTTGCGGGGGATATCCACCGCCAGCACCTTGACCTTGACCACTTCGCCGACCTTGACCGCCTCTCCCGGTTCCTTGATGAAACGGTTCGACAGATGGCTGACATGCACCAGTCCGTCCTGGTGAACCCCGATATCGACAAAGGCTCCAAAAGCGGCCACATTGGTGACTGTCCCTTCCAGGATCATGCCCTCCTTCAGATCGGCCAGTTCCCGGATATCATCGCGCAGATCGGCGGTCCTGAAGGCGGCCCGCGGATCGCGCCCCGGCTTTTTCAATTCCTCGACAATATCCATCAGGGTCGGCAGCCCCACCCCCTCCGTGATGTAAGCGGAGAGGTCAATCCGCGCTACCTTGCCCGGATCCGACACCAGTTCGGCTACCTTGACACCCAGGTCTGCGGCCATCCGCTCCACCAGCGCGTAACGTTCCGGATGCACGGCGGTGTTGTCCAGCGGATCCTTGCCACTACGGATACGCAGGAAACCGGCCGCCTGTTCATAGGTCTTAGGGCCGAAACGGGCCACCTTCTGCAACGCCTTGCGGGTAGCAAAAGGGCCGTGCTCATCGCGATGTCGGACGATATTCCTGGCCAGGGTTTCACCGATGCCGGATACATAGGCCAGAAGCGCCCAGGAGGCGGTGTTCAGATCCACCCCGACATAGTTGACGCAGGATTCCACCACCGCGTCCAGCGATTTTTTCAGGGTGGCCTGATCAACATCGTGCTGGTACTGCCCCACTCCGATGCTCTTGGGATCGATCTTGACCAGCTCGGCCAGCGGATCCTGCAGCCGGCGGGCGATCGAGGCGCCGCCGCGAATGGTAAGATCCAGGTCGGGGAACTCCTCGCGGGCGATCTCCGAGGCGGAATAAACACTGGCCCCGGCCTCGTTGACGATTACGACGGCCAGATTCATTCCGGCTTCGCGCAAGGTTTCCTTGACGAACAGCTCCATATCGCGACCGGCGGTACCGTTGCCGATCGCCACCAGCTGGCTTTGGCAGCGCCTGGCCATCTCGATCAATGTTTGCCTGGCCTGGGACACTTTGGCACCGCCGCCGGTATGGGGATAGATTGTGGCATATTCCAGCAGGCGGCCGGTTTCGTCCACCGCCGCCAGCTTCGATCCGGTCCTCAGGCCGGGATCGACCCCCAGGACACGGCAGCTTCCGGCCGGTGGCAGCAACAGCAGGTTGCGCAGATTGTCGGCGAAAACCTTGATGGCGACCTCGTCGGCCCGGTTACGTGCCTCCAGCCGCAGTTCACCTTCGATGGCTGTTGCAATCAGACGCTTGTAGGCGTCCTCGGCCACCATCTCCAGAAAGCCGGTCGCAGCGCCTTTGCCCCTGGCGATGCGGGACTTGAGCCCGGCCAGGATCGTATCCACAGGCGCCTGAATCGCCAGGTACAGCACCTCTTCCTTTTCCCCGCGCCGCATGGCCAGCAGACGGTGGGAAGGCACGTTTTTCAAGACTTCCTGGTGATCATAGTACATCTCGAACTTGGTCACAGCCTCCTTCTTGTCAGCCGCCACCCGTGAGCAGAGGATACCTTCCTCCCAGGTCAGACGGCGCACGAATGCACGCGCATCGGCATCGTCGGCCAGACGTTCGGCCAGAATATGTCCGGCCCCTTCCAGCGCCGCGGCGACATCCGGCACATCGCCTTCCGGGTTCACAAAAGCGGCGGCCAACTCTTCGAGGCTGCCGGAAGCCACGCCGGCCGCCAGCAGGTCGGCCAGCGGCTCCAGTCCGCGTTCCCTGGCAATGGTGGCCTTGGTGCGGCGTTTGGGACGATAGGGAAGATACAGGTCTTCCAGCTCGGTCTTCTGACGGCATTCGACGATGCGCCCCTCAAGCTCAGGAGTAAGCTTGCCCTGCTCGGAGATGCTTTTCAGCACGGTCATCTTGCGCTCGGCCAGCTCGCTATGGTACGCCAGCAGATCCTCCAGCAGCCGGATCTGCACCTCGTCCAGCTCGCCGGTACACTCCTTGCGGTAGCGGGCAATGAACGGGACCGTGGCCCCCTCTTTCAAAAGTGCAACTGTGTTGGCAACAGAGGCGGCCAAAAGGCCGCTCTGCTCCACAAGGATCGGCAGAATCGGGTGGACATCTTCGGAGCTGAACTGCATCAGGTTTTCTCCCGGGAATATGGTTTGGTGGTTGAAACGGGGGGACATCCCTATCATATCATCCGGATTTGTTCAACAGATCATACAGAGTTCCAGCAAACGCATGAATCTACAAAAACAGTTGATCGCGCAAAGACGCTAAGTTCGCCAAGAAAAACAAAACGTTAGAAAATATCTAGACTTAACCATTTGGGTGAGGCCTTTATAAATTGTAAGATATTGACTTTCTTTGCGTCTTTGCGCCTTTGCGTGAGTGAATTGCCGATTTTAGGATGAATTATTTATCCCTCCGCCGCCAGCTGATCATCCGCCACATATCGCCCGCCCCACAGCGCAAAACCGGCCGCCAGCAGCACCGCCAGAGGAGTTATCAGGAGTGCGCCGGACAAGCCCCAACGATCGGACAGAAAGCCGATGATGGCCGGCGAGATGGCATCGCCCAATGCGTGGATCGCGAAGATGTTGATCGCAAATCCCATCGCACGGCGTCCGGGCGCGACCACGTTGACCAGCACGGTGTTGAGCGGACCGGTATTGAGGAAGAGGAAAAGTTCGGCGGCAAAAATCGCGCTCAGACATAGCGTCAGGTTGGTGGTTACCAGCGCCAGCACCATGGCCGGCGCACCCAGCAGGAATCCGGCGGCGGAGACGTACAGGTATCCGGCCGGCGTGCGGCGTTGCAGACGGTCCCCGAGCCAGCCGCCGGCCAGTGTGCCGAGGATGCCGGATACGACAGTGATCATGCCGAACAGCATGCTGCCCCTGGCCACATCCAGTCCGAAGCCCCGGTTCAGGAAGGAGGGGGCCCACTGGGCCAGCCCCCCCAGCGCAAAGGTCATGGCCGCCATCGACAACGTGGCATGGATATAAGTGCGGTTTGATGCGAAGCGCCGCAGTTCCGGCAAAAGTTTCTCGTTTGCAGCCAGACTGTCGGATCGTTTGTCCCGGCGCGGCTCGGCCAGCAGATAAAGCGGCAGCGCCAGCAGCAGCCCCGGCAGACCGACCAGCAGAAAGGCCCGCTGCCAACCGAAGGCCTGCCCCAACTGCCCCCCCAGCAGGTACCCCAGTGCGCTTCCGACAGGGATGGCAAGGAAGAAAAGCGACAACATCCGGCCGCGTTTTTCACGGGGGAAGTAGTCGGCTACCAGTCCGGGCGAGACCGTACCAAAGCTGGCCTCCCCCACCCCGACCAGGCTGCGGGCCATCAGCAGCATGCGGTAGGATGAAGCCATGCCCGACAGCATCGTTGCCAGGCTCCAGGCCACCAGTCCGCCGGCCGCCAGGTGGGCGCGATTGAGCCGGTCGCCCAATCTCCCGAAAAGCGGCGCAGCCAGCATGTAGCAGAGCATGAAGGCGCTCCCCAGCAGGCCGAGGGCGGTATCGGAGAGTTGCAGGTCGGATTTGATCAGGGGAAAGACCGCATAGAGCGCCTGGCGGTCGATGTAATTAAGCAGGTTGACCGCCAGCAGCAGAGTCAGGGCGTAACCGCCCCGGGGATGGCGGGTTTCTTCAGAATCCAAGCGGTTCATCGCTCCATTCAACAGGTTCCATGACCACCTTTCGCCCCAGGTCCGCCAGCAGGGCATCCATGTCCTCTACAAAACCGGGCATGATGGCGATACGGATGATTCCGGACCTGTTATCGACGGTACTCATCACGTTCATCCCCTCATAAGCCTCCAGGATGAATTTCAGGTAAACCATGTCTCGGTGGGCAACCTTGAAATAACGGCAGATCATTGGCAGTTGCCTCCCTGAATCGCAACCTTGCCGGCCCTGCCGGCTATTTCACCCATGAACAGCTCGCAGGCGGGAAGTTCTGTGATCTCGCGCGCCACCTGCCCCAGCGTTATACAGCGCACACCATCTTTTTTGAATCGCTCCAGCAGCCGCACAAAAGAGGCCCTGATGGCCCCGCCTTCCAGTTCTGCATGAATGGTAAGCACGTTGAGTCCGTCCTTGAGGCTGTCGGCATAATATCTGTCTATATTTTCCGGTGTGATGCCGTTCTCGCCCAATATTTCATCGGCGGTCGGCATGGTGGTGGGAATCTGTGGAGTGCGGAAACGACGGCCGTCCATGACCGGATAGAAGGGGTGAGTGCCGCGTCCGTCGCTGCAGTATTTCAATCCCAGCGCATCCTGCACCTCAAGCGAATCTGGTGACACTGTCCAACCCGGCGCAGCAGTGGTTACCGCGCGATGCCCCAGTATCTCCTCGAAAAGTGCGCTGGCCCGGCCCAGCTCCATTGCAGTCAGGTGTTTGGGAAACCAGGGCAGGTAATCGTGCCACTTGACGTGGTCCCAGCAGTGGATACCGACTTCGTGTCCAAGGCGTTCAGTTTCCTGCAGCACTTCAGGAAAACTCGACGCAATCATCGGTGCCGGCAGCAGAGTGCCATACAGCATGGTTTTGATGCCGTAGGCGGACGGGGCTTTGGTGCGAAGCATTTTTTTCAGAAATCCGGGACGGGTGAAGATGCGCCGGATGGCCTTGCCGGAGTTGTCCGGTCCCATCGAAAAATAGAATGTGGCCGGGACATCAAACCGTGCCATATCCTCCAGCAGGGCCGGAACGCCATCCCTAGTCCCGGCATAGGTATCAACATCAACCTTGAGCGCTACAATTTTTTCAGACATGAACCATCCGTCCCTCTCCTGTTGCTTGAGGGCGGAGTTTACCAGTTTTGCACGTAGTGTAAACAGCAAAATCGACTTTTAACACGATAAACTTCTTGATGTTTTCTTGACAGCTTACTCCAGCATTTTGACACCTGTTTTATTCCGTCTTTGCTACCTTGAAATCATGGGAGTAATACGGGAAGGGGGATCTCACACATGAAAGCCTATTTATTCAACACCGAAAACGGTCTCTACGAGGGTGAATCTTTTGAAGAAACTGATATGCTTCAGTATCAGGAAGGAGTCACCACGGTAGCGCCGCCTGACTACGAACATGGCCAGGTGCCGGTATTCGACCGGAGGAAGAATCAATGGGCGGTGATTCCGGTCAGTATTTCCCGCCAGCTGTTAAGACTCGATGTACCGGAACAAAATGGGAACAAATCGTGAACTCCTACGAGTTGCTGCAAACAATCATTTGCTTCATCATATTACTGGCATTGGTCAAGCCGCTGGACAGCTCTATGGCCAAGACATTCCAGGGGGAACGTACAGTCCTGTCGCCCGTACTGGTTCCTTGCGAAAGCCTTATCTACCGCATCAGCGGAGTAAAACCGGAAGATGAGTTGGGTTGGCGGCGCTACGCCGGTGCCATGCTGTTCTTCAACCTGGCGCTGTTCGTGTCGCTTTTCATCCTGCTGCTGACCCAGCACATATTGCCGTTCAATCCGCAAGAAGTCCCACCCATCACCTGGCAAGAGGCGCTCAACATTGCGGTCAGCTTCACTACCAATACCAACTGGCAGACATACGCCGGTGAACAGGCTGTCAGCTACTTCACCCAGATGGCAGGATTGATTGTGCATAACTTCGCCTCCGCCGCCACCGGCATTGTGGTGGCTATTGCCTTAATCCGCGGCTTTGTCCGCCGCAAGACTTTTCTGCTGGGCAACTTCTGGGTCGACCTGACCCGCTGCACCCTCTACATACTGCTGCCAATCGCCATGATCTTCTCACTGCTCCTGGTTTCCCAGGGGGTGATCCAGAACTTCAGCGTCCACTGGAATCTGCCTCTGGTCCAGGGACCAGTCAGGTCAAGCCAAAACTTGACGATAAAGGTGATCCGCTAAAGGATGCCAAGGGAGAGCCTATGGTCGAGAGCATGGCCGTAAACTCAGTACAGATTCCGATGGGGTCGGTGGCTTCCCAGGAGGCCATCAAGGAGCTGGGCACCAATGGTGGCGGCATCTACCCGCTGTTGGTGACCGGCATTGCCCAGGCCGTTTTCCCATGGCAGGCCAAAGGCAGCCTGGCCACCGATGTCAACGGAAAGGTGGTTGGATCATCCCTGATCGGCCAGCCCTTCTCCGACCCGAAATACTTCTGGCCGCGTCCGTCGGCCACGGCCGGATTCGGCTACAACCCGGCCGCCTCGGGCGGATCCAATGCCGGGCCGACCAACCCCGCTTACCTTCGGACAGTCGGCGAGCGGGCCAAGGCGCTGCGCGACACGGGAGTGACCGGCCAGATCCCGGCCGACCTGGTGCAGGCATCGGCCAGTGGACTCGACCCGCACATCTCGCCGGAAGCGGCACTCTTGCAGATACCCCGCGTTGCCATGGCACGCGGCATCGACAGAGAGAAGCTGCACAGGATTGTCATTAACAGCATTGAAGACCGTCAATTCGGATTTATCGGGTCGCCTCGAGTGAATGTGCTTGTGCTGAACCTGGAATTGGCTAGACTGTAACCATGACCGGTAACGATGACATACGCCCTTCCCCGGAGGCGATGCTGAAACTTGCCCGGGCCGAAGAGGTCACCGCCGAACTGGGCAGGCTAAAGATCTTCCTCGGCTATGCCGCCGGAGTGGGCAAGACCTACGCCATGCTGGAGGCGGCCCGGCTACGCAAACATGAAGGGCGCGATGTGCTGGTCGGCTACGTGGAATCCCATGGCCGCCCCGAAACCGACGTCCTGCTGGAGGGACTGGAGCTTCTCCCCCGCCGCGAGACACCGTACGCCGGGGTAACACTGCCCGAGATGGATCTGGACGGCATCCTCTACCGCAGACCCCAGATCGTGCTGGTTGACGAGCTTGCCCACAGCAATGTCCCCGGATCGCGGCACGAGAAGCGCTGGCAGGATGTGGAGGAACTCCTTGAGGCCGGAATTGATGTATATACAACGGTCAACATCCAGCATTTCGAGAGTCTGAATGACGTGGTATCCCAGGTCACCGGAATCACCGTCCGTGAAACCGTGCCGGATCGCCTGCTGGACCTGGCCTTCGAGATCAAGCTGATCGACCTGCCTCCGGAAGACCTGATTCAGCGACTGCACGAAGGCAAGGTCTACGTCCCCGACCAGGCCGCCAAGGCGATTGAAAAATTCTTCCGCCCCGGCAACCTGATGGCGTTGCGGGAATTATCGCTGCGCCGCACCGCCGCCCGTGTCGACGACCAGATGCGGGCCTACATGGAAACCCAGTCCATCGCCGGGCCATGGCCCACCGCGGAGCGGCTTCTGGTCTGTGTCAGCGGCTCCCCTTACAGCGAGAAACTGATCCGTGCCACCTGTCGTCTGGCCGAAGAGCTGAAAGCCAGCTGGTTCACCCTTTACATCGAGACACCGCAAGGTGGAAAACATGTTGAGGAGAACCGGGGGCGCATCTGGCACAACCTGCGACTGGCAGAAGGACTGGGGGCACAGGTTGCCAGCGTTACCGCAGTCGATGTCACCGATGCGGTTCTGGAATATGCCAGCCGCCACAATATTTCCAAGATCGTGGTGGGCAAACCGGACCGCCCCCGCTGGCGTGAAATACTGCAACCACCGATCGTCGACCGCATCATCCGGCGGAGTGGCGCGATTGATATAGTTGTCGTAAGCTTCACAAAGGAAACCGGGACAGATGATTCCGGAGTTTCCAGAAAACGTGCATCATTTGAAGCCAGAGGATATACGGCAAGCCTGATGCTGGTGGCTGCCGCAACCATCCTGTGCGAACTGCTGCGCCCGTTCCTGGCGCCGACAAACATGGTCATGTTCTATCTGCTGGCAGTGGTTGTCGCCTCGGTGCGCCTGGGGCGCAAACCGGCCATCGCCACCGTATTCCTCGGTGTTCTTGCCTTCAATTTTTTCTTTGTCCCTCCCCGGCTGACTTTTGTAGTGTCTGATGCCCAGTATCTGCTGACATTTCTGGGGCTGTTCGTGGTGGGCATGGTAATCAGCAGCCTGGTGGCACGGGCGCGGGAACGGGCCGAGGTGATGCGGTCCCGCGAAGTGCAGACCGCCAGCCTGTACTACCTCAGTCGCGATCTGGCCGCCTCCGCGGATATCGATGCGGTTTTGAAGGCGGTCCAGAGAAATGTGGAAGAGGCCCTGAATGCCCAGGTCGCGATCCTGCTGCCGGAGGGGGAGCATCTGGACATCATGGCTTCAAGCGACGGGCTGACACTGGATATAAAGGAACAGGCTGTGGCCGACTGGGCCTTTCGCAACAACCATCCCGCCGGACGCGCCACGGATACGCTTGTATCCGCGAACCTGATCTATCTCCCCCTGCAGACCCCGTCCAATGTCCTGGGCGTCATGGGGGTAAAGTTGATGAATCAGCATGACTACCACTCCCAGGACAACCGCCGGCTGCTGGATGCCTTTACCACCCAGGCGGCCATGGCCATGGAACGCATCCGTTTTTCCCGGCAGGCGGAACAGGCACAGATTCTCCAGGCAAGAGAGAATCTGGAGCGGGCCCTTTTGAACTCCATATCCCATGACCTGCGCACACCGCTGGTTTCGGTGACCGGCGTGCTCTCCAGCCTGAAGGAGGAAGGAACCCACCTGAGTGACCATGCCCGGAGGGAGCTGCTGGAATCTGCCTGCAGCGAGGCCGAGCGCCTGAATCGTTTTGTCGGGAATCTGCTGGACATGACCCGCATCGAAGCCGGTGCAATCAGGCTGAATGTTGAATTGTGCGATGTCCAGGATCTGGTCGGCTGCGCTCTGGCTGCCACCGAACAGCGCCTCGGCAATCGCTCCGTCGAAATCAGGCTGGCCGATGACGTGCCATTGGTTTCCATGGATCTCGTCTTGATGACCCAGGTGCTGGTGAACCTGCTGGACAATGCCCACAAATACGCATCAGCGGAAAGCAGCATCGAGGTCAGCGCTACCACCGATAACGGTTGGCTGTCACTGGAGGTTTCCGACCGTGGGCCGGGAGTCCCCGAACATGACCTGAAACGGGTTTTTGACAAGTTTTATCGCATCCCGGTTCCGGAAGGAGCGGGAGGAACCGGGCTGGGGCTGTCCATCTGCAAGGGTATTGTCGAGGCCCATGGAGGAATAATTGTCGCCGAAAACCGCACTGGCGGAGGGCTGAGAATCGTGATACGTTTGCCTCTGATGCAGAAATAGCAACATATTGCGCTGTTGTCCTTCAACGAGGTAACTCCATGTCTGCCGAAAACCTGCCCCGCATCCTGATAATTGACGACGAGCTGGCCATCAGGCGTTTCCTCCACACGATCCTGTCCAGTGAAGATTTCTCACTGCACGAGGCCGAGAACGGGCACGCCGGCCTGGCGGCGGCCGCTGCCTTCAAACCGGACATAATCCTGCTCGACCTGGGCCTGCCAGACCTGGATGGCATCGAAGTAATCATGAGACTCCGCGAATGGTCGCAGGTGCCGATCATCGTGCTGTCTGTCCGAGAGCACGAGAATGACAAGGTCGCTGCCCTGAATGCAGGAGCCGACGACTACCTGACCAAGCCATTTGGCGTCGGGGAACTCCTCGCCCGTATACGGGCTGCTTTGCGGCGCTCTCTCCAGGAGGTTCCGGAACCGATCTACACCTGCAACGGCCTCCAGGTCGACCTTACCCGCCGCCTGGTAACCATCCAGGGGGAGGAGGTTTCACTGACACCCACCGAATACGACATCCTGCGGCTGATGGTTACCCACGCCGGCAAGGTCCTGACCCACAGTCAGATCCTTAAACAGGTATGGGGCATCGCCTACCTGGAGCAGCCACACGTGCTGCGGGTCAATATCAGCAATTTGCGCCGCAAAATCGAGTCTGACCCGTCCCGCCCCCGCCACATTGTCACCGAGCCGGGTGTCGGGTACCGGCTCACTCTCTAGCTCTATCGCGACCGGGCAGAACGACATATTTCTGCGATCCGATGCCTTTCCGGACACAATCTTGATACTTTCTTGATGCTCCCGCCTGATATCTTGACATAATCTTTATACCAAACAATCTAGTATGAAATGATATCGCTTGATCAGAGGCAGCTATCATGAAGCAGCACGAATCAGAATCATACTGGGGCGGAATCATCAAATCAATGGGGCTTGTTTTCGGTGATATAGGCACCAGCCCTATCTATACGCTGACAGTCATTTTTGCCCTGACAAAACCGACCGAGAGCAATGTATTTGGAATTCTATCCCTGGTATTCTGGACCATGACCATCCTGGTAACAGCAGAATATGCCTGGCTTGCAATGAGCCTGGGACGCAAGGGAGAGGGTGGCACCATTGTACTCAAGGAAATCCTTGCCCGCATGCTCAAGCCTGGCAGGCAGATGGCTTTTGTTGTCTTCCTCTCCTATCTGGGAGTCTGCCTGCTGCTTGGCGATGGCGTCATAACTCCCGCCATTTCAATTCTTTCCGCAGTGGAAGGTATGGCGCTTATTCCGGGGTTGGAGGCCACCAGACAGAGCACCCTGATCCTGATTGCCGCCATTATCGCCGTGGGGCTGTTCATTGCACAGTTCAAGGGAACTGACAAGGTCGCCGGCGCCTTCGGCCCGATTATGGTGGTCTGGTTCACCGCTCTGACGCTTTCCGGACTTGCTTCCATCACAAGCATGCCTTCGGTTTTCATGGCAGTCAGTCCGCATTACGCAATAAATTTCATGCTGCACCACGGACTGGAGGGCTTCTTCGTCCTGTCAGAGGTGATCCTGTGCGCCACCGGCGGCGAAGCACTTTATGCCGACATGGGACACCTGGGACGAAAACCGATCATGCGGGCCTGGTATTTTGCATTTACAGCCCTGATCATCAACTATTTTGGCCAGGGCGTTTTCCTGCTGAGACATCCTGAGGCTAAAAACTACCTCTTCGGTATGATCCAGTACCAGGCGCCCATCCTCTATATCCCGTTCCTGATTCTGACTGTCATGGCCACCATCATCGCTTCCCAGGCCATGATCAGCGGCGTTTTCTCGGTCGTATACCAAGGCATCACCACCCGCATCATGCCGCTTTTGCGAGTTGACTACACCTCGACACACCTTAAATCACAGATCTACATCAGTTCGATCAACTGGATTCTGATGATTGCTGTACTGATCATAATGCTGATATTCAAGAAATCGGAAAACCTGGCTGCGGCATACGGGCTGGCAGTCACCGGCACCATGTCAATAACCGGAATCATGATGATCATGATCTTCTCCCGCACCACCAAGAAATGGAAAGTGCCGTTGGCTGTAGGGATCACTCTGGTCGACCTGCTATTCTTTTTTTCCTGTATGAACAAGATTCCCCATGGCGGATACTGGTCCATTATTCTGGCGTCGTTCCCATTTGCCACGATCCTTATCTGGACCTATGGCCAGCGTGCTCTATACCGTGCTCTTCGGCCACTGGATTTTGAAACCTTCGAGCTGGCTTACAGGCAAATCTACTCTAAAGGCCGAAACATTCCCGGCACCGGACTGTTCTTTGTCAAGGAGTGGGCAGTCATACCTCCCTATCTTGTACACTGCATCATCCGCAGCAATATCATCTATGAGCGCAACGTATTGATCTCGATCATACGCACCGACGAACCCTACGGCCTGGATACGGATCTGAAAACAGACCTGGCAACAGGCCTGGATGCGATCGAAATCCGCGCAGGCTACATGGATATACTGGATATAGAAGATATCCTCAAAGCCAACGGCATTCTGGAAAAAGTCATTTTCTATGGCATAGAGGATATCGAGACAAACAACATCTTCTGGAAACTGTTTTCCACCATCAAGCGCCAGACCCCCAATTTCGTGCAGTTCAACAAACTGCCGGCGGCCAAACTACAGGGCGTCGTTACCAGAGTCGAGATGTAGCACTCTTGTGATGACTTTTCAGACACAAATGATGTATAAGCGGGGGCGGCAGAAATGCCGCCCTTACTTTTTTCCAAGGCAGATCACATGACCCAAAAACATGAAGATTCATTCTGGGGCGGCATTGTCAAGGCACTGGGACTGGTGTTCGGCGACATCGGCACCAGCCCGATCTATACCCTGACCGTGGTTTTCGCCCTGACCAAACCTACTGTGGCCAATGTCTACGGCATCCTGTCGCTGGTTTTCTGGACCATGACCATCCTGGTGACGGCCGAATATGCCTGGCTGGCCATGAGCCTGGGCAGAAAGGGGCAGGGTGGTGAGATCGTGTTGCGCGAGATCATCATCAAGCTCTTCAAAAAAGGGCGCATACTGGCTTTCGCCGGCTTCCTCTCCTTCCTGGGAGTCTCGCTCCTGTTGGGAGACGGGGTCATCACACCCGCCATCTCGATACTTTCGGCAGTTGAAGGTCTGCTGCTGATTCCATCACTGGCAGCCACCAAACAGTCGGTTCTTGTGCTGATCGCAGCTCTGATCGCCTTCACGCTGTTCTTCTTCCAGTCACGCGGCACCGACAAGATGGCCGGCATCTTCGGGCCGATCATGCTGGTATATTTCGCTGCCCTGCTGTTATCAGGACTGATTTCTATCGCCGGCACACCGGGAATAGTTTCCGCGGTAAATCCCTGGCACGCATTCGAGTTTTTTCGCCAGAACGGATTTGCAGGCTATATCGTACTTTCGGAAGTGATACTCTGTTCAACCGGCGGTGAAGCCCTGTATGCAGACATGGGACATCTTGGCAAAAAGCCGATCATCAGGGCCTGGTATTTCGTCTTTGCGGCTCTCTACCTGAACTACCTTGGCCAGGGAGCCTTCATCCTGCGCAACCCCGAGGCCAAGAACATACTGTTTGCAATGATCCAAAGCCAGTCTGCAGCGCTCTACATCCCGTTCCTGATTCTTACCATCCTGGCTACGATCATCGCCTCCCAGGCCATCATCAGCGGCGTGTTTTCGATCGTTTACCAGGGCATTACCACCCGTCTGATGCCGTTGTTCAAGGTTGACTACACGTCTACACACATGCAGTCCCAGATTTATATCGGCGCTGTCAACTGGACACTGATGGTAGCAGTTATTTTCGTGATGTTCTTCTTCCAGAAGTCAGGCAACCTGGCCGCCGCTTACGGTATGGCAGTTACAGGCTCAATGACCATCACCGCAATGATGATGATCATGGTTTTCTCAAAAACCACCAAGAAGTGGAAAGTTCCGATTGTGGTTGTGATTGCTCTGATCGATATCATCTACTTTACTTCGACTTTCTCCAAATTACCCCATGGCGCCTACTGGTCGCTGATACTGGCCTCGATTCCCTTCGCCACCATCCTGATCTGGACCAACGGGCAACGGGCACTCTACCGGGCTCTGCGTCCGCTTGAACTTGACATCTTCATGATGTCCTATGAGCAGATCTACGCCAAGGGTCGCATAGCAGGTACGGCGCTCTTCTTTCTCAAAGGACTGGATGTGATCCCCCCCTATATTGTTCATTGCGTGATCCGCTCCAACATCATCTATGAACGCAATATCTTCATATCCATAGTCCGTACCGATGAACCGTTCGATGTCAGCTGTAATCACAAGAAGGATGTTGGCACCGGCCTGGAGTTTTTTGAAATCTGCGCCGGTTACATGGAAGTGCTGGATATAGAGAAGCTGCTTGCGGAAAATGGAATCAGAGAAAAGGTTATTTTCTACGGCATCGAGGATATAGAAACCAGGAATCCGATCTGGAAGGTGTTTGCACTGATCAAGAAACTGACCCCGAATTTCGTGCAGTTTAACAAGTTGCCTGCCGCAAAGCTGCAGGGGGTAGTGACGCGGGTGGAAATGTAGCTAAATCGTATTAAAGCGGCTGCCCTGGAAGGTTCCGCGCCGTTCAAGTTCCGCATCAATCAGGTTCAGTATCTCGAATTTCTTCAAAGACCAGAGTGGTGCGATAAGATTGTCCCGGCCGCCATCACCGGTCAGACGATGAATCAGGATCCGCGGATCCAGTAGTTCCAGGAAGTCACAGACCAACCCGGCATAGCGGTCACGGTCCATCACTCCCACCTCTCCGCGCGCATGCATGTCAGCCAGCGCGGTTCCACGCATCACGTGCAGCAGATGCAATTTGACTCCATCAACCTGTAACCGGTTCAACTCTCCGGTCATGGCCAGAATTTCCTGCTGCGACTCACCGGGCAATCCCAGAATCACGTGAACGCAGGTTCGCAATCCCCGTTCTTTTGCCCGCTGCACCGCATCAACCAGGCAGGCATGGTCATGCCGCCGATTGATCAACTCCAAGGTCCTGTCGTACATCGACTGCATTCCCAGTTCAAGCCAGAAGTAGGTAAGGGCATTGAGTTCCGCAAGATAATCCATGACATCAACAGCCAGACAATCCGGACGGGTGGCAGAGATTATGCCGACTACGCCTGGTACGGAAAGGGTTTCCCCGTACATTCTCCGCAGAAGTTCCGCCGATGCATACGTATTAGAATAGGACTGGAAGTATGCCAGAAATGCCGAGGCCTTGTACTTGCGGCGCATCACTTCCATACCATCCTGCAACTGCCCGGTGATACCAAGCTCCCGGCGTATTCCGTATGAGCCGGAGCCATGGCCTCCGCAGTATACACAGCCCTTTGTATCTAGAGTTCCGTCGAGGTTTGGACAGGTAAATCCTGCGTCGATGGATACGCGCTGGACCTTGTGGCCGAAGACACGCTTAAGTTCATCGGAAAATGTGTTGTAACGCCTGGTAATGCCCATATCAGGACAATTTTTCAGAAAATGCTTTGTCCTGCCGTTCGACCCAGCATTGATCTGTTGACAAGTACCTGAGAAATTCAGCGGCAAATAGGATTTTTGATAATGGAACCGGAACGCTGATGAAGTCTCTGCCGCGACCAACTGTCAAGGCATAACCGCTCTTTCCGTTCCGCTCCCATTTTTCTGCGGTAACTGTGGTGACTGTTTCGATCGCCGGATCACCTGTAGAAAACTTGTGAGGGTTCAGTTTTTCCTTGCAGGGAGTTGGTGAAGAAGCTACAGAAGATAACTTCAGGTACAGTTCAAATGCTTCGTCCGGTTCGCAGATAAAACGGATCTGGGTCACGTCGTCAGGGTTTGCCTTGGGTAACAGTTTGAAGAAACGTAGCTGTATCCTTCCTGAGCGTTCAACAACATCTCCACTCTCCTTGTGACTCCTGGCTGCCGGACGGATTTCAACACCTGTGGATTGGGAAAATATCTCGTAGCATTTACTGCGGGTTAGTTCATTAGAATGAGGCATATAAGTCTCCTACAACATGGTCAGCAGCTGTAGGTTTATAACAAAGTTGAATCAGTTTATCCACTTAAACAAAAAAAGAGCGGCAGTAACGCCGCTCTCACTTTTTCATCATCCGGTTGTCTTGTTACTTGCGTACAGCTTTGCCAGCAACCTGCATACGGATTATCGACCGTTCAAGCGCTGCCTCGTAGATCTTGAACTGTTTATCTTCTGGAGTGAGTTTCTTGAGCGCTTCTTCAGCGCGGCCCTGGGCGGCCCTGGCACGTTCAATATCGATATCATCAGCATACTCGGCGGTTTCAACAAGAACAATGATCCTGTCATCCTTGATTTCAAAGTAGCCCCAGTTAAGCGCCATTGAGACAGGAGTCCCGTCCGACTTGTAACAGAGCTCACCGATACGGAGCGATGTCAGAAAAGGTGCGTGGCCGGGAAGAACGCCAAACTCACCCAGTTTCCCGGTGGCGGTAACTTCGTCAACCTCTACCTCGACAACCTTCTTATAGGGGGTAACTATTTCAAGCTTCATCTTTTCAGCCATTTTATATTCCTTGTAGGGGCAACTCGTGCCGGTTGCCCTGTCGTAAGCGGCCACATCGGGCCGCCCCTACAGATATATTATACAGCAGCCAGTTTGGCGGCTTTTTCAATAGCCTCTTCGATCGAACCGACCATATAGAAAGCCTGCTCAGGCATATTGTCATGCTTGCCGGCAACGATTTCCTGGAAGCCCTTGATGGTGTCCTTCAGCTCGACATACTTGCCGGGTGAACCGGTGAAAGCCTCGGCGACATGGAACGGCTGGGAGAGGAAACGCTGAATCTTCCGGGCGCGTGCAACAACCAGTTTATCTTCCTCGGAAAGTTCGTCCATACCGAGAATCGCGATGATATCCTGAAGATCCTTGTACTTTTGAAGAACGTATTGTACGGAACGCGCAATAGCGTAGTGCTCTTCACCAATAACCTGCGGATCGAGAATACGCGAGGTGGAATCCAGCGGGTCAACCGCGGGATAGATACCCAGCTCGGCAATCTGGCGTGAAAGAACGGTGGTAGCATCCAGGTGGGCAAAGGCGGTGGCCGGCGCCGGGTCGGTCAAGTCGTCGGCGGGAACATAAATAGCCTGAACCGATGTGATCGAACCTTTTTTGGTTGATGTAATACGCTCCTGCAGTTCACCCATCTCGGTGGCCAGCGTAGGCTGGTAACCAACGGCGGAAGGAATACGTCCCAGAAGTGCGGAAACCTCCGAACCGGCCTGCGTAAAGCGGAAAATGTTATCGATGAACAGAAGAACGTCCTGGCCTTCCTCTTCACGGAAATATTCGGCGATCGAGAGAGCAGTAAGAGCAACGCGGGCACGGGCCCCTGGAGGCTCGTTCATCTGACCGTAGACCAGTGCGGCCTTATCAAGAACGCCGGACTCTTTCATCTCCATCCAAAGGTCATTACCTTCACGTGTACGCTCGCCAACGCCGGCGAATACGGAGAAACCTCCGTGCTGCTTGGCGATGTTGTTGATCAGTTCCATGATCAGAACGGTCTTGCCCACGCCGGCACCGCCGAACAGACCGATCTTGCCGCCTCGAGCATACGGTGCAAGCAGGTCAACAACCTTGATGCCGGTGGTAAAAGCTTCAACCTTGGTGGACTGGTCTTCAAATGGCGGAGCTTCGCGATGGATACCGTATTCTTTCTCATTACCGATTGGGCCCATCTCGTCCACCGGCTCACCGATGACGTTAATAATACGGCCGAGAGTCTTGCGGCCGACCGGTGCGCAGATCTGTTTGCCGGTGTCAATAACAACCTGGCCACGCTTGAGACCGTCGGTGGAGTCCATTGCGATTGTACGGACGGAGTTTTCACCCAGGTGCTGGGCAACTTCAAGCACCAGATTGTTCTCGCGGTCGTCGATGGCCGGATTGGTTACACGAAGTGCGTGATAGATCTCCGGCAGTTTGCCGGGCTCGAACTCGACGTCAATAACTGCGCCGATGACCTGCGATATTTTTCCAGTATTCTGACTCATGGAACTTAGTCCTCCTGCGGCCCTGAGGCCCTCATATAGTGTTCGATCCTAAATATTATCCCTTGATGGATTCCGAGCCGGAGATAATTTCCATCAACTCCGTTGTAATGGCAGCCTGACGAGCACGGTTGTATTGCAGCGTCAGCTTGCCGATCATCTCGGACGCATTTTTGGAGGCGCTGTCCATGGCAGTCATACGTGCACCATGTTCACCTGCAACCGACTCAAGCATGGACTTGAAGAGCTGTACTTCGATATTTTTCGGCAATATTTCAGCCAGAAGCTCTCCAACCGACGGTTCATAGATGTATTCCACCGGAGCTTCATCCACGACGGCCTTTTCTTCCGGCACTACTGGAAGCAGTTGCTGGAATGTAATGTCCTGTGACATTACCGTACGGAAAGAGTTATACAGCAGTTCGACCTGATCGTATTCGCCTTCCAGAAAGCCATCGATCACTTCCTGACCGAGTTTTGCTGCACTCTGGTAGGTTGGCTTGGAAATGATATTCGAAAAATTCTTGTAAACCGTAAGACGATTCTTGAAATATTCGTAACCTTTACGGCCGACCGTCATTACGCTGATCTGTTCGTATGCGCCCTGTTTTTCCTTGATATAACGTTCACCCGCCTTGCACAGGTTGGTGTTGAAGCCACCGCACAGACCGCGATCCGACGTTACTACAATCAGCAGCAGTTTTTTAGCTTCACGTTTCTCAAGCAGCGGGTGCAGATCACCTTCCAGATTACCGGCCAGCGACTGCAGAACTTCGCCAAGCTTCTTTGCATATGGCCTGGCAGCCACCACATTTTCCTGTGCACGGCGCAGCTTTGCCGCCGAAACCATTTTCATCGCCTTGGTGATCTGGCGCGTGTTTTTTACGGAGACAATCCGTTTTTTAATGCTTTTAAGGCTCGCCATGATTCAAACCGTCCTTGCTTAAGCGGTAAATTCCTTTTTAAACTGCTCCAGTGCTGCAAGCATGCGCTTCTTCAGGTCATCGTCAATCGCTTTTTTGTCGCGCAGCTCAGCCAGAAGATCAGCCTGACGGTTATCAAAGAAGGAATAAAGTTCCGGCTCGTAACGTTTGAGAGCGGCAACCGGAAGTTCGTCCATGAAGCCATTGTTTGCGGCAAAGATGATTACAACCTGTTTCTCGTTTGGAATCGGACGATACTGGGGTTGTTTGAGGACCTCAACCAGTCGCTCGCCACGAGCCAGCTGCATCTGGGTGGCCTTGTCAAGGTCCGAACCGAACTGGGCGAATGCAGCCATCTCACGATACTGGGCCAGGTCAAGACGCAATGTACCGGCCACCTGTTTCATTGACTTGGTCTGGGCAGAGCCGCCAACACGTGAAACGGAGAGACCGACGTTAATTGCCGGACGGACACCGGAGAAGAACAGGTCGGATTCGAGGTAAATCTGCCCGTCGGTAATTGAAATAACATTGGTCGGGATATAGGCGGAAACGTCGCCGGCCTGAGTCTCGATGATCGGCAGAGCAGTCAGTGACCCGGCTCCACACTCGTCGGAAAGCTTGCAGGCACGCTCCAGCAGACGGCTGTGCAGGTAGAAAACGTCACCCGGATACGCTTCACGTCCTGGAGGACGGCGGAGCAGCAGGGAGAGCTGACGATAGGCAACGGCCTGCTTGGAGAGGTCGTCATAGATGATCAGGGCATGTTTCTTGTTGTCGCGGAAATATTCGCCCATGGTAACACCGGTATAGGGTGCAATGAACTGAAGCGGAGCCGACTCGGAAGCGGTAGCGGCAACAACGATCGTGTAATCCATCGCGCCGTGCTCGGTCAGCTTGGAGACAACCTGTGCAACCGTTGAACGCTTCTGCCCGATGGCGACATAGATACAAACCACGTCACCACCCTTCTGGTTTATGATCGTATCAATCGCGACGGCGGTTTTTCCGGTCTGACGGTCGCCGATGATCAGCTCGCGCTGCCCACGTCCGATTGGAACCATGGAATCGATCGCCTTCAGTCCGGTGGCCATCGGCTGGTGTACCGATTTACGGCTTACGATACCGGGAGCCTTAATCTCAACCTTGCTGAAGGTACTTGTATTGATGGCGCCTTTACCATCAATCGGCTGACCGATTGCGTTAACAACGCGACCGATGAGTGCGTCACCGACAGGAACCTCGGTAATGCGACCGGTACGCTTGACAGTGTCGCCTTCCTTGATCTCGGCGAATTCACCAAGAATAGCAGCCCCGACATTGTCCTCTTCTAGGTTAAGAACCATGCCGGACACACCGCCCGGAAACTCAAGCAACTCACCAGCCATGGCGCCAGCCAGACCGTGAATACGGGCAATACCGTCACCAATGGAGATGATTGTGCCGGTTTCCGACACTTCAACTTCCTTACCATACTCCTTGATTTGCTTTCTGATGATCTCGCTGATCTCTTCGGCTTTGATTTCCATGGAAACTCCTACCCCTTCTGTAATATATCTTGAATCCGTTTAAGCTGGGTCTTGACACTGCTGTCATAGGCGGTGTCGCCGATCTGGGTAACAACACCACCCAAAAGAGTCGCATCCACCACTACCTGCGGAACCACCTTCTTGCCGCTTTTCTTCTCAAGCGCCAGCTGTATGGCTTTGACCTGATCATCATCAAGCGGGAAGGCGCTCCTGATAACAGGGCGAATTACACCGGAAAATTCATCGGCAAGCTTTTCATAGGTTTGCACAATCTGGCCAAGAAACGCAGTGCGATTCTTGTCAACCAGAAGCAGCAGAAAATTTCCAACCAACTCCGAGCAGGCCAGCTTCTGGACCAGTTCCTTCATGATTGATTTCTTCTGCACAAGCGTAAGGGCCGGATCGCCAAAAGCCGCACGCAACTCGAGGTTACCGGCAAAAAGACGATCAACCGCAGCCAATTCCTCACGGAACCGATCAACAAGTCCGCCCTCCGAACCAAGCTGCACCAGCGCCTTGGCGTATCGTCTCGCAATCGTGTTATTGATCACTGGATCTGTACCACCTTGTCAAGATATTCACCGACAAATCTGTCGTGGTCGTTCTTCTGTATGGAACCGCTCAGCTTCCCGGTCGCGATCTCAACCGCCAGTCGAGCAGCCTCAACACGCAGCTCATTACGCGCTTTAAGCGTTTCCTGCTCGGCCGAGAGCGCAGCCTGGGCCACGATCTTCTCGGCAGCCGACTTAGCCTCGGCAACTATCCGGACCTTCTCGCGCTCACCTTCGCTGACGATCGCCGCATGAAGCTCGTCAATCTCCTTCGAAGCCTGATCAAGCTTGGCACTGTATTCACGAAGCTTGCTTTCCGCAGCGTCTCGAGCCGCCTCTGCATCTTTCAGGCTTTTTTCGATCTCGGCTTGTCGCGCTGCCAGAGACCCCTTCAGATCGGCTTTCTTTAGCGCGTACACCAGGATTCCCACCAGAATGACGAAGTTCAGAACTCGCCAGGCAAAATCCTTCATCTGAGCGCCACTGTCGGGATGATGCGCACCACCGCCAGCCTCGGAAGCAAAACCGGCGTCAGCCACGAAAACAAGCATGGCGACATAGGCCAGCGAAAATACGATTTTTTTAGTACGATCGGATACCATCAACATGACTACAGGCTCCTCCCGAGGATTTTCTCACATATATCACCGGACAATGCCTCAGCCTGCTGCCTTAGCAACACACGCGCATCAGCCGCCTCTTTGGCAACCTTCGCACGAATTGAAGCCAACGAATCGGAAGCTTCTTTGCGCGCTTTTTCCAGCACTGCAGTTTCCTCTGCCTGGGCCTGCTTGAGCGCCTCGGCACGAGTAGCACCGGCCCCGGCCTTGGCATCACGAAGACGCGCTTCATACTGAGCCATCTTGGCCTGAACCTGCTCATCCACAGATGCCGCCTTATCGCGCGCTGAATCAATCACGGCGCGACGGTCGGCCAACACCTTACGGATAGGCTTGTAGAGGAAAATATTGAGGACGAGAACGAGGATGCCGAAGTTAATCAGCTGGACCACAAATGCTAAGTTTAATTCAATCACGACCTACCCCTTGCAGGTATGCTGAGATGTATACTGTATCCCAGAAATGGTGTAAACAGCGACTAACTATCATAGTAATCGCAAGACTGTCAAGACAATTGCGTCAAATTGATTTTTTTTGGAAATATTCAGATATCAAGCAGATCAACGATGCGGGTTAACTCATCGGTATCACTGAAGTGTATCTCCAGACGCCCACCGTTCGCCCCCACCTTGCGGATTGAAACCCTGGAACTGAAGCGCTTCTGAAGCTGCTCCTCCAACGATGTCATCAACAAATCCGGCTGCTGCAGGCGCTTGACCGCTTTCGGGTTTGGATTAATTTTCAGCTTTTTTACAAGATCCTCGGTTGCACGGACACTCAACTGCCTATGCAGAATTTCGTGACGTGCCTTTTCAAGCAACTCGGGACTGTCAAGCGAAAGCAAAGCACGGGCATGCCCCATGCTTAGCCGATCTTCGACAATATCGCACTGAATATCTTCCGGCAGTTTGAGCAGTCGCAGTGAATTGGTAACAGTTGTCCTGTTCTTGCCAACCCTTTTTGCCACATCTTCCTGTGAAATATTGAAACTCTCCACCAGTGACCGATATGCTTGAGCCTCTTCTATGGCATTCAAATCCTGACGCTGAATATTTTCAATCAACGCCAGTTCCATCACCGCCTCAGGCGTCGCTTCGCGAATAACAACCGGTATTTCATGCAATCCAGCCTTCTGCGCCGCGCGCCAGCGGCGTTCACCGGCAATGATTTCATAGTGATCATCTTTTCTGGTTACAACCAGCGGCTGAATTATCCCCTGTTCTCTTATGGAGGCAGCCAGTTCCTCAATTTTTTCAGGCGCAAAATGCTTGCGGGGCTGGTTACGATTGGGACGTATCTTTTCGATTGGACAGACAAAGTAGTTCTTTGACTCATCAACAGTCTCGGTAACTTGCAGAAGCGCCGCCATCCCCTTGCCGAGGCCGCCTATTTTAGCCATTGACAGCTTCCCTCCTGATAATTTCTCGTGCCAATTGCATATAACTGGCAGCCCCACGTGATGTTATATCATAATAAATTATCGGCTTGCCGTGACTGGGCGCTTCGGCAAGACGGACATTGCGTGGTATCACCGATTCAAAGACCTGTTCCGGAAAGTGGGTTCGAATCTCCGAAGCCACCTCCTTGCCGAGATTGCCACGGGCATCATACATGGTCAGCAAGATCCCCTCAATCACAAGCAACGGATTAAGACCTTTTTGTATCAGACGGATAGTCTGCAAAATCTGAGACAACCCTTCCATGGCATAAAACTCACACTGAAGCGGAATCAGCACCGAATCTGCGGCTGTCATGGCGTTGATCGTCAACAGGTTCAATGACGGGGGGCAATCGATAATCACATAACGATAGCTATCCGCCAGCGCCGCCAGTGCAAACTTCAACTTCATTTCACGCCCGCTCTCCGAAATCAATTCCAGTTCGGCACCGGCAAGGTCAGCATTTGAAGGCAGGATATGCAGGAACGGCTGCCCGGTATCAATTATGAGATTTTTGGGATCCGCCTCATTTATCAATACGTCGTAAACCGTGTGTCGCAGATTTGTTTTGTCAACACCTACGCCGCTGGTAGCGTTCCCCTGCGGGTCGATATCGATCAGCAATGTCGGCCGCTCGGCCGCAGCCAGCGAAGCGGCAAGATTGACGGCAGTGGTTGTTTTACCAACACCGCCTTTCTGATTTGCAATGCAGATAATACGGGACATGGGTCACTAAACTTTCAGCAGGAAATGGATTGGCAAAGCCGGACAAGTTAACTCAGAGCAGGCAAACTACCATAAAGCAGGCCGAGAACAAAGCATAAATTGAATAAAAAAAGGGCGGGATTGCTCCCGCCCTTGATCACATCATGTAAAGCTCGAATTAGAATGCGAATGAAGCAAGAAGACGCATTGTGTAGGGGTTTTCCGGATCTTTAGTTGTTGCTGCACCATTTACATCTAAAGCAGTATCCTTATACAGGCCACCAAGGATCATGTAAGCAGCCTGGGCTTTCAGTGTCAGATTGCTGTACACTTTGTAACCGGTCTCGATGTTGAGCTCGGTACCCATGAAGTCGCTGGCATTTGCGGTCTCACCAGAAGCAGGAGTCCAGCCGAAGCCAACGTTGCTGTTCAGGTACAGCTTGTCGGTCAGGTTGGCATCATAACCCAGGCTGGCAACAGCGATGTTGGTAACATTGCGACGGATGTATCTGTCGGTGGAACCAGGGCTGTTGGCGGTGTTGCGAGCAAGAATCATCATGCCGCCTTCGTTATAGGAGTTAACGGAGGAAGTGATCCAGCCTTTGTAGTGTGTGTTATTAGGATTGGTGTCGGCATTGTTACCGGAAGTAAACAGGAATGCTGTTTTAGCTGTGCCGGGACCGACCGGCATCTTAGCTGCAAAGTTCGCTGCCCAGCCATGAGTCTGAACACTGTTCGAAGGAGTACCAAATGCGTTTTTAGCATGACCAGCCTGCATAGCAAAGAAACCGCTCAACGTAGCCGGGCCAATCTTGCCTTCACCGCTCAATGCCAAGGTGTGAAGCAGGATTGCTTCTTCAGCACTGGCTATATCAAGCAAAGAAGCCTGCCCACCGGTTGAACCGGCAGCATAGTCAGCCAGGAAGTAGTAGGAGAAGGCTGCCTTGGCATTCTTACTGAATGCAAAGATATTGTCCATGATGAACAGGTCCTTGTTCTTATCGCCAAGACGAGTTGTAGCTGTGCCATCGTCGTCAAAGCGCGAGAAGCCCAGGTTCAGTTTGTAGGAACCGAGAGTGGTGGTGGTCATGATGGCCGGAATATCGGCTGTAATGAAAAGGCCCTTGATCGTATCGGTGTAGGGCTGGATACCAAGCTTGGCATTGAAGCTTTTGCCGAGGTTGAAATCGAGGTAAACATTCTTGGTTTCGAGGTTTATCGAGTCTGCATCGAGACTGGCACCTGAACCGGGCTGAGCAGTAGCAGACCTCCCAACACCAAAACGGTTATCGATCTCGAAGTGCGTAACCAACTTCAGGTCATCGCTGGCTTTGGCAATATACTGCAGACGTGCGCGCTGCTCAAAATAGTTGTTCATCTTCTGATTAGTCAGCTTACCTGCTGGCTGGTAATCGCCGGAACCACCATTCTGAAAGTTCGAGAAAGTCGTGTTAAAGCCATAAGTCCCGTGGAACTCGTTCTCGAAAGCCATTGCCGGTACTGATACTGCTGCGATGGCGCCTGCTGCTGCTGCGATTGCTACTGTTTTTTTGATACTCATGTGTGCCTCCTTCATTTTTATAAGATGCGTGTTACAACTGCGAACAACGTGATATCAGATTAATTTCCTTGCCGATGCTCACCACCTTTCAAGTAAATTTGGCACTTGTACGCATTTCAACCGCCATTAAAATCCAGATTCAACTATCTTTTGTCACGCAAAAACCTCTGAACAACGCCGAAACCTGCCCGGCAGTTCAAAGGTATGTATAATTATCCCTATGTTTTTCTCTGAAACGTTCACAGTGTGTTTCGCTCCCGGTTTTGGCGCCAGCAACGCTGGAACCATGTATTATCAATCGGTTAGCTACTATTAGGATCGTAGGTTTCAGTACATCTGTTCTATTTGGTTTAGCGGAATATACAACAAATCAAACGGTTGTCAAGCAAAAAAAGCACTCAGATCATGTAACCAACTGTAAGTAATAGACAATCTGAAAACTTGGCTACAGTATACATTTAATGACCACACTGACACAATTCTGTGAGCACACCACCGGACGATTTGGGATGCAAAAATGCAATACGTGTGTCGTGAGCGCCACAGCGTGGTTTTTGATCTATCATCCTGACCCCCTCTTCAACCAGCTTTGCAATAGCCACTTCAACATCCTCAACCTCGTATGCAACATGGTGAATTCCCTGGCCATTTTTTTCGATAAACCTGGCCACCGGGCTGTCTTCGGCTATCGGTTCCAGGAGTTCTATCTTTGATTCACCAATTTGCAGCATTGCCACACGGACCTTCTGCTCTTCCACCACTTCGATCCCTGCAAACGACATGCCCAGATTATCACGGTAAAACGGGAGCGATTCTTCCAGAGATTTAACTGCTATACCGATATGGTTGATTTTTGTCAGCATCTTGAACCTTTCATCAAAAACTTGTTTATTACAACACAACTGTTTCGGTATGCTTACCGAAGACTTCGCGGAACACGTCTGCAATCTCCCCCAATGTGGCATAGGCCTTGACAGCCGACAGAATGTGGGGCATCAGGTTGTCCGTACCCCTGGCAGCATCTTCCAGTCGTGCCAGTGAATCTTTAACAGCGCTGCTGTCGCGGCCGGACCTCATGGCAGCCAGTGATGCCTTCTGCGAGATTTCGACCTCTTCCTTTACCTTCAGCAGACCGGTTGGAGGTGGCTCCTGCACGGTGAACTTATTAACGCCCACGATGATCAGCTCTTCCTTTTCAATCGCTTTCTGGTAGGCATAGGCCGAATCCTGAATCTCCTTCTGCTGGAAACCACGTGAAATTGCCTCGACCGCCCCACCAAGCTTGTCGATCTTTTCAATGTATTCAGTGGCGGCTCTTTCGATCTGATCAGTCAGTGACTCCACCAGGAACGAGCCGGCCAGCGGATCTATGCTGTCGGCCGCGCCGGATTCGTAGGCGATAACCTGCTGAGTCCGCAGCGCAATGCGTACCGAGTCTTCCGTAGGCAGCGCCAGTGCTTCGTCGCGGGAGTTGGTGTGCAGAGACTGGGTTCCCCCCAGCACCGCCGCCAGTGCCTGCATCGTGACACGCATGATGTTGTTGTCCGGCTGCTGAGCTGTAAGCGTGCAGCCGGCGGTCTGGGTGTGGAAACGAAGCATCTGTGATTTGGGATCCTTGGCTCCAAAACGCTCCTTCATGATCCTGGCCCAGATCCTGCGGGCGGCACGGAATTTGGCAACCTCCTCGAACAGGTTGTTATGGGCGTTGAAAAAGAAAGCCAGTCGCGGCGCAAAGTCATCCACTTCCAGACCGGCCTTGATGGCGGCCTCAACGTAGGCGATTCCGTCGGCCAGAGTGAAGGCAACTTCCTGGACCGCGCTGGAACCTGCCTCGCGGATATGGTACCCGGAGATTGAGATCGTATTCCACTTGGGCACGTTGTCCTTACAGTAGGCGAAGATGTCGGTGATTATACGCATCGACTCCTTGGGGGGGTAGATGTAGGTGCCGCGCGCCATGTATTCCTTGAGGATGTCGTTCTGGATCGTACCGGATATCTTGTCGGCCGACACCCCCTGTTTTTCGGCCACAGCGATGTACATGCAGAGCAGAATCGCTGCGGTGGAGTTGATTGTCATTGATGTGGAGACCTTGTCCAGCGGAATGCCGTCAAAAAGTATCTCCATATCCGCCAGTGAATCGATCGCAACACCGACCTTGCCTACTTCGCCCATGCTCATGCCCGCATCAGAGTCATAGCCCATCTGGGTCGGCAGGTCAAAGGCCACCGAGAGCCCGGTCTGGCCGGCTGACAGCAGGTACTTGTAGCGTTCGTTGGACTCCTTGGCGGTACCGAAACCGGCGTACTGGCGCATGGTCCAGAAACGACCGCGATACATGGTCGGCTGCACGCCGCGAGTATAGGGATATTCACCGGGGAAACCGAGTTGTTCCTCGTAGCCGGGATAATCGAACCCGGGGGTAAAACAACGCTCCATCTCGATATTGGATGTTGTGCGGAATTCACTCATCCGCTCGGGTGATCTGGCAATGTTTTTGGCAACGGCAGCGTTCCACTTTTCTTTTCGGTCCTGGATGCTCATGGTAATTTCTCCAATTTTTGATAATTAAAACTGTGCTCCCCGATAAGACAGGTACCTATTCCGGAGAAACAGGATAACAGATCTAAATCAAATGACCTTGAAAAGCTGAAGGCAAGAAGTTTGGGTATATTTCCAGCTTCTTGCCGTCAGCCTTACTCAGTAACCCGTTATTAAGGAAGGCAGGTTAAAGCACGGCCTTCAGGTAGACCGATGTACATTCACGCTTTTCCTTCTCAATCAGCTTGGGGTCAACCTCGACAAATTTCTCGTCGGGAGTGATCTTGAAGAGCGGCTGCCCTTTCTGTACGATTGTGCCATCACCGCCATCGATGATGATCTTGTCAATGGTTCCGGAGAACGGCGCCCGGATAGTATTGAACATTTTCATAACTTCGATGATGTAGAGTGGCTGATCCTTCTCGAAATGCATCCCTTCACTTACAAACGCAGGCAAACCGGGTGCTTCCTGGCCGTAATACATCCCGCCGCACACCGCAACGATCTCGTCAGCCTTGGTGGATGGCGGCGGCACCAGGATTTTCTTCATACGGGCCTGCAAATCCGGGTCAGTCAGGTAGTCCGGGATCACAACCTCCAGATCGTCCAGAACCTTCATATCCCAGAACCTGGTCTTGTCACCGATCAGGAACAGCATGCCCAGCAGCTCAAGACCTGCTTCATATCCGAAATGGGCAGAACGGATCTGGTCCCACATGTCGGCTTCATAACCGCCCTGCGGAGCTTCCAGCTTCAGCAGATCGTTGAGTTTTGAATATTCGCCGCGAGCCAGGCCAAATCTTTCACGCAAGCTACGATAGAAGCTCAGCGAGCTTTGCAGCAGTTCGTTATCGTGGTCCCAGATTATCTCCGCTGACGGCTTGTGCGGGCGGTAATTCATATGAAGGTACTCGTAGGTGTCATTGATGACACCCAGTGGATTCCTTGTCCATACTACCTTGCCGTTTTCGATGCGGAAGTTGTTCATGTTCCTGCTCAGCCAGCCGGAAAGCAGGTGTGGATCTTCCAGCAGAATCTCCATCGGGCGGGTGATCAGGGTTCCCTTGCGGTCAAGCAGCGCCGACATGTTCTTGAGCTGCTTGGCGCATTCGTCCGGCTGGTCGGCATACTGCTCCGACACTAGCTTGGCGTAATGCTTCTTCATCTGGAAGAAGGCAAAAACCACATCCAGCTTATTGGCCTCCTCCTTCAGCGTTCCTACCAGCGTCAGATAGGGAACCACGAACCGTGTCGTCGGCTTGGCCATAACATTGCGGCCAAGGAACCAGTTGACCAGACCGTAGTGGAACTCCAGGTTGGTTGCCAGGGCGCTGCCATGCAGCGTTGTGCTGCAGAGAACGTCGGACAGGCGTTCGTAGCTTTCCTGACGGTTTCCACCCTTGGTGAGCAGCAGAGCAATATTGGAGTCATATGCTCCGGCCACCTTGTATTTCATGAAGATACCGGTATCCGGGTTAAGCATGCTGATACCCTGGTCATCGCGAATCTCGCCTTCGATCGGCTTCGACCAATAACGGATCATGCCGCCGGCATGCGGAGAAAGCGATGCATCGGTCGCATTCAGACGGGCCTCGACCGAGGCATTGAAACGGACGATCCGCTCTGGCTTGGGCAGACGCTCTTTGTGACGTGCCAGCAGGGCCATAGCCTCAACCAGCGATTCGACTATGAAGAAGTCTTTCTTGTCTTTCGGATTGGTGAATTTCAGGCTGTAGCAGAGTTCCGTAACGCGGTGCTCAACCTGGATGCGTGTATTGACTTCCATGAAGAAGTGCCGATCGCGGTCCACGATGCACTCAAAAGTAGAAGCGGAATCCAGTCCGACCGCCTGACCGAAGCGAGCCGATTCCTCCTCCATCCTGCTAAGCACCTTCAGGTCAGACTCAAGCGCCTCGACTTCCGCCTTCCTGCCGGCGGACTTGGCACTGGCGATCGCGGCGAGCAACCCTTCCTGCGTGACGGAGACCTCAAGCAGTTTCTGCTCGTGCATCTGCAACGAACAGTCACGACCACCGAGAGAGATGCACCATTCACCATTGCCCAGCAACTGGATTTCGTTGTGCCGGGTCTGTTCGATATTGAGCTCGATCAGAACGTTCTTGTTGTCGCCGACTCCGTTGGCCTTGACTTCGTTAAGAACTTCCCTGACCATCGCCGGTGCCTCTGCGGCCGCCTTGGCAATCAGCTTGTCATCCGCCTTTTTGACAGCCAGCAGAGAGGCGCCCAGGATGCGCTGTCCCTTACCGCCGCCACCACCGATAGCCTTGATGCGGAAACGGCTCTGGGGATATTTTTTGAACAGCTCGGCCACTTCCGTCTGTACCTGGGCACAGAGTTCATCGATCGAAAACAGGTCGATGCCCTTATTATAGGAAGCCATCAGGATCTGGTCGGCAAGCAGCTCCACCGCCAGATTCTTGTCTGCCAGCACATCCTTGTTAACTGCCAGCTCCTCGGCTTCCGCCAGTTTCAACAGTTTTTCGCGGGTAGGGTACTTCTTGAGCAGGGTCCGGGCGGTAACATTGTCAACCCCGGGAGTAACGCTGACGTTCACCTGCAACGCGGTGCGCTTGGCCTCGTCTTTTTTACCGGCTTTGGCCTGGGTTGCGGCACAGGGTCCGATAAATTTGAGTCCGGCTTTTTCTATGGCGGCGACAAATTCCTCATCCTCGGCCATGAAGCCGTAGCCGGCAAAGATCGAGTCATAGAAGTTGTCCTTGGCAATGCCGATAATCTGGTTGATACGCTCAACACGCTCTTCCTTGCTCGCTCCGGAGTAGTCCGGAACGCGATGAACACGCCTTGAATCGGTCAACTGGCGCAGTTCCGGAGCCAGCGCATTGGGATAGACGATCGAGTCCTTCTCGGAAATAAGAATCCCGTAATAGGTGATTCCCATCTCGTCATAGACATCCATGGCCTCTTTGCGGATCGGTCCACGGCAGACGATCAGGGGCTTCAGGTCTTCACAGGAAAACGAGCGCACCCACTCGGATGCGGAATTGCTCAAGCGGCGATCACGGTGAATCAATGGGTTATGCTTGTAATAATCGGTCTGTGGCATTGGTATATATCTCCAATCTCATCGGATAAGTTAAAAATATTATTTAATGAAACTCACGCTGAACGGCCTGCATCGGGCCCGGTTTGTAGTGTCGCAGGAAGAAGTTCATGTTCTCCCCGAGCACCTTGCGCAGGTCGGTTGGCATGACGAGCGAGGAGATGGATCCCAGCGCCAGACCTTCCTTTGGATTCATCAGTTCTTTTTCGTAACGGCTGTTCAAGGCTGCTTCCTCGATCTTCAACCAGTCTGCGGCATCCTTTTCGGCATCCTTTTTGGCCTCGCCGGCTTCCATGCCGGCAGCGACGCGCTCCTGTGTACCGTCCTTGATTTTTACCGTGACGGCACTCCGCAGCTTGCGCAGCTCATCCTTGTAGACGAACTCCTTGCCGGCCGGCCCCATGACCGCCAGGCGGGTAGTGGGCAGGGCCAGAACCAGGTCGGCACCGGTCGGGTAGTTGTTGTAGGAGGCATAGGCTCCGCCGTAGGCGTTGCGTATGATCAGCAGGATACGCGGAGTCCTGATGTCCACGATCGAATCGAGCATGGCGCGTCCGGCCTGAACGATGCCACGCGATTCCTGTTCGCGACCGGGCAGGAATCCGGTAGTGTCTTCCATGAAAATCATCGGAATATTGTAGATGTTGCAGAAACGGTTGAAGCGGGCAATCTTGTAGGCCGAGTCGACCGAAATCTGGCCGGAAGCCACAGCGCTGTTATTGGCAACAAAGCCGACCACATTGCCACCCAGGCGGCCGAGTGCGGTCACCGCTTCACGGGCCCGGTCACGCTGCAGTTCGAAGTAATCGCCATGGTCGCAGATCTGCTGGATCATGATCGACACGTCGAAGGGGGTGTTGAAACCGGTCGGGGAGTTGAACGCCTTCTTGAGCAGGGTATTGATCTCCCAGGTCTTACGATCGATGGGATCAGTAGTCTTCTGGAAGCGGGCCATGACACTGTTGTTGTCAGGGAGATAGGAAAGCAGCTGCAGCGCGGTTCGCAGTGCCGAAACCTCATCCTCGACCGTCAGGTCGGCGACCCCCGATTGTCCATGAACCTTGGGTCCACCCAGGTCTTCCGGTGTCACGTCCTCGCCCAGGACAGACTTTACAACGCCAGGGCCGGTCAGACCGAAAAAGGTGTTGTTGGGCTGGATCACAAAGCTGCCCTGACGTGGCAGATAGCTGCCCCCGCCGGCATTGAATCCGAACATGCACATGATGCTGGGTACAACGCCGCTGATCTTGCGAAGCGCGGTAAAAGCCTCGGCGTATCCATCGAGGCCGCCAACGCCGGCCGGCACGAATGCCCCGGCCGAATCGTTCATGCCGATCAGAGGGATGCCTTTTTCACCAGCCATCTGGAACAGCAGCGCCAGCTTACGGCCGTTGGTAGCGTCGATCGAGCCGGCCCGAACCGTAAAATCATGGCCGTAAACAGCAACGTCCCGTCCATTGACATTGAGAATGCCGGTTACCAGAGAGGCGCCGTCCAGGTTCTTGCCCCAGTTCTGGAAAAGGATGTTGGGTTCGTTCTCCGTCAATACGCGCAGACGTTCCCATACGGTCATGCGCTTTTTGAAATGCTGCTTTTCAATCTGCGCAATGCTGACCGACTTGACCGGGCGCTGAATAAGGTCATAACCTTCCTTCATCGCCTCTTCATATCCGCCCTTCATGCCTGGAATTTCTCCAGGAATCGTAAACTCGACATTCTCGGGAGGTGCAAACGGGTTTTTCAGTGATGGTTTAATTGCTTTTTTGGACATCTTAGCCATCCTTCCAGTGTGATATAAACCGACTTCGATCTTTATTGGTTACATTTTATTTTTGATAATTCAGCGAGTGACGACAGCCAGCACGTTGACTTCCGAGCCGTCTTTTGAAAGCAGGCGGTGTTTGAGGGCCGAATCAAAATAGACACAATCCCCCTCTTCAAGCACGATCCGTTTTTCGTCCAGAATCAGCTCGGCCGTTCCTTTCATAATATACAGGAACTCTTCTCCGTCATGACTGTAGGTGTTCTCCTCCAGCGCCTTTTCAGTAACGGAGAGCAGAAACGGTTCCATTTTCTTGTTCTGCTTGTGGAATGAGAGGGATTCGTAGGAATAGCCCTGGCTTGTGCCGGCCTTGGATATAACCCTGGGGATCGCTTTACGCTCGTGAGCACGCACGACTTCGAAGCGGCACTCTTCTTCTTCTTCGGTGAAAAACAGACCTATCTTGACGTCAAAAAATTTGGCAATTCGGGAAAGTGTGGCGATTGGAGGCGAAACATTGTTGTTTTCAATCTGGGATATCAGGGCCGGTGAAAAACCGGTTTCTCTCGCAACGGCCTGGAGAGTCAATTTTTTGGCAAGACGAAGCTTCTTTATCTTTGCTCCGATATTGAATTCGCTCATCCAACCCCCTGATCACAAAAATAAAACTCAGTTTTCGTGCGGGGTTTGTATACAATTTGACTTATAATGTCAATAAAAATTATTTATCAGTAACAAAGAACAACAGCCTGACTAAAACAGCCGGACTGGATTATAAACAGATCACTGTTTCAACCCGCGTGCCAGCAGTTGCAGTGTGTGCAACACTTCCAGATCTGAACCGTGCTGCTTCAGTCCATCCGAAAGCTGCATCATGCAACCGGGGCAGCCGGTCGCTACCGCCTGAGCCCCGGTGGCAATAATCGCCAGGCTTTTGGCATCATTGATCGTCATCGACGACTCGTAGTGATAAACATTAAAGGTGCCGCCCAGACCGCAACATTTGTCGGCCCCCTCCATTTCCACCAGTTCCACGCCGGGGGTTGCCTTCAACAGCTCCCGTGGCTGTTTGGTGATGCCGCGGGTACGAAGATGGCAAGGGTCGTGGTAGGTGATGCGCAGCTGTTCGCCGGCTCCGGTTTCTTCCGGATCAAGCCCCAGTTTCTGCAGCAACTGGGCTGCGTCTACGGTCTTTTTCGCCAGCGCATCCAGACGCTCGCGCAGCTCGGGATTGCGCTTGCCGACCACCAGGGGGTAGAGCCTGTGCAAAGCACCGCCGCAGGTAGCACAGGCGCTCATCACGTAATCCGCTTCATAACGTTCCATCTCCGACAGATTCTTTTCAGCCAGTTCTCGCACCGTATCAAGATCGCCGCCGGACATCCCCGGCAAGCCGCAGCACTGCTGCCCCTTGGGAATAATCACGGTACAGCCCAGATGACGGAACAGAGCCAGCGCCGCTTCACCGACCTCGGTATAGACAAAATTGGTCATGCATCCCACAAAGAAAACGATGCGGGGCTTGCCCGGCTCGCCGGCAATCACCTCCGGATGCCTGTCGATAAAGGGCTCCTTGGCAATCGCAGGGATAAAACGCTGGTTGCCCACAAAAGGAAGCGGGAAACGCAGCCTAAGCCCGGATGTTTCGGGAACCTTCTTGAAGAACAGCGGGCCAAGTATTGACGCCATCCTGGCCCCCATCTTCATCCGCGAGCGGCTGTTTATCACCTGTCCGACCGCCTTGTGGAAAGTGGTCAGCCCCCGTTTCCGGGCCAGCGCCTCACGTGCGGCAACCACTATTTCATCGGTCGGCACATCGTTGGGACACTTTTCAACACAGCTGCCGCACAGAAGACATTTGGACATCGCCATATAGGTCTGGTCGTCCAGCTCGATATCATCCTTCAGTACGTGCTGCGCCAGCGCCACCTTGCCGCGGGCCACGGCCGGCTCGCGCTGGAAAGCGGCGAAGGCCGGGCAGTTAGTACGGCAGGCTCCGCACTTGACGCATTTTTTAAGCTGATCTTCAACCCGCTTGAGGGGATCGATAGTTGTATTTTCTTCCATTTGTCAAAATCCTTCTCCACAGAGTCAACAAGGGCACAGAAACTTCAAGCCCAATTGTATAGAATAGACAAATCAGTGGATATTCTCAACAAGATTACTCCGGTTTGTCCAGCGTGCCCTGTTACACAGCAGCGGACAAATACTTTTCCTTCCAACACTCCAGCGCAGCCAGGGCACGCTCCGCCAGTTTCTGGCGGCGTTCCTTCTTTTTGACCCGTCCCGGCAGCTCCGGAAAGAGTCCGTAATTGACATTCATCGGCTGGAAATGTTTTGCATCGGCATTGGTAATATGCGCCATCAGCGCCCCAAGCGCGGTTTCAGGCGGCGGGACGGAACTATCGCGCCCCTGCAGGAGCGCAGCGGCCGTCATCCCGGCCAGAAAACCGCTGGCGCCCGACTCCACATACCCTTCGACACCGGTTATCTGTCCGGCAAAGAAGATGCGCGGATCCCTTTTCATCTGCTGACTCGGCTGCAGCAGGGCCGGAGAATTGATGAAGGTATTGCGGTGCATCGAGCCAAGCCTTACAAAGTCGACATTCTCAAGACCGGGAATCAGGCGGAAGATCCGGCGCTGTTCGCCATAGGTCAGCTTGGTCTGGAATCCGACCAGGTTGTACATGGTCTTCTCCCGGTTCTCCGCCCGCAGCTGGATGACCGCATGCGGTTCCCTTCCGCTGCGCGGATCGACCAGGCCGACCGGCTTCATCGGCCCGAAACGCAGCGTCTCGACTCCGCGGGACGCCAGCTCTTCCACCGGCATGCAACCTTCAAAATGAACAACCTTTTCAAAATCCCTGGCCGGCACTTTCTCGCCGCGCAACAGCTCGTCTACGAATCGCAGATATTCAGCCTCATCCAGCGGGCAGTTGAGATAATCGTCGCCGTCCCCCTTGCCGTAGCGCGAAGCGTAGAACACCTTGCCCTGGTCGAGCGAATCGGCGGAAACGATCGGGGCAATGGCATCGTAGAAATAGAGCCGGTCTCCGGTCAATTCGGCCAGAGCTTCGGCCAGCACATCGCTGGTAAGCGGACCGGAGGCGATGATCACATAACCCTCGGCCGGGATGCCGGACACCTCGCCATGTTCTATCCTGATCAGCGGGTGGGAGCTGATCTTCTCGGTGACATATCCGGAAAACAGTTGACGGTCAACAGCCAGCGCCCCCCCGGCAGGAACACGGGTGGCTTCGGCCGCTTCCATCAGCAGTGATCCGCATCGGCGCAGCTCCTCCTTCAGCAGGCCGACCGCATTGTCAAGCGAATCGCCGCGCAGCGAGTTGGAACAGACCAGCTCTGCCAGTCCGGGAAGGTGATGGGCCGGAGAGAATTTCTCCGGCTTCATTTCGTGCAGCGTGACGGCCACGCCGCGCCGGGCGGCCTGCCAGGCTGCCTCGCAGCCGGCCAGCCCGCCGCCGATTATGGTAAGATTGGGATTCATGGAAACCTTGAAAGATGAATAAATTTTGTGGAACTACTCGCTGGTGTAGTCGCAGCCCTCTTTGGGGCATTTCAGGAACTCGCCCTTGCGCTTGTAGATTTTCTTGACCAGCAGCGGGAAACCGCACTTGGGACAGGGACTTTCGACCGGCAGATCCCACAGCGCGAACTTGCACTGCGGATAGCGGTTGCAGGAATAAAAGAGCTTGCCGAAACGTGATTTTTTCTCGGTCAGCTCGCCTTCCTTGCACTCCGGACAGATCACGCCGGTGCTTTTGGGCTTGACCAGCGGCTGGATGTTCTTGCAGGCCGGATAGCCGGAACAGGCCAGGTATTTACCGAAACGGCCGTCCTTGATCAGCATCGGCTGCCCGCATTTTTCGCATTTTTCGTCGGAAAGCACCGGCTCTGCGATCTCCGCCCCCCCCTCCTGGTCAACGTTTCGGGTATACTTGCACCCTTCCTGGAAACCGGAGCAGGCTATGAACTTGCCGCGCTTGCCGAGTTTGACCACCAGAGGTTTGCCGCATTCGGGGCAGGCCTCATCGGTGGCCTCGGTGGTCAGGTCGGACTTGCTGACCTCCCCCTCCTTCTGCTTGAGCAGTGCGATAAACGGCTCCCAGAACTCCTTCAGCAGCGGCTTCCACTCTTTTTCGCCGCGCGAGACCTGATCCAGTTCCTCTTCCAGGCCGGCGGTAAAGTTATAATCGACATATTTCTGGAAATGGGCCGTCAGCAGGTCGCTGACCACCATGCCCACATCCTCCGGAAAGAAGCGCTTCTTGTCCAGACGGGTATACTTGCGCTCGACCAGCGTATTCATGATCGATGCATAGGTGGAAGGACGGCCGATGCCGTACTCCTCCAGCGTCTTGACCAGTGTCGCCTCGGTATAGCGCGGAGGCGGCTGGGTAAAGTGCTGTTCCGACAGGATCTCGTGCAGTTTCAGAGCCGCCCCCTCGCTCATGGCCGGAAGCAGCCCTTCCTTTTCCTCATCCTGATCATCCAGCCCTTCAATATACAGTTTCATGAACCCGGGAAAACGGATCACGGTTCCTGCGGCCCGGAGCCTGGCCGCCCTGGCGCCGGCAAACGGGCCGCCCACCGGAGCTGTGGTCAGGTCTGCGGCAATATCGACCGAGGTCTGGTCCAGCAGCGCCTCGGCCATCTGGCAGGCCACGGTCCGTTTCCAGATCAGCTCGTAGAGTTTGAAAAGATCCGGAGTAAGGTACCTCTTCAGTTCAGCCGGAGTCTTGGCGATGTATGTCGGCCGCACGGCCTCGTGGGCCTCCTGGGCATTTTTGGTCTTGGTCTTGAAAATCCGGGGTTTGGCCAGCGCGTATTCGTTGCCGTAAGCGGCCGAGATCACGTCATGGGCCTCTTTCAGTGCCTGGGACGAGAGGTTGACGCTGTCGGTACGCATGTAGGTAATCAGACCGACGGTACCCTCCTGGCCGATATCGATGCCCTCGTAGAGTTTCTGGGCGGTGGACATGGTCTTCTTGGCCGAGAATCCGAGCTTGCGCGATGCTTCCTGCTGGAGCGTAGAGGTTGTAAAAGGGGGCGACGGATTGCGTTTCTTCTCGGTTTTAGTGATCCGGTCAACGCGATAGCTGCCGGATTGCAGGGAAGCTTTCAGTCCGGCGGCGACCTTCTCCCCCGGAATATCGAATTTGCCGAGCTTCTTGCCGCCAACCTCGACCAGGCCGGCCTTGAACTCCTGGCCGGGAGCAACCCCCAGACGCGCAGCGATGCTCCAGTACTCCTGCTCGATGAAGGCCTGGATCTCTTTTTCACGCTCGCAGACCAGCCGCAGCGCCACAGACTGGACACGACCGGCGGAAAGCCCGTAACGGATCTTTTTCCAGAGAAACGGGGACAGATTGAAGCCGACCAGATAATCCAGAATTGAACGCGCCTGCTGGGCATCAACCAGTTCGTTGGCAATCGAACGGGGATTCTGTACCGCGTGAATGATGGCGTCCCTGGTTATCTCATGGAATACGACACGTTGAATATTGATTCCGGGATTCTTCTTGTCCAGCCCCAGCGCGGCCAGCAGATGCCAGGAGATCGCCTCCCCTTCACGGTCGGGGTCGGTTGCCAGAAGCAGGTTATCCGCCCCCTTGAGCGCCTTCTTGATCGCATCGAGATGCTTCTTGCTTTCCGGCAGCACATGGTACTTGGGCTCGAAACCCTTCTCGATGTCCACCGAGCCCTGTTTGCTGGGCAGTGCCCGCACATGGCCGAACGAAGCCAGGACCGTGTAGTCCGGCCCGAGAAATTTTTCTATGGTTTTCCCCTTGGCTGGGGATTCGACGATAACGAGATTATGGGACATATATTCCATTATTCCTTTGTCAGTATAAGTTGTCAGCCGTGCATTCAGTGATTGAAGCGATCAGGCAGGTTGCGGTTATCCGGAGACGGCGTAGTGTGTTCCGGGAAGCGAGGTTACTGCCCCCTTGAGTTCGAGGTGCAGTAACATAGAGGAAACCTCTCCGGCTGTCAATTCAGTTTGGGAAATGATTTCATCGATATGCAGCGGCGAACGGACCAGCAACTCGTAAATAGCCGCCTCTTTCGGCGACAGCGCGAAGCTGCGCGGCGGTTCCCGGAACAACGGCTCGTCAACTGACAACCGCTCGCGCCCGGGCAGCTCCTCCAGAATATCCTCAACGCAGTCCACCAGTTTGGCGCCCTGCTTGATCAACCGGTTGCAACCGCGGCTGGAGGCAAAGGAGATATTGCCGGGCACCGCGAAAACATCACGACCCTGCTCCAGTGCATACTGGGCCGTAATCAAGGAGCCGCTGTTCTCGGCCGCCTCGATAACCAGCACCCCGAGGGAGAGCCCGCTGATGATCCGGTTGCGACGGGGAAAGTTTTCCGCCAGCGGCAGGGTTCCCAGCGGGTATTCGGAGACAAGACACCCCTTGCGGGTCATCTCCTCAAACAGGGCCCTGTTTTCTGGCGGATAGATCCTGTCAATACCGCAGCCCAGGACCCCGATGGTCCTGCCGTCCGCCTGCAGCGCGCCCCTGTGGGCAGCCGTATCGACACCCCGGGCCAGACCGGACACGACACATACACCGCGGGCCGCCAGCTCCCCCGACAGCCTGGCGGTGGTCATCAATCCGTATGAGGTAGCCCGACGCGAACCGACGACCGCGACGGCGACCTCGCCGGCAGGCAGGGAACCTTTGACATAGAGGAAGGGAGGGGGGTCCGGAATCTGGAACAGCGCCTTGGGGTAGTCACCGGATGTGAACATAACCAGTCGCGCGCCGCTGGCTTCAAGGCGCCGGCACTCCTCCTCCGCGAATCGCCGCCAGGCTCCGCTGCGTATCTCATCGATAATCGCGGGCGTCACCCCCCTTACTCCGGAGAGCGATGCGGCTGAAGCCGACAGCGCAGCTTCGGGGGTGTCAAACCGCTCCAGAAGCCGGCGGAAAGTCACATTGCCGACACCGGGAACAGCCTTGAGGGCTATCCAGTAGAACTCATCCATACACTGTTCATTCCCGCGCATAAAAAAAGACCGGCTGCGAACCGGTCTTGAATTTTCCAGCCGTTTACTTGGTCATGCTGACGAGCCGGTCGCCTTTATAAATAGCATCGATGCTTTTGACCACCAGCGCTGTTGCGACTTTTTTGCCGGTTTCCAGAATAACCAGCGCCCCCAGCAGCTCCTGGGGCAGCTTGTCGATTCGCCCTTCGGCATAACGCTGATCGAGGACCACGTCACGAACTACGTATAGCATGTTGCCGACCTCGGCCCCCTGCGCGCTTCCCAGATCGATATATACGATATCGCCGGCGGCGATGATTCCGATACCGCTATAGCTGTCCAGGATATATCCCCTGAGATCCCTGGATGCCATCTTGAGTGAGACCTCGTGGCGGCTGTTCCCCTTGTAAGGCAGCAGATACGATCCCGGGCTGATCTCCCTGGAAGCCCGGGCAACAACTGCCCGTGACGATTTTCGTTCAACATCGGTAAGCTGGAGGTTTCCGAGCGGGATGATTTTGGTTCCCATCACTTCGTTGGTGACCGGATGGGTAACACTGCTGTCCTTGCGGAAAATGGAGTATTTTTCGCCTCCCTTGACACCCTGCGAAGCACCGATGTCGGTGTAGACGATATCGTCGTCACCGGCCAGAATCCGGTCATTCTGGATTCCGATCACGATACCGGCCGGCTTGAGGCCGTTTTCAAGAATAAAACCCTCGCTGCCGAAAACCGTATAGGTCTTCTCGGCGGCGACCTCCTGCATTTCCTCGGCATCCTTGGCAGGTACGGCTTTTTGCGTAACCGCTACCGGCTCTTCCCTGGGCACCAGCTCCAGCCGGTCGGGAAAGACCCTGACCTTCTGGCCGGGATAGATGAAATGCGGATTGGTGACCTGGCTGTTCTTTGACCACATGTTCGGCCAGTACTTGGGGTCCTTGATGAATCGCTCCGAAAGCCCCCAGAGCGTATCGCCCTGCTTGATCACATAGATGGTCGGTTCATCCGGTTCCGCAGCCTGCACGAAGCAGGGGATCGTGACCAGCGCCAGAAGGAGCAGCAAAATTCTTGTTTTCATACAATGCACCTCGTATGCACTAAGAGTTGGAGACCGTATGCCTGGAGCAAAAGAACCGGTTCAGGCTGTCAATTCGAATTCAATCTTTCCCGCGCCTTTACTGCGGCAGGACTGCTGGGAAAAGACTTGATCAGATTTTCGTATATGGCCAGCGCCTTGTCCTTTTCCTTCATCGCGGCCAGCGTATATCCCAGTTTCAACATGGCATCCGGCGCCTTGGGACTGGTGGGGTGGTTTTCAGTTACCCTGGAGAAGGCTTCCCTGGCCCTGGGCAGGTCGGACAGGCTGTAATGGCATTCGCCGATCCAGTAAATCGCGTTCGCCGTGTATTCACTCTGGGGATTGGCCTTCAGGAATGTCTCGAAGGCCTTGATGGCATCGGCAAAATTGTTGGCGCTGTAATAACCGAACGCCTTGACATAATCGGCGGGCGGACCGGAGTCACGGGAAGTCTTCGAAGAGGGGGCCGGATTGACCACCTCAACCTTTGGCGTAGTAACCTGCTGGGAGAGCAAGGCCACTTTCACCTTGAGCTCGTCCTGGGAGGCCCGCAATTCCTGAACGGCTTCCTGCAACTGTTTGAGCTGGGCCGCTGTCAGGCTGAAGCGGTCATCCTGGCCATGGATTTGGGCGGCGAGCTCGTTCTGACGCTGTTCGCTCTTTTTTCCGGACTGGATCAGATGCTCGATCTTGGCCTCGGCCTCGCTCTGACGCTTGACTACAAGATCATTTGCGGCACAACCGGTCAGGACAAAACAAACGGAAATAATTGCGGTCGTACGGATGCCGAAAGGCATAATCCCCCCATTTAACGGAAGTTTTTCATAATAAAAGCGATATGGATCTCTTTGTCAAGTGAAAGCTGCCTTTTCGGTTTTATTGACAGTCCGATTATGCTAGCATCCACACTCTCGCACTGCAACTATTCATTGACCGGAAATCCCGTGAAAAAACCAGAACTGCTGGCTCCGGCCGGAAACATGGAAAAACTGAAGATCGCCATCCACTATGGAGCCGACGCCGTCTACATGGGCGGGCAAGCCTTCGGATTGCGAAATATGGCGGACAACTTTTCCGTTGAGGAGATGCCGGCCGCGCTTGATTTCTGCCACGGAAACGGCGTCAAGGCCTACCTGACCATCAACAGCTATCCCCGCAACGAAGCGCTGCCACAACTGGAACAGTACCTGGAGCAGGTGGCAATGCTGCCGTTCGACGCCTACATCGTTGCAGATCCTGGTGTAATCGACGCCGTCCGCCAGATTTCGCCTCAGCGCGACCTGCACCTGTCTACCCAGGCCAACACCATCAACTGGCGCAGCGCCAGTTTCTGGCAGAAACAGGGCCTCTGCCGGATCAACATGGCCCGCGAAATGAGCCTGGAGAACATCCGCGAGACGGTCAAAGCGGTTCCGGGAATGGAGTTCGAGGCCTTCGTACATGGCGCGCTCTGTATCTCCTACTCAGGCCGTTGCCTGATCTCCAGCATGCTCACCGGCCGGGACGCCAACCAGGGCGAATGCACCCACCCCTGCCGCTGGAGCTACCACCTGGTGGAGGAATCCCGCCCCGGCGAATACTTCCCGGTGATGGAAGACGAGAACGGCACCTTTATCTTCAACTCCCGCGACCTCTGCCTGCTGGAACAGATTCCGGCCCTGGTCGAAAGCGGGATCAGCTCGCTCAAGATCGAAGGCCGCATGAAGGGCATCAACTATGTCGCCTCGGTGCTGCGCGTCTACCGCCAGGCGCTGGACGAATACTTCCAGGACCCGTCCGGCTGGAGCTGCCGGCCGGAATGGATGGAGGAGTTGACCAAACTGAGCCATCGCGGCTACACCACCGGATTTTTGTTCGGCGAACCGCGCAACGTCGGCCAGGAATACCGGTCGGCCTACATCCGCAGCCACGAATTCGTCGGCGTGGTAGAAGAGGTCCGCACGGACGGAACGATCCTGGTAGGAGTCCGCAACCGGATCCGGACCGGAGACCGGCTGGAGCTGATCGGACCCGGCATGAGGGCCGAATCGTTCGACGTGCCTGCTTTCTCAACACTGACAGAGCGGGATGCCGTGGAAACCTCCACAACTGCCAACCCGAACCAGCGCATGCTGCTGAAGCTGCCGTTCCCGGTGGCGGCTGGTGACCTGCTCCGCCGTGAGAAGGGGGGGGCGGCATGAGGGACCTCAAGGTCTACGCCAAAAGCGGCCATGACGGCTGGCTGCGGGACATGCTGCTGATCATGATCGTTCTGGGCATCCCCTTCCTGCAATTTCTGGGTTCGCTGCCGCTGATCGACCCGGATGAGGGGCGCTACGCCGAAATCCCGCGTGAAATGCTGGAACGCTGGGACTTCATCACGCCGACCCTGAATTACGTGCACTATTTCGAAAAGCCGCCGCTCTTGTACTGGCTGAATGCGGCCTCGATGAAGCTGTTCGGCCTGAACGAGTTCGCGGCCCGACTGCCGTCGGCGCTGAGCGGACTGGCAACGGTGCTGGCAACCTACGTCATCGCCCGCCGCCTCTACGATCGCCGTATCGCGCTGATTTCGGCGCTGATCCTGGCGACCTCGGCCGGTTTCGTGCTGCAGTCGCGCATCATCCTGACGGACATGCTGCTGACCTTCTGCCTGACGGCAGCGCTGGGTTCTTTCATCGTGGCCGCATCGCGGGAGAAGCACCGGGACAGCTCGCTTCCCTGGCACCTGTTCTACCTGTTTTCCGGGCTGGCAGTTCTGGCCAAGGGGCTGATCGGGTTCGTTTTCCCGGCCGGCATAATCTTTTTCTACATGCTGCTGGGGCATGAGTGGCGCACCCTGAAACGGATGCGGCTCTTAAGCGGAATGCTGCTTTTCCTGGCGGTGACATCGCCATGGTTCGTCGCCGTCTCACTCAGCAACCCGGAATTTGCCCGGTTCTTCTTTATCCACGAACATTTCGAGCGCTTTACCAGCACGGTTCACGGCCGCTCCCAGCCGGCCTGGTTCTTCATACCGGTGCTGGCCGGCACCATGCTGCCCTGGTCGTTCTTCATTCCGGGGGCGCTGGGACGCGCCTGGCGCAACCGCCATCACGAAGGGCTGCCGGGGCTGTTCCTGCTGATCTGGAGCGTGCTGATCTTCCTGTTTTTCTCCAAATCCAACTCCAAGCTGGTGCCCTACCTGCTGCCCATCTTCCCGCCGCTGGCCATAATGGTTTCCGAACGGTTCTGCGCCCTGCTGGATGGACGCGGACGCGAGATCAAACTGGCGGCGATAATGCTGGGCTCCATCCTGTTGCTGCTCGGCTGCGGGGCCGTCGGCTACTCCAACCTGCCGCAGGTGGCGGCCGCCATAACCGCGCTGATTCCCTCCCTGACGGCGCCGCTGAAACAGTTCGTCACCTACGCCCCGGTAGTCTCAACCGCGAGCGGCCTGGCGATCGGCGCGCTGTTCCTGCTGCAGGGAACGGTGCTGCTGTTCTCGGCCGGAAAGGATCCGCTCCGGATAGTGATCGTGCTCTGCCTGGCTTCTTTCCTGCTCGAAATCCTGGTCCCGCGCCTGATCATGGGTAATATAGCCAACAGCGAATCGCCGCGCGACCTGGCAATGAAAGTCCGTGAACTGGCCAGGCCGGACAGCCGCATCGTCACCGTCGGGCCGATGCAGGCGGTTTCCTGGTATACCGGACGCAGGGTGCTGGTGACCGGCAACCCGGATGAACTGACCTTCGGCAGCAAGCAGGGAGACCAATCGGCCTGGTTCCCGGACCGGGAAGCGCTGCTGCGGCTCTGGAGCGGACCGGAACATGTCCTGCTGATACTTAAAAAGCGGGAGTTCGAAGCTCTCGCCCCGCAGTTGAAACCGCAGGCAATTACCGTGATGGAATCGGGACGACGGATTCTGATCAGCAACAGATAACCAAGGAGTATTTACCATGCGCACCACCTTTCTCCCCTTCTCAACCCCCACCCTGGAGGACGCCGAAATCAACGAGGTGGTTGATTCGCTCCGGTCGGGCTGGATCACCACCGGCCCCAAGGTCAAGCGTTTCGAGGAGGCCTTCAAGGCCTATGTCGGCGCGCCCTACGCCGTACCGCTCACATCGGCCACCGCCGGACTGCACCTGACACTGCTGGCGCTGGGCATCAAGGAGGGGGACGAGATCATCACGACCCCCATGACCTTTGCCTCGACCGTCAGCATGATCATCCTCTGCGGCGGCACGCCGGTCCTGGCGGACATCGAGCCGGGCACGCTCAACATCGACGTCGAGCGTGTCCGCGAGAAGATCACCCCCGCTACCCGCGCGGTCATCCCGGTACACTTCGCCGGCCAGGCCTGCGACATGGACCCGCTCTTCGCCATCGCCAGGGAGCACGGTCTGACCGTGATCGAGGACGCCGCCCATGCGGTCGGAACCGAATACAAGGGGCAGCGCATCGGCTCGCTGGATTCGATCTCGATCTTCTCGTTCCACCCCAACAAGAACATCACCACCGGCGAGGGGGGCATGGTCTGTACCGCCGACGAGAACCTGGCCGAAGAGATCTCGCTGATGAAATTCCACGGTATGAGCCGCGAGGCCTGGAAGCGTTTTGCCGCCAGCGGCACGCCCAACTACGACATCATGATGCCCGGTTTCAAATACAACATGATGGACATCCAGGCCGCCATCGGCATCCATCAACTGCCCCGACTGGACGGTTTCATCGACCGCAGGAAGGAGATCGCCGAGTTCTACAACCGCGAATTCGCCGGCCTGTCCGAACTGGCCCTGCCCGCCTATGCACCCTATCAGCAGCGCCACGCCTGGCACCTCTACACACCTCTGGTCAGGATCGAAAAGCTTAATATCGACCGCGACCGTTTCATGGAAGAGCTGAAGAAGCACAACATCGGCAGCGGGCTGCATTACAAGGCCATCCACCACCACGCCTGGTACCGCGAGCACATGCCGGTCGCGGACGAGGCCTTGCCCAACGCCAGCTACGCCTCGCAGCGGATACTCTCACTGCCGCTCTTCCCGAAAATGACCGATGACGATGCACGGGACGTGGTAGCGGCGGTCAAGGATGTGACCTGCGCCAACAGGCGCTGACAGATTAGTAATCGAGGAGCTTTGCCGACACTGCCGGGAGAATTGTTCCGTTCGGGTGGATCAGCGCTGCCGGTAAACCCGGCTTATAATGAAAGGAGAATGCCATTATGTATCGACGTAAGTTCATTACCTGTGTGACCGCAGCCTTCCTCGGGGCGGTATTCGTGACCGGCGCCGGAGCCGACGTGCAGATCCTCCTGCGCAACGGAAAAACGCTGTCGATCCCGGTGAAGAAGGAGGATGTCGTCGCCATCCAGTTCACTGATGAGGCGGGCGGAATGAAAATGACCAACCATGCCCTGTCTTCCAACGGAGCCCGTGTCACCAGCGGCTTCACCGCCTGGGGAACCCCGCGCTCCCTGGTTAACGACGGCAACCTCGGCCCAGACGATCCCAGCCCCAACTCGACCTCCAAGGACGGAATCGCCGCCTACAGCTTCGGAACGGAACCATTCCAGGTCGAATTCGTCAGTCCGGCCCGGATCGAAAGGATCGGAATCATGCACAAGCTTGGCGGCGGGGGCGGTGAACGGCACACCATCAAGAGGGCGCGTATCGTCTTCAGCGACAACACCTCCCAGGAAATCGAGCTCCAGCCGAAATCCGGTCTCCAGCACATCGACGTCTACCCCACGGTGACCCGTTTTATCCGGGTGGAGCCGTTGTCCTTTTACGAACACAGCGACTCCCGCTGGGGAATCGTGGAATTCGAGGCGCTGGGCGCAGGAAAATAGAAAGTCTTCGAATACGGCCGGCGACAGCGACTGATACCGGCCAGTTGGCGTCAGCATGCGTTTTAAATTGTACGAGTAGAGCACAGGAGATATAAAGACAGTATGAACAGCACAGAGCAGCACAAACTCCCCCCCCAGAACCTGGACGCCGAGATGTCGATCCTGGGCGGAATCCTGATCGACAATGACGCCATCAACCGGGTGCTGGAAATCCTGGTGGCGGAAGATTTCTACCGCGAGAGCCACCGCAAGATCTTCCAGGCCATGATGGCACTCTCCGACGTGCGCGAACCGTGCGACCTGATCACCCTCAGTACGATGCTGCGGAAACAGGGCGAGCTTGAGGAGGTGGGGGGCGCTTCCTATCTGGTGACCCTGGTCGACTATGTGCCGACCGCGGCCAACGTTGCCTACTACTGCAAGATCGTGAAGGAAAAGTCGATCAACCGCCGCCTGATCAGCGTGGCGACCGAGATCGCCACCCGCGGCTACGACGAGAAGTCTGATGTCAACGAGCTGCTGGACATGGCCCAGAAGCAGATCTACGAGATCTCCGAGAACAAGCTGCGCCCCCAGTACGTGCAGGTCAAGGACATCATCAAGGATACCTTCAAGATCCTGCAGAGCCTGCACTCAAAGAAGGAGCTGGTCACCGGCGCGCCGACCGGCTATGTGGACCTGGACCTGATGACGGCCGGCTTCCAGCCGGGTGACCTGATCATCATCGCCGCCCGCCCCTCGATGGGCAAGACCACGCTGGCGCTGAACATCGCCGAATACGCCAGCGCCGACCCGCGCAACAAGAACCGGGTGCCGTCGGTGGTCTTCTCGCTGGAGATGGGCAAGGAGCAGCTGGTGATGCGTCTGTTCGCCTCGATCGCCCGGATCGATTTCGGCAAGATGCGCACCGGCCATTTCCAGGATTCGGACTGGCCCAGGCTGACCCGGGCGGCCGGAATCCTGCACGACTCCAAGATCTTCATCGACGACACCCCGGCCATCACGGTGCTGGAGCTGCGCTCCAAGGCGCGACGTCTGAAGAGCGAACACGATATCGGCATGATCATCGTCGACTACCTTCAGCTGATGCGCGGCGGCGCCAACTCCGAATCGCGCCAGCAGGAGATCTCGGACATCTCCCGCTCGCTGAAGGCACTGGCAAAGGAGTTGAACGTGCCGGTGATCGCCCTCTCCCAGCTCAACCGCGAACTGGAAAAACGGGCCGACAAACGCCCGATGATGAGCGACCTGCGCGAATCGGGCGCGATCGAGCAGGATGCCGACGTGATCATGTTCGTCTACCGCGAATCGGTCTACTGCGACAACTGCCGCAAACGGGACGGTTCCTGCACCCAGGGGCACGAGCGCAACGCCGAGGTGATCATCGGCAAACAGAGAAACGGCGCGCTCGGCACCGTGCAGCTGGCCTTCTTCGGCGAGCATACCCGTTTCGAAAACCTGAGCGACCGCAACGACTAGTTTTAACTTCAGATTGCCGCAACAACGGAGGTCCGGCATGGCAGATCAAATCAAGAAGGGTTCCCTGGGCGACATCCTTTCCGCTTCGCAGATCATCAGCGAAGCCGATATCTCGCTGGCGCTGGAAGAGCAGAAACGGACCGGCGCGCGCTTCGGCGAGGCGCTGGTAAACCTGGGGATAGTCACGCAGGAGGACATCGACTGGGCGCTCTCGAACCAGCTCGACCTGCCCTACATCCGCCTGAAAAGCGACATAATCGACCCGGACGCGGTCAAACTGATCCCGGCCGCCATGGCCAGGAAGTTCAACCTGATCCCGCTGATCAAGGCCGGTGGCGAGCTGAATATCGCCATCGCCGACCCGCTCAACAAACCGGCGATCGAGGCGGTCGAACAGCATAGCGGCTGCACTGTCAACATCTCGGTGGCGCTGATTCGCGAGATCCGCGAAATGATCGAGGTCTTTTACGGCAGTTCCGGCCGGGACAGCCTCGGATTCACTTCCGGCGCCTTTGCGGAAAAGGCGCTGGATGCGATCAACGCAGATCTTACC